>CAYHFN010000035.1:23499-34855 GCA_964355925.1 uncultured Chitinophagaceae bacterium
ATTTTGCTTCTGCGGCAAATTCATCCGGACCAATTTTGGAATATGCACTATCTGGTAAAGTCTTTAACCATTGTGCAGGAACATTTTTTTCGGACCATTGCGAAGCATTGAATGTTTTCACCCATTGCGGCAAGGTTTTGGTATAATAGTCCGATGTTACTAATCCTCCAGCGGTTTTGTTATACCAAAATGCATAATCAGGATGTTTACCTCCCATCAAAATTGCAGCTCTATCTTTGAAAGAAGCGGTGATCACTTTTGAACTTAACGATTGTTGTTTTAACCAATCTCCAATAGCAGGAACAACAAGGTTGCGAGATGAAAACCCACCCCCAACACTATCCACCGGATTTGCTGTTGAATCGCTTACACAGTACATATCATTTAATGTTTGCTCTTCAAGCCATTCATTACTTAAAATGCCGCTTTTCCAAGGATAACATCCTGTGCCGAGAGTAGCATGTCCCGGTCCTGTTTCACTTGCTGCATAATTAAGGTCTGCATTGGAGAACATAATGCCTTTGGAATACAATCGATGAAAGCCCCCGGTAAAATATTGATTGTATCGCTCAAAATAATCTGCCCGCATTTGATCGATCGAAATAAAAACAATAAGTTTTGGTGCCGGGGAATTTCCGAAAACATGCAGCGAAACGATCAGCAGGATAAATAATATTTTTTTCATTAGTTTTCTTTGGGATATTAAATGGAAAATCATCGTCGCATTGAAAGAAGAGTAGAAATTATTACAGATGCAGCGAGATAATAGCTTGAATAAATTCCAAAGAGAACGATTGTTCTTCGTTCAAATGCAAAATGAATGGCAGCATGGGCAAATGTAATAATGAGCCAAATAACTATAGCTACTTCAATCCCCTCTTTCATTCCTGTCACTTTGAAACCATCGATAACGACATTGACAACTGATGCAAAAATAATCATGAAAACAAAAACATAAACAAATGTTTTTATCTCGTTCAATTCATGTGCTATGAGACCATTTTTTTCTAATTGTTTTAACCATAGTTTGCCAAATAATGCGGAAGAGAACCATAAAGAAGCAAGAGAGAAACAAATAAATGCTGAAATAAATATTCCGGTAACATCAAACGAAATATTCACGATACTTTTCCTAATATCGCTTTTGCTCTGGCAAGAACATTTTCTGTCGTAAATCCGAAATGTTTATAGAGCGCTTCATATGGGGCCGATTGTCCGAATGAATTGATCGTCACCGTTTCACCTGCGTATTTGTGCCAGCCCAACTCTACACCGGCTTCAACAGCCAAACGTTTTTTTACGGAAGATGGAAATACTGACTCTCGATATTCTTTTGTTTGGCGTTCAAACAATTCCCACGAAGGCATGCTTACAAGTCGTGCGTGAATTCCATCTTTTACCAATTGTTCATACGCACCAAGCGCATATTGCAGTTCCGAACCTGTTCCAATAAGAATAATTTCAGGTGCTGACGAGTTCTCGGTAAGTACGTATGCACCGTTAGCTGTTAGATCAGCCGCTGCATATTTTGTTCTATCAATGAAAGGAAGTTTTTGTCTTGTCAATGCAAGTGCAACAGGACCGGATTTTTGTTCAATGGCAATTTTCCATGCCTGAGCAGTTTCATTTGCATCTGCCGGACGAATGAGTGTTATGTTTGGAATTGCACGTAGAGATGCAAATTGTTCTACCGGTTGATGTGTCGGTCCATCTTCACCAAGACCTATGCTGTCGTGTGTGAACACATAAATTGGACGGATTCCCATTAACGCAGCCAGTCTAATTGGTGGGCGCATATATTCGGAAAAGATCAAAAATGTTCCGCCGTACGGAATCATTCCATTGGTCAGTGCAATTCCGTTCATCAATGAACCCATTGCATGTTCCCGAACACCATATCGAATATATTTCCCACCATAATTATTTGAATTAAAATTTTCCATTCCTTTGACAAATGTATTGTTCGAAGGTGTAAGATCCGCGGAACCACCGATTAACGTTGGTAGATGAGGCGCAATCGCAGTAAGCACTTTACCGGAAGCTTCCCGTGTAGCAAGATTTCCATTCTCGTTTGTAAAGATAGGAAGAGCTTTTTTCCATTCTTCGCCATAATTTCCATGAATTACATTCTCAAACATTACTGCTAATTCCGGATATGATTTTTTGTATCCATCGAACAATAGTTCCCAATCATTTTCTTTATTTTTTCCAATATCTATTGCGGTACGGAAATGTTTCAACGATTCATCAGGGATATAAAATGTTTTGTTTTCATCCCATCCATAATTTTTCTTGGTTAATTTTATTTCATCATCGCCCAACGGTGATCCGTGAGCTTCGTGCGAATCTTGCTTATTTGGACTTCCGTAGCCAATATGTGTTTTTACTTTGATCAACGATGGTTTATCAATCACCTGCTGCGCATGGCGGATTGCGGTCTCAATTTTTTCGAGATTATTTCCGTCATGGACGGTTTGCACATGCCATCCATACGCTTCAAATCGCGCGCCGACATCTTCTGTAAATGATAATCCTGTAGAGCCGTCAATACTGATATTATTGTCATCATACAGATATATCATATTTCCTAATTTCAAATGCCCTGCCAGAGAGGCCGCTTCGGAAGCAACACCTTCCATAAGATCCCCGTCGCCGCACATTGCATAGATCCAATAATCAACAATTGGAAAATTTGGTTTATTGAATGTAGCAGCAAGATATTTTTGTGCAATCGCCATTCCTACGCCATTTGCAAATCCTTGTCCTAACGGTCCGGTTGTTGTTTCCACACCTGCGGTATGCCCAAACTCCGGGTGTCCTGGTGTTTTACTTCCGAGTTGGCGAAATTTTTGAAGTTCTTCAACAGGCAGATCATAACCAGTAAGATGCAGCAACGAATATAATAGCATTGAACCATGACCACCCGACAGAACAAATCTGTCTCTGTTAGCCCATTTTGGATTATGCGGATTATGTTTTAAAAATTTAGTCCAGAGAACGTATGCCGTTGGTGCCGCACCCATTGGCATTCCAGGATGTCCTGATTTTGCTTTTTGCACTCCATCAATGGCAAGTGTGCGGATCGTATTGATACAAAGTTGGTCTAGTGAAGTATTCATAATAAATTGTCAGTTAATAATTGAGTAAATAAAGTTATCTTAAAATTTACTTTCAAATGATTGCGTTCTACTGAATAACAATTTAATAAAGATAAATAAAATGGGGTTAATATAAAAGAAAGGAATTGTTATGTTCGCTCAAACGCCACGGAGACTAATTTAATTTCTGATGGAAGCAGGTAAAATGTGAAAAAAAAAGACTCGACAATTTTTTGCCGAGTCTTTGAGTGAAGCTAATAAAAAAATTATTGCTCTTTATATATTGTTACCCCCCAATGTGTTCTGTCTTCCGGTGGATCATCATTCCAATCATTGAACGCGTGAGAATCATCCGTTTGATAATGAACTTCATACTCCCCTTTTTCTAAAAAAATCGATTTGTCATACTTACGATTCTTTTTTGCTCCACCGGCATACGTCGTTGTCCGATATGTCATTTCCCATACCACTTCACCATTTTTCGCATTTTCAATCCACGCATAATCGGCCATGTCATTGCCTACACCTTCACCAATTGCATAGATCCGAACTTTCATTGCTTTAGCAAGTATAAATTTTTGCCGGACGTGTTTATCGTCTCTAATCTTGATCATTTGCACGATCACATTTTCATCTTGAGCCTCTTCAAACTTCGTCACATTTTTGGAAGAGAAATTCTCTTCTGCTCCCATCACCGTAATTCCGTACAATTCTGCATTAAATGGTTTATCATCGTTCCAATCGTTAAACGCATGGGAATCATCAGTCTGATAAAACACAATATAATTTCCTGCCGGAAGAGTAATAAACTCATCAGCAAGTCTGTTTTTCTTCGCACCACCGGCATGTACGGTATTCTGTAATTTCATTTGCCATACTCGTTCACGTGTTTTTGCATTAATAATCCAGCCATAATCTGCTAAATTATCTTTTTCATTTTCATAGACCGATTGTCCGAACACTTTTATACGCATATCATTACTGGCTTCACCCAACGCATACACATGAAGCTGTGATTCTTCTTTAAGTGAAAAACCTGCCTGTAAAAAATCACTGTCGCGCGCTTTCACTAACTGTACGATGATGTTCTTCTTTTCGTTATTCACATCGGATACGGTAATCGCCGATTTTTCTTTTTCGTTCTTTGCAATAAGTGTTATTCCATAATTAAATGGATCGTACGGTGGGGCGGAATTCCAATCGTCGCGGGAATGCGAGTCATCAGTGACAAAATTCAGTTCATAAATTCCTTTGGATAAACGAACATCGCCGTTAAAAACAATATTCTTCGAAGCACCACCAGCATGGTCGGTATTAGTCTGTTTCATCTCCCACACGCGTTCCCGTGTTTTGGTGTTGACGATCCAACCATAATCAAATACCTCATCATTTCCACGGCCCTCACCCAATGCATAGACTCCTATAGTAACATCATTGTTAACGGTAATAACTTTTCTTACATAAGTACCATCACCCATCCCAGTTCCGGCATAGATGATATTCAATTTCTTTTTAGGTGCGTTGAATATCTGCACTGATCCCGTCTCATTGTTGGGAACGGAAAGATATATGCTCCAAGTATCTTTTGCTTTGACCATGAAGGATTCATACATATCTTTATAATCATCATCAAACAGTCCAAAGAACTTTTCAACGAATCTATTTCCTGAATCTCTATTCTGCGAACGTCGATCAATATTGTTCGAATAGAAACTCAAACCTGAACTTTTTGCATAACCATACGCCGAATAGTACACTTCGTACGATCCTTGTTTCAACGTTACGTCATTCTCACAAGTTCGGATTTCTTCTTTGCCAGATGTATTGTTCATCGTCATTTCCCATACTAATTCTCTCGTATCGGCATTAATAATCCAACCATATGCGTACATATCGTTAGAGGAATGTTTTTGAACTCGATCTTCACCCCAAAAACTCTTGCTTCCGCCACCAACCGCATTGATGTGAACGGTTGTCTCTTTATCAAGCGAAAAGCCTACACCTTTTACTTCTTCTTGAGTAAAATCTTTAAGAGTAATAAAATATTTTTTTGTAGAATTTTCTTGAAAGGGAGGATTAGAATTATTCTCGGACGGTTGAATAGCGCCAAGGAAGAAAAATTGGGCTGCGCCAATGATGAACAAAGCAATGGAACTTGATTTTTTATTTCGCATAGTTTTATCTCCAATTTACACAAAACAGGTTCTAAACTTTACGAAGATAAAATGACTTTAGTTGCAGATTTTTTTGCAATTAAGGAGGAATTAATGCAGGTATTTTAGCGGTATTTGGTTATTTCTTTACAGTTTTAAACATTTTTGCCATCGGAATCCAATAAAAATCTATCCAGCCTTTTTTGATGGATGAAAAGTGCTCTTCAGGAACATTTGCGTGGGTGAATGTGAGCGTGCAGCCAGTCTTTGAAGATTCAATCACGAACACAACTTGCGAAACGTGAGCTTCGTCCCAATCAGAAGCTCTCCACGACTGGACAATTTTTGTATCAGGTATCAATTCCAGGTTCTTTCCGGTGGCGTAACCATCATACACTAAAAATTTTCCACCAACTTTTCGGCTGATCTTCGCAACACCTCCGGTGAACTCCGAATGTTTTTTTGAATCCATCAATGCTTCGTATACATCATGTGATGATGCTTTGAATGAGATTTTTTGTTTGATGGATTTGGGTTTTGTCATTGTCGATTCTTAAATAGACTCCACTTCTTTCTCCGGAATCCAGCCTACTTTACCATCAGCAAGACGGATCTTATTCCATTTGTTCACCGAATCAAGTACTTGTACTTTTATTCCTCGATGGATGACAAACAGATCGTTCCCTTTACTATCCGGCGCAGATTTGATGTTTGCGACATCAGTCATGACAATTGCAAATTCCGAATTTGTTTCACGATACGATTGAATCAAGAAATTTGCGATACCAATAATAAGAAAAAAAGAAATGATCATACCGGTCATTAAGGAATATCGTTTACCTTCATATGTTCGCGCAAAGAGAAGTGCTGTAAACGAACTAAGCGCTGTAAGGAATAATCCATATATCATCCACACCATTTTTCCCAAAGAAAAGATAGTCAACAGAGAATCGAACCAGCGATAGATGAACAGTTCAGGGATTGATTCCACTTTATCGATCAACTGTATATTTGCCAATTGAAGATTGAAATTCACATCGTCATCGTTGGGAATAATTTTCCTTGCGCGTTCATAATTCAGAATTGCATTCTGCAATTTTCCGGACTTGAAATAAGCGTTTCCAAGATTAAAATATACTTCCCCGCTTTCATATCCATTTTTGATCACCGATTCATATCGGGAAATAGCGGCATCATATTTTTGTTCAAGATACAGACGGTTTGCTTCTTCAAACACCGATGTGAGTTCTTCGGTTTGTGCGAAGATCACGACCGCAGAGACACAAAGGCACAGAATTACAAACAATAATTTTTTCATCGAACCAGCTCTCTTTCTGCCGCAACGATGATGTTGCTTGCCATTTCATACATCTTATTTTTCTCTTCTTGAGAAGAACTGCCCGGCGCGAATCGGGCAAATTCACACAACTCTAAACATTCTTTAATTCTTTGTATCAATGCTTCTGATACTCTTTTCTGCCCCAGTTGTTGTGTTACATTTTCTATCGAAAGTTCAGCTCGATCTATAGCAAGTTTATCGGAAACATACTGCCACATCGCTGTTGACACTTCAGCATAAAATGCTTCGTGTTTATTTTGGTTCAACAACTGCTTTGCATTTAATAATTTCTTTGCGGCAACCTTCAATGCTTTTCGTGAACGGAACGATACGACATCTGACATTTCGGACAGGGCTTTTTGGCGGAAAAGAAGCAAACCAATAAATACTGCGAATGGCAGTATTGTCATTAATAGTGCAGTTCCGGGCTGGATCAACTCTTTGTTCTTTTCACGAAGCGAGCCAATTTCAGTTTTAATGAATCGAATATCTTGATTCAACAATTTCACATCCTCCCTCGTTAATCCACCGGCAACCTGCGGCGCTTCGGCACTTCCTTTTTCAACTGAAATATTGAACTCATTGGTGCGCAGTGTTACATATCTTTTTTGACCAATATCAAAATAAGTGAATTCAAGTGCCGGAATCTTTTTCTCTCCTGGATATCGAGGAACGATGAGCCACTCAAATGACTTAGAGCCGGTGATCGTTTCTCCCGAGCGAGTAATATCCTCTTTTACTTTCGGATCGTACTGTTCAAAATCTGCAGGCAATTTTAATTTTGGAGCTTCAAGAATCTTTACATTTCCGGTTCCATTGATCGTCGCTTTTAAGGCAATAGGTTCATTGGTCTTTGCTCGACGTTTATTCAGTGATGCTTCCAAAGAAAATTTCCCCACCGCTCCTTGGAATGATTCCGGAACATTATTTTGAGGGAGTTGAAGGACGGTAACTTTCACCGGTAAACTTTTTAATGGAACATTTGCCGTTTGCGCTCCAAATAATGGATCATTAAAGAACTGATCGAAGATATCATTGGAACGCCGTTTCGACTGCACTTGAACCTGACAGGTCAACTCCATCGGATTAATATCGAGGGTTCCATTTTGTGTCGGGAACAACGCCATTTTCTTTAAAATACCAACTTGATATTGTTTCCCGTTCACGACTTCATTTGTTAAATTCACTTGCTGAGGCAATTGAAGTTCTTCACCCCAAAATCCTGTCATCGTAGGAAGTTTGTTAATCGTATAATTAACGATACGTGCTCGAGTATATATTTTGTATATGACGGTAATTTGTTCACCTTGAAAGACCCGGGAGCGGTCAACAATTGCCCGAAGAAAAATATTGTCTCCCATTTCCACAGCGTCTCCCTGCTGCGTTTGTGCTTGTTGGCGATTTTGTCCGGAACCTTTCGTTACCGTTATATCAATAACATTTGATTTGAATTGGCTTCCTCCAACATCGATCATTGCGGAACCGATTTGAAATTTTCCCGCCTCTCGAGCTTGAAGAACATAGCTAAAAGTTTGTGACGATGAGACCGACCCATTGATAATTTGCATACTGGTCGATTGGTTCGGTCCGGAAAGTGTCAGAAATTTACTAAGTTCAGGAGCTTTAAAGCTTCTGGCACTAGCACCGTTCGTCGTGATGGTAAATTCGAGGGTGAATTGTTCGTCGGCGGCAACAGGATTCTTGTCTACTCCGGCATTAAATGTAATGTTCTGTGAATATGCAAAGAACGAACCAATGCAAAGGAGAAGTTGAACAAATCCAAATTTTATTTTTGAAAAATACAATTTCATACTACCAATCTTTTTCCACATTAAGTCTTACGGGTACTTTCTTACGAACTTTTTTCTGTGTATTTTTTTCGTCATTTTTCAACGCTTCTAGAATGCGCTGAGCTTCTTGCTTCGACATCTTTTTTTCTTGCTGAGCTTGCTGTTGTTGTTGCTGCTGCTGGTCTTTCTTCTGTTGTTGTTGTTGTTGCTGCTGCTGATCTTGTTTTTGTTGGTCTTTTTGATCCTGCTTCTTATTCTTATCTTTTTTTTGCTGCTGCTTTTGTTGCTGTTGCTGCTGTTTCATCATTTGCGCTGCATACGAAAGGTTATACTTTGCATCGTCATCATTTGGATTCAACTTTAATGATCTTTTGTAAGAGTTAATACTTTCCTGATATTGTTTCGATTCAAGGTACGAATTTCCCATATTATAATAGAGCTTTGACTGTGTGTTTTTATCCGTCGTCTTTCCTAAAGCTTGATGATAATTTTGGACTGCTTCGTCAAACCGTTGCTGTTTATGAACGGCATTCCCCAGATTATACGATCCTTCCATTAAGTCTTTATCCTTCTCCAAGGATTTTTTGTATTCAGCTTCCGCATCGGAGAATTGTTTTTTTTCGAACGCTTCGTTGCCGCTTTTCACTAATGAACGAATGGACTGTGCATTTGTACAATGGCAAATGCCAATAAACATCGAGAAAAGGAATATGGAATATTTGATCACACTCATCATTTTATTCCCCCTGAGCTTCGTAATCCTCTAAATGGATTGTATTGAGCAAGCCACTCTGTTCTTTTGTCTGATAAGATCACTTCAGCAAACAGCAGAATCAATGCAATAAAAAGGAAATATTGGAACTTATCATCATATTCAGTGAATTGCTTTGCACCGAATTCGCGTTTTTCCAATCCGTTGATCTCTTTATAGATTGCATCCAGTTCATCTTGGGAATTGGTCGCAGGGAAATATTTTCCTTTACCAATGGATGCAATTTCCTGCAACGAAGATTCGTCTAACTTTGTCAGCACAACATTACCGGATCGATCGCGCTTAAAATCACTTTGTTGGCCATTTGCATTGTAAATAGGAATTGGTGCACCGGCTGCAGAACCCAAACCGATAGTATAGATTCTCACTCCTTTTTCAACAGCTTCCTTTGCTTTTTCGATTGCATCGCCGGAATTATTTTCACCATCGGTCATTATCACCAGCACTTTTGTAGCCGGATCTTCAAAATTAAAGGACTTCATCGACTGTTCAATTGCGGAACCGATCGCAGTTCCAGGATTTGGTACCGATTCTACATCAATAACATCTAACAATAAATTTGCAGCACTGTAATCTATGGTCAATGGGAATTGAGTGTATGCTTCTCCAGAAAAAACGATCATACCAATCTTATCCCCTGCTAATCGTTCGATCAAATTTCCAATCTCATATTTTGCCTTTTCCAAACGATTTGGTTTGATATCTTCTGCAAGCATTGATTTAGAGACATCGAGCGCGATGAAGAGATCGACACCTTCTTGTTTCACATCTTCCATTCTTGTGCCGATCTGAGGATTTGACAAGGCGATCACAAGCATCATAAATGCGAAGATAAAGAGAGAAGCTTTCACTCCTCCTTTTCGTGTACTGTGTTGTTCTGCAAGACGTATAAATAATTCTGACGAAGAGAATAATTTCTTTGCTTTGCCGCTTTGCATCCGCACATAGGCGTACATTACCAAAATAATCGGAACGGCGATCAAGAAATAGAGATAATCTGGATATGCAAATCTGAACATAATTATTAATACATTATTGAAATACTATTCTTGTTCATTTTTATAAAAATAAACAGAGATAACAGCTTGCTATTTTTTTCGCTTTTTTTGATTTAGTTTAGTCTTATCCAAAACGTCACTTGCGAAGTCCATTTTTCTGAGAAAGAATGAAGTTAACCAACCAACTACTATCATCGATACCAAAAAGAAAGTGTATGAGATTCGCCAGTCCACACCAGTAGTCATCATACTAAATTCAGACATACCACCGATACTTGCAATTAAATTCAATGGGAGGAAGATAACATTGATGATTGTTAAATTCTTCAAAAGAACATTCATATTATTATTAACAAGATTGCCTCGGGCATCCATCAAACCAGAAAATACTGTTGTATATATTTCGGCTTGTTTGTAACATTGATTATTTTCAATTATCAAATCATCGATTAATCCTACTGTTTGGGTCGACAAATTTATTTTCTCTGCATTGATGCGAAGTTTTGCAAGAACCGCATTGTTGCTGTTAATTGCATTAGCATAATAAACAAGGCTCTCACTGAGATTGAACATTTGAATAAGATGTTTATTCTCCATTGAAGTATTGATTTTCAAATGAAGGTCTCGTGAAATCATTTTCATTATTTTAAGGTGTTCAAGATAGTGATGGATCGAACCATAAATGAAATTCAACAGAACATCCTGAGGTGATTCAAGTCGAGATATATGGCGAGCAGTTGTGCTGACAAGTGAAATCTCTTCTGTTACCACAAACACCAATCGCTCCTTCGTTAAAAAAAGACCAACAGATGCAACATCAAATAAAAATATTTCCTGCCCGGAATAATTCATTGGGCGTTTCCAAATCAATAGCAAACGCTCATTTTCAAATTCAACACGTGAAATTTCGTCCGGATCGAGCGCAGAAGATAATGTATGTTCGTCAATCTGACATTCATTCATCAACATATTTTTCTCAGATGCATCCGGATTAATATACGCCACAATAGGACTGTCCACTGACTCGGACAGAACCAGGATATTATCTGACAACTGAAATCGCTTGATCATTTGAGTCCTTTTTTAGGCTAACTACACTTTCGCAAAATTACCCTAGAATCAAATCGTTACACTGTATAATATAACGCAAGTTTATGGAATCTTTCTCAACCAAGTATTAGACAATCCAACGTCACCAATCAATAA
>CAYHFN010000036.1:0-34737 GCA_964355925.1 uncultured Chitinophagaceae bacterium
GTGGGCGTATAAATATGAAGTGATCGATGCGATTCCGTATGCCGGTAAATTGATGCACGATGCGGGTGTATTGGTTTCATATAATTCCGACAGCAATGAGATGGCTCGGCGAATGAATCTGGAAGCCGCTAAAGCAGTGAAATACGGCGGTGTGAGCGAGATTGATGCTCTAAAATTTGTGACAATAAATCCTGCAAAACAATTGAGGATTGACAATCGTGTTGGTTCAATTGAAGTGGGGAAAGATGCTGATTTTGTTATCTGGAACGGGCATCCGCTCTCCACGTACACGATCTGTGAACAGACATGGATCGACGGTCGAAAATATTTTGATCGGAACGAGGATGCAGAAATGCGTTTGGATATCCAGAAGAAAAAAGCGGAACTTGTTCAGAAAGCATTGAAGTCCAAAAAGAAAGGGTCCGGTACTTCACCGATCATGAAGCGATCGTCATCCTACTCGTGTCATGAAGAAGAACATATAACTGAATTGGAAAAAGAGGTGAACGAATGAGAATACCAATCAGAATACAGAAGTCAGGAGACAGAATGAATTATCTCAAAATCATTATTTCTGCAGCACTATTGTCCATTGTCCATTGTTCATTGTCAATTGCTTCCACGCCGGTCCCCGCAAAAAAACAAGATAAGCCAATTGTGCTCGTTGGCGGTACGATTCACACGGTAAGCGGTTCGGTGATTGAGAATGGGATGATCTCGTTTGACAAAGGGAAAATTATTGCGGTCGGCAACAATGTTGAAATTCCGGTCGGTGCGGAAAAGATCAATGTTGCGGGAAAACATATCTATCCCGGATTGATCAATGCGGCATCGAATATGGGATTGAATGAGATCGAAGCCATTCGCGCCACGAACGATATTGCTGAAACAGGCCATATCAATTCAAATGTCCGGACGGATGTATCAGTGAATCCCGAAAGTGAATTGATCCCGACCCTCCGTGCGAATGGAATAACGATTGCACACGTGATTCCGGGCGGGAATCTGATTGGTGGTAAAACTGCTGCAATGATGCTCGACGGTTGGACAAATGTTGAAATGACATTGAAGGCTCCGATTGGTTTGTATATCAATTGGCCGAACCTTTCCATCAATCGTTCCGCATTTTCCCGCCAGTCCGAAGAAGAGCAAAAGAAAACAATAGACAACAACTTAAAAGAATTGACGAATGCATTCGATGATGCTCGCGCTTATCTGAAAGCAAAAAAAGCTGATAGCGAAAAACATCAAACGGATCTGCGATGGGAAGCATTTGCTCCGCTGTTTGAAAAGAAAATAGCACTGTTCGTTTATGCAAATTCTATTGCACAGATCCAATCTGCCGTCCAGTTTGCAAAAGATCAGCAGGTGAATCTTGTTATCTACGGCGGCAGCGATGCATGGAAAGTACCAGAATTATTGAAGACGAATAATATTGCAGTTATTGTTGAAGTGATCCACGATCTTCCAAACAGACGCTGGGAAGAGTACGATAATCCTTTCACTGTTCCGCTTAAATTATACCAAGCAGGAATAAAATATGCGATTGCAGGCGGAGGCGGAGGGACGATGAATGAACGCAATCTTGCGTATCAAGCAGCAACAGCAGCATCGTACGGTCTGCCAAAAGAAGAGGCACTACGTTCAATAACAATAAACGCTGCCACAATACTTGGCATTGATTCAATGGTTGGTTCGCTTGATGTTGGCAAGGATGCAACATTGATTATTACAGATGGCGATCCGTTGGAAATACTGTCGAATGTTGAAATGGAATTTATTCAAGGAAAGAAGATCGATCTGCGCAGTAGGCATACAGAGCTTTATAAAAAGTATCAAGAGAAGTATAAGCAGTTAGGGATTGTTAAATAAATATTAACAAAAAAAATATCCGAAAAAAGAATCCATCTCGAATGCACTGAGATGGATTTTTATTTTCACTACAATTTGTCTATTTAATTATCCTTTGCACCTTGATCTATCCATCGTATGAAAAGATCGACCTCCTCTTCGTTCAATTTCTTTTTGGAAAAGATCGGCATCTGCGCGCCCTTTGGCGGTTTCGGAAGCAGCTTTATCACAAGATAACTGTTTGAACCATCACCGGGAACAACAAGATTCTTTGTTTTACCGCTGGTACGAATAAGTGCAACATTATCCATTGCAAAACTGTTGGGATTTTCCTCATCTTGTTCATGACATTTTATGCATTTAGACTTTACGATAGGATATATGTCTTTTGAATATGATACTGCATCGTTATCTTGAGCAAAAGTCCATCCGAACAAGAATTCGATGACAGCACAGAAAAGTAGGGGTTTCATCAAAAAAATTCCTATCATTAATTGTTTTTTGCACCTTGATCGATCCATGTAGAGATCATCTCAATTGTTTCGTCATCCAGCGGAGTTTTTCCTCTCGGCATTTGTTTACCAAACTTCGCCGTTCCTTTTAATTTCTGGATAAAAAGACTTTCCTCCCCATTCCCAGATTTAATGACCGGACCATGTTTACTGTCTCCCTTCATCAATTCTTTATAATCATCCAAATACAATCCGCTCGGACCTTCATCTTCAGTATTATGACACCCCATACATTTCTTTATTAGTACCGGCATAATCTCTTTTTTAAATGAGACTTTTGCTTTCTTTTCCTGAGCAACAACGAACGATGATAACAACAAACAAATAACAATAAAATATCTCATAGCCAATGCTGATCCTTTCAATTTAATTATTCTGTGCACCTTGATTAATCCACTTAACAAATTTTTGGATGTCAGATTCGGATAACGCCGCACCACCTTGAGGCATTCTGCTTCCAAATCCTGCCGTACCGCGTAATTTTTTCACTAGTTTGCTTCCTTCTCCATCACCTACAATTATAACAGGACCATTACTACTGGCACCAGAGAGTAATGCTGAATAGGGAAGAACATTCAAACCTCCGGAACCACCGTGACAACCTACACAGCCTTTATTGTTTAAAAGTGGAGATATATCGGTCGCAAACCTTATGCTGTCTGTTGGTTGTGGTGTGCTGGCAGGTGCTGCAATCGGATCACCCTGATCATCACACGCGGCAATAAAAAACATTACTGATAAAATTATTACGAAAAAGAATTTCATATTCATTTTTTCACCTTATAGAAAGAAATGGAACATTACATGCAGTTCATTGTTTTTCAGGTCGGTTGGATTTTCCTGATTGATACGGTAGAGCGGACGGATCTCTACTCCAGTTAAAGGAAATAATTCTGCACCGACGGTATAGCGTGTTGCACTTCCATCTTTTCTACCAATATTCGGATCATAAAATTCATATCCGAATTTTAGATCGACACCACTTGTAAGAAGGTAGTTCGCTTCCAGATACAATATGTTTCCTGTGACAAGTCTATTTAAAATAGCTGAACTATTATGAGTGGTGATCATATCGTATTCTGCCTGCAATGTCAGATTGTTGTCATACGAGATGACACCGAATGCACCAAGAATCTGCGTTTTTCCTGGTCCGCCCTCTGTTGGTAAATTATATGCCGATCCGCCGATATTCAAGTTCACAACATCGGTTTGAATATTTGCATCAGCTCTTATGACAACCGCTTTGGTCTGTTTGTCAACGGCTCCGCCTCTTCCGCCATTTCTTCCGTTGAATACGCCGATATTGATTGTGAAAATACTTGGATTGAAACCAAGTTCAAGCCCGGTATCTTCAAATCCTTGTCCAAAACCAAGACCCTTTGGATAATTTAATCCGGTTGCAGAGGCACCGATTCCTTGAATGACACCAGGAATGGTAGAATATTCCTGACCGCCGCGCGTGAATAGTGTGTGATCGTCCATTTTCAATCCATACGATGGAACAAAATTTCCTATTTTAATATATCCATCCAACGGAAGAACTTTTGCAAGCCCGAATACTTCAAATCCAGTGTACAATCCTTTATCAATATAGATCCGGAATTTTTTATTCAAGCGAAGATCAAGATAAAGATCTCCCTGCATTTGGAAGAAACTGGAGGATGAACTCTGTTCGCGATAAAAAAAGAGTGTACGATAATCCATTCCAACAGTAAAAAAATCATTCAGCGCAGGAGAAAATTCTTCAATGTCTGTCGCTTCTTTATAGGAAGCCATCGGAAGTTCTTCACGTCCATATGTGGAACCAAACGTACTTCGCATTCCTTTGCCGGAAGGGTTAATATGGCACGATTGACATTTGGCTCCTTGGCGTGTTGCAAACTTTGGCAATGCTTCCATACTGGAGGTAATTATTATTGTTACTGCTATAAAAATTTGTAGACGTTGCATAAGGCATCTCCTAAAAATAGACAAATATGTCTTAATCCTGCTTTAATGTATTACAAGGTGGAATGAATTTCAATAGCAAAGTTGCAAAGATTACGGAAATGTGACAAAAATAAATTATAATAGTAGGTTACTCAATACTACTGCTATTCTTACAAAGTTA
The DNA here is from genome assembly GCA_964355925.1 of uncultured Chitinophagaceae bacterium. Taxonomy (GTDB): domain Bacteria; phylum Bacteroidota; class Ignavibacteria; order UBA10030; family UBA8401; genus UBA8401. The sequence goes on from CAYHFN010000036.1 coordinate 4,474, forward strand.
ATATTGTTAATTTCTTTGAGGAATAACAAATGAATTATTACCATCGGAAATAACATCGAAGGAAGGAATGATTAGTTTTAGTAATGGACTATCCCAAGCTTTGTTCTCATCATCTCGTAGAACGTTCTTATTATATAGAAAAAGAATATCGTCGCCGAACAAAAATGCTAGATTTGGATCGTGGAGCGCGCTAATGACCGTGATCCCTTTTTTAACCAATGTCTTTATCAAGGTAAGAATCCGGTTTTGATTGGTGAAATCGAGATGATTGGTCGGTTCATCCAATAAAAGTATGGATGGTTTATTCACCAATGACCTGGCAAGAAGTATCATTTGTTGTTCTCCGCCGGATAATTCTGAATAGATTCTATTTCTAAAAGAGTTTAGATCCAACTCGTGAATGATCTCATCAACAGCATCGTGATCTTTTTTTGATGGTAAAAAATCTATGTATCCGGCTCTGCCGGTTAGGATAACATCTTCGACAGAGAATGGAAATACCGGCCGATGATGTTGTCCGAGATAACTTACTGTTCGCGCAAATTCTTTAGTACTCCAATTAGATAGTTCTTTCCCTAAACAGTGAATTGAACCACTATAATCAGGAATTAGTTTTCCGCACAGACGTAATAGAGTGGATTTTCCCGAACCGTTACGTCCGAGAAGAACCGTGAGTTTACCGCGCTCAATGGTTATCGTAGTATTGTCGATCACACTGAGACGAGGATATGAGTATGTCACAGAATTGAGGGTAAATGCATCCATCAATGATCCCATCCGATATGATTCTTTTTCATAAGAAATAAAAAGACTGGTGCGCCAATGATCATCGTGAAGATTCCAATCGGTAATTCAAAAGACATCAATGATCTGGATATGTCATCAATAACCACAAGAAAACTTCCTCCGAGAGCAATACAGAGTGGAATAAGTTTTCTATTATCTACACCAACGATCATTCGCACAATGTGTGGAACGATTAATCCATAAAATCCAATGATACCGGCAACAGCAACTGCTGCGGAGCATGCAATTGAAATGATAAGCAGCAATATCAATTTATCCCGCAGCACATGAACGCCGCTTGATTTTGCTTCATCATCTCCCAACGCTAAAACATTCAGTCTCCAACGATACAAAAGTAATATACTTAATCCAACGACCATTGGAAGAAGTGATACCTGAACTTTCTCCCAACTTGCCGTATGAAAGTTTCCCATTGTCCAATGGATTATACTTTGGAGCTTGAATGGATCGCTGATGAATTGAACGATTGTTAAGAGAGCCGTGAATATTCCGTTGACTACAACACCAGATAATATGAGTGAAATAGTTGATACTTCTTTATTCTGCATTGCGGCAAAATAGCTTGTTCCTGCAGCAAGAAATCCAAACAGAAACGCTGATGGAATGAGTGGAAGCAGATGAAATGAAACCGAGAGTGCAGCACCAAATGCAGCTCCAGAAGATAAACCGAGAATGAACGGATCGACGAGAGGATTTCGAAATACAGCTTGCATCGCACCGCCGGATGCTGAGAGAACGGCACCGACAAGGAATACCAGAATTATTCTTGGAGCGCGTATATCAAATAATACAATTTGTGCTGATTCAGAAAGAATGGATGGTGATCCAGTGTAATATTGCCAAAGATCTATCAATGAAATGTGAAACGCAGACCCAATAAAAAAGGAACCGAGAAGCACCGGAATTGGAAGGAGATACAATGACAACATGAATAACTTTTTCTTATTCATGTTAAATTGGTTTTCCGTATAAGAATGTCATCATTGAATCTCGTTTCGTTACGAATGTCTCTTCAGAGAAAGAAGTATTGTGAACCGCATTATACAGAAATGTAACCGCATATTGATATTTCAATGTCCAAAGGTCGCAATCAAAACTGCTTGGAAGTTCGAATACTTTCTTTGAACGAACGGCTTTTAATGTCCGAAGATATGAAGTTTTAATGATATCCGATGGATTGCAGGTTTCGGTGTTCCAGAGCAGGATGATATCCGGATTCCAGTGAATCAATGTTTCTGCATTGATCGAAACGTGCTCTTGTTTTGATTGACACACATTGATGAACCCCGCAGAGGCAATGACGTTATTCACCGTACTTGGTAGGCCTGCTGTTTCAAACATTCCTGAAGCCCACATGAAATATACGCTTTGAGATTTTTCTCTGGATTGTTTAAGAGATGCGATCTGTAGTTTGGTGAATTTGATTAGACTATCTGCCCGTTCATGTTTGTTCAGCAGAATTCCAAAATCCTTTATTTCTTTGTAGATATCGTCTACGCTATTCAACATTACAGCATAAATAGGAATATGATGTGATTCCAGTGCATCAATAGCCTCATTCTGTGATGACCAAAGGATAACAAGATCTGGCTGTAACGCAATCACACTTTCCAGATTGACGAAATCCCAATTACCAGGTGTTGGAAGGTTTTTATTTCTTATTCTAACATCGAGCGAAGAATAGTAGGGATACAGCGATGCACTATAGATGTTTGTCGAAATACCAACAAGTGTCTGTTCTGCCTGTAACATATATAATCCGGATGTTGCACTTTCAAGCAGGCAGACGACACGCTGAACCGGTTTGTCAAAGGAAAGCGACTTACCACGAAAGTCTGTTACAGAAATCGTTTGCTGTTTGGTCGACGGCAATTCTTTATTCTTGCACCCAAAACACAAACAGCAAACTATGAGTAACGAATAAAATAATATGTGAACGGCTAACTTGATTAGAATCTCACTTTCAATCCGCCCGTGATACCAATCCCCGTATTCTTGAACTGCCACGGCATTTCATATTGATTGTCTGTAAGATTTGAAACGTGTAAGAATAGAACAGTTGCATGTCCTTCGCCATGTGCTATCGTCTGCATTGCAGAAAGATTAACGATTGCTCCTTGAGTGAATGCTTTGCGGCCAGATTTGGAATTGCTGTCATAGAAATCAGAACTATAATTCACATACGGATGAAGCTGCAAACCAAAATCAAATGAAAGATCTAAACCAACATTTGCATTATTAGCTGGCGCGAAAGGAATTTCAGTCCCGTCCTGATCAACATTCAATGAGTTATCAATGGTTGTTTTCATATACGTATAATTTGCAAACCAGGTGACGTTAGAACTTAACTGCTGAGATGCTTCAACTTCAAATCCATTGGAATGAGATTTACCGGCGTTGATGGATTGCGATTGCGAAGGGTTTGCACTGACGACATTTTCAACAATAGCATCATTCACCGTAATCAAAAAAGCACGAACTCCAACTGAAAACGATGAAAGAATATTAACATCTGTTCCAAGATCAACTCCCAATCCTGATTCTGGATTAAGATTCGGATTTGGCAATTGTCCATTCTTTCCTGCAACACCTTTGTCAGATAGTTTTATCGTTCCACCGGTTGATTTTAGTCCGGGAGCTATGAAACTATTCCCTGCATTAGAATAGAAGGCAATATCGTTATCAAGACGATACCGAATACCTGCGCTCCATAGCAAAGAATTCCACTGTTGAGAATGTTGTCCCGGTGCATTACCGTCAATAAGGTCGATTGCATTTTCTGTATAAGAATATCGCAGTCCACCGCGCAGTATTAAATCGCTGAGTCTGAATTCTTCCTGCGCATAAATACCCGCTTGTGTCCCGTTCGATTTGTTTCCGTATTGTTGGTATCCGAGTAATGGATCAGACCAAGTTGAATATCCGGCATGTTGATAATCGGCTCCAAATATAAAAAAGTTATTGTCACCATGTTTAAAACTCACACTTACATCCACGGGTACGATGTTTTGAACAACACCGTTATTAGATTTCAAAGTATCAATAACGCCAAAACTGCTTTCCTGCCAACTCCGATCATATTGTCGAAGTCCAAAATGAGATTGAAGTGAAATGGCATTCGAAAGAGATAGTGAATATCCCGCATTAATGAGAGTGTAATCATTATCAAATCCGCGATAGACTCTTCCTGCATCTCCGGTATGAAATACTTTGTTCATAAACAATGAGAATCGTTGTTTTTCATCAACAGCAAATGACGCACCGCCAAAGAGTTTTGACTTTGTGTAATCAGGATTCTTTTTCATGTTCAACCAAGAATTGGTAATGCCGTAATCCGTGTAATCAGATTTCTCATAGGTAGCACCGACAAAATAATTCACATTCTTTGAATTATCCTGATGAAAGAAATGATTATTGATCGTGTTGTAAGAACCAAATGAAGTTGAAGCTGTTGTTTGTTGTCGATCGAAATTGTCTTTGAGAATAAGATTAACCGTCCCTGTTAATGGACTTTGATTTCCTGCGAAATCTTGTGAGAGATAATTTGGATACAATACCGATGCCGGACCACGTTGCACTTCAATCCTAGAAATTGCTGAAATATCAATGGCCATCGGATCGACAAATGCATCAATTGGTAATCCTTGAAGCATATATGTACTATATTTTGGACCGATACCTCCGTATGTTCCCCAATTAGCATCATTACGCGAAAGAGGACGAATTGCATTGCCGGGCTGCATACCGACAGCTTCCGATAAATTATTATTCGTTAAGATAATTGAGGAAAGCGTGCTATCGGAGATGACATCAATTTTTTGTGTAACATTTCCTTTGAATTCGATCTGTTTGGAAGCTGTAACAACAACTTCGGACATTGGAATTATTTTCTTGTCTTCTTGGCTGTAAAGGAATGAAAATACAAAAAGAAGGTGAATCCATTTGCTGATATTTATCTTCATGATCATGACTTATGATAGTGAGAGTGAATATGTTTATGTGATGATTTTACCGGCGTTGTGATGGTCAGTTTACCATGCTGCACACCTTTCAAGCTTAATAGTTTTTCTGCAAGAGTTTTAATAACCTCCGCTTTGCCCTGAAGCAATATCACTTCAAGACAACTGTCATGATCGACATGAACATGTGTTGTTGAAATAATATTTTGGTAGAATTCGTGTTGAAGAGATGAGAGAGATTTTTCCAGATTACGCTTATGGTGATCGTAAATATAAACAAGGGCAGCGTAGATATGATCATTGGATAATGATGTATTCTCCTCGACAAGTTTTTCGCGAACAATATCGCGTATCGCTTCCGATCTGTTGCTATATCCTTTGTGTGATATGAGATGGTCGAAAGTATCAAGGAGGTCTTGCTCCATTGAAATACCGAATCTGACGAGTTTATTCATTTGATCTCCGTGCTACGATTATAATAAATGTAGCACTGAATGAATGGAAAAGCAATGAATAAAACGATGGATACTGGACAAACAAGTATGATTTCTCTCGTATTGTCACATCAATGCTTAATTCAATAATGAAATATTATTGAATTGAGCATGACAATGCGATATAAATATTTCTTCCCGGTCTTGGAATATTACTCCAATCTAAATGATCGCGATAATTTGTATTCAATAGATTTTCTATCCCACCGTTCAATGATACTTGTTGATCATCAAAGACCAATATATAACTTGTTCGAAAATGTGCCAGGAGGTAAGGAGCAGTAGTTTGTTCAGCCACCGATGTTCTTACGCGGTTTTGTGATGAGGCATATTCCAATTCACTTTGGATCGTCACACTCTCAAATCGATAGCGGGCAGATGAGATTATCTTGAATGGAGGAATGAGTTGCAATGGTTCTGAATTATTATCTATTCCATAAACATATTTTGCTGTTGATATGATATCAAAATTATCCTGAGGATGAAGGAATAATGAAACCTCCAATCCCCTCATTGTTGCAAAAGGAAGGTTAGTGAATATTTTCACTCCATGAGCTCCAATCGTCATTGCGCTCAATGTCCCATCGGTTGATCCGATAATGAAATTGTTAATATGGTTGAGAAATCCCGTCACTTTGATCTGATAGTGTTCTGTTTGAAAGTGTGTTGTAATTTCTGATTGTAACGACTGTTCATTCCGGAGTTCCGGATTACCGACATAGTCAAATCCATCAAAACGATTGTAAAGGTAGAATCCATACGATTCATTCATAGTCGGTATTCGCTCAGCATACCCAACAGAATAACTCGCATTAATATTTTCTGAAAAACGATTAGTTAGATTCATCGCCCCGCTTTTTAACAATGTATTCTTTGCGTTTTCTGTAGTATATCCAAAAACAGAAAGTTGTTGTCTCCCAAATTCTGAAGTTACTAATGAATTGTTGTTTTCTAACCGTCCGTTAACAGAAATATTTATATCATCTGAAATATCCCATTCATCTTTGACAAAGAGTGCACTTGAAAAACGGCGTGCATCCGGTAATGTCAGCATGAACATTGGTAAACCGTTGGAAGGGTACATCGTCATTTCCGCTCGGACAGTTGTTTGATAGATCTCCGCACGGACTTGTGTAGAATGGTCTTCAAGTAAATTTAATTGTGCATTGATGTAACTTCCCAACGTCGTACTCCAGCCTGGCATATCCATATGCATTGGAACTGATGGACGATGTGTATCATCCATAAAATGGGTAATATCGTTACGATATGCTTTCACTTCGAGCTGCGAAAGAATATTATCATAGTTCATAAAATTGTAAGAGAGCGAATATATTCTGGCTTTTGCATACCCGACATCCATCGTCAATGCAGGATAACCGATGTTCCAACCATCATCAAACAGCAGATCAGATTTGATCTCTTCATTTTCCGATAGTTGATATTTACCTGCAGCAGAAATATTTGTTTTTTCATAATAGGAAAATGGAATTGTTTGACCATTTCCCGCTGTATAATTGTTGCTGTTTCGATAAACACCATTGATCAACAATGCAAATCGATCAGTGCCGGAATTGATCGATACATTACCGTTGTATGATCTAGCCGATGATTGAAATCCGGAACCGGCAGAGACTTTTGTTACAGAATAAGCCGGCTCTGCAAGTTGAACATTCACCGAACCTCCAAGAGAAGATCCAAATGCGAGACCGTTTGTTCCTGTTGCAATATCGATACTGTATAGATTTTGCGGTTCGACATAAATCGTGATCGGATCCATTTTATCAGTACACGCACCGTGAATATGCATTCCATCAATGGTAAGGCTGATCTGTCCGGCGGACAAGCCGCGAATGCTTGGTTCGAGCCCGTAATTTCCACGCCGTATCATTTGAACACTCTCAGAACGGGAAAGTATTTCTTCTGTTGTTGCAGAAGTATTTGCCATGTAAAAATCAATTATTGCATCACGGTGTTCAGAATTTCTTATAACAATTACCTCGTTTAACGGATAGATTTTTGCCGTGTCAGGCTGCTGAGCAATAACGATTTCAAACAGGAAACAGATGATGATATATTTCATAGTTTTTTAATAAGCAGCGAGGGAAGGCAAAATTCCTTTCCTCGCTGTATTATTCCTTTTATAATGTAACGTCGAAATACAAACTTGTATCTACAACAGCACCATTTTTATAAATATCGAGATTAATTCTCCAGTCACCGGTCATAGTAAAATTAACTTTCCCCTTGTAGTGTCCCTTTGCAGTGTGAGTAGGATTGACATTGTTTGGAGAGCCATGTCCCATGGAAGGCATTTCCGGTGTGATGACAACAGTGTAGGTTGAATCAAATGGAAACGACATCATTGCCATTTTTTTATGGATCGCAATTTCAAAATCATTGATGCCGACTTTAAGGCTAGATGGACGCAGATAACTGACAAATAATTTTGCACTGTCATTTTTTGCGACAGTAGATTTTAAAATAGCAGGAGTTTTATCGGCAACTGTTACGGCAAGAGAAGCGACCCCTTCTTTATCTGTTGAATGATTGTGAACTTCAACATCGACACTCCACGATCCGCCCATTGATGACATGATGAACACAATTTGGCACGGGAAGAGGCTGTTCACCGCAATTGTGCTGGCTGGGTTTTCATAAGGTGCGGAATGTTTCATCATTCCCATATCCATCATTGGAGTCAAATGAATATGTGCATCTGTGACGATTGTTCCTTTCGCAGAATCGAGGACTGCAATAAAAACATTATTGTATCCGGTAAAGAGTGCAGTTTTAGACCAGAGCTGCACTTTCGCCGCCGCACCGGCCGCATATCCTTCAGCAATCTTTGTTAATCCTGCAAATGGGTCAGTAGAAGTCACAGGAGCAATTGGGTTATCTTCCTTTTTACAACCGGAGAAAACAATTAGTGCAAAAAATAGTATAGCAAATCCTTTTTTCAATAAAAGCATAGTGGTTCCTTTTCAAATATAGAAATTGAGTATCGATTGACATAATGATTCAATCGATGTTTAATTATTTTTTGGCGTGAAATTTTAAGATAGAGAGTTTTGTTCCGGTGGTTGGATCAGTTCAATACTAAATCCTTTGGAGACATCTCCTTGATGAAAGGAAGAAAATAAAAGGAGAATATGATTGTCAATTGTGTGAAAGTTGATTTTATCTATCGTAAAGGAGATCAATTCCGGTGTACGGACTTCGATCTTCGGAAGTGTTGGGGTAGGTTTTTCTTCAACGATAGTGTTGATATAACATTTACCATTGCACAGAGGTAATTCTTTATTTACACAAAATGTGGCAGCAATATACTCCTGATAAGCATAGTATGATGCCCAAATGATGGGACTACTTAACGTATAAAGGGAAAAAAGAAATAAAACAAAATAGGATAAAAAAGTCTTAATCATCGCAGAAGAAAACTACAAAAAAAACTTTTGATATGCAACGAAAGTGCAGGAGTATGAGAGAGTATTCAGAATTTTTTGCGCCTATTGCGGATATAATCCACAAACAAGAACTGTCCGAGATTGTTCAACGAGGAATAATACGCGCGCCCTTTGTTTGCCTTCGTCAATTCTTCTACGAAGTTGATGAGATATGGGTCTTGTGCGATCATAAACGTGCTGATGGTGATCTTCTCACGGCGGCATTGTACCGCTTCATCCAGTGTTTTGTTGACGATCTTCGGATCGAGTCCAAATGAATTTTTGTATAAGCGTCCGGAATCTTCGAACATTGCCGAAGGTTTACCATCGGTGATCATAAAGATCTGCTTATTGGCATTACCGCATTTACGAAGAAGATTTCGCGCCATTTGTAGACCGGCGCGAGTGTTTGTGTGGAATGGTCCGACCTGTAAAAACGGGATCTCGGCAAGACTGATCAAACTGGCTTCGTCGCCGAAAGTAAGGCACGCAAGAAAATCTTTCGGGAATTTTGTCTGGATCAATTCAGCAAGAGCGAGGGCAACTTGTTTGGCAGGAGTGATACGGTCTTCGCCGTACAAGATCATACTGTGAGAAATATCGATCATCAGGACCGTTGCGCAGGATGAAAGGTTCTCCGTCTCATACACTTCAAGATCGTCTTCCTGCAGATTGAAATCATCAATCCCGTCGCGTTTCAATGCATTCGTCATCGTTGAGGTAAGATCAATGTCTGTTGACCGGTCACCGAAACTCCATTTTTTGGTTTCGCTCAATCGTTCTACGCCGCTCCCGGTGTTCGGTGTCTCATGATTTCCCATCGGATTCTTTTTGAGGGAGGAGAATATTTCTTTCAATGCATCCTGGCGGATCTTTTGGACACCTTTTGTTGTCAATTCGAAATTATTCTTGACCTCTTCAATGATTCCCATTTCTTTCAACTTCTCAACAAGATCGTCAATCGTCATCTCTTCATCAAAAATGCCGTACTCTTTGGCAAGCTGACGAAGCCATTCCAATGCTTCTTCAACGTTGCCGCTTGATTGTAGAACTAGATAATTGAACAACCTTGTCAATTGTTCAAGCCGTTGTTCATCAGTTGCGGAATTTTCGTTCCACTTTGTATAAAGTAATCGCATTTTTTAATTAACAATTAACAATGGACAATGGACAATTATTTCTTCTTTACGTTGTTCTTTGATGTCTTTAAAATTGCCGTAAGTAATTTTTCTAGTTCTCTACAGGACTCAATTAAATCAACTGCACGATTAACATCCAGTGTGTTTGTGTCCTTCAATAATCGCAACCAATAATGTGTTTCATTTGCTTCTTTATTGGCGATTGACAACTTATGGATAAAATCCGCTTTGCTTTCTGCTTGATTCGCTTCTTCAACTAACGCACCAATTGAAGTGCCGCTTCTGAGCAATTGTTTAGCAAGAACAAATTCTTTGCTCTCATTCATTTGTTTTGTTATGAGAATTATTTTCAGAGCAAAAGCATACGATTTTTCTTTTAAAGGATTTTGTTTGGTTTCACTCATTTATATTTGCTCCTTTCTTTTTACAAAAGATTTTGAATTGTCAACTGTCAATTGTGCATTGTCAATTAAAAAGTTAGTCGTCCAAATCAGAGAACTTTCCTTTATTCGAAAATATACTCCCGACCATATCTTTATAATGAGTGATATGATCGACTTCATCCTTTGCGATCTTTGAATTCTGGTGTAATCCATCCAATACAAATTCCATAGCCGAGGCGAGATCGAATTGATTGTTGGGATCCAACTTGAAATATTTTTGCGTTACAGCATAAAGATTTGGAACGCGATTGAGTTCGGCGTAATATGCAATGAACGGCATATCATCTGCAACTTCAATTGAGTTTCCATTTTCAAACCACTGTACGATCTTTGAATATTCGCTTGTATCTTTTGGTTCTTGTCCCTGCGGAGTTCGCTTTATCTTTTGCAAAGGGTCCGGAAAATACTTCTTAAACACTTCACGTGTTGCCTTCCCAAGGAGAGCTTTACCAACTTTATTTGCTCCTTCTTGTTCACCTTCAAACACCAATTCAATTTTTCCTGTTACACCGGGCAAAGCGTGGGGAAGATCGCACATTCTTGGAACGATATCTTTTTCGTTCAGCATAATCGCACGCCGCTCAGCATTGCTCACAAGATTTTCCATTGCAGCAATGGTCAATCGTGCACTCACGCCGGATTTCTGATCGACAAACTCACTTTTGCGGGCCTCGAACGCAATATTTTCAACAATCTCTTTGAAGTAATATGGCATATGCAATTTCAGTCCATCACGTTTGACCCACGCTTCCTGATCGGTGATCTCAATTGCATCTTCTAATGAACGGGGATAATGTGTGAGGATCTGAGAATCGATCCTGTCTTTCAGCGGAGTAATGATACTGCCGCGATTCGTATAATCTTCCGGATTTGCAGTAAAAACAAGAAACACATCCAACGGAATTCGAATGTTGAATCCTCGGATCTGCACATCCTTTTCTTCAAGAATATTGAACAAGCCGACCTGAATACGCGGCTGGAGATCGGGAAGCTCGTTGATTGCAAATATTCCCCGATTACTCCGCGGAATCAAACCAAAATGGATTGCACCTTCGTGTGAATAATGTAATCGCTGCGTTGCCGCTTTGATCGGATCGATATCGCCGATAAGGTCTGCGATGGTGACATCGGGTGTTGCTAATTTTTCACTGAACCGCTGTGAACGATGGATCCATTCGATCTCAGTTTCATCTCCAAATTTTGCAATTTGATCTGCACCGAATTTGCTGACCGGAGCGAATGGATTGTCATTGATCTCGCTTCCTTTAATTGTTGGAATGTATTCATCCAGCAGTGAAGGAATCTGACGGATCAATCTTGTCTTTGCCTGACCGCGAAGTCCGAGAAGAATGATATCGTGTTTTGCCAATATCGCATTGATCAGTGCCGGAATCACCGTCGATTCATAACCGACGATGCCCGGAAAGAGCTGTTCCTTCGCACGTAGTTTTTTTATGAGATTGACTCTGATCTCATCTTTTACAGAAAGAACCTTGTAACCGCTGTTCTTTAATTCACCGAGCGTTTTAGCGTTGTTCATTATAGCTTCCTTTGTTTTATTCAATATAGTCCTGCCGCGAGCAAAAATCAATTTCTTGTAATTGGAGAAATGTTACGCTATTTTTGTAGAAGCTATCTCAAAAATACTTTTTAAGAGTCATCGCGAGGAACCCCCCGCACATTCAATGTAAGGGTGACGAAGCGATCTGTGCGGTGGGTTTGTTCTTTATGTTACCCCTCACACAGATTGCGTCGGCAAAAAACGCCTCGCAATGACATTTTTTGGTTTTTGAGACCACTTCTAGTAATAATAATCTATAATAAAAATTTCGTTCCACTAGTAAAATGACTTATGGCACTTTCATTACCTAATAAAACACTTGTATTGCGACTTAGTTCCATTGGCGATATTATTCTTTCTTCACCATTGCTTCGGATATTGAGAAAATCTGTCGGTAATACTGCAAGAGTGGATTTTGTTGTTCGAAAAGAATACGCGGAACTGGTACGGTACAACCATCATCTCTCCATTGTTCATGAATATGATATTGCAACCGGATACAAAGGGCTGCAGGAGCTGGCACTTCAACTTCGGGCGGAAAAATATGACCTTGTCGTTGACATACACGACAGTATTCGAACTAAACTTCTGCGGGCTGCTTGTCAGACAAAAAATGTTGTGGTGATCGATAAAAGAAAATTTGAGCGATGGCTTCTCGTCAATCTTAAGCGAAATGCATATGATGATAACCTTACGGTTGCAGAACGGTATATCGAAACAGTGGAGAGATACGGAATAAAGAATGATGACAGAGGACTTGAGATCTTCATTCCTGATTCGACCTTGTTTGAGGTTTCCGGAAAGATGGGGAAGCTGAAACTGAATCAATTCGAAAAAGTGATCGGTATTTGTCCCGGTTCAAAACATTTTACCAAGCGCTGGCAGAAAGAAAAATTTGCGGAGATTGGCGCGAGGATTGCGAAAGAGTTCAATGCTAAAATTTTGTTGTTTGGCGGTGAAGGTGAACAAGAAGACTGCTTGTTTGTCCGCGATGAGATCGCCCGTCGCGTTTCCGAACAATCGGTTTCAAACTTTGCAGGAGAATTTTCCCTGCTTGAATCTTCCGCTGCACTGGAATTTTGTGATGTTGTCGTTACCAACGACAGCGGATTGATGCATCTTGCCGCGGCAAAACAAAAGAAGATCATAGCGATCTTCGGCTCTACAGTAAAAGAATTTGGTTTTACTCCCTACGGAACTGAATCTGTCGTGATAGAAAACAACAATCTTGATTGCCGTCCGTGTACGCATATTGGCAAGAAAGAATGTCCAAAAGGGCATTTTAAGTGTATGGAGGAAATAGGAGCGGAGGAAGTATATACGGCGGTAAAGAAATTTCTATAAGAAATGTTCTGTTTTGTCATAGATCAAAATCTCCAGGCCATCACAAGGTGCTCCATACAGAATCGCTAGGCCCGCGCTCCCTGACAAGATTCTTTTCAAAACTACAGTAATTCAAATCAAACAGTCGTAAATGTGCTAACATTAGCCCATTTTATCGACTGTTCTGTTTTCCGTTGCAATTCGTTTACTCATCTTCTATATTAGCCAACGTTTACACCTAATATGATTCTAAGCCAACATACCAAAACATTGCTATCGATGATCAATGAAACTTCCGGTAAAACGCTGAAGCGTTCCATGGACATTGGCACTTTGATCGAGATCGCAGATCAACATTCCATGCAGGATCAGTTGAACGATCTTGCTTTCTCCGCAAAATTTATCGTTAAATCGTTTGAGTTGATGCAGCGCATCGGAAAAGATGGTAATGGATATGATAAACTTTCCCAAGAATTTTCTGACCAGATACAACAAGCTCAAGGATTAATTAAACAATTTCTCGACCGTGCCGATGCAATGACCAAAGCACACTTTACAGGAAATTATCTTGAGATGAATACATTGACAATGCAGAATCTGATGCAGCTCTTTCACGACTTAGGCTGGTATAAGAATTATCAGATAGATCAACGAAACTAACGAAAGTACTTACACGCTGAGGACACTGAGAATACGATAGAAAAATTCTCAACTATTTCTCTGTGAACTCTTGCCGAAGGCATCCCTTCGGGAGTGGCAAGAATGTTCTTCGAAAGGAAATTCGTATGGCTAAGAAGACAAAAAAATCTACCGCGAAAAAGTCCAAACCCCTCGTAATAAAAAAGAAGGCAAAAGTAAGATCACCCAAAAAAATACTACGGGTGAAAAAAGTGTCACCTATTGCTGCATCATCTGTCAGACAATCTGGGGAATCTGCGAAATCATTTAAGCACAATGCTTACGAAGACGTTCTTCATAATTTTGAACTCGCCGCAAAGAAGATCAATCTGAACGAAGAACTTGCATTGCTCATCCGCACGCCGGACAGAGAATTGCGCGTTGAGCTTCCCGTGATGATGGATGACGGAAAGCTCCATTCCATTATTGGTTACCGCGTACAGCATAATAATGCACGTGGACCGTACAAAGGTGGAATCCGTTTTCATCAAGAAGTTGATATTGATGAAGTCCGGGCACTTGCTTCGTTGATGACCTGGAAGACTTCCATCGTTGATATTCCATTCGGTGGTGCAAAAGGTGGAGTAACGATTGATCCGACAAAACTTTCTTTGGGAGAATTGGAGCGGCTGACGAGAGCATTCACATCAAAGATTGATCTCATCATCGGACCGTCGGAAGATATTCCTGCGCCGGATATGAACACGAACGCACAAACAATGGCGTGGATGATGGATGAATATAGTAAGTCGCACGGTTATTCCCCTGCGGTTGTTACTGGAAAACCGATCGAACTCGGCGGATCATTAGGACGCGAAGAAGCGACCGGACGAGGAGTTTGTATTGCACTGCGTGAAGCGGCAAAAACATTTCACCTTGATCTAAAAAAGATCACTGTTGCAGTGCAAGGATTTGGAAATGTCGGTTCGAACACGGTACGGATCCTTGAACAGGAAATGGGAGTAAAAGTTGTAGCGTTAAGTGATGTGAAGGGGGGCGTGTACAATCCGCGCGGTATTCGGTACAGTGACGCTGTTACTCAATTGAAAAATACCGGAAGTTTGGCTGGAGTTAAAGGGGGAGTAAAATTATCAAATGAAGATTTGTTGGAATTAAAATGTGATGTATTGATTCCCGCCGCACTGGGAAATCAGCTGCGCGCAAACAACGCGAACAATGTGAAAGCAAAACTGATCATTGAAGCAGCCAATGGACCGACAACGGTCGAAGCGGACGAAATATTTGCATCACGAAATATCCCGGTCATCCCGGATATTTACGCCAATGCCGGTGGTGTTACAGTAAGTTATTTTGAGTGGGTACAGAATGTGCAGCGTTTTCGTTGGGACTACGCCCGCGTCATGAGTGAACTCGAAAAGACAATGACATCAAGTTATTTGGCTGTGCTTCACACATCGGAGAAATATAAAGTGCCATTGAGGATTGGTGCATTTATCCTTGCAGTTGAGCGTGTTGCTAAAGCAGCAAAGTTGAGAGGAATATAGAATACATTACTAATGTCATAGTATTGCAATAATGTTTTATGAGGCCGTCACTCAATGTGGCGGCTTCATGTTTTTATAAACTCACCATAATAAATCTCTTTTCCTGTTGACCAATTTTCCATACCTTAGGACAAGAAAAGGAATTTCCCTATGAAAAATCTCTCTCAACTTTTTTTCTCTATCATCATTGCAAGTTCAATTCTCCTCAGCCAAACAAAACCAGGAATTGAAGTTCTCGCCGAATCTAATTTTAAATTATTGCAAGGCAAACGTGTTGGACTGATCACCAATCCCACGGGAATCACTTCGAACTTTGTATCAACCGTTGATATTCTTGCAAAAGCAAAAGGAGTTAATCTTGTAGCGTTGTTCGGTCCTGAGCATGGTGTGCGGGGCGATGTCACTGCCGGTGGAAAAGTTGATAACTTCACCGATTCAGCGACAGGACTTCCGGTCTATTCATTGTATGGAAAGACACGCAAAGCAACTCCCGAAATGCTAAAAGGAATTGATGTTCTTGTCTACGACATTCAAGACATTGGCTCGCGATCATACACGTTTATCAATACTATGGCATTGGCGATGGAAGCTGCGGCTGAAAATAATATCGAGTTCATTGTTCTCGACCGTCCGAACCCCCTCAACGGAAATAGAGTGGAAGGAAATATTCTCGATCTTAAATTCAGATCATTCGTGGGACAATATCCGATTCCCTATGTCTATGGAATGACGTGCGGAGAACTCGCTGAACTTTTGAACAATGAAGGATGGCTCGATGGCGGAAAAAAATGTAAACTCACCGTGATCAAAATGGAAAACTGGAAACGATGGATGCATTGGGATAATACAAAACTTCCGTGGGTGCCGACTTCGCCGCATATCCCGAATTCACAAACGGCGTTGTTCTATTCAGCAATTGGTATACTTGGAGAATTGGAAACGATCAATATTGGTGTCGGTTATACAATGCCGTTCCAGCTTGTCGGTCAGGAATGGATCAACAGCTCTCAGCTAGTGGAAGTGCTTAATGCGAAAAGACTTCCCGGAGTTTATTTTAGACCGCTTTCATTTAAACCCTATTATGGAAAACAGATCGGTAAACAACTCTCCGGTGTGCAGATTCACATTACCGAAAATGCAAAGGTTAATCTTACAAATATTCAACTATATGTGATCGAATCGCTCATCAAATTATATCCTGATAAAAATCCTTTTACACTTGCTGACTCAGATCGAAATGCAATGTTCGACAAAGTTGCGGGAACCGATGAAGTTCGGAAAAAATTAATGGATGGGGTTACAGCTTCAACAATTATTGCATCGTGGCATAATAATGTTGCTGAATTCATGAAAGTACGAAAAAAATATTTGTTGTATGAATAATAGAAATCCAAAATTTAATGCATTTGTAAAATCTCACCTCAATGTCATTCTGAGGAGCGAAGCGACGAAGAATCTCGCCTTTCAGAATAAATTAGCGTATGAGATTTCTCACTCGCCCCTTTGGGGCTTCGCTCGAAATGACAAAGGACAATCAGCTACTCAGATTGCTGTGTTGACAAGAGCTTCATTCAATTGGTTCATTTTTTGTGTTGTATTCTTTCTTCAAATAATTCACGCCCAACCTAATCCAACATTTTTCACATCAGATTCGGTATTGATCTTTGTTCCATTCAGTGATATTTCCGGTTTCAATGGGAAATGGAACATTGGAATTGATGTGCCGCGATATCTTTCCGCATACAGTAAAGAGCGATTTCGAGTAGGTGTAGTTTCTCCGTTATCAGTTCGACAATTCGCGTCGGAGAAATCAATTGATACAACACGATTCAAGAATATCTCCAATCTTCGAATAATCGCTGAACAGTATCATGTGCGGTTCATTGTCTCTGCTGAGATCGAAGAATTTTCTATTGGTCGATTTATTGTTTCGGATGTACAGCTTGCCGGGTATGAAGCGTTTGCAGCAACAGTAAAAATGAATTTTACGTTGTATGATGCTGCACGGTTTGCAGCTTCGCATGAAGCGATAATTTATGAGGGAACGGCTGAAGGAACTGTAAAAGATCGTTCTCTTGGGATAACATTGTGGGGGAAAAGAACTGATCGAACAAATCAATATTTTATGCTCGATGATGTTACCTTTGGCGGAGAGATGTTCAATCAATCGATCCTTGGAGAAGCGTTGTTGAAATGTGCCGATGAACTCGGAACAAAACTGGAACGGGTGATTCCATCTCTGGTGACAAAATCAATTGTTCTTTCATCATCCGTTGTTATCGATACAACCGTAACAGATTCTACATTCACCTTGAAGCGGAAATTGATCAATGGAGAAATCGTTATTGTTGATGATGGTGAAGTGTTCATCAATCTTGGTTCGGCTGATGGAATATCGGTAGGCGACCTTCTGCCGGTGTACAGCGGAGCGAAAGAGATCACTGATCCAAAAACCGGAGAATTGCTCGGATCGCGTGATGAAAAGATCGGGGATGTTCAAGTGATCGAGCTTAGAGCGGAACATCTTTGTTTAGCATCCATTATGTCAGGGAAAGGAAAACTTGCTCCAAAACAACGTATACGAAAAGTGATCGTTCGTTGAATACCGAATAGTAAGTTCTTATCTTTGTCTCATGGAAAATTCAAAATCGAAATTATTTCTTATTATTTTCACACTTAGTGCGATTTGCTGGCTCGGCACCGGAATTATGAAGAATATCCAGTTTGGAAATCTTCTCGAATTTGGAACTGTAGAATTAAAGCAAACACTTACTGTTGAATCTGAACGCGCAGCATACGATGCGATCGCCAAATATTCTTCGCTTATTTTCATCACCTACCCCCTTACGATCATTTCTGCAATCGGATATTTGATGACAACAAAGAGAATAATAAAAAGGGATGGATGGCTGTTTATGAGTGCGGTCTTACTATTGATGTTTATTCCTGTTGAACTATATTGTTTTTGGTTCGATTGGAAAATTATAGGATTAAACTACTGGGGAGTGTGGCCGATTGAAGAGTTTCGTAAAGCATTTATCATTCGATTGACTGCGTTTTCCGGACTTCCGTTCATTGCCCAGTTGTGCTATTATACTATTCCGATTTTAGTTATCTTGAAGCCATTGAGAAAATCAGCACCATAAATATGAACTCAGAAGATTTTTTACCGGATTTAGAAGAGCTTGCCACCGAAATGGGAATGAAGATTCGATACGAAAAAGGGGACTTTGACGGCGGGTATTGTATCTTAAAGGATCAACAGATCATTGTTGTGAACAAGAAACTACATCCATCGCGCAAAGCAAGCGTTATTGCTCTTGCGCTCGGCGAGATGGGAATTGAAAATCTTTTCGTGAAACCGAATGTTCGGATGTTCATCGAAGATGAAGTTGTAAAAGCAAGATAAATTAATGAACATATTAGTTATCAACGGACCAAATCTTAATCTTCTCGGCACTCGTGAACCGCAGATCTACGGTTCGCAAACACTTGCCGATATCCAAAACGAATTGATTGGACGATATCCTGAAGCGGTTTTCACGTTCTTTCAATCCAATCACGAAGGTGCAATCGTCGATGCTCTGCAATCCACCGTTGGAAAAAATTTTCATGGTATTGTTATCAATGGCGGAGCATTTACACATTATTCTTACGCTATCCGTGATGCGATCTCCATGTTGACGATCCCAACTATTGAAGTTCATATTTCCAATATCCATTTGCGTGAAGAATTTCGCCGCCATTCCGTTACATCGCCCGTATGTGTTGCACAGTTGTCGGGATTTGGTTCGAATGGTTATTCACTAGCCGTTGAAATGCTTCTCTATCATAAAAGCCGAGCATAAATGATAAAAGCAATTGTTTTCGATCTTGATAATACGCTTGTTGATTTTATGGCAATGAAACGCCAGGCGATCGGTGCGGCGATCAATGCAATGATCGATGCGGGATTGAAACTAACCCGTGAAGAGATCCAGATGCGCATTGATACGATCTATAAAGATAAAGGAATTGAATTTCAGAATGTCTTCGATCAATTGCTGTACGATGAATTTCAAAAAGTAGATTACAAAATTCTTTCTGCAGGCGTCATCGCATATCGAAGAGCGCGCGAAGCAGCATTGTTCCCGTATCCCCATGTTTACAAAACGTTGATGGAGCTTGTAAAGATGGGATTGAAACTCGGAGTAGTTTCCGATGCTCCTGCAAAAGAAGCGTGGCTTCGATTGTCGTATCTTAATCTCCATCATAATTTTGATCATGTAGTTACGTTTGAAGATACCAGAATCCGTAAACCTGATCCCGCACCATTTGTAAAAATACTGTCGCTGCTTGATGTGAAACCGCACGAAGCGTTGATGATCGGTGATTGGGCGGAACGCGATATGGTCGGCGCAGCAAAAGTAGGGATGAAAACTGTCTTTGCGCGGTACGGTGATACATTCGGTACGATCGAAACAAATGCGGATTATGAAGTGAACGACATTGCAGAGTTGATCGATATTGTAATGAACGAAAATAAGATTAGGATTTAAGTATGATCTCAGGTATCGGCATCGATATCATCGATATATCCCGAATTGAACATTCCATTGCTCAATACGGCGACATATTCCTGACAAAACTTTTTACAGACAACGAAATCCAATATTGTAAATCCAAACAATTCCCAACGCAGCATTTTGCGGCACGCTTTGCGGCAAAAGAAGCATTCAGCAAAGCGGTTTCCACCGGATGGTCGGGAGAATTTGAATGGAAAAATGTTGAAGTGAAGAACGATCCCGCCGGAAAACCCGATTTTATTCTGTACGGAAAGACCGCAGAAACTCTTCTAGGATATTCTGTTTTTCTTTCCATGTCTCATTCAGATACGAGCGTTATCGCGTTTGTGGTTATTGAAAAAAGTCACTAACAAAATTATCCAAATACATTCAGGAGATTCAATGCAAAAGATCATCCTATTGTTCTCTGCACTCACAATTTGCTTTTTTTCATTATCGTGTGAAAAAAGTAATCCCGTTGCCGATCAGGGTAAACCTTCTTTAACAGCGTCGGAAAATCCCGTAGTAATTGCATTGAATTACAGCAAAAATATTTCGGTGACAGGAGGAAAAGGCAGTTATAAGATCAAATCAATGACTGATTCCAGTATCGTTCAAGTGAATTTCTATCAACAATATATTGGCAGTTCACAAATATTACAGTATGTAGATTTTGCAGGGAAAAAAATTGGAACGACAAAAGTTGTTATTCAAGATAGTGCCAAAACAGCAGAAGTTGAAATTATCGTTACGGTTGCAGTAATGGTTTCATCTCCTTCTACATTTTCGGTCAAGACTCAACAAACAAAATCCGGTTATATCAATGGCGGAACAAGTCCCTATAAAATTATTCAGCCGCCAAATTCAGCAATTGCAACAGTAACACTCACTGGTTCATCAATCACCGTAACAGGTATTTCTCAAGGTACAACAAGTGTTACGATAAGTGATAATGCAAATCCATCGAATTCGATGACGATACCGATAACCGTTACAATTCCACCATCATTCACAACAGCCGGAAAGATTTCTTTCGCTTCAACAATAGGTGATTTTCAAACGGAAGGAATTTATGGAGCAAATAATTCACACGATATTCCTAGCAATGATGCCGGCGTCGGTGGATTTGTAACGAAATACAGAGGGAGTGGAAATTTCGGACAAATTATAGGTTATAAAAAGAAAACTTCAACACAGTACGACATTATTGCGCTCATTTTTTTTAAGAATTCTTTAACTCCGGGCACAGTCACTCTGGACACTGGGTTTTCAAATATTCAAAGAGAGAACGGCAGCGTCATGTTTGGCTTTAATCTTGTTCTTAATACCGATACTAATCCTTTGTATTCTTCCTACAGCGGTGATCTGACATTATCAATCTATAACGAACAAAAAGCCGAAGGAAATTTTAACGGGAAAGCCAATCGTCAAGGAGTTCTCGGTAATGATGTAACAATAAGTCAAGGATTGTTCTCGGTTCCATTGATCGCAGAGGATGGATTGTACTTATCAACTTCGAAAGAATCGCAAATAATATTCAATCAGATAGAGAAGATGATAAAACCGCAGTTCGATAAAATGAAGATGAACATTGAATTACGACGTAAATTCTAGAACATAAGATCCATTATCTCAAACGAGTGATCGGAATAGTGTTTCCGTTGATATTCAATTGAATATCGGAACCTTTTTTTCTCAATGATGATGTTCTAAATTCTGTAGTTTCGATACGCTGTCGTGATATTTCTTTCAATTTCTCTGAATAAATAATAATCGTAGGATTCGAGAAATAAAATGCATGATCGGGAGTGGTCTTCACTTCCGATTCCTGCACGATAAGATTATCTCCATTCCAAATAACATCGGTTATGATTCCTTCGCTTACTTTTCCTGTTCTGCTCAACTCTTTTTTTGTTTCATTTGAAATAACAACGACTTCTCGTTCTGATGTCAGCGCAATGAATTTACTGTCGCTCGAAAAAGCAGCATTGCGGAATAAAATATCCGCATCCCCTTCAATTTTTCCTTTTGCCGAAATTATTGACGCAGATTTTCGAACCTCATCCTCCAATACAAAATAGCTTCCGGCGACAATGGTCTGTTCATTGGGTGACATTGATATATTCATCCCTAAAGAAAACGGGAGTTCGGTTTCCCATTGTTTTGCTCCGCTGTATAAATATTTATAGACTTTTGCGTTTGCCAACGTCACATCGGATGTAAGTATAGCAATGGAAGATGTTCCAACCGCGCAAGAGATTGTTCTCTCATAATTCGGCGGCACATCTTTAAAGAAATTCTGAGACCAGATCTTTTTAGCATTGCTTGAATAGACATCCATAAATCCGTGAAAAGAATGGACAAGGACAAGAATCCCCTTTTCTTCAGAAAAATAATATGCGGGATAGGGGACATCGTACGGCAATTGTATCGTGATCGTGTTTGTTATAATTCCCGATGAAATCGTCGCGCTAAACGAATTGAATTCACCTGCACGTTTAGCATCCTCGATTTTTTCAGTTGTAACCATGTATTGAGCTGAACTAAAAGAAAAAAAGAAGATTGATGTAAATAGAACAAAAAAAAATCTGAATAGTTTCATTGGTGGTAGGAGCATCGGCTTATAAAATCATTGTGTAATTGAATGGAGGTTGGTTGTATGATGTACAACCTATGGCGCGAGCAGGTCGATCGTTTCGCGAACGAATCTAGGATTGTTACAAATGATTCCGTCAACGCGCAAATCCAGCATTCGTTCTACGTCCCGTCCGGTCTTGATTCCATAGACATATAAAATGTAACCGGCATTGTGTGTATCTTCGACAACATCTTTATTGATCTGGAATTTACTGCAGACAAATATTGTAGATTTTGAATTCTTTATCAGCGTGGAAGGAGATTTTCGGAAATGAGTTATGGGGTTATAGATCACCCCGGTAATAATGGACTCATCGATATCATTGATCTCTTTGATCATTTGATGGTTGAATGAAGTGAACATCACTTTTGATAGCACTTTTGCTTTCTCAGCCTCAGCAATAACTAGTTCAACTGCCGAAATATCATTAGTGCTTACGATCTCCGGTTTGATCTCGATGTTCAACCGAATATTTTTTTTAAGGAGCGGAAAGACATCTTTCAATTCCGGTATCCGTTCTTGATTGAACTTCGGCGAAAACCATGAACCATTGTCGATGGTTGATAATTGTCGGGAATGTTTTTCGCTGATCGGACCGCTACCGTTGGAAGTGCGCTGCAATCGCCGATCGTGAAATACCATTGGAATATTATCCGCCGAAAGCCGCACATCAAGCTCTATCATATCGCATTTTACTTCGATTGCTTTTTGAAACGCTGCCATTGAGTTTTCCGGTGCTTCATCAGAAAAACCGCGATGCGCAATGACCAATGGGTTTTTCATTTATTCTTGCCCCAACGTTGTCAGTAGCCGTTGAGTAATCTCTTCGATTTCACCAACGCCGTTAACATCAATGATGCTATGTGTTTGTTGATAATATTTTTTTACCGGCTCCGTAGTCTTGTAATATATTTCTAATCGGTTCTTTACTGTTTCAGGTTTATCATCATCCCGTTGAAAAATAGTTCCGCCGCATTTAAAACATTTATCGCCGGCTTTAAATTTATCGATAGTGGAATTATATATTTTGCCGCATTGTGCACATAAGAAACGATCAGTAAGTCGCTCTATAATGAGAGATTTATCAACATCTATATTGATCACTTTAAATTTAGTGATGTTCATCGTAACAAAAATATCATCAAGCGCTTCGGCTTGTCCAACAGTTCTTGGAAATCCATCCAGAATGAATCCATTTTTACAACGTTCGGAAGCAAGTAAATCTGTAGCCAAACCGATCATCACATCATCCGGTACAAGATTTCCACGATCCATCAATACTTTTGCTTTTACTCCAAGCGGAGTTTCGGCTTTTATCGCTTCTCGTAATATATCGCCGGTAGAAATGTGTGGAATATGGTAAACGTGGGATAGAATTTTTGCCTGTGTGCCTTTACCGACACCGGGTGCACCGAAGAGGATAATATTCATCATTGTAGTTAGATAATTTTAAGTTGTGTAAAAACGAAAATATCTTTGAATTAAAAATTAAAGAAGTGAGATATCTGAATAATGTATCAGATGTCTCGACTAGTTACTATACCATTGCCGATTCATTTTTTACCGCAAGCTGCCCACAGGCGGCATCAATATCAACTCCCGCGCTATGACGAATGAACGTTATAACATCATTTGCTCTTAATTTTTTCCAAAACTGTTCCAACCCTTCTTTGGAAGCGCCATGTAACGCTGCCGAATATCCGAGCGGATTGGCGAATTCTATGGAATGAAACGGGATTAAATTCACTCTGCAATCCAATCGGCGCGCTGCTTTTACGAGCAGCTGAATATCTTTATCGGTATCATTGACTCCTTCAAAGACAATATACTCTAGCATGACGCTTTTCTTGGTCTTTTTGTTGTAGTATTCCAACGCAGACAAGAGTTCTTCAACACCGAACTTTTTCGTGATCGGCATAAGATCTGAACGAACATCGTCACGTAAAGAATGCAACGAAAGAGCTAATTTAATTTTTCTATCCTCATCTGCCATTTTGCGGATATGTTTGGCATATCCTGCAGTTGAAAGTGTGATACGTTTAGCGCTTAATCCAATGCCATTTTGATCAGTAATGATATCAACGGCATCCATAACATTTTCGTAGTTGAGCATTGGTTCACCCATCCCCATAAAAACGATATTGGTGATCGGTTTTTCTGAGAATGTTTGTGCGGTGATGTATTGATTGAGAATTTCACTTGTAGTAAGATTTCTTAAAAATCCCATGCTTGCTGTTGCGCAAAACGTGCAATCCAAAGCACACCCGATCTGTGTAGAAACGCATAATGTCATGCGTTCTTCTGCATCAACTGCGGTGATGCGGGGAGGAATAAGCACCGTTTCGATCTTTTTTCCGTCGGAAAGTTCATAGAGAAACTTTACTGTTCCGTCTACTTTTGAAGTCTGTGAAGCCGCAACAGAGAATTGTTCGATCATTGCGGCTGAATTCAGTTTTTCTCTCAATGGAACAGAGAGATTGGTCATTGCATCAAACGACGATACGCGATATTTATAGAGCCACTGATAGATCTGTGCGGCTCGATATTTCGGTTCGCCGATAGAAACAATAAATTGTTCTAACGCTTTTAGTGTTAGCCCTTTTAGGTTTGTTTTGGTCATAAGAAAAAAAATTAGACTTGGAAGGTCTTGTTTGCCCGCCAAGTCTACAATAAAATAATAAAAATTGAATCGGATTGCAATTGATGTTCAACTAAAGGAAAACAGTATTAAAAATCAAACTCCACAAAAAATGCTTATCGATTGGATAAAAGGCATTGTTTGTCTCTCGTTATTAATTATAAGTCCTACTATTTCGGATTTTTCCCATTTTCCTCAATCATTGTTCATGATACTGAAGCATTCATGTAAACCATCTCAATTTATTATTGACACGATAAAGTATTTATACTGGTCGTTCAGTAGTCTTAATCTTCTTGATGGTGGTATCATTCGAGACGGGTCGTTAAGAAAAACCACTCGGTATCAATTGCAGTTATAATTTTTGATGTGTATATTAACGGATAATCATACACATAAAGGAAATCCATGCGTACAAACATAATCATCGATGACAAATTGATGTCCGCCGCGTTAAAAACATCAGGTCATTCAACAAAAAAAGAGGTTGTTGAAGAGGCGCTAAAATTATTAGTGCAGATAAAAAAGCAGAGTCGATTAAAATCATTGCGCGGCAAGATCAAGTGGGAAGGCGATCTTAATGAAATGAGGGCATCACGGTGATCTTTGTGGATTCTTCCGTATTGATTCATTATTTCAATGATACGAATACGTGGCAAGTTGATGCGTTGAACGATATGCTGGGGAATGAGATCGTTATTATTGGAGACTATATCCTTACGGAAGTGCTGCAAGGTTTTAAAAGCGATAAAGATTATGAAAAAGCAAAATCAGTACTGCAAACCTTTCCATGCTATGAAATTTGCGGAGAAATGATTGCGATCAAAAGCGCTTATAACTTCAGGCTGCTACGCAAGAAAGGATTCACTATCCGTAAAACCATTGATGTTGTTATTGCAACTTTTTGTATTGAGCATCGGTTCACACTTCTACACAATGATAAGGATTTTTTGCCGTTTGAAAAACTTCTTGGTTTAAAATCGGTCAAGCAGAATTAAATAATATTGCCGAATTTATTAAAAAAATGATGATTATTATTCGAAACATCTTCTATGTTGAATTTAAAAAGCTGAAATTGTACATCAAAATGGATCAACTTTGTCTTACACGAAAAAAACAAACGGATAACTTTTTATTGTCTTTTAGGATGATTCTAAACGGTCAACGATCATATATTGAGTTTGCAAAGAATATAAATAATTGTACATTAATCTATGCAATTACGATTCACTCAATATTTTCTTTACACGCGAGATAGACCCGATAGGAAAGATATAAAGGAAGAATGGATTGAATTTGTTATAAATAATCCAGCGCGAAAAGTAGTTCAATCAGATAAACGAATTCGATATTGGGCGAAAATTCAAGAAGCAAATGGCAGATACTTGCGGGTAATTTTATTGGAAGACGGTATTACCGTTCACAATGCTTTTTTTGATCGAACATTTAAGGAGTAAACTATGCAGGTTTTATATTTTAATGATACCGACACAGTACACGTAAAATTTACCGAAAAAGAACCAGTAGAGACGCGTGAGTTAGATGAGAACATTCTTCTTGATGTTGATAAAAATGGCGACATTGTAAGTATGACCATCGAACACGCCAAAGAGAAAGCAAATATTGCTAATTTTTCATTTCAACAAATTCCTTCGCAACAACACGCTGCGTAATACGAATAGTCTTTAAAAGGTAGTTCTTTAACCTTGAGAAAAGTCTTCCTCAAGTTATTTAATTTTTCTTATGTCTAAATCAAAAACTGAAAAATCACCTCAACTTCATCCCACCCTCGCCCGCAATATTGTTGGCGGGAAATCGCCACTTGTTATCAAAGGCGCGCGGGTCCATAATCTCAAGAATATTTCAGTCGTTATACCTCGAAATAAACTTGTGGTGATCACCGGAGTCAGCGGTTCAGGAAAATCATCGCTTGCTTTCGACACGATCTACGCAGAAGGTCAGCGCCGATATGTTGAGTCACTTTCTTCGTATGCGCGCCAGTTTCTTGAACGAATGGATAAGCCGGATGTTGATTCCATTCAAGGGATGTCTCCTGCAATCTCAATTGAGCAGAGAACCAATACTCGCAATCCCCGTTCAACCGTTGCAACCACAACGGAGATCTATGATTATTTGCGGTTATTGTACGCTCGTGTTGGGAAAACAATTTGCCCAAAATGCGGACGGGAGATCAAAAAAGATTCTGTTCAAACAGTTGTCGATGCGGTAATGGAGAATGAGGAGAGTTCAAAATTCTATGTGATGTTCCCGATGCATCATCACGAAGGGAAAACTCTTATACAAGAATTTGATGTTTTGAAACAGCGTGGATTTTTCCGACTGGTGATTGATGGAGAAATAATTGATTTGAACGAGAACGATGCATCATCGATCAAACAATCCCTGAAAAAACAGGGAGTCAAGAAAAAGGATGCGAGTTCCGTCGGAATTACAAAATCGAAAGAACACGAGATCTATATTCTTGTGGACCGGTACATTCTGCGTAAAAATGAAATCCAAAGTCAAAATCGTTTAGCGGATTCTATACAAACTTCGTTTGTCGAAGGGGAGGGATATGCATCAATATTCAATCTTGAAACAAAAACAATAGTTCCGTTTAGTCAACATTTTGAATGTGCGATAGACAATATTCGGTTCGAAGAACCGGAACCGCATTTATTTGCCTTCAATTCTCCGATCGGTGCATGTCCAAAATGTCAGGGCTTTGGCAGATCAGTGGGAATTGATATGGATCTAGTTGTGCCTGACCTTGAAAAAACGCTCAAAGAAGGAGCGATTATGCCATGGACAACTCCAAAGTTTCAGGAAAACTTGCGCGATCTCGCCCGCATTGCATACGATGCCGGTGTTCCGATGAACGTTCCCTATAAAAAATTGACCGAAGAACAATTGAACATTGTGATGAACGGTTATAAAAAAGATTTCGATGGTATCAATGGTTTTTTCAAAACGGTTGAACGCAAAGCATATAAGATCCAATATCGGGTGTTGTTAAGTAAATATCGCGGATACACCACCTGCGATGAATGTCATGGAAACCGTTTGCGAAAAGATGCGTTGAATGTAAAGATCGGCAGTAAACATATTGGTGAAATTGTAGCACTCTCCATAGAACGTGCAGAGGAATTTTTTATCAGCCTCAAACTTTCCGACTTTGAACTGAGTATCGGTAAAAGGATACTTGAGGAGATCAGAAAACGTCTTCGATACCTTGTGGATGTGGGAGTAGGATATTTAACATTGGATCGTTTATCAAATTCGATCTCCGGCGGAGAGTCGCAGCGTATCAATCTTGCAACGTCGATCGGTTCATCACTTGTTGGTTCAATTTACGTGCTTGATGAACCAAGCATTGGTTTGCATCCTCTTGATAATGATCGTCTCATTACAATTCTTAAACGATTGCGAGATGTTGGGAATACGGTTATTGTGGTTGAGCACGATTCGGATATGATGAAAGCTGCCGACCAGATCATTGACATTGGTCCAAAAGCAGGTGAACGTGGTGGTGAGATCATGTTTCAGGGGACATACAACGAAGCAATTAAAGATGAGAAGTCGTTGACCGGGAAATATCTTTCGGGTGCTCTCGAAATTCCACTGCCTAGATTGCGAAGAAAAAAAACAAAAGATTCAATCAAAGTATTTAATGCGTTTCACCATAATCTTCAGAATATCGATATTGAAATTCCATTGAAGATGTTTGTGTGTGTTACGGGTGTCAGCGGTTCAGGGAAAAGCACGATCATTCATGATATTATTGGAGAGGGAATAAAAAAACGGTTGAACGGACATATTGGACGGCTGAGCGGAGTGCATGATATTCAAGGATGGGAAAAAATTCAGCACCTTGAATTGGTCGATCAATCACCGATCGGGCGTTCACCGCGTTCGAATCCGGTGACGTATATCGGCGTATTTGACGGGATCAGGGAATTGCTCTCGAAAACGTCAACGGCAAAGATCCATGGTTATCAGCCTGGATTTTTCTCATTTAATGTTCCCGGTGGACGATGCGACATTTGCGAAGGGGATGGTCTGCAAAAAGTGGAAATGCAATTTATGGCAGACCTTTATCTGACGTGTGAATCGTGCAACGGCAAGCGATATAAGAAAGAAGCGCTTGAAGTTCGGTGGAACGGAAAAAATGTTGATGAAATTCTCGGTCTGACCGTAGAAGAAGCAATTACGTTCTTCGGAAAATACTCAGACGGAAAAAAAGTGATGCATAAATTACAGATACTCGACGATGTCGGCCTGGGGTATTTAAGGCTTGGACAAGCTGCCACCACACTTTCCGGCGGTGAAGCACAACGAATAAAACTTGCAACACATCTTGTTGAAAAGAAAGAAGGTCACACGTTATTTATTTTTGACGAACCGACCACCGGATTACACTTTGACGACATTCAAAAATTATTAAAATGTTTTGCCGTTCTGTTGGATGCCGGAAATTCGCTGATCGTTATCGAGCATAATCTTGATGTTATTAAATGTGCAGACCATGTGATCGATATGGGACCTGGCGGAGGCGAAAATGGAGGAAAGATTATCGCTGTAGGCTCACCTGAAGAAATTGCGAAGGTTGCTCAATCGTACACCGGAAATTTTTTGCAAAAAATCCTTTGAGGATTCTACTAACTATGAGAATATCGACAATGTTTGAAAAGTTACTAAGCAAATAATCTACACAACGATTTCTTGTGACACTTCTCTAAATTTCTTATATTATTCCGCTATAATGTTACTTTAAAAGGGGCCCTTAGCTCAGTTGGTTAGAGCAGCTGACTCATAATCAGCGGGTCGCTGGTTCAAGTCCGGCAGGGCCCACTAGATATCATAAAAAATGGTGTGTTGAGATATAAGAAGATTACATTCCCTTTTTTCGTAGTATGTTTTTCTATGATCTCATTGTTCTAGAGGGAATTACTGAGGTATTCAGTTCAATCTCCCCTGATGTATAAAGAAATTATTTTAATTAGCACTGCCGGTGGAATAATGGAAAAAGTTTTTCATAAAGCTAAAAACCATAAAGAAGCCGAAACATGGGACGTGACTCAACAAATTA
>CAYHFN010000037.1:0-3856 GCA_964355925.1 uncultured Chitinophagaceae bacterium
ATTTTATTTTTACGTTTTCAATATCTCCTTATACATCTTCTCCGTCGCTTGAAGATCGTTCTCAAATTCAACAAGCTGGATCAAATCGAAGATCAGTGGACCAAACGCTTTGTCATGAAGATTAACAATATCCATATGCTTAGGACACAATGTAACTCCATTGTTATAGAGCGGTCTTTCATCACTACTGCCATTCTCTGTCTCAACTAAAAAGAGAACATCAATATCCATCGAACTGCCGCATCCGGGCCATTGACAAGACATCTTATCTCTTTTCAGGACATACTTCCGTATATCTTCATTGCGTCCAGGATTATTTCGATTTGGTGGCGGCATAATTTTTATTTCAATATAGGCTTTTTCGCGGGGAAGGCAAGAGACAAATAACAGAATATTGCGTTTACGCAATTATTTGTGAGTTACAACAACATTCAATGATTTCGGGGCAAGTGAAATTTCAGTTTTCATCACTTTCCAGCCAAAAATTTCACCGTCGCCGTGAACAGGAAACGGTTCTTTACTTTCAACAACAAGCGAAGTTGTATTAAAAGTTTCTATATCCTTTTTACCAATATGTTTTCCGGTCATCACCAAAGGAAGTATCGGCAATACCTTTAGAATATTATCTCCGGTCACTCCGCACACTTCAAATATTCCATCATCCGGCAATGCGTTTGGGGTAAGCATAAATCCGCCTCCTTCCCATTTTCCGTTTCCAACACATAACAAGAAATAATTTTTTTTCCATTCTTTGTCGTTGCTTCTCACAGAAAATAAATGAGGTTGATATCCCGCAAGTGTATGTAGTAATGCAGAAAGATAAAGAGGAATACCACGCATCCAATGGATCGAGCTGACTTTTTTGGCAACGGCTGCATCAAATCCAAGTCCAATGGAATTAAAGAATGAATGTTCGGACACACTTCCATCGGAATGAGAAAGACGAACAAATCCTGAATCGTATTGGGTTATTTTATAATTATGCAGAAGAGAAAGTAATTGCGATGGATTTTTTGGTGCGTTGACGATTCGAGCAAAATCATTTCCGGAACCTTCGCTTAACACCGCTAATGCAGCGTTCGTTCCAACAAGTCCTGAAGCAACTTCGTTCACTGTTCCATCTCCACCGATGGCAACAACAATTGATGATGTTGAACTCGCTGTTCGTGCTAATGTGGTTGCTTCACCCGGAGCAGTTGTAATTAGAAATGAATAGTTGAGATCAGAATGTTGAAGTTCACGTTCCAATGCTGCACGAACGTGCTCTGCTTTCCCCCGACCAGCAATCGGATTAAGAATGAAGGTGATATGTCCTGCATTCATCATTCGTATCGGAGCGCTTCAATGGGATTGAGCTGCGCCGCTTTTCGGGCGGGATATAATCCGAAGAAAATTCCAATGGCAGCGGAAAAAGTGAATGCAAGAAATATCGAGGTCGATGAGACCATTGTTGTCCATCCAGCAAATTTTGAAATAAGAGTGGACGAAAGAACACCAAGAAATACACCGATCAATCCTCCGAGCAGACTAAGAACAACTGCTTCGATTAAGAATTGCATCATTATATTTTTTGCAGTCGCACCAATTGCCATTCTGATCCCAATCTCCTTTGTTCGTTCCGTAACGGAAACAAGCATGATATTCATGATGCCTATTCCGCCGACAATAAGCGAAATAGAAGCGATGGATGCAAGTAAAATTGTGAGAACTTCTGATGTTGATTGTGCCGCGGTTGCAATTTCCGTTTGACTGCGGACAGTGAAATCATTCTCGTCCCACGGTTGAAGCTTATGACGAACACGAAGCAGTTCTGTGATCTGAGATTGTGCATCTGCCATAGCTTCCTCGCTTACCGCAGAGATCATGATATTGCTGAGAAATGTCTGCCCTGTCATTTTTTTCTGCACTGTTGTATACGGCGCTATAATGATATCATCCTGATCTGACCCTTGCGCTGATTGTCCTTTCATCGAAAGAACGCCGACAATTCTAAACGGCATCTTTCGTATTCGGATCACCTGTCCGACCGGATCATTTTCCTTGAAGAGATTGTCGGCAATTGTCTGACCGATTACGCATACTTTAGTTGCTCCTCGAATATCCGCTTCGGTAAAATATTGACCGCTTGTAACAGGCCAGCTTCTTATCGTAAAATATTCCGGTGTTGCTCCAATGATACTTGCCCGCCAATTTTGTTCTTGATATACAATTTGTGCTCCATCGCGAACAGAGGGAGAAGCAAGTGCAACAGAGGGACATTGTGTTTGAATTGCGGCGAGATCTTCCGGTGTGATCGAAGCAGAGGTTCCGGTCCCCGAACGAACACCTCCCTGATTGAATGAACCGGGAAAAACGAGAATGACATTTGTTCCGAGTGAAGCGATCTGTGATTTAATATTTTCCTGCGCACCGGTTCCTACCGCCATCATTGCTATCACCGCACTAACTCCAATAATAATTCCCAGCATTGTTAAGAATGAACGAACTTTATTGCGTGTGAGAGAAATGAGTGCTATTTCAAATATGTCAAATATTCCCATAATCAGAACCTACGCTGCATTCCGCCACCGCTTTGTTGACGTTGTTGATTTAACGGTGATGATGATTGTTGGTTTTGTGTTCGTAATGCAATAGTTCCAACAATAATTTCCTGTCCTTCTTCAAGTTTTCCTCTTACAACTTCTGTGAATGTTCCGTCTGAAATTCCGGTCCTTACCATCACTGGAACAAGCTTCTTACGTTCATTCATAATCCATACCCGAGTAATTCCCCGTGATGCCATTCTGCGTTGCATCGCTTGAGGATCCATTCCGTTTCCACCGCCATTCCCGCCACCTTCACGCTGCATTCGTTCACCCCATTGTTTTCTTCGTTCTGCACGTGCGGAGTCTTCTTTCACCTGAGAAGAATCTTTTTGGTTCTCAATGTAATCTTCCGGCGGATTGAAACGAAGTGCGACAGTTGGAATTTTAAGAACCGCTTCTTTTTTTGTGATTTGGATTGTTACCGTTGCAGTCATACCCGGCATCAATTTAAGATCCGGATTTGGCACATCGATGATCACCATATAATTAACAACATTTTGTTCAACTTTTGGAGAAAGACGAACCTGTCGAACCTTACCTCGAAATGTTTGTTCAGGATATGCATCAACAGTGAACGAAACTTCCTGTTCTTCCTCAACTTTTCCAATATCCGCTTCATCAACACTTGTCTGCACCTGCATTTTCGTCAGATCGTTTGCAATGGTGAACAATGTCGGTGCCGATAAACTTGCAGCAACGGTTTGCCCAACATCAACTGCACGTGAGATCACAACGCCATCGATCGGAGATTTAATTGTTGCGTACCGTAGATTGATCTTTGCCCGCTCAACTTGTGCAACAGATTGTTTTTTAGCAGCATCGTTCGATTCATATTGCGCAAGCGCAGCATCGAAATCCGCTTGTGATGCAAGGTTCTTTTCAAGGAGTACTCTCATTCGTTCAAAACTTCTCTTCGCTTCGTTGTATTGCGCCGTTGTACGCTGAAGACTCGCTTCAGCATCGCGAACGCTCGCTTCTAAAAAGGTTGGATCGATCTGTGCAACGATCTGACCTTGTTTTACTTTATCATTGAAATCAACATTCACTTTTTGAAGCGTACCAGAAACTTGAGATCCAACTTGAACAGTTCTTACTGCGCTTACAGTGCCGGTTGCTGTAACGACAACAAGCACATCACCTTTCAAAACTTTTTCTATTCGAAATTGAACTTCTTCTGCACTTGTCTTTGAATAAAAATAATATCCTGCGCCACTAAAAAGGATGACAATCGATACAATGGAGATCAATATTTTCTTTTTCATAAAACCTAT
>CAYHFN010000037.1:3956-32175 GCA_964355925.1 uncultured Chitinophagaceae bacterium
AAAGGATGACAATCGATACAATGGAGATCAATATTTTCTTTTTCATAAAACCTATATAATTATTTGTTCCAATTGGACACATAGATTAGCAAGTAGTTTAGCCAAACATCATTCAACACAAAGTATTTGCAACTACACAGTCATACGCTGAGTATGTATAATTTTTGAATGAAATTTTCAATTGTAATTCATCCAAAAAAATAACTCACCGTATGACTTTTATTACGAGGTTTTGGATTTCGTTCCGCAGTTAAAATTCGGGGCCGGAACTGCTCCAACCCCGAATTGGAATTTATGATTTTCGTTCTATTGCTTCAACGGCACAAATTGCAGTCATATTAACAATATCCGTAACTTCAGCACCTTGTTGTAATACGTGAACAGGTTTTGCCATTCCCATTAATATCGGACCGATAATTTCAGCTTCACCTATCCGACCCATTAGCTTGTAAGCAACATTTGCTGAATTAAGATCTGGAAAGATCAAAATATTAGCATTATGTTTTAAAGAACTGAAAGGATATTCCTTCTCAAGAATTTCAAGAGTAACCGCAACATCTGCCTGCATTTCTCCATCAATCATCAGTTTCGGATCTCTCTTCTTTGCTAATTCGGTTGCTATGCGGACTTTATCCGCTTGAGGATGTTTCGAGCTTCCAAAACTGCTGAACGATAACATTCCAACCCGTGGTTCAATATCAAACTGACGAACAGTTTCAGCGGATTGAATTGCAATTTCGGCAAGCATCTCTGCGTTCGGATCGATATTGACGGTCGTATCGGAGAAGAAATACGTCCCCTTCTTTGCAATCACTGCATACATACCTGCGACACTCTTCACTCCAGGTTTCATTCCTATGATCTGTAATGCCGGACGAATGGTATCAGCGTAGGTAGTGGTCAATCCGCCGATCACACCATCTGCATAACCGAGTCGAGCCATCATCATTGCAAAATAAAAACGAAGCCGCATCGTTCTTTCCGCATAGAATTGCGTCACGCCTTTTCGTTGACGAAGACTATAATATTCGTCTGCAAATTTTTTATGATCGCCAAATATTTTCGGGTCGATGATCTCAACTTCATTTTCAAATTCAAGATGATTCTCTTTGATAAGATTTTCGATCTTTTCTTTCGGTCCGATAAGAATTGGTTTCACCATATTCTGATCGACAAGGATCTGAACCGCACGCAAGATCTTCACTTCATCACCTTCCGGGAACACAATGCGCTGCGGTTTCTGTTGTGCTTTGTGGATAATAAAGTTCATGAATTGTTTCGAACGGCCAAGACGTTCTTCCAACTGGTCGGCATACTTTTCCCAATCAGTGATCGGCATTCTCGCAACACCTGTTTCAACAGCAGCTTTTGCAACTGCCGGTGCAACCCATCGCAGTACGCGAGGATCGAATGGTTTTGGAATGATATAATCTTTTCCAAACCGGATTGGAGCACCGCCGTATGCTTTGATCACGGAATCGGGAACATCTTCTTTTGCTAATTGTGCTAATGCGCGAGCGGCAGCAACTTTCATCTCTTCGTTGATCGTTGTTGCGCGAACATCCAACGCACCGCGAAAAATAAATGGAAATCCAAGAACATTGTTCACTTGATTTTGATAATCTGAACGACCGGTTGCCATAATAACATCATTCCGGACGCTGAACACATCTTCCGGTGTGATCTCCGGATCTGGATTCGCCATGGCAAAGATGATCGCATTCGGTGCCATCGATTTTACCATCTCTTTGGTGATGCTTCCTTTCACTGAAAGACCGAAAACAACATCGGCACCGTTCATTGCATCGGCGAGAGTTCGTGTTGGTGTATCAACGACAAAATCTTCTTTATATTTATTCATGTCATTTGTACGGCCTTTGTAAAGCACTCCTTTACTGTCGCACATTATGACATTCTCTTTTTTTACTCCTAACAGCATATGCAATTTTGCACAAGCCATTGCTGAAGCACCGGCACCATTATACACTACTTTTACTTTTGCAATGCTCTTCCCGATAATTTCAAGTGCATTCATCAATCCTGCTGCAGAAATAATTGCCGTTCCATGCTGATCATCATGAAAGACAGGAATATTCATCGTCCTGCGTAATTCCTGTTCGATCTCAAAACATTCCGGCGCTTTGATATCTTCAAGATTAATTCCACCAAACGTTGGCTCAAGCGCCTGAACAACTTTTATCACGTCTTCAACCTTTGTCGGTCGAATCTCAATATCAAACACATCGATATCAGCAAATTTTTTGAACAGAATTGCTTTTCCTTCCATGACAGGTTTACCGGCTTCTGCGCCGATATTTCCCAACCCAAGTACTGCTGTTCCATTACTGATCACTGCAACAAGGTTTCCTTTTGCAGTGTATTTATAAACATCATCCGGATTTTTGTGGATCTCCAGGCAAGGGACTGCAACGCCCGGAGTGTATGCTAGTGAAAGGTCACGTTGTGTTGCAAACGGTTTCGTCGGTGTAACCTCAAGTTTTCCTTTGCGTCCGGAACTATGATATTCCAACGCATCTTCTGGTCGAATTTTCATAAAAAACCTCTTTAATTTTGTAAATTATTTTTCGTTTCAGTTATTTATTGGTATTGCTTTTGGAACTGTTCAACTCTTTTTGATCATTTAATCAATGGCGCTTTATCGAATCGGTATTCGCGCCTGCATCTGCCAATCACTCGTTCCCTGCAGATTCGGACTTACTTCAAAATTATATAGTGCTGCATCAACATAGGCATCGAGGATCGTCATTACATATGTAATTGCAAGGTACCATCCAAACTCATTACGCTGGCGTTCATGAAATTTCCGAAGATCCAGATAAAAACCGATCTGCTTTCCAAGAGTCACTTTTGTCACAGCATTGGATGTTGTATCTTGAACAATCAATGCCGTTTCATATTTCGTTCTATTCTCTTTGTACAGATTGTCTTGGTTTTTATACACTGAATAAAAATAGTATCCCAATCCCCAAACAATTGGAGTTTTCCAATACGACTCATTATAAATTTGACCTGCACCGGGAAGAACCATCGAACTTAACAACGCAATGGTAGTAGATTTCGGTGGACGAATTGTTGTATCAACAATGCCAATCTGCACAGCGATCAGAGAATCTTCGTTTAGATTTAACTTTTGAAGTGAGTCTTGCTGGGCAGGAAATTGAGTTTCTGTTTGAGAGATGAAAAAGAGCGGAGTACTAATCGGACGTTCGTATCTTGAAACATACTGACCTGATGCTAACACGCAAAAGATCAGTGAGAACATTAACGCATGTAAAAAATTCCGTGCCATTTTATAGAACAAGTGCAACAACTTCAATTTCAACTAACGCATCTTTTGGAAGACGCGCAACTTCTACTGTAGAGCGTGCGGGGGAAGCATCACCAAAATATTGTCCGTAAACTTCATTCATCGCCGTAAAATCATTGAAATTTTTAAGGAACACTGTCGTTTTAACAACGTGAGTGCAATCAGTATGTGATGCCGTAAGAATTGCTTTCAGATTCTCGCATACTTGTTTTGTCTGTTCTTGAATGGTTGTTCCTACCATCGCACCAGATTTTGGATCGAGTGCAATTTGTCCCGCGGTAAATAATAATTGCCCTTGAACCGCGACTGCTTGGTTATATGGACCAATTGGTAATGGGGCTTTATCAGTTTTAATAATAGTTTTCATATTGCGTTCTCCAAAAAGTAGGTATTAACTGTCTAAAAGATCTATCAATCGCTCAAGATCATCCGTAGTATAGTATTCAATTCCAATTTCACCACCGCCGGTTGAGTTCTTACGAACGGTGATTTTCGTTCCAAATTTATGCCGCAGCCGGGTTTCAATTTGATTAAATTCAGCATTACCGCGTAATGATGTTGTTGCAGATGAAGACGAAGAAGACTTTCCGGATTTTCTAGAATCTTTTCCCTTAATTTCATCTTCAATTTTTCGAACAGACCAACCATGTTCAATAATCTTATTGAAAAGTTTTAACTGTACTTTTTCATCAACTGCACCCAGTAATGCTCGTGCATGTCCCATTGAAATCTTCTGTTCCCGCACACTTTGTCGAATTTTTTCGGGAAGTTTGAGTAGCCGTAAAAAATTTGTAATGGTGGAACGTTCTTTACCGACCTTTTCTGCGACTTGATCCTGTGTTAACTTACATTCATCCATCAATCGTTTGAATGAAAGAGATATTTCTATCGGATTAAGATTTTCGCGTTGAAGATTTTCGATCAATCCTAATTCCAACATCTCTGCATCAGTATCAACATTCATCACATATGCAGGAATTGTCTTTAATCCAAGTTCTTGCGAAGCACGAACACGCCGTTCGCCGGAGATCAATTCATAGATGCCGGACATCATTCTTCGAACAGCGATCGGTTGAATGATTCCGTTCTGTTTGATCGATTGTTTCAATTCTTCCAATGAGCGCTGGTCAAAATCCTGCCGTGGCTGAAATGGGTTGGGAGAAATTTTGGAAATTTCAACTTCCAATGTGGAACTTTGAAAAATCCCATTGTTTGGAAGCGGCTTCGGTGCCGACTGTTCATCACGCTCCGGAATGCGCGGAATGAGTGCGCTTAATCCTTTGCCTAGTACTGATTTTGATTTGAAATCTGACATACGATACTGATAGATGTTTAAATTTTACAACGATTTTACAACTGTCTTTAATGATGCATCTCGATGTGTAACGTGATTATTCTGCGAATTTTTCATCACTTCTTTGGCAAGATCGATATAATTTTTACTTCCCGAAGAAACCGCATCATACAATAGAATGGGTTTCCCAAAACTTGGGGCTTCGCTTAACCGCACATTGCGAGTAACGATCACGGAGAAGACCTTTTCACCAAAATATTTCTTCACTTCATCCACAATTTGATTCGATAACCGTAATCGTGAATCAAACATCGTCATCAACACCCCTTCTATATCAAGCATTGGATTGAATGCTTTCTTCACACCATTAATAGTATTAAGAAGTTGACCAAGACCTTCCAGTGCGTAATATTCGCATTGAACAGGAATAAGGACTGAATCTGCTGCAGTCAAAGCATTTAAAGTGATCAAACTTAGTGAAGGAGGACAATCGATGATGATATAGTCAAATTTTTTGCGAATGGAGGTTAGCGCATTTCGTAATTTGTGTTCTCGTTTCTCTTCATTCACCAATTCAACTTCAAGTCCAACCATATTAATATGCGAAGGAATAACGGAAAGAAACGGCATTGAAGTTTTGATTACTGCGTCTTCAGCAGCAATACTTCCATAGATCACTTCATACGCACTTCGTTCAAGTGATTTGCTTTCAAATCCAACTCCGCTCGTGGCATTTGCCTGCGGATCAATGTCAATCAACAGTGTTGACTTCTCGGCAGCAGCCAATGATGCCGCAAGATTTACCGCAGTAGTGGTTTTTCCAACTCCACCTTTTTGATTCGCTATGGCTATTACTTTTCCCATTGTTTACAGCTTACACTCACTTAATTTTTTCATTTTTTGTATCAAACTGTAACAATATACTCCATTTCAAAAATGGAAGCAATGAATTTACCTTCGATTGTGCATTAATAAATCATGCTAAGCAAAGTGTTGTTTTTTAATAGAATGGTTCGACGCCAGCCCGCATGCGTTCTGGCGGGCGGCGCAGAAACAGCGTTCCCGACACATTATTTTTCCCGGTGCTCTCTGTGGCTCCGAAGTAAAGGCGCTTATTTCTTCAGCAGCTCTTCCGCCACATCATATGGAGTGCGGTTTCGCGAAAGGATCTTGGAAAGTTCGTTGTCAAGCAGTTGTTTTCGGTCGGTATTCCAGAATGTGATCTTGAATTTATCGTTGATGATCTCTTCAATGCGCGAACGCAGCTGTTTCGCGCGGCGATTTTCAAACTCTCCTGATTTTTTCAAATATTCCTGATGACGGGATATTTCAGAAGCAATCTTGTCGATTCCAACTCCTTCGCTTGCCGTTGATTTCACCACATCCGCCATCCACGAATGTTCATCGTGCGGACGGAAACCAAGGATCATTTTTATGGACATTACTGCTTGATCCGCTCCTGGACGATCGGATTTGTTCATTACGAAGAAATCAGCGATCTCCATCAATCCGGCTTTCATCGCCTGAATGCCGTCTCCGGATTCAGGAACGAGCACCACCACTGTCGTATCCGCGGCTCCAGCAATATCCAATTCCGATTGACCAACACCAACTGTTTCAAACAAGATAATATCAAACCCCGCCGCATCTAAAATATCTGCCGCTTCACGTGTTTTTTTGCTCAGTCCACCAAGCGACCCTCGCGAAGCCATGGAGCGGATGAATATTCCCTCATCCATTTCTATTTCGTTCATCCGTACTCGGTCTCCAAGCAATGCACCGCCGGTGAATGGACTCGTTGGATCGACTGCAATGATCCCGATCTTTTGATTTAGCGAGCGGTAGAATTTTGCGAGCTTATTTGTCAACGTACTTTTTCCGGCACCAGGCGGTCCCGTTATACCAATACGGTATGCTTTTCCGGTATGCTGATAGATCTCCGAAAGGAATTGTTCCGCTCCGTCAATTTCATTCTCAACGAACGTTATCGCACGGGCAACACTTCTCCTGTCACCGGAAAGAATTTTTTGTATATCGATTGGTTGTTTCATTAATTGGTTGTCTGCAATCAGATGTCAGCCTTCAGTTTTTTTACTTCTACCATTTACCTTCTCTTTTCTTACTTCTTACATCTCACATCTTACTTTTCACTTCAACCTTCTCACTTCTCACGCCTTTGCTTTGAAAAACTCCACGGTCCTCTTCAATCCCTCTTCAACTGTCACTGTCGGTTTCCAACCAAGCATCTCATTGATCTTCTTGGAAGAAATAACGCTTCGCATCTGCTCTCCTGCTTTTGCAGGAATATGTTTCTCTTCCGCACTCGAACCGGTTAATTTCTTTATATGATTGAACAATTGATTCACGTCCGTTTCGATTCCTGTCCCGATATTGAAGATATTCGAACCAGTATACATCAACGCAAGAACATTTGCTCTCACCACATCGCCGACAAACACATAATCGCGTGTCTGTTTTCCATCACCATTGATGATCGGCTGTTCGCCCTTTAACATTTTCAGCGTAAAGATAGCAACAACTCCGGCATCACCATGCGGATTCTGCCGCGGCCCGTAGATGTTTGCATACCGAAGAATAACGTGATCAATTCCGTAGATCTCTTTATAGAAGAAAAGATATTTTTCCGTTGTCAGTTTCGTTATCCCATATGGCGAAAGAGGCTGCATCGGATGATTCTCATCTGCGGGAAAATAATCCTGCTCTCCGTAGATCGCTCCTCCCGTTGAAGAGAAAATAACTTTCTTCAGATCATATTTTCTTCCTTGCTCCATCAGGTTCAAAAATCCCAACACATTCACCGATGCATCAAATTTCGGATCCGCTACTGATTTACGAACATCCATTTGTGCCGCAAGATGACACATCACTTCGATTTTTTCATCGCGAAAGATATTCTCCACTGCCGCATCTTGTATATCCATCCGATATACTTTTGCTTTTGAATTCACATTCTCATCTTTACCGCTTGAAAAATTATCGAGAATGATAACATTGTGTCCTTCGTTGATAAATGCATCGGTTACATTTGATCCGATGAATCCTGCTCCTCCTGTGACAAGTATATTCATTGTTGTGCGACTCCTTTTTTTCCAATATCAGTTCTAAAATATTCACCATCAAATTTTATCTTTGTAACTGCTTCGTATGTTTTTTCAATAGTATTCTGTAGTCCTTCTCCAAGCGCAGTAACACCTAACACTCTCCCGCCGGAAGATAGGATTTTTCCATTCTCATTCTTTGTTCCGGCATGAAAAACGATCGCACCGTTTTTTTCAGCATCACGAATTCCTGAAATTTCCTTGCCAATTTCATACTCATCGGGATATCCTTTGGATGCCATCACTACACAGACAGCAGATTTATTTTTTAATCTTAATTCGTATGAAGAAAT
Organism: uncultured Chitinophagaceae bacterium; assembly: GCA_964355925.1. Classification (GTDB taxonomy): domain Bacteria; phylum Bacteroidota; class Ignavibacteria; order UBA10030; family UBA8401; genus UBA8401. The sequence continues at coordinate 11,991 of CAYHFN010000037.1, forward strand.
TGTTCCATTCGCTGACGCAAGGAAAAGATCGTATGGATCGCTTTCGATCAATGGCATCAACACTTGCGTTTCCGGATCTCCGAGACGGCAATTATATTCAACAACTTTCGGTCCCTCGTTTGTGATCATCAGCCCAACATAAAGACATCCAGTGTACGGATATCCTTCCAATTTCATTCCGGCAAGTGTCGGTCGAATGATCTCTCGTTCTACTCGAGAAAGAATTTCGTTTGTCACAACCGGTGCCGGTGCATACGCGCCCATCCCGCCGGTGTTCTTTCCTTTATCACCATCCAAAATTTGTTTATGATCCTGCGCGGAAGAGAGCAGAACATAATTCTCACCGTCACAGATCGCAAAGACAGAAGCTTCTTCGCCAGCCATAAATTCTTCGATGACGATATTACTTCCCGCCTCGCCAAAGATCCCATCCTGAAAATATTCTTTAACAGTCTCAATTGCTTCATCAGCTGATTGACAAATGGCAACTCCTTTTCCTGCTGCTAACCCATCCGTTTTAATGACGTATGGCGGTGATGTTTCGCGGATATAGTGAATAGCACTGTCAAATTCATTTTTATTGAACGTCTTGTAATTCGCAGTGGGAATATTATGTCTTCGTAAGAAATGTTTCAAAAACATTTTGCTTCCTTCAACCTGAGCCGCCGCTTTTGAAGGACCAAAAATATTCAATCCACGTTCGTTGAATAGATCAACGATCCCTTTCACTAATGGTGTTTCACTTCCTACAATGGTCAGATCGATCGAATTTTTTTGTGCAAACTGAACAAGTCCGTTTATGTCGTCTGCATTGATCGGGATACATTCTGCAATCTCTGCTATCCCGGCATTTCCCGGAGCACAAAATAATTCTGTTACTTTCACACTTTGTTTCAACCGCCACATAATCGCATGTTCACGTCCGCCGGAACCAATGACCAATACTTTCATCCGTCAGACCTCAAGAAATTTTGTGAATATTTTTGTGAGCTCACCGGTCAATTTCATACGATTATATTTATCAGAAATATCCGGACGAGAACCGTGAAGTTCTTTTCGTTCATACTGTTGATAGAGTTTTACGATCATTTCTGCGATTGCGTTAATGTTGGTCGGTTCAACACACGTTCCACCCGCTTCTTCAATGATACTGCGAATATAACCTTTTGGCACACAACCAAGAATCTTTTTTTGTGTTCCGATATACTCAAATATTTTTCCCGGTGTTGTCCAATCATCCTGCATCATCACCCACAACACATCCGATGCTAACAAATATTTGACCGATTCTTTGTGCTCAATATATCCAACAAGGTTCACCGAATTTTGGAGCCCAAGTTGATTGACCAAATTGATATGCTCCGGTCTGAACAAACCGACGAAACATGCTTCAATACGTCCGCGCATGTTCAGATTTTCTTTCAATACTTTTGCCAGTGCTTGAAGAAAATAGACCGGTGTAATATTTCCGTAGAACATTCCCGAATATGTTATACGCATTTTATCGATATGGGGAATAATATCCGGATTGCTTACATTTATATCTTCCGGATCGAAACCATGTGGAAGGATCACAACATCTTCATGACGCAAAAATTTATGACGCATCAAGAGTTCTTCTTTCACCCGACGATGTGTTACAGTGATCATATCTGATTTGTGGACAACGAAGCGTTCTTTTCGGAAATGGATATAGCGATGAAGTAATGTTGGAAAGAATTTGAACGGATAGTTCAGCCACGAATCTCTGTAGTCCAAGACCAATGGAATTTTAAATCGTTTTTTAAGTTCAACCCCGATTAAAAAATCGGTCACCGGTGGAGCAGTTGCAAAGATCACGTCATATTTGTGTTTCGAAAGATGTTCCGATGCTGCTTTGAGAGCATGTTTCTTCCATCCGATCTTGTTGTCGGGAATGAAAATTGTATCGCTGATAAAATTCAATATCCGTCTCATTCGCTCTTTCGGCATCTTCACAACATCTTTACTTTTTCTCAATAGCGCATTCGGATCATTCGATTGTGTTCGAATGATATGGATATTCAAATGTTCTATCTCTTTAAGAAGTGATTCGTCTTTTGTGTAATATGCAGTTGGGCCTACGGTTAAGATGGTTGGCTGCCACCCAAATTGCGGAAGGTATTTGGCAAACTTTAACGTTCGTTGAACGCCGCTACCGCCAAGTGGTGGAAAATAATAAGCGATGATTAAGACTTTTTTCATTAGATAATTATCAATTCTTTAGAGGAACTTGTCAAGATTTCACAACTTTGTTCGCGGACAATAACGGTATCTTCAATACGAACACCGAATTTTTGAGGAATATAAATACCCGGTTCAATGGTGATCACATTTCCAATATTTAATTTCTCTTTACTTTTTGGGGCAACTCTCGGCAGTTCATGGATTTCCAATCCAACGCCATGCCCTAACGAGTGTCCAAAATATTTTCCATATCCTCTTGATTGAATATGCTTTCGAGCTATCGCATCGATCTTTTTAGAAAGAACTGCAGAACGAACTGCATCACACGCTTTTTGCTGAGCATCCAACACTATGTGATATACTTTTTTCATTTCAGCACTTGGTTTACCAACACAGATCGTACGCGTCATATCTGAATGGTATCCATCCACAATACAACCGAAATCGAGTGTAATAAACTCACCGGTCCCGATCTTTTTTGATGTTGCAATTCCGTGCGGCAATGAACCACGCACACCGCTTGCAACGATCACATCGAATGCGTCATTTTGCGCGCCATGTTTTTTATGCAGATATGAAATTTCAGCGGAAATCTCTAACTCAGTCATTCCCGGTTTGATCATACCGATGATCGATTGAAATACCTTATCGGATATGTCAAATGCGCATTTCAAGGTCCGAATTTCATCATCATCTTTTACCGCACGCAGTTTTTCTACGATTCCTGAAACAGGGATAAGTTTTTTTCCGGTAAGATTTTTTTTAAGACTGTTAAATTCTCCAACGGTCATTCGTTCGTGCTCGAACGCAACTTTTTTTACAGGAGAGAATATTCTTTTTTCTGATGCTGCTTTGGATAAACTTCCCTGAGCAACGATCTTTTCATCCGCTATCACTTCTGTTTGAATGATCTCTTGATAACGAAAGTCTGTTAATAAATATGACCTTCCCATTGTCACGATCAATAATCCATTTGAGCCATGAAACCCACAAAAATATTGAGTTGTTGAAAGTGAAGAAGAAACATACGCATCAATCTTACGTTTCTGCATTTCATTTCGCAGGTTGTTAATGCGGTAATGATAGTTGTAATTCTGAGGCATTATTATCCGTGATAGTTTGGCGCTTCTTTGGTGATTAGAATATCATGCGGATGACTTTCCCGCAGACCGGCATCGCTCATTTTCATGAATTGCGCTTTCTCTTTCATCACTGAAATATTTTCTGCTCCGCAATATCCCATCGCAGCACGCAATCCGCCAACCATTTGATAGACCGTTGCACTTAATTCACCTTTGAATGGTACGCGTCCTTCAATTCCTTCCGGAACAAGTTTCTGCACATCATCTTCTACATCCTGAAAGTACCGGTCCTTGCTTCCTTCTTTCATCGCATCGACCGATCCCATACCGCGGTACATCTTGTACGTTCGTCCTTCATACAAGATTTTTTCTCCCGGACTTTCTTGAAGTCCTGCAAACAATCCGCCGATCATAATAGAATCAGCACCGGCGGCGATCGCTTTTGCAATATCGCCGGTTTGTTTTATTCCGCCGTCTGCAATTACGGGAATGGAAAATTTACGTGCCATTGCTGAACAATCCATGATTGCGGTAACTTGCGGAACACCAACTCCGGCAACAACGCGTGTAGTGCAAATTGATCCGGGACCAATGCCGATCTTTATACAATCTGCTCCTGCTTTTATCAGATCTCTTACCGCCTCAGCCGTACCAACATTCCCTGCAATCACATCAATTGTAAATTTCGATTTTACACTCTTCACCATCTCTATCACACCTTTCGAATGCCCATGCGCGGTGTCAATAGCAATAACATCAACACCTGCTTTCACTAACGCCTCAACACGTTCTAGTGTATCAGGTGTGACACCAACTGCTGCGCCAACTCGTAGGCGGCCATGCTTATCCTTACATGCATTGGGATAACGTTTTTTCTTTTGAATATCTTTAAAAGTTATAAGACCTTTTAATTTTCCGCTTTTATCAACCACAGGAAGTTTTTCGATCTTATGCTTTTGCAATATCACTTCTGCTTCTTCCAATGTTGTTCCAAGCGGTGCGGTAACAAGATTGGTGGAAGTCATAACGTCGGCAACTTTTAGATTTCGATTTGGCTGGAATCTCAGATCGCGGTTTGTAAGGATCCCGACAAGTTTTCCATCAGCAACGATCGGGATTCCTGATACACTGAATTTGGTCATAAGATCAAGCACATCGCCAACGGTTTTATCGGCTGTCAATGTCACCGGATTCATGATCATTCCGCTTTCCGACCGCTTAACCTTATCCACTTCTTCCGCCTGCCGTTCAACCGAAAGATTCTTGTGAATGATCCCGATACCCCCTTCGCGGGCCAACGCAATTGCCATTTCGGATTCCGTAACGGTATCCATAGCTGCAGAAAGAAGCGGGATATTCAATCGAATATTTCTTGTCAATCGCGTTGAGACATCAACATCCCTTGGAATCACTGATGATTTTGCCGGTACAAGAAGCACATCATCGTACGTGATTGCTTCACCGATTATTTTTTTTGATCTCATAACGATCCTTCACTTGGCTTTCAGTTGTAAAACGAACGAAGGATGCAGAGTGCATCCTTCGAATTTTTTTAAAGATTCATTTGCGCGTATGTGACAGTTCAATTGAAAAATTTGATGTATTGTTTATATGATCCAATCCAAAACCAAATAATTGTCTCGCCATCTTCAATTGCCAATGCTCTGTGTCTGCTCCCAATCCGCATCGACCAGATCCCATCGATCTTCTTCAATCGTAGCAACGGATGATTCGGATATTCCTTAATGACAGAGAAATTATGTTCTATTAACTTACGAGTTCCCTCCGAAAGTCTATCATGTAATTGATAGTATTGATCGATCGCAACGTGTTTCATACTTCTTTAAATTTACCATCCGAGAAACCCTGTTTCGCTTTCAGCGATTCTGCTTCGAGTTTTTTCTCTTTCATATTATCATCGAATTCTAAATCCCACGAGTCACCTTCATATTCATCAAACCATTCACGAAGTCGTGAACGTTCTTCTTTTGAAAGTTCGTAGATTTTAGATTGTATCTGTTCGAGTAAGCTCATGAATAGATGATACTAATTGTTATTCAAATGCACCGATTCCGGTAATGTCTTCACCGATGATCAATGTATGCATTTCGTGTGTTCCTTCATATGTCTTAACGGATTCCAAATTCGCTGCATGCCGCATGATCGGATATTCGTCAAGAATTCCATTCGCACCGTGGATCTCGCGCGCCATTCGTGCAATTTCAAGCGCGTGATGGACATTGTTCCGTTTCGCCATTGAGATTTGGGTAAACTTTATTTTTCCATTATCTTTCAATCGACCAATCTGCAGACACATCAATTGCGCCTTCGTAATTTCTGTGACCATGTGTACCAGTTTTTCCTGCGTCATCTGAAATGCAGCAATCGGTTTCCCGAATTGGATCCTGGATTTTGCATATTGTAACGACGAATCATAACACGCCATCGCAGACCCTATCACTCCCCACGCAATTCCATATCTCGCCTGACTTAAACACATCAAAGGAGATTTTAACCCGCCCGATTTAGGAAGGAGATTTTCTTCAGGAATAAAACAATCTTGAAAAACAAGTTCAGAAGTCACTGAAGCGCGAAGTGAATGTTTACCATGCATTTCAGGTGCTGAAAAACCTTTTGTTCCTTTTTCAACTAAAAATCCTTTTATTTCACCATTCAGTTTTGCCCATACAACTGCAATATCAGCAATCGTACCGTTGGTGATCCACATCTTTGCGCCGTTCAATACATAGCCGCCGTCTTTTTTCTCGGCACGAGTTAACATTCCCCCGGGATTCGAACCTGCATCCGGTTCTGTTAGACCAAAACATCCAATCTTTTCTCCCTTCGCAAGTTTCGGCAACCAAAAATCTTTTTGCTCTTCGCTTCCAAATGCAAAGATCGGATACATTACCAATCCGCTTTGAACTGATGCAAAACTTCGGATACCGCTGTCGCCCCGTTCCAATTCCTGCATCATCAATCCATACGCAACATTATTTAATTCTGCACAGCCGTATTTTGCGGGAAGTGTTGCTCCAAATAGACCAAGATCAGCCATCCCTTTAATTAAGTGGGCAGGAAATGTTCCTGCACGATTATGTTTTTCAATGATTGGTATAACCTGTTCTTCCACAAATTCTCGAACAGTGTTGCGTACAAGTATTTCTTCTTCGGATAAGAGAGAATCTAAATTATAATAGTCAACGCCTTGAAATTTTGCCATTGTAAGTCCTTTAGGAATGAAAACCTGATCGGAAAATTCTGTTCATAAAAATACCAAAACTTGGCTGTATTTTCAAGATAAGAATTTATTAGAAACTAACGGAAGGTTTATAAATTTCAGAGGAATTTAAAATACGAAAGTCAGATGCAGCGGACCCCACCGAACGCTACTGTCTGACTTTTCGTGTGAGAGAAGAAATTCTCTCAATATTTGAACTTCTATTTAAGACTTAACTCTTCAGAAGTTGAATTCAACAATTGCTCACAGAATTTTGCTACTTTTTCACTTCCATCGTATATCGCGGCTTCTTTTACTGCAGCAATTCCGTCACTATCGCCTAGTTGCACAAGAGCCAATGCCGAAGCCATTCTCACTTGTTCTACTTTATCCTCACGCAGACGCTCAATCAGCGGTTTAACAGCACCGGCCAATCGATATTCAGCAATAAAATTAGCAGCACTATTTCTTAATCCGATATTCTCAGAACACAATGCTGCAATATAATTTTTCTCAGCTGTATTCCAATTGACTTTCGAGTGTTGTACTACTTTAGGAGTAGTTGAAAATGCAGACAATACAACAATCAATAATAAGATCGTGATTCCCACTGTGCTTTTGATTGTACGGTTCATATTGTTATCCCTCTTTCTACAAATAATTTATGCATAGTATTCGTATTGTGTAGAAAAAAGTTGCAGAGATGACATCATCTTTAAATATTAATCATGACAATCATCAACGAACATTTTGGGTAAGTAATTGCGCAGGAAAAATGGAGATGTAAATAATTTGAAAGAATAAAAGATTATTCTTTTTCTTCGATAGGAATTTTGTACCGTTTGATCTTTAGATATAAAGTTTTTTGCGTGATACCGAGAGCTTGAGCGGTTTTACTTCTGGAGTAATTAAATTTTTTAAGACTTTGTTCAATATGTATTTGCTCTATCTCCTCCATTGTAAGAACCGACGAGTCATCCCTCTGTATTAAATTTACACCGGAAGTTATTTTATTTTGTGTCAGAATAAAATCTGCGGCAGTAATCAGATCGTCATGAGAAAGGAGCATTGCACCTTCAATTGCATGTTCTAATTCGCGAATATTTCCCGGCCAATTGTAAGCAAGTAACGCCTGAAACGCATCACCGTGAATTTTCTTAACAGTCTTTCCTTTCATTTTTTTCTTCAAAAAATATTCGACCAATAATGGAATGTCTTCTTTGCGGTCTTTCAAGGGGGGAATTCTCAACGTTACTACATTCAATCGGTATAATAGATCTTCCCGGAAACGACCGGCTTGCACTTCAGTTTGGAGATCTTTATTTGTTGCAGAAATAATTCTTACGTCAACCTGCATTGATGTTGTTCCTCCAACACGTCGGAATTCTCCTGTCTCTAGGAATCGAAGTAATTTTGGCTGAACAATTGGACTGATATCTCCCACCTCATCTAAAAACAATGAGCCACCGTTTGCAACTTCAACAAGTCCTTGTTTCATTTGTACAGCATTCGTAAAGGCGCCTTTTTCGTGTCCGAATAATTCACTTTCAAGCAAGTTATCGGGGAGTGATGCACAGTTAACAATTACAAACGGACGATCTTTTCGTAAACTTTCCGAATGGACAAGATGAGCGATAAGTTCTTTTCCGGATCCGCTTGCGCCATGAATATGAACGATGGAATCACTTGATGCAATCTTTTTTGCTGTAGCAAGAAGTAAAATCATTGCCGGGCTGCGTGCAATAATTTCTTTCTCTCCCGTTTTACGAGAGAGTTCATACTTCATCAACTCATTATCTATTGCCAGACGCCGATGTTCAATTGCACGATTTACGGTTGCAAGAAGTTCGTCTCGATTGTACGGCTTTCCCACAAAATCATATGCGCCGAGTTTTGTCGCTTCTATAGCAGTCTTAACGTCGGCATAATTGGAGAGCATGATGACATGTGTCGTGGGATGATGTTCGTTGATGAATTTCAAAACTTCCATTCCATCAACACGTGGCATTTTCACATCAAGCAGTACAACATCAAACGGACGCTGTTGCAAAGCATTGATTGCAGCAACACCGTCTTCAGCTGTATGGACTTCAAATTTTTTTTGTTCGGAAAGTTCTTCCTTGAGAAGGAAACAGACGCTTGGTTCATCATCAACAATAAGAATAGTACTATTGCGAACCATTGGATGTGCCTTTACTTCGGGAATATAAATCAGGAATGACTATTCTGCAGAAAGTACTCGTTCAATTGTTGTAAGCAGATCGACTAAGTCGTATGGTTTACTGACAAAATCTTCAGCTCCCAATTTCTTTGACTCAATAGCATTTTTTAAATCTGCAAAACCTGTAAGCATGATCACTTTAGTGTCCGGTTTTTTTTCTTTGATAAATTTCAAAACTTCAAATCCATCAACTCGAGGCATTTTAATATCGAGAAGCACAAGATGAAAAGATTTTTGTTCGAGAATAGAAATTGCTTCGTCGCCGTCGCCAGCTGAAACGACAGAATAACCTTCACCCTGTAATTCACTACTGAGAACGTTGCGAAGTGCATCTTCATCATCTACAACAAGTATATTAAAAGGTTGTGCCATAAGATTCCCCAAGTAAAGTTTAGATATTGTTTTCAACAAACAATACCGATGAAATAATAGCCAAACGCAGTTAAAAAATCAACAACAAAGTTATTATAAGTTTCAAAATCTTGCTCATTCTGCATTCTTCTCGTATCTTACTGTATTATGGATATAAAAGCATATGCAAAAATTAATCTCGGACTCTATATCGTCGGCGAACGACCGGATGGTTTTCACAATATTGAGACTATCTTTTACCATATTAACCTTTTTGACGAACTTCACCTTTCTTTAGCAAACGATATTTCAATATCTTGCAGCGACCCCAAAATACCAACCGATTGTAATAATTTATGTTGGAAAGCAGCGGAATTGCTTCAAAATGAACTCAAAACTACCAATGGAGTAAAAATTTCTCTAACGAAAAATATTCCAATTGGTGCCGGATTAGGAGGTGGTAGTAGTGATGCTGCTTCTATTTTACAAAGTTTACCTACGCTATGGGGCAAACAAACATACTCATCTCATTTGGAAAAAATTGCTTTAAAGCTTGGATCAGATGTTCCATTTTTTCTTTCGAACTCATCAGCGTATGCCGAAGGTCGAGGCGAAATATTGCAAAATATTGTGCTCACACTTCCGTATTGGATCGTGTTGGTTAATCCTAAAATTCACGTTTCAACACCGTGGGCTTACAAGATATTATCAGAAAAAAGAAATGGGGTATTCTCTGCTCGACAACGATTGTTAGATCAATTCTCTAAAGCTCCAATCCAAACGATCGTAAATTCTAAAAACGATTTTGAAGAAGTAGTTTTCAAAGAATTTCCAAAAATAAAAAAGATCAAAGATCAATTATCTGAATTTGGAGCGGTATTATCATTAATGTCGGGCAGCGGGTCATCGGTGTTTGGACTCTTTGAGAATGAACATTCGGCACAATCGGCAGTAGAATATTTCCAGAAAGAACATTTTGTTCATCTCACAGAACCGTTTTTCAGTCCGCAGCCTCAATGAAAATATTTTTCTTTTTTATATTGTCGTCGGTACAATGTCTGCTCTTTGCGCAAAAGATCGATTCTCTCTCCGTAAAGAAAGATTCTGTTTCTATTATCTCAAAAGATTCCGTGATACGAGTAACTCCAATTCCTGAGCTTGGCTCGATTGAACCATTTGGAGATTCCTCTATAATCATTTCACACAAAGAAATAACGTTCAAAGAATATCGTTCGTTGTATGATATTATTGGTTCACAACCCGGTATCTTTTTGCGCAATCTTGCAAGTCCTGGACAGCAAAATCAAATTATATCCGGTGGTCTTGACGATAAGAATATTGCGATCATGGTCGATGGAATACCATACAACGATTATTACACGGGAAGCTATAACCTATGGAACATCCCGGTTGATGCGATTGAACGTGTCGAATTTATTTCAGGAACAAGTGCCATGTTCTACGATGGAAAATCTGCCAGCGGAGTCATCAACATTGTTACGAAAAATTTTAATAATAATAGAGCCATTACTCATCTTCGGTACAGTCAGGGAGTGTCCGGCTATACACATACCGACGCAATGTTCGCACAGAATATTGCAAATGGAATGAATCTTACTTTTGCTCTTGCACACTACGGTTTTGGATCAAATAGAGAAAATCAAAAGTATCGTGCACGTTTCATCAATTCCAATGATGATGCATGGAATATCCGTTCCAAACTCCGATATAATTTAACAGATTGGTTTAACCTTTCATTCACATATTTTTACAATAAAACATGGACCGGATTACACGGTGGAGTAGATTATTATGCTACAACAAGTCTCTTTGATGGTTTAGAAGCAACCGTAGAAAATTTTGAAACATATGAAAAGTTGTTTTCAAACAATTATAATCTAACTGCTGCGTTTTATCCTCTTGCAGATTCAACATTTCTTTCAACTATTTCGGTCTACTCCTCAGACAAATTACGAGAATACAGAAATGAAGAGAATCGGAATTCATTCTTCAAAACCGACAGCATATTTCAAAAAAGAGACTTTTCTTCGAACACAAAAGGCATAAAAATAAACTTTGTTTCGCAATATTCCGACATTCGTTTTTTGGGTTATGCTGATCTTGCCAGAATTCAAGCAACAGATATCATCACTGCAGGATTAAAAAGTGAAATATTCCTTTCTTCTTTCTTCGTTCTCTCACCCTTTGCAACGATCAAAGATCGGCAAAACCATTTTATGATCAACAGCGGTATCGAAGGGAAATTACGAATTGCCTCATCGGTCGAAGTATTCGGCGGGCTTACTCAAAATATCATCAATGATAGACCTACATCAGGTTCAATTTCTACAATATTCTCTAACTCGATACAATTTATCACTACGCAAAAAAGTGATGAAACGTTTGCGTTAATGGAAGCCGGGATAAGGTTTTCTTCTCCACAACTTTTCTCTATTGCTTTGTCGTATAAAAAAACAACTCAGAAAAATCCGATCGTAATGGATACTCTTTCAGCAGCAAATTCGGTTTTTGATCAGAATTATTTTTACCCTAGTCATTACTCTTATGATGCTTTAACCGCCTCAGCACATCTTATTTGGAATGACTTTCATTTGGAAGGAACTGCAAATTATTTAAAGCAGCCTACAATCACTCGGAACACTACCGCAATAACCTTATATCCCGAAATTACGATGAACGGATCTGTCTATTATCAAGGACTTCTTGCCAATGGGCATTTGGATATTAAATTCGGCTTCCGCGGGAATTTCTATTCAGAACAAACAGGAATGAAACCATATGATGAGTTTGGCGTTTGGATTCCTGCTTCTATTATTTCGTATGGACCGAGCGGGACAATAGATTTTTTTGCGGTTGGAAAGATCGGCGATGCGAACGTTCATTTAATCTGGGAAAATTTAAGCGGGACGCAATACTTTCTTTCTCCGGTCTATCCAATGTATGATCGGAACATTCGTTTCGGTGTATCGTGGGAATTTTTAGATTAAATTTAATGCATCAATTCACTGATTGTTACAAATACAAATCCCCGTTTTCGTAATCGCTCAATGATTTCCGGTAACGCTTCTGCGGTATGCCAGCCTCGTTTATTCATATGCATCACAATCACTGAACCGTTTTTCGCTTTGACTGATACATAATCGATCAATTTTTGTTTTGTTGCAGCAGTATCCGGATCACCGGAAGGAAGATCGAATTGAACAGTCGTCAGTCCATACATCGCAGCGCAGCGAACAATGGTATCATTAATTTCACCGTACGGAGAGCGAAAGACCTTTGGTATTTTTCCGGTCAATGAAAAAAGAATATTCTGCGTCAATTTCAATTCTTCTCTTATACGGCTCGGTGATACTTTGGGAAAATGGGGATGAATGAACGAATGGTTTCCAATTTCAAAAATGGATTGCTGCGAAAGAAAAATTATTTCCTTTGTATGTTCAATCGCCCATTTTCCTGAAATGAATAATGTCGCAGGCGTATGTGTTCTCATTAACACACCAATAACGGCAGAGTCGTATTTGCTTTTGTACGTATTCGCACACGCATCAAATGTGAGAGCAATCCGTTTATCTTTCCGAGATCCGTTGGTAAATATGCGAGGCGCAATAGAATCAATCGGTGTACTAATGATCTTTAGGTGACGAGGAATGTATTTTGATAACTCTTGTCCGAACAGCAGGGATGAAACAATGAAGTATAAGAGTGAGAATCGGATCATTTCTTTATTATATCTCTTACTTTTTTAGGGAGTTTTTTAACCACTTCGTCGTAGGAATGATCGATAAGCTCATAGATCAACTTCTCACGCAATATTCCATTAACCTCCACTGTGTTCCACATTTTTTTGTTCATATGCCACGCAGGTATAATAGAAGAAAATCGCTCACGCAATTCCACTGCACGCTCGGCGTCGCATTTCAAATTTACGGAAAGCGGTATCCCATTAATATTGGTCAACAAAAATATTTTGCCGTAAACCTTGAATACCAGCACTTCTTCGTCAAACGGAAATTCTTCCGTGATCTTTCCTTTTTTCTTCAAACAATAATTCCGAATTGACTCAAGATCGATCAAATTGAATCTCCGCGTAGTTGTCGAATCTTTTTCCGCGCCTGCTCAATAAACAACGAGAATGGATATTTCTCCAATATTACTTCGTATGCATCAATAGCTTTTTGTTTATCCATTAAATAGAGTTCATATAATTCACCGATCTTGAACTGAGTTTTATCCTTTTCGATGCTTTCTTTGTAATCGACAAGCAATTTTTGGTATGAAGCCAGCGCCTCGGCGTATCGCTTCAATTGAATCGAATATTCTGCCTTTTTCAGCAACGCATCATCCGCTAATGGCGCAGCAGGATAAATATCAATAGTAGATGAAAGTTCTTGAATCGCTTCACCAATCTTGTATTGACGTGCCAATAATTCAGCGTGAGAATATTGTTTGAGCGCTTCCGGAAATTGCACTCTATTTTCGATCACAAAATATTGAAGGATCAAAGCATCGTTAGACTCATCCGCTTTTAAATTCTCCGTCAATGGAGCAAGCAATGCAAGAACACTGTCAAAATTATTCTTAAAGAACTGGATCTCTGCCAAACGAAATTGTGCATCCGTTCGTTGTTCTGGATTTGAATAGGGAGATGATGCCATTGCCGAATATTTTTTTGCTGCATCATCCAACTTATTTTGCGCAACATAAATATCACCGGTTGTAGCAAAAACTGTAGGAACCATTGGTCCTGCGGGAGAACTTACCATTACAGAATCAAACATCTGCAACGCGCCGTCAAGATCAAACAATTGTTTGTATCTGATCCACCCGATTCGATACAGTGCATTGGCGCTGATCTGCGAAATTGGATATTCTTTGACAATAGCAGAATAAAGATTGATCGCACCGGAAAAACTTGGCTGAGTTTCAAGGAGTGTATTGTTTTCTTTTTTCGTCTCTGCTGTTCGTTCTCCTCTAAGACTCAGTTCTTCAACACACCGAGCATATCCAAACTTTGCTGCAGGAATAAAAGACATTCGTCCATTATTTTGCAACGCTTGCTGATATGCAATTGCTGCGACGGAAAATTCATTCTCACGAAAAACTCGTTCGGCGAATGCAAACAGTTCCTGACCGTTTGAATTGACCAATCGTTCAAGTTTTTGAGTTACAACGAATGCATCATTGTAGCGATTTGCTTCCATATACAACCACATTTGAAGACGCATCAACGGAATAGTTTGCTGATTGCGTAATTCTTCCTCAACCACAGCGATACAAGAGCTTAACCCATCCGGACGAGAAATGATCGAGGCAAGACGAGATTGAACAAAATCAAATTGTTGTTCGTTTTGCCGCACCATTCGTAAATATTCCCGAGTGGTGTTTGAAAAATCCATTGTAAAGGAATAGAGGTATCCAAGTTCATTTGCAAAAACGAAATGATCTCCGCTCTCATTCCTTCCCCGAAGATACGTCGCAATCGCTTTATCAAACAGCCGTTGATTCGTCTGCTCATTCGCTACAGCACGAAAGAACATCTGATTTTTATTTGCAGACAGAAGAACCACATTCCATACGGAATCCGCTTTTTGTTCATTTCCTGCCATTGAAAACAAACTACCAATGTTCGATTGAAGTGTAAAATCAAACGGTGTTGACTGAAGCCGACGCATACTAAGAGCAACCGCATCATCATAACGTTTTAATTGAACAAACATTCTGCGTAGAGCGTCAAAATAGACATAGTTTGCAGTGTCTTTAACAAAAAGATCATTGTACAACTGCAATGCTCTTTCGTATTCCTGCTGTTGTTCAAACGCTTGAGCAAGACGTAAAATATTCTGAGATTGGTCTTGAGAGAACAATCCGGTGTTGAAAACGATCAAAAATGTTATGGTAATAGTTATTTTCATTCTAGTTAAATATAAGAATTTGGGTATCTGAATAGCAAAGAATCTCCTCACAGATTTGCTGATTCCATTTTTACATTCATTGCATCCAAGACTCTATTTAGGTATTTTGAAAATAGAATCAATTAATCAGAGTATCCGCTTGCAAAAAAATATAGCTATTCTAGGTTCAACCGGTTCTATTGGAACACAAACACTGGATGTTATCGCCAATTTTCCTAACGAATTCAAGGCAAATTATCTTACCGGCAATAACAATATTCAATTGTTGCTGCAACAAATCCAGCGATTCAGACCAAAAGGAGTTGTAGTTTGTAACGAACGATCCGCCAAAGAGTTAAAAAAACAGGTCGCCGGAAAAACTGAGATCTTGTTTGGTGAAGAAGGTTTGCTTGATATTGTTCAGCGAAATGATGTTGATGTTGTTGTCAGTGCTCTTGTCGGATTCGCTGGGCTGCGACCTACAATAAAAGCGATTGAAGCAAAGAAAAAAATTGCTCTTGCCAATAAAGAAACGCTTGTTGTTGCTGGTGAAATTATTATACCGTTGGTAGATCGATATAAAATTGATCTTCTCCCTGTTGACAGTGAACATTCCGCGATCTTTCAATGTCTTGTAGGAGAATTACCGAACAAAGTCGAAAAGATCATTCTGACTGCTTCAGGCGGACCGTTTAGAACGAAGAGCAAAGAAGAATTACGCAGAGTTACACTTGAACAG
The DNA here is from genome assembly GCA_964355925.1 of uncultured Chitinophagaceae bacterium. Classification (GTDB taxonomy): domain Bacteria; phylum Bacteroidota; class Ignavibacteria; order UBA10030; family UBA8401; genus UBA8401. The sequence goes on from CAYHFN010000037.1 coordinate 27,721, forward strand.
GCACTACAACATCCTAACTGGAAAATGGGAAACAAGATCACCATCGATTCTGCAACGTTGATGAATAAAGGTCTTGAAGTGATTGAAGCGCATTGGTTGTTTGGCATTCCTGCCGATAGGATCGAAGTTGTCGTTCATCCTCAATCGATCATTCATTCAATGGTAGAATTTGTCGATGGTTCAGTGAAAGCACAACTGGGAATTCCGGATATGAAGATTCCAATTCAGTATGCACTCACTTATCCATCACGGTCAGCATCCAAATTCCCACGTATTCATTTCCCAACATTGGGAGAGATGACATTTTTTGAACCGGACAGAGATCAGTTTCCCTGTTTACAATTGGCGTTTGATGCACTTAAAGAAGGGGGCACAATCCCCGCTGTGATGAATGCCGCAAACGAAGTGGCTGTAGCAAAATTTTTGAAAAACAAAATAGTATTCCACGATATTCCAAATATTATCAGAGAAGCAATGAAAAAACATTCCAACAAAGCGAACCCTTCTTTGGAAGAAATTGTTGAAGTAGATAGAGAAACAAGAGAATTTCTTTCAAATTAGTTTTTAGAATCCTATGTAAGCAAATAATAGATAAAAGGACAAACGATCAATGGAAACAGTAAGCACAATCATATATTTTTTAATCACTATCGGCATTCTTGTATTTGTTCACGAGATGGGGCATTTCCTTGCCGCTATCTCCTGCGGTATGCGTGCTGAAGTTTTTGCGCTCGGAATGGGAAATCGCGTTTTCGGCTGGAATAAATTTTCCGGTTTTAGTTTTGGAAAATTAAAAGAGGATCTTGACCTTCAGGGAAATACTGATTATCGAGTCTCTGCATTTCCAATCGGCGGCTATGTTAAAATCGCAGGAATGATCGATGAAAGTTTGGATGCATCACTTGATAAGAATGATATTCAACCGTGGGAATACCGTGCAAAACCGGTGTGGCAGCGGATGATCGTTATTTCTGCCGGCGTCATTATGAATATTTTTCTTGCGGTTGGAATCTTCTGGGGAATCAATTATTCCCAGGGTGAAGCGTATATGCAAACAACGGAAATTGGAATCGTTGCAGTCAATTCCCCTGCTGCAAAATCAGGACTGCAGGTTGGTGACAAGATTGTCTCTGTCAATGATAAAAAGATGGACTATTGGGAAGCAATCCAAACATCTATTTATATAGATTTTCTCAATAGCGATATTTCTCTTGGGGTTGAGCGAGGCGGGATTCAAAAAATAATCTCTGTACCGCGAAAGGATATTCCAGATGTTTCAGAAACAACATTTGGAATTTTTCCGACAAATACGGAAGCCATCATCAGTGAAGTTGTGAAAGGCAAACCTGCAGGAAAAGCAGGAATTGAATCTGGTGATATTATTCTTTCGATCAATGGTTCGGCGGTGTATAATCAGGAACACGTTATTAAACTTGTCGGGGCAAATCCGGGAAAAGAATTACCAATAGTCATAAAAAGAAATGGAGTCACCAAAACATTTTTGGTAACACCTTCTGCCGAAGGACGCATTGGGATTGTTGTTGGCAGCAGATACAATGGACCGATCATTTCAAAACAATATGGATTGTTTGAATCATTTCCGCGAGGATTGAAACAAACGATAAGCGCAACGACATTAATGGCCCACTCCATTTGGCAGCTTATTGTTGGAAAAGCTGAGTTCACAAAATCTGTAGGTGGACCTGTAAAGATTGCTCAAATGGCAAATAGAAGTGCAGAATCAGGTATAGCAAGTTTTCTCGCATTCACTGCATTGCTGAGCATTAGTCTTGCGGTAATGAACATCCTTCCCTTTCCTGCTCTTGATGGTGGACATTTGATCGTCTTGATCTACGAAGCAATATTTCGTAAACCATTACCAAATATTGTGCAGATACGAATTCAACAAACAGGAATGGCGATCCTACTCGCGTTTATGGTCTTTGTTTTGTTTAATGATATTTTTGGATAATATATATTTGACTTACAGGTGACAATCAAATTATTGAGTGATGATTAACACACTGCAACAGATATAATTGTCTATTTTGGATGGTGAAATAAGGAGACCTACTATGAAAAAAATATTATTGCCAATTGCATTGGTTATCAATATGGTATCGTTCGGATTCGGACAATCCCTTGATGTTATTCCAACAATAACGGATGCCGACATTATCAATGCTGCAGTTCTTGTTGATCCGCTTGCTGAAAAAATAAAAGATATCGCTCCCACAAGTTTTTCGTTGAGTTTCATCAACAAATCTGGTTTTCTACTAAAAGCAAGCATGACGATTGAAGCATATGTAACTCTTGAAGAAGATCGACTGCGGACATCAATTTTTAACGGTGTTGCACGGACAAAAAAACCATTCTTAATTCCCATTGGAGGAAGAATCTTTACAAGTAAAGATGCCGACAATCCTTCATCTGATATAGACGTGAATAATTCCGTAAACGAAGAGATAAAAAAGAAATTAAAAGATAAAATTTTAGAAACAACGAGCGGCGGAAGGGTTCCTTCCGGTTTGTATGAAATTCGAATAGTGATCACGGTAGATTCTGTAAATGGTGTTGCAAATCAAGAAACACCGATCGTAATAGAACGATCGATCAATGTTACCAATCCCACAACGGCAGTCCTCGATGTTCCGTTCTCGAATGGATATATTTATCCAACTCCATTTCCTCAGTTTCAATGGACGTATGACACCCGTTCGGTTAAACTTTCTGTCTATGAATTACGTCCCGAGCATCAATCATTGGAAGATGCGATCGGTTCGTCTGCGCCATATCTTCAAGTTCAAATTTTTCGATTGAAGGGTAATCCTGGTGAAAGAAAGATTCCTACAAATATATCTTCATTTACATACCCACAAACAGCGGTCAGCCAATCCGGAATAATTGAATTTACCGGCGGAGTTCGTCAGCTTGAACGTGGAAAGATGTATGTAGCCGTTTTAGATGGAATTACAACAGCTTTTGGATTTGACGTTGATCCAATCCGAACGATACGATCGTTCATTATTTCTGATCCACAAGGACAAGTGGTTGTGAATATCCTTCAAACAACCTTTAGTAGTGGTGATTTCCAAAATGTGTTCAATCTTATTCAAGATCTAAATCTGCAATTGAACGCAAACGGAATAACATTGAACGGCGTCTTATTAAGTCCGCAAGATCTTCAAAAGTTATTGTTGGAAAAGAAAGACAATATTATTTCCGTACGATTTGAAGATTAAAGAAAAAGAGGAACAATTATGAAATTTTTATTAACCCCATATAGATTAATTTTCGCAATATTTTTTTTATTGAGCATCACAGATCTATTGCTTGCTCAAAAGAAAAAACCGGTTGCGACAATATTCAAACCTGTTGGAATTGTGGATTACAAAACCGGAGATAACGATTGGACCAAAGCAAAAGCGGCCACACCGTTACTTGCGGGTGACGTTGTTAGAACACAGGAAAATTCTTTTGCGATCGTAAAATTTTTAGAGAATTCCGTGCTTCGAGTTCAGGAAAAATCAGAAGTAACGATCAGCGGTGAGATAGCAAAAGGTGAATTTTCAAAGAATGTTTTTTTGCAGCGAGGAGAAGTCGGATTTCAAGTCAAAAAAAGACCGAACGAAAAATTTGAATTCTCAACACCAACATCAGTTGCGTCCATTCGCGGAACCGGCGGCTTGTTGATCGCCGGACAAGATAGTAATGATGTGTTGATCCTTGGAACCGGAATTGTGGATTTTAAAAATCTTCTTTCCAATACAATATTAAAAGTTAAAGGTGGACAAACGGCATTTTCAATGTCGGATGGAACAATTAAAGTTGAAGATTCATCACCAGAAGAAAAGCGATTGATGAATCAAGGATCTTCGGACAGCACAAAATCTGAAGGAAATAACCAAGGAGGTTCAAAGTCAGATTCCTCCACGTCTACCAGCGGAATCACTATTGGGTTAACAGTGAATGCGCCGGTCGGCAGAGAAGGACAGAGTCTTGTTGTTACTGTTGAAGTGACACAATCGTCAATCACTATCGACTCGCTGAAAAATTCAGTCTCTGATTTCTCATTGTATTATCGCACAAAAACAGATCAGCCGTTTAAGATGCTAAGAATAAAACTGACAGAACGTGCATCAAAATTCACGATTCCAGCTTCCGATATATCTGCACCGAGTATCCAAGCATATGCTGTTATAAAATTACAGGATGGATCTCAATTCAGTTCACCGGCAGCTTCTCCCGAATCGAATCCGATTAGTTTTGCCGTTCAAGCAGCTCAAAAGAATGAACTTCGTATTCCGTTCACAGACCCCAGTGGAAAACGGAAAACGATGGTCATAGAGTATAAATAAAGTACACCATTGAAAGCCGCGGAGTATCTTCGTCATGCCCGATTGTCACGCTTTTAGGATTCCGTTCGTAGCGGGATTGAATAGACGGAATTTCTTT
>CAYHFN010000037.1:32275-34425 GCA_964355925.1 uncultured Chitinophagaceae bacterium
GCTTGACTTTTTAGCCTGCTATTGATACATTCTATACAGTAACACTTAAATTTTGAACATTTTCCGGAGGAATCATGGTTCGTTTAACTTCGCTACGAGTTTTTATTTTAATCTCATTACTTTCTATTGGGTATATCGGCTGCGGTGGATCCGAAGAAGCTATGTCTGAAGATGAAATGGTCACTGATACAGGTATTGCAGAAGAAACTCCTCAAGAACAAGCTACGCAAGATTCAACCAATCAATCTGCTCAAGAACAGCCAATTAATGAACAGTCTACACAAGAACAACCGATGCAAGAAGGACCGACAAAAGAACAATTGCAGGCTGACCTAGATGCAATAAAATCTGAGAATGTGCAATTGAAAGAAGAAAATTCTTCTTTACATCAATCCAATAAAGAATTTGGAACGAAAATATCAGACTTAGAAGCAGCAAATGCTGCATTAGCGTCATCACCTAAAAGATCAGAACCTATAAAAATCCAAAAACGTGTATCTATAGCTGGAAAATCATCCTCCGAAGAGATTCGTGCGTATGAGTCGGCAATTAATACTGCAAAAAGCAGAAATTACCGGAACGCAATGGAAGAATTACAGACATTGTTAAATGCCGGAATCAAAGATGATTATGCTGATAACTGCCATTACTGGATGGGTGAATGTAATTTTCAATTAAAAAATTATTCTCAGGCAATTCAGCATTTTCAATTAGTACAAGGTTATAAATTTTCCGAAAAAAGAGACGATGCACAACTTATGATCGCACAAAGTTACGATCGTTTAGGTGATAAACAAAAAGCAAAAACCGAGTACCAGAAACTATTAGATATGTATCCAACAAGTGAATATGCTAAACGCGCCAGAGCAAAATTAAAATAATTAGTATTTTTGGTAGCGCCAATAAAAAAACCTTCGTTAATGACGAAGGTTTTTTATTTTAAATTCAATAGTAACTATTCCTGAATCAAACGTTGAGTTTGTTTGCGTTGTGGATAAATTTGAAGATGCTGATAATGCAAAAGAAGTAACTCATCGTGTGAATTCAACAATTATTGTTCTTTGAGAAATCGTTCACAATCATTAACATCATCCTCGCTGCCGATAAATAGCGGAGTTCGTTGATGCAGTTCTGTCGGGATGACATCTACAATACGTTTTTCACCATCGATCGCGCGGCCTCCTGCCTGTTCGCAAATATATGCCAATGGATTATTTTCATACATTAATCGCAGTTTTCCATTTTGGTTTCGTGAATCACCGGGATATAAATAAATTCCGCCGTATAACAAGGTTCGATGAAAATCTGCAACAAGTGACCCGATATATCTGCCTGAATATGGCCGCGATGACAATTGGTCTTCATCTTGTAAATACTTAATATATTTTTTCACACCTGTTCCCCACCATTTATAATTTCCTTCATTCACACTGTAAATCTTTCCTCGTTTCGGCATTTTAATGTTTTCATGAGAGAGTAAAAATTCACCAATACTCGGATCCAGGGTGAAGCCATGGACACCATCTCCGCTTGTATAGACCAACATTGTACTCGATCCAAAAACAACATATCCGGCAGCAATTTGTTTGTACCCTGGCTGCAAGACGTCTTCCATTGTTCCATGACCATTTTTGGAAATACGACGATAAATAGAGAATATTGTACCAATACTGACATTCGCATCAATATTGCCGGATCCGTCCAATGGATCGTACAGCAGCACATATTTTCCTTTGGGATATTGATCAGGGATAGTAATAATACTTTCATGTTCTTCTGAAGCCATCGCACATAAGTGTCCTCCATGATCCATTGCTTTATAAATTGTTTCATCGGCAAACACATCAAGTTTCTTTACAAGATCTCCGGAAACATTTTGTGTCCCTGCCGCTCCAAGAATATTGACCAAACCGGCTTTACTCACCTCTCGCCAAATAATCTTTATCGCCAACGAAAGATCACGAAGGATATTTGAGAAATGTCCAGTTGCTGTCGGATGGAGGTGCTCTATTTCATTGATATGACGCTCAAGTGTAACAATTTTTGTTATGTTTCCCATTACACAGTTCTCCTAAAATTATTCAATGAAACTACTTTATCGTAAAAGTGAGAAATTAATTCGCATGAAAAAAAACGATATTGTTACGCCG
>CAYHFN010000038.1:0-31424 GCA_964355925.1 uncultured Chitinophagaceae bacterium
CGCAATTCGATTGGATCGAAGGATTGATCAAAGACCGACCGACAGAACAATGGGTCAATTTTACGGCGGGGGAAAAGAAATAAATTTCTTTCTTCCGCCCGATCAATCTTTGCGGAACGGCAGCATTGCGATCAATCGAGGTTCCCGCAGATACAGACTTCCCCACAATAAACTACACCGCCGTAAGAGTCGGGGTAATTACCTGTTAGTAAATAAAACTACATTTCTCAATGTTGATCCCTGGTAATAAATTTAGTGACTCAAAGTCTTGGCATAAATACTATCATTATATTTTTTTGTATTGGTGAACAACAATGCCGCAATCGAACTGGCGTGCAGTCGACAATGATAACCGCATTGGCTCTTCACGTCCGGTAAAGATGGACAACCCTTTTCCGATCGCCGCGGGGTTTACAAAGAGGTCGTATTCATCGATCAGATCGTGTTCGATCAGATCCGACACGAACGATGCGCCGCCATAAACGATGATGTCGCCGCCGATCTGTTGTTTCAGCCGGTTCACTTCATCTGCAATGGTTCCTGTTGCGACAATCGTATTCTTCCATTCCGAGGTTTTCAGTGTTTTCGAAAAAACGACTTTTGGTGTATCGATAAATTTTTTACCAAATAGGTATTCGGGATCGTCCGGATTCGAAGCAACGTTCTCCCAGTGACTGATAAATCCCTCCGTCATCTTCCTGCCGAGCAGGATACAGTCGACCGGTGCGGTAAGTTCGTTCACAAATGCTTCCAGCGCATCATCCCAATTCCATATCATCCAATCCATTTCTCCGTTAGGTCCGGCAACAAATCCATCCACCGAAATTTGTATTTGTAATTTCAATTTCCTCATTTTAGAATTCTTTCAATTTCTTGATTTGATGTTCCATTATCAGACATATTTGTCTTTTTTGGGACTGTAATAATTTTTATTTTAGAATAACATTGCAAATACAATATGGTGAAAACATACAAAATATTCATGGCGAGTTCCATCTTTCTTCCTTATTTTTCATAACGCTATAATTTATTGTGCTGCTATAACTTAGAATATTATGAGCTTTCATCCTGCCGCATTAAAAAAATATTTTTTCATTCTATGCCTTTCGATTGTTCTGCAACAATCAAATTTTAATGCGCTTCAAGCACAACAAAAAACAACGACAAAAAAAGATCGTGTTGTATTACTGCATGGATTAGGACGTGGAAAAAGTATCATGGTGCCGATGGGTGAACGATTAGAGAAAGCAGGATTCGATGTTTCCATCGCTGACTACTCATCGATCGGCAGAACTCCGGACGAGATACTGAAGGATGTGGCACAACAGATAAGCGTGTTTTGCAAAGATACAAATCAAACAGTACATTTTGTCGGACACTCTCTAGGGGGTTTGCTCATCCGCGCATACCTGGATAGTATTACATTGAAAACATTGGGACGCGTGGTGTTGATCGGCAGCCCCAGCAAGGGGACACCGTTCGTTGATCGTTTTCGTGATGCATGGTGGTTAAAGTTGATTGGAACTGCCGCTATATCGTTGGGAACGGATGACAAAAGTTTTCCCAAGACGCTTCGACCGCCATACTATCCTGTGGGGATCATTGCGGGAATATCTACCACAATCAACAATGATGATTTTATTCCGGGAGAAGACGATGGAATCGTTCCTGTTGAATCGACGAAGATCGAAGGGATGAAAGATTTTATTCTACTGGAAGTTTCACACTCGGCGTTGCCGAAAAATGAAATGGTTGCACAGCAGGTGATCGAATTTTTAAAGAATGGCAAATTTCTCAAAGAAGTTCAAAAACAAAAATAATTTTTTGGGGACAGCGTCTAACATGACGCCAGACATCTCTTCTCTCACTTCCCAATCGCTTTCCGTATAACCGGCGCGACTTTCGTTCCAAATAACTCGATCGATTTCATGATCTTTTCATGCGGCATTGTTCCGACGCTGAATTGGATCAGGAACCGCTGATGCTTGAACAATTCATATTCATACAGAATCTTGTCGATGATCTGCTGCGGACTGCCAACCAATAATGCACCGTGAGGTGAACATTCGGCTTCAAAATGTTCCCGTGATGGCGGAGGCCATCCCCGTTCCCGTCCGATCTTTCCCATCACCTGCGCGTACGGCGTATAATAATCATTGCGAGCTTGCTGCGAATCTTCTGCAATGAACCCATGCGAGTTGATGCTGAGTTGAAGTTGTGCAGGATCTTTACCGGTGTTACGTGCGGTTTCACGATATAGTTTGGCAAAGGGAACAAATCGATCGGGACTTCCGCCGATGATTGCAATCGCCATGGGAAGTCCAAGCGCGCCTGCGCGGACGGCTGACTGTGGAGTTCCGCCGACGGCGATCCAGATCGGCATCTTATCGCGAAATGCGCGCGGATAGACTCCAAGATTTTTTAGCTCTGCCCTGTGGTGACCTTTCCATGTAATTTTTTCGGACTCTTGAAGTTTCATTAACAGATGTAATTTTTCTTCGAATAACACATCGTAGTCTTCCAGATCGTAGCCGAACAATGGAAATGATTCAATGAACGAACCGCGTCCCGCCATAATCTCCGCCCTTCCGTTGGAAAGAAGATCGACCGTAGCAAAATCCTGATACACTCGCACCGGATCGTCCGAACTGAGAACGGTGACCGCACTTGTTAGCTTAATATTTTTTGTCTTCACTGCGGCGGCGGCAAGAACAACCGCAGGAGACGAAACGACAAAATCAGGACGGTGATGTTCGCCGATACCGAAAACATCCAGTCCGATCTGATCGGCCAGTTCGATCTCTTCCATTAAGTGATAAAGACGCTCTGATGCGGTGATCGTTTTTCCGGTGACTGGATCCGGAGCAAGTTCTGCAAATGTGTAGATTCCTAATTCCATAATTTTATTAAAAATTTTTGTTTTGTCATGCCCGTCCCAAAGGGATCCCTTCAGGAAATGCTCCTATCGGGCATCCATAAAATAGATTCCCGCCAGAAGCGTGCGGGAATGACATATTGTTTGATTTTTTATTCTCTGTGTCTTGTTGCCTCTGCGGTAAAGCTTTTATTCAGATTTCACTCCCGCAAGATCCATGATATTCTGCGGTGCTGACGGATCGCCGGAAAAGAATACACCTTTATAACCGCGGGTCAACGCCCATCGTTCCAGCCACGATATTCCGCCGCCGCCATAGAATGTATTGGGTGACCCGTACGCTTCATCCTTCAACGCCTCTTCCAATGAAATGAACGAGTATCCTTCTGAGCGAAACATTGCACAGAGCGCAGAGTAATAAAACGAATTAAGTCGATTGGAGTGGATCAATAATATCTGACGGATCGGTCTGTGAAACAATGTATCTGATAGCCACTCAAAATATTTAATCTCAGATCTCATATAAGCAATATATTGTTGTCCCACAGATTTCATTAACGCAGAATCGTCCTTTGCCAACGCATTGTCGTACGCCGCAGAGAATATCCATTCTGCATTATCAACCGTTACCGGCGCAACTGTATAACCAAGTGAATCTAAGAACTGATATAGTGTTGCTCTTGTAACAGAATCCCTTCCAGTCTGCAAGTATGGGTGACGGAAATATTTCGGCTTCCTATTCTGTGCGGCAAGAAGTTCTTTGATCGTCCGTTCCCCTTTGAGAATATCCTCTTTTGCCTCACTAACCGGAACCTGATTCTGACTTTTGTGCGCATAGGTGTGATTGCCGAGAACAACTCCGGCATCGAGCCATAATTTTAGAATTGCAATGCGTTCTGGATCCCTTTTACCATTCACTTCAAGCTTCTCTTCATTAACAAATGCGGTGACCGGAGTATTTTCATGTTGTATTTTTGAGAGAAGCCGTTCAACAATGGAGCGCATTTCGCTGGTCGAGACACGCGATGCAATGTTCAACGGAAGATCATCGATAGTAACAGCAATTGTTTTATGCTGCGTTTGCGCTTCATCAATTTGAGTTGAAATGATGAACAATATTAGAATTACAGTTAACCGTGACAATAGCACTCTCCTTCTTTGGTTATTCATATGATAATTGATGTAGATGCAAAAGGCAAGTAACAGTACGCTGTTCGGCGGTTTTTGTTGCCGCTTCTGAGTATATTTCCTGAAAGAAATATAACATTTTCACCGCAGAGAACGCGAAAGACGCAAAGAAGTTTTTGTAACATCAACTGAAAAGTCCCAGCGTTCTCTGCGCACTCTGTGGTGAATACGCTTTATAAAACTAAAACCTTATGTCAAAACTATTCTCTCCTCTTACGATCAAAAATGTTACACTAAAGAACCGCATTGTTGTTTCTCCGATGTGCCAGTATTCATCCGTCGATGGATTTGCAAACGATTGGCATCTGGTACACTATGGAAGCAGGGCTGTCGGCGGTGCGGGATTGATCTTTACCGAAGCGGCTGCCGTTTCTCCCGAAGGAAGGATCTCTCCGGACGATCTCGGCATCTGGAAGGATGAACATATTCCCGGATTGAAACGGATCACTGATTTCATTCATCAGAATGGAAGCATTGCCGGAATCCAGCTTGCACACGCAGGACGAAAAGCATCGACCGCTTCCCCGTGGAAAGGTGGCAAACAAGTCGATGAAGCGAACGGCGGATGGAAAACCGTTGCACCGAGCCCGGTCGGGTTTACGTCGGATGTGATCCCTCCTGCCGAACTCGACAGCGCCGGAATTCAAAAAGTAAATGCCGATTTTAAAGCTGCGGCACAACGAGCATTGAGCGCAGGATTTAAGGTGATAGAAATTCACGCGGCGCATGGATATTTGATCCACGAATTTTTATCTCCACTGAGCAATCATCGCAACGATAATTACGGCGGATCGTTTGAGAATAGAACGCGTTTGCTTCGCGAAGTAGTAACTGCAATACGATCTGTGTGGTCTAAAGAGAATCCTCTCTTTGTTCGCATCTCTGCTTCGGATTGGACGGATGAGGGATGGACAATAAACGATTCTGTTGCACTCACTTCCATTTTAAAACCGCTCGGAGTCGATCTGATCGACTGCTCTTCCGGCGGAAATGTTGCGAAAGTGATTATCCCTCTCGCTCCCGGATACCAGGTTCCTTTTGCAGAAGAAGTGCGCAAGTGCGGCATATTAACCGGCGCCGTTGGATTGATCACTACCGCAGAGCAAGCAGAAGCGATTATTGATGAAGGAAAAGCAGACGTGGTCTTTTTTGCACGTGAGATTTTGCGCAATCCTTATTTTCCATTGCAAGCGGCACAGCAATTGGACACAGAAACCGAATGGCCCGCACAGTATGTGAGGTCAAAGCCGTTTAAATTTTAGAATTTTACTTAATTCTTATTCTCTAATTGGCAATGGTTACTTTAAACACACCTGTTTTTGCTAGCCACTGCTAGTCCAAATGACTGCTTTGTGGATGTCAGACGATCCGCCAAAATGTGTTGCGGACAAGTTGAACAGTATTGTCAGACATCATCCGAGACGAACAACGCTTTCAAAGGGAAACTCTTTTAGATAGAAATGACAATTATTTTTTATCATCTTTTCAATAGAATTAGTTTTTTTGTTATTGGTTGCATTCCGCATTTTGAGAATCGTTTTCCTCCATTCCCACTATTTCCAATTATATCCTTGAAAACAGCATAAATTCTGCATTTTCAGATATCCCTATCTTGGTATGTTAATTGCGTGATTATAATTGTTTAACAACAGTGAGAGGATTATGTACCATTCAATTGTGCTGGTAAAACAGGTTCCGGACACCGCCAATATCACGGGAAATGTGATGCAGGAGGATGGAACCGTGAACCGCGCAAAACTTCCGGCAATCCTTAACCACGAAGATCGTACTGCATTAGAAGTAGCACTTCAACTGAAGGACCAGTATGGCGGAACCATCACCGCAATGACCATGGGTCCACCCCGTGCATCGGATATCCTGCGGGAATGTCTCTATATGGGTGCCGATCACGCATATCTGATCAGCGACAGAAAATTTGCAGGAGCCGACACGCTGGCAACGTCGTATGTGTTAAGTGAAGCAATTAAAAAAATCGGAATGTACGATTTTATATTTGCAGGAAGACAGGCGATCGATGGCGACACAGCGCAGGTTGGTCCTCAGACCGCAGAAAAATTACAGATACCGCAGATTACCTATCTTGAAGAGATTCTTTCGGTGAAAAATCGAACCATTACGGCGAAGAAAAAAATTGATGGCGGATTTGAGATCGTTCAATGCAGCCTCCCAGTTCTGCTGACAGTGTTGAAGGATGCGGCAGAACCGCGACCGTTCAAAGCAAAACGGGTAATGACATACAAGGGTGCCCGCACGCTGATGGAGATTGAAAAATTGACAGAGGGAAATTCGCTGCTGTATGTTGATTCGCTTGTTCATGAATATGAGTCACGATCGTTATTCATTAATACGTTGACAATGGACGATCTTAAGCTTGATGTTGAACGATGTGGTGTTCATGGTTCACCGACAAAAGTATTTAAAGTGGAATCTGTGGTACTCTCGGGAGGTGAACACGACACCATTGAACCGACAAAAGAAGGAATTGGAAGATTGATAGACAAACTTTTGGAAGACCACATTCTTGGATAACTCATGAGTATAACAACAGAACATCAATCTCATTCTTCCGGCGGCAATAAAGAAGTTTGGGTTTTCATCGAACAACGCAATGCAAAGGCGATGGATGTCAGTTTTGAACTCCTGTGCAAAGGACGCAAACTTGCCCAGACGATGCATGGTACGGTGAAGGCCGTGGTGATTGGAAGCTGTGTGAAGGAGCTTTCGTTGGAAACATTTCGGTATGGAGCGGATGAGGTTCTCCTTGTCGATCATCCTTCGCTGAAACAGTACCGCACTTTACCCTACGCAAGAATTCTTACCTCGCTCGTTGGACAATTTTCTCCGCGCATCGTACTGTTTGGTGCAACAATTATTGGAAGAGATTTGGCCCCGCGTGTTGCCTCGGCAACAAAAAGCGGATTAACGGCTGATTGTACCGATCTTCAAATTTCAGATGTGACGTATCTGCGAAGAAACTGTCCACAAATTTTACTGCAGATCCGTCCGGCATTTGGCGGAAACATTATCGCTACAATTATCACTCCGGATAATCCTGTACAAATGGCAACGGTGCGCGAAGGTGTAATGGAAAAACATGTGTTGGAAAATCATCCCGTAGGAAAAATAACTTCCATTCCTTTTAAGCCTGATAGTATAGACGAACTTCTAACCATTGTTGAACAACATCAAGAAGAGAATAAAGTAAATCTTAAGGGTGCACCGATTATTGTGGCGGGTGGATATGGGATTGGAACAATGGATAATTTCAAACTCATTCATGAACTTGCACATGTGCTCGGTGGTGAAGTTGCCGGAAGCCGTGCGGCTGTAGATGCCGGTTTCGTTCCTCCTGAACGTCAGGTTGGTCAAACGGGAGTTACGGTTCGTCCGAAACTGTATATTGCAGTCGGTATATCCGGAGCAATTCAACATCGCGCGGGAATGCAGGAGTCGAACAAGATCATTGCCATCAATAACGATCCCGCTGCACCGATCTTCGGTATCAGCCACTACGGTATCGTAGGAAATGCAATGGATGTCCTGCCAAAATTTATTGAAGTGTATAAGAACAAACTCAAATAGAAACTATTATGGCGAACTTCTTTCTTGACAACGGCGATATACTCTTTCATTTTAATAAACTCGACATCAAAGATATTGTTGAGATCGCTGAAGAGGGTTATGCACAATCCAAAGAGTACCGGGATGCACCGATAAATTACGACGATGCAATGGAGAATTACCGGAAAATTCTTGAGCTTGTCGGAGACCTTGCGGCAAACAATGTTGCACCCCGCGCATCCCAGGTTGATCATGACGGAGCAACATTTCACGACGGCGTGGTAACGTATGCAAAAGGAACACAAAAAAATCTTCATGAGCTTTCGCAGGCAGATCTAATGGGAATGATACTGCCGAGAAAATACGGCGGTATGAATTTTCCGTTCGTGGTATATATGATGGCTGTAGAAATAATGTCGCGCGCAGACGCATCGCTTATGAACGTGTTCGGTCTGCAAGATATTGCTGACACAGTACGAAAGTTCGGCAGCGAAGATCAGTGTCAGGAATTTCTTCCAAAGTTCACGACGGGTGAATATACGGGAGCAATGGTGCTCACCGAACCCGATGCAGGATCGGACCTGCAAGCTGTAAAACTTCAGGCATATCAAAACGGCGAAGGAAAATGGTTTCTGCGCGGAATGAAACGGTTCATCACCAACGGAAACGGCCATGTTCTACTTGTGCTTGCCCGCTCGGAACCGGGAACCAAAGACGCACGCGGGTTGAGTATGTTTGTTTGCCACAGCGGTCCGACCGTAAAAGTGCGCCGCATTGAAAATAAGCTTGGAATCCACGGTTCGCCGACATGCGAACTGCAATTTAACGATACTCCGGCACAGCTTGTTGGTGAAAGAAAATTCGGTCTTATTAAGTATGTGCTCGACCTGATGTTCCGTGCACGAATGGGGGTTTCAGCCCAAGCGCTTGGAATTTCTCAGGCGGCATACGAAGAAGCGGTTTCCTACGCACGGGACCGGGAACAATTCGGAAAACATATCTATTCACTCCCCGTAATCTCAAACATGCTGATCGACATGCGCGTTACGATTGAAACCAATCGTTCGTTATTCTATAAAGCGTCATTATGCGTTGACCGAAAAGAAAAGCTGGAAGAAAAAATTGCACGGTTAAAGAAAGATGGAAAACCATTCTCCGAAGAGAATAATGCATTGAAAGCATTAACACGTGCTGCAAATCTTCTTACACCAATATCCAAGTATATTTTGTCGGAATCTGCGAACAAGATCACGTACGACGCGCTGCAGATCCACGGCGGCACGGGATATATGAAGGAATTTAGAGTTGAACGTCTTGCGCGCGATGCGCGTATCACGAATATCTACGAAGGAACGTCGCAATTACAGATCGTTGCGGCGATTGGCCCTGTTATTAATGATGTACTGCGCGAAGAGTTTGACCGGTATGAAGCAAAAGATTATCGCGGCGGATTAGGAACCTTGGCAAACGCTTTGAAAGAAATTCGCCAATTGTTCTATGCAAGTTTAAAATATGTTATCGAAAGAAAGGATCCTGCATTTCAGGATGTTGCTGCAAAAGATCTTGTTGAGTTGTATGGTTATCTTGTCATCGGATATCTTGTTCTCGAAGAAGCCTCGATCGATTCCCGGAAAGCGTTCATCGCAAACCGGTATGTTTTATCGTCGCTTGCAAAAGCACGTTGCAATTCCGAAACGATCAAGAGCGGTATTTTTTCCGATCTTTTGCATGCGGATAAGATTTTGTGTTGAACGTTCCCTGCTGTTCTTTATAGTTAAATCGTCATGTCCGCAGAAAGCGTGTGTATGTGACGAACAAAATAGTATTTTAATATTGCGCACCAAGAGGAGATTCCATACCATGTATTATTATCGAATTTACGACGATCTGGAAGAGATGAATTACTTTAAAAGTTCGTTCGAAGATAAAAAGATCAGAGAGCATCTGATAGAGTTCGAGAAAGAACGCAAGCAGTTTTGCAATCTTGATCTCGTGGAGTTCCTGAAAAAACGAGATGTCGACGCTGAAACAATCGAAGTACATTCTCTTTCATACTAACTAAAGACCGATAAAACCATTGTTAGCTGCGTGGTTGGCGTGTTGCTCAAATCAACACTAGATGTCAGTCGAGTTAGAAACGTTATCAAAAATCAGAATACGGTTTGATTTTTGCTTAGCGTATTGATAGATGCGCTCTGACGATATTCTATTATTATTTCAACAATAATAGTTTTTTTGTTGCCGAAAAACTTCCTGCTCGCAGTGTATAGAAATAGATTCCGCTCGAAAATCCGTCGGCATTCCATTGAACGGAATATTTCCCTGCATCCTGTTCTCTGTTCACCAGTGTAACGATCTCTTTCCCAAGCACATTATATATTTTTAACGTCACGGCATTGATTGTTGGTATCCGATAGTCGATCATCGTAGTTGGATTGAACGGATTTGGATAATTGTTGTATAACATATACTCATTCGGATTCTCACCTGCCGATCTATTCGCATTGGTGTAGACATCGTTCAGTGTTCCTGGTGTCCCGTAAAGTTTTGATGCTTTCCAGTGTTCGGACACAGCATTATCTTTTTGTGGATTGATCAACGATAGCGTCGGTCCGGTCCCGTTCGGCGAAGTAATCCACGGCGCAGTTGAAAGAAAATTGACATCGTCAATAATGGCCTTTGCTGCATTGGTTAATTGAATATGTTCGCCGCTGCTGCTCAATCCAAAGCTCATATTCCCGACCACATTCTTCACTTCAGGACGAAGCGAACGGAATTTTGTACTGTCTCGGCAAAGGACAAGATAATCTCTCCCGCGCAGTAGTGTGTTCAATGAGAATGGAAATATATTCGCACTGTCTTTGCTGAATGTCCAACCTGTCAGGTTGACCGAATCGGCGGATGGATTATAGAATTCGACCCAGTCATCTGTATCGAAGATCACCGCAGATTTATAATTGATCTCGTTGATCACCGGAGATATTATCTTCAATGAATCAGCTTCAAACAATGCTGTTAACGTTGAATTGGCGGTCAACACGATCGATGTTTCGGGATTGACGGATGTAGTTGCTCCTTGCCATTTCACAAACCGGTAGCCGGGCATTGGCTGTGCTTTTATTTTCAGCGGAATATTCCTGAAGAACGTGTTCGTTGAACCGTTCTTCTTCACCTCGATCGAATGCGTGGATATTTTTCCCTGTTCAGGATTGTTCCTGCTGATGATCAGCGTATTGGTTCCCGCAATGGAAAATTTTGTTCGAAAATGTTTCATGGATGTATCGGGACGCATTGTCGCAAAGTCTCTCATGATCTGAACATTCCCCGCCCAATTTTTATTATCAAGTGAAAATGATTGCGGCCACCGAAGTTTATGCCGCGGAGTTTCTGTTGCAATTCCCTGCGCCAAACTATCGATCACTGCAATAACGCGGTTCTTTTCATACGTCGTGTTAAGACGAACGGCATACCGCTGAATGAATTCGTTCTTGAATTCCGTATTCTCCAAAAGTCTTCTCAGCATCAGTGTTGCCCATGGAGGATTCGGCCAGCTTGGTCCGTTGGTTGCCGTGGCTTGTGCAAGTGTGTTGGTGTAGTATTGCCCCTCCGCATTTCCGCCGAATGTAAAATCAAGATCGTAGATCATCCATCTCCATTTTGCTCCGGGTTTTCGTTCGCGCCAGAGTTTCATGTTCGATCCGGGCCAGTCGCCGTTCGCGGAATAGATCTGCGCGATCTGGTAGTCAATATATTCATCCAGATAGATGATCGATTTGATATAATCATAATTGCTTCGTATGGAAAGATCGTGGGTTGAAATAAAATCAATCATACTCTTGTACGCCAACGTATCACCCATGTTCGCTTCAACTGCTTTGCTGATCTCAATCAGATCGATACTGTCGCCGTTGATGTTGTAATGCGATTCAACATAATGCTCGTTCAGTTTTTCACCAATGTTGTGAATCCCCCAATATTGTCCGTTGATGAAAAGAATTGCAGGACGATAATCCTGATAATCGATCTTCATCTCTTTTTCAATCAACGTTTGCGCCATAGCGTCGCGGAACATTGTTCTCCACCAATCCTGTCCGGAACTTCTCAGTGTAAAATTATTGTATTCGGTGATCATTTGATCGGGAAACAATCGGTACTGCAGTTTATCGAATCCGTAATTTCCTCGAAAATAGAACGCGAGTGATTTTTCGGCATACAGCCGCGAACAGCCGCCGTAGATCTTCACGCCGGTCGAGACCTTGAATGCCAAGTGTTTGTCCTTCTCAAAGAATTCGAGTTCAACGGGGCGCTCCCAATCCTGGTTCCAGTTACGCGGAGCGGTGCTGCAATTATCAATGACTCCTTTGGTTCCTGCAACATAAATTCCCGATGTGTCGCTGAAAAAATTTTCCGGATCGGTGGTAAGTGAAAATACCGGAAGATCTGTTTGTTCGTTAATGAAATATGTTGAAGTAAGAACCGCGCTTGGCAATGTTCCGGTTTTGAATGCTTTCACACGCAACACTTTAGTGGAATCAATCGTTAGCGCGGAAGAATACAATGGACTTTTTTCGGTCGGCGTGTGGCCGTCTATAGTGTATCGAACAGTTACGCCCGCCGTTGGATGTGTAAGCGTTACGGTGATTGTGCTTGGATAAAATCCCGCTGAATGCGAAGTGGTCGGCAAAGAAAGTTTATCGGCAATACTTGATTCAAGATTCATTGTTCCGGGAGATGCAGGCGAAAATTTATACCACGTTGTTGAGCCGTTTGGAAATCTGCCCATTGAAACATCGTTCTGCTGTGCGCCGAATGTGATCGTATCAATTACGGCGCCGGACGGATCGTACAATCCGATGCTTTCTCCCGACGCACTCAATTTAAAGTTCGCATGACTTCCAATGGTCTTATCATCAGTCCAAATAAGAACGAATGAGTTCGGTTGGATAATAATGTCGGTGGTGAAAACATATTTTTTCGGCTGCGAGAGAAGATCGGTGATGGAATATCCGTTGAGATTGACCGGTGCGTTCCCGGCATTATACAACTCCACCCAATCGCCATATTCATGATAATCGGGGTCGGCGATGGTGGCGGTGTTGGAAGCCATGTATTCATTGATGAACATCGTTTGCGCCGATGATTGCAGTACAACGAATGAACACAACAGAAAAATAGTGCGGAAATATTTCATCTTGAACTTCATAACAGCTCGATTCTAAAAGGAGAGTGGTGATTCGATTGGTACAAGGTAACAAGAAAGAATCTAAATTGTTAGATGCCAATAACCGCCGTGATAACACACTTTTTGTCTCTCCCCTTGTCTTTTCCAGAATGATTTGGTAGAATAATCCATAATGAGCCTTATACTTCGAACAATTGAACAACGTGATAACCGCGAAATTGCTGAACTGATCCGTAAAGTGTTCCGCGAATTTAAAATCGATAAGCCGGGAACTGTTTACACCGATCCGACAACCGATGATCTCTATTCGCTCTTACGTCAACCGGGAAGTATCTATTGGATCGCTGAAGAGAATGGAATATTGCTTGGCGGCTGCGGAATTTTTCCAACCAAAGGACTTCCTGATGGATGCGCAGAATTGGTGAAGTTTTATGTTTCATCTGCAAGCAGAGGAAAAGGGATCGGCAACATGCTTATGCAAAAAAGTATCGAGTCGGCAAAAGAGCTTGGCTACGAACAATTATATCTTGAATCATTTCCGGAATTGAACAAAGCGGTGAGCATGTATGTTCGATCAGGGTTCGTCTATCTTCCCCATGCATTAGGAAACTCCGAACATTTTGCGTGTAATGTGTGGATGTTGAAGGACCTAAAAAAATGAACCTATAAATGTGTGCTGTATTTTTGAAGTTGTTGGGCTTTCGTTCATGACAATTCTTTGACAATCAATTGACAACCTTCTGACAACTAATTTCCTCTCTGTGGCTATGTTGAATGTATAATTAACGTAATCAATTATTGATTTAATATCCTAGGGTTTAGTTATGAAAAATCTCATGATTGCTTTGTCGGCAGTTGTAATAATTGCCTCGCTGGTCCCGGTGCGCACACTTGCACAGGATTCAGCTGAAGTGGTTATTCTTAATCCTATTGTTGGAGACGTTGTTGATGCTTCAGAACGTGATAAATATAAACTGTTCGGTTCAATTAAAAATTTTTCTTCTGCTATTATTATCAGAATGCCGAATGGAAAATTTATAGCCCGAATTACAGTTAAAACTTCTACTGGTGAAGAAATAACATCGATGGAAATGCCGGAAATGATTATTTATTACATTGCAGAAAAAATTGAACACTTTGATGAATTAAAGAATGGTAATTATGTAATGGGATCTGACCGCCGTCAAATTATTATTGGGAAGAAGAAAGTGGGTCGACAGCCGAATTCACTGGTGACTCAAAGTGAAACACAATTTGAACAACAGAAAATCAACAAAGATATTAGAGTAACAGTTACTGCAGGCAATAGCAAACAATATACCGGCAACATTTTGTTTGCATCCGACAGTGTATTGATGATCTGGAGAAGCAATGAACCGTACAGAGCAGATAAGTTGAATGAATTGGCTATTCAATTAAGTCCGATTGAAATAGAACAAATCCTCATAGAAAAAGAAGGACATTTTGTTACAGGAATGGGAACAGGACTTTTGATCGGCGGCGGAATTGGTGCTCTCATCGGCTTTGCTTCCGGTGATGACGAGGGTGGCTTTATAGCATTTAGTGCTGCGACAAAAGCGTTGTTCCTTGGCATAGGTCTTGGCGTTCCTTCCGCAATTGTTGGCGGTATCAGCGGTGCCGCACAAGGAATTGATGATGATTACCTTTTAAAAGGAGATAAAGAAAAATATATGGAGGTATTACCAAAGCTGAAAGAAATTGCATTATTTTTTTCTACGTTTCCCTCTGAATTGAAGATACTCCAGTTGCAGAAAAAGGAAGAGATTTCTTCTATCATTTCTAAACCAATCTTGCAGGATTCTATTCCATCATTTGAACGATCAACAGCAAAATTTCATATTTCGTTAAGTGGTGGAGAGATGGTATCAATGGCTAATAATAATATTATTGATGCATTCAGCTCTTCAGGATTTGGAGGAACACAATATGGCGGATGGTTTGGACCGACTTCATATCCTATTGATCAAAGTATCCCATTCTTCTGGAATGTTGCAGCAGAATACAACATCACATACCAGATGCAAATTGGATTTTCACGAAACAAATTTCCACAACAGGAAATACATGGAAAGAATCTAGAGTATGAATATGCAAACGGAACTTCGTACAGCGTGCTGTTGGGTTATGTGCTAGCGCCGGTAACACCATTGTTCACATTCAGATCCGAATTTGCAATAGCAGCAGGTATAAGTTACAATACGTTGTTGGTTGATGGAACTTTATCAAAATATAGCCCGGCATCTATTCAGAATTTGGCTTCGTTTGCTGTACATAAACAGGTTTTTGGATTGCACGTAAGGGGCAGTTATGATTACTATTTTTCAGAATATTTTTCTCTTCAATGTAAGGTTGAAGGAAATTTCATGCCTTCTGTCAATGTTCCCGCGGTAAACTACATAAATCCATGGAACGAAGTAAAAAATTTACATTCGCATTCTGTTAATTTTTCAGGAATTGATCTATCATTTGGCGTGCGGTGCCATTTATAAATTTAGAACTTTGTTAGCATATGATAATTATCTTCTTCCACTATTCAATATGAGGTTTGTTATGAAAATCGTTGCCCTGTTTATTTCGTTGTCACTTGTTACCGCATCGTTTGCTCTTTCTCAATGGATTCATACGGGCGGGCCTGTTGGTGGAGGCATTACTGCGCTGGCGAAAAACGGCAGTACAATATTTGCGGGTGCTTGGTCTGGATATATTTATCGTTCAACCGATGAGGGAAATTCATGGAACAAAACAAGTTCGTTTACCGGATCTCACTATAAAATGATTGTTGATGGCAATATCCTTTATGCTGCAACCGATGGTAATGGTTTTTATAAATCAACTAATAACGGCGAACAGTGGACAGACATTGGAACAAATCTTCCTAATAAATATATAGTCTCTCTTGGAGTTCTCGGGGCAGACATCTATGTTGGAACACTGAACGGGTTGTACCATACCAGCGATAATGGTATTTCGTGGTCTTTGGTAAATACTGGCGCAACTGGGTTCCAATTCTCGTCGGTTGTTCTCGGTAATTCTGTGATTGCTGCTGCCAGCGGTAGTGAATTATTTGTTTCTACAAATATGGGGGCTTCGTGGGCATTGTCGAATACCGGATTATCGGGTAACTATGTGAATACGTTGAATCTTGTTGGTGATACAATATATGCTGGCACTTCAAGTGCACTTTTTCGATCAATAAACAACGGGGGAAGTTGGACAAAGATTGGTCCAACAATGTTGAGTATTTCGAGTGTTTTTGTAGACAATAATGTTATTTATGTCGGTTCGATCGGCGATGGGGTTATTCGATCTACTAACAATGGTACTAGTTTTTCCAAAGTCAATACCGGTATGGTATCCAATAATATTAGAGCGGTTACCGTGACCGGAGGAACATTGCTCGCCGGTGATTATATCGATGGAATGTATATTTCTAAATCCATGGGCGATAGTTGGGTTACCTCAAATAAAGGATTTAAAGAAAGAAGTGTAAAAACCATGGCGATAACACCGGATGGCAAAGGAGGAACAGAGATCTTTGCATGTGCTTCAGTTGGATCTTCGAGTACAAATTTAATGCGTACGCTTGATAACGGAACAACCTGGACTTCTCTTGATCCTCCCCTTCCTCTGAGGGAGAATCCATCAATTTCGGTAACACCAAATGCGATATCAACAACCGTTTTGGTTGGTGGAGAAAATGGTTACGTTGCGCAAACGAATGATCAGGGTTCATCCTGGAAACTTGTTCCGATTCGTTCAAACGGTACCATCACCGCATTGACGATACGAAAGTCAACGATGTTAGCAGGGTTCGACTGGTATGGAGTCTATCGTTCAACCAATAACGGTGAAAGCTGGGATACAACAAGTATGGCGTATCAAACATATCGCTCAATTTATGCATTTACTTCTAACGATACGGCGATTTTTATGTGCACCCGCGAAGGAGTGTACCGATCAATGGATGACGGAAAGAATTGGATTAAAAAGAATAACGGTCTTCCCAGTTTTCTTGCTATGCAAACGATGACAATGGCAATTGTACAAAATACTGTAGTTATTGGTGGACCCTTCGTAGGAGTGTATCGGACAACGGATCTTGGTGAAAGTTGGGCATTGGTAACATCAGGATTACCCAATGGTAGTACCCGATCCATTGTTTCGTCTGGCAATAACCTTTACGCAGCAATATCTGATAAAGGAATATATCGATCTACCGATTTTGGTAAAAGCTGGACTGCGTTCAACGATTCGCTCACGGAAATAAATATTTTTTCAATCGCTGTATCCGAAAATATTATTTTTGCAGGAGGATCTAAGGGGCTATGGAGACATCCTTCTACAGCAACATCGGTTTCGTCATTGGAATCAATTTTCTCTGTACCAACAAAATTTTCTCTCGAACAAAACTATCCCAATCCTTTCAACCCCTCCACCACCATCACATATCATGTTCCGTACAGCAGCAGTGTCTCCGTAAAGATCTTCGATCTACTGGGACGAGAGATTGCAACGCTGATAAACGAACAACTCGGCGCGGGAACGTACACAACTCGATGGAACGCGCACGGATTTTCTTCTGGTGTATATTTGATGCGGATGGAATCGGATAATTTTTCCGAGACAAAAAGGATTGTGTTGATGAAATAAGGAAAAGAGACCTCTGAAAAACAATTACTTGCTTGTCATTTCAAGCGAAGCAAGAAATCTCACGCTTGAATTTATGCAAAAAAAAGAGATTCCTCGTCGCCTTGTTCCGGAATGACATTGATTATGGATTTTTCAGAAGTCTCGAAAAAAAATTGCCCCGTACAATGAATATGTGATGCCCTCTATTTTTATGAGGGCATTCTTTTGTCTCTGCGCTTACGATTGTAATAAGCTCTTCAACACATTCATATTTTCAATATCTTCATGCAAATCGTCGCTCTTCGGCGTTTCCAAAATTTTTGGTATATGAACGAAGCGTTCATCATTCATCAGCATTTCAAATCCTTTTAATCCAATAGCACCTTTACCGATATGTTCGTGACGGTCAACGTGTGAGCCGAGCCCTTTTTTAGAATCGTTAATGTGGAATGCAACAAGACGATCCAGTCCAACGATATCGTCGAATTGTTTGAAAGTTGCTTCATATCCTTTCTCTGTAGCAATATCATATCCGGCTGCAAAGATGTGGCATGTGTCGATACAGACTGCCATCCGTTCGGGGTGTTCAACACCATCAATGATTGCGCGGAGATGTTCGAATTTATAACCGATATTTGTTCCCTGTCCCGCCGTTGCTTCGAGAACGCTCTTTACTTTAAAATCTTTTGTCGCATCGTGTGCAATGTTCAGACTTTCACAGATTGCTTTTATTCCTTCTTCATCTCCCAATCCAAGATGTGAACCGGGATGAAAATTCAAAAGTTGAATTCCCAACTGTTCGCATCGCTCCAGCTCGTCGATGAATGCAGCGCGTGATTTTTTAAGAATGTCGGGATTCGTTGCGCAGAGATTGATAAGATATGAATCGTGAGAGACAACCGGCGCAATTCCCGCCGCGGCAATCTTTTGTTTGTAGAGCGCAATATCGCTCTCGGTGAATGGTTTTCCGCTCCACTGATTATTGTTTTTGGTGAACACCTGCAGCGCAGTACAACCGATTGAAGTTGCTCGATCAACGCCGGTGTGCACTCCGCCGGAAACAGACATGTGTGCGCCGAGAAGGATCTTTTGTTTTTTTACCATTAGAATACTATCAATTGTTTTTCAAATGAGATGGTTCGATGAAGAATATAACCAGATTTTGTTATATCTTTTGCACAAATAATCTAGTACACTATTAAAACTGTCATGACCCGTCTCGAACTATTAATCCGAAAAAAGAAACGTCTTGTTGTTGGACTAATGTCCGGAACATCCGTGGATTCAATTGATGCTGTTTTAGTTTCAATTACGGGAAGCGGAACATCAACACGCTTCAAACAAATTGCTTTTCATACACATCGCTATCCAAAGGGATATCAGAAGTTTGTTCTTCAGAATTCCCTTCCAGGTACCGGAAGCGTTGATACTCTTTCAATATTAAATATTCTCTCTGCTCAATTTTTTGCTGACGCTGTGAAAGCACTCGCTAAAAAAGCCAAGATTCCTCTCACAAACATCGATCTTATTGGCTCGCATGGTCAAACAGTCCATCATCTACCCGAATATCAAAATCTTTTTGGGAAAAATACCCATTCTACTTTGCAGATCGGTGACCCTTCAACAATTGCAAAATTAACGGGAATTGTCACCGTTGGCGATTTTCGAACAGGTGATATGGCGCTTGAAGGACAAGGGGCACCGCTGGTTCCATATTTTGACTATCTTGCTTTCCGATCAAAAAAAGACAATAAAGTCTTGTTAAATATCGGCGGAATTGCTAATATCACATTGTTACAAAAGAATTGTTCCGTCAATAATGTCGTTGCATTCGATACTGGTCCCGGGAATATGGTCATCGATGCATTAATGAGCGCGCTGTACTGTAAACCTTTCGATAGAAATGGGATTATTGCTTCACGGGGAAATATTCTTCCCGATGTATTGCGGACGTTATTACAGTGCTCATATTTTTCACAGCCGCTTCCAAAATCAACAGGACGTGAAATGTTTGGTGCAATGTTTGTAGAAAAAATTCTACAACAATATTTGAAAAAAAATCGTGCAGAAGATCTTATTGCAACAGCAACAGAATTTACGGCGCTGACGATCTACGATCAGTTCAATCGTTTTCTGAGAAAATGCTTGCGGGGTGAAATGCTGGACGAACTTATTGTCAGCGGCGGCGGTTCAAAGAATAGAACGATGACGGATGCGATTAAACGATATTTTTCACCAACGCGGATTATCACGAGTGATTTGCTCGGTGTTCCTTCTGATGCAAAAGAGGCATTATGTTTTGCAATACTTGCAAACGAAACAATCTCCGGTAACAATTCCAATATTCCAAATGTTACCGGAGCAACAAGAGGAACGGTTCTTGGAAAAATTTGTCTTTAATAACAAGCTTGTCATGCCCGAATAATCCTGTCGGGCATCCATTGCATCATCATTCACTAACAAAAACTTATGCTTAAAAATCTTTCTCTTCCGATCAAAATATCGATCATCTTCTTCCCGCTCTTCTTTGCGGCGGTTGCGTTGATTTCCTATTTCAATTACAGCGCAACACAGGAACAAATGATGTCGCAAGTGCAGAATGGTGCAACGGCGCAAGCCAATACCATCCGCGAAGCATTGGTGAATATGATGGTCACCAACGAACGGATCGACGATAAATATCTTCAGAAGGTCAGTTCCTCCGGAGATATTAGGGATATTAGCATCTTATTTCGTCTGGACAGTCTTCACTTTGATGAGGAGCGGTTGGCTGATGATGAGGTCCGCACACGAATGATACGACGCGAAGTTGAAGTATGGGATAAGCATAAGAATTTTGGGAAAGAAGTGTTCAGCACAACTACGCCGCAATGGTTCTTAACATGCAATAAAAAGATCCATGCAACAAAAATGATCGTTGATCTTTCGGCAGACAAACCGGCGATCCTTCACTCGTGCGAGGAGATGGAAGCATTGATTCCGTTCGTCGCCGAAAAAAAATGTACCCGATGCCATAATGTCGAGATCGGTTCAATTCTTGGAGCAGCGGTAATGCTTGTTCCCTTGGAAGCAACGGCCATTCATTTGCAAGAGAATGCTTTCCGTTCGCTGTATGTCTTTATCGGTTTTATGGTGCTGACTATAGTCTTGAACGGATTTGTTTTCCGACGATACATCAACAATCCATTGAAGAAGCTGATCGCAGCCGCAGAATCCATCGGCAGCGGTACAAAGATTGGCTACTCACTTTCAAAAGATTTTGCAAATGATGAGATTGGAAAACTAGCGGTATCGTTCGAACAGATGCAGAACAATCTTGATCGTGTCCAACGGGAATTGGTAAAGGGAGAACGTCTTTCTGCTGTGGGACAAATGGCAAGTTCCATTGTTCACGATTTTCGAACACCAATGACAACGCTTTCCCTTATAGCAGACTATCTGCAGAGAAATGAAATGCTCGATCCGGAACAACGCACTAAAAAATTTGAACAGCTTCATGATGCTGTCCGCAAGATGAACAATATGATGCAGGAGTTACTCGATTATTCCAAAGGTGATTTCCAGTTAAACTACGAGCAGGTTTCTATTGAAGCGTTCGCGGAATTGTTGCAAAAAGATTTTGAACCACGTTTTGAAAATTCCACCGTCCGCTTTGCAATCAGCTGTCGCTGCACCGGAACAATGTATGTGGATAAAGATCGTCTTTACCGAGTGCTTGGCAATATCATCAACAATGCGCAGGATGCAATTCCGGAAAAAGGAATGATCAGTATATTGATCGAAGAAAAAAACGGGAGCATCCGCTTTGCGGTAGAGGATAACGGAAAAGGAATTCCAGAAGAAATACTCGCTGATCTATTTGAACCGTTCGTGACTTCCGGAAAAAAGAAAGGGACCGGACTTGGTCTCGCCATTGTAAAACGCATTGTCGAACTTCATAATGGGGTGATCTCATTCTCTTCAGAGATTGGCAAAGGTACAGAGTTCATCATTACAATTCCGCGCAATCCTTCGGCGCATTGAAATTTAATTGTTTGTAGTAAAATAAATCCAACGTAACCCTGTTGGATTTTTTATTGTAAATCTTTTGTGCTTCGTTTGATGTCTCGTCAATCTTTCGTACCTTTTCACCGGATGAAAAAAATTATTTTTTCTTTTTTACTTTTCTTGTATTGTGGTACGGAAATCGCTTCGGCAGCGGAAGAAGCAAAACGCGATTCAATGTTTTTGGGTCTTCATCGCAAAGATGTTGCTACCTATGGAACCATTGCATGGTCTGCCGGAGCTGTGTTCATGGAATTTCAATGGTGGTGGCGTGATGATTATAGCTATCAGCAGCATCAATTTAGAATGAAGAGCGACGGTTATTTTTATAACAGCAGTTATGGCGTGGATAAACTCGGTCATATGTATGCATCCTATCTCATCTTTGGTTTAACATATGATGTTATGAAATGGGCTAATATTGATGATAACACTGCCTTGTGGGCAGCGATTGCTGTGCCCGCATCACATGCGCTCGCCATTGAGTTTGCCGATGGATTCTCAAAATATGCTTTTAATTTTCCTGATCTCTATTTTAATTCAGCCGGAATTTTGTACGGCGCCCTTCAAGTGAAATACCCATATCTGAGAAATTTCAATTACAAATGGAGCTATTTTCCTTCGGGTTCCGGGGGAAAGAATGATCCCGATTGGGGACCGGCAAGCGATTACAGCGGCCATATTTATTGGATTGCTATCGATGTTCATAATATTCTCCCGGAACCGGCAAAAGAATATTGGCCAAAGTATTTAAATCTTGCCGTCGGTATGGGCGCAAAGAATGTTTCCTTCGGTGAAGGCGTAGATAAAAAACATAAATTTACCATTGCCCTTGATTGGAATACGGATGCGATCCTTCCAAACGGAGATACGTGGGGTATCTTTAAGAATCTTATCAACAAGATCCATTTTCCTGCGCCAGGTATAAAATACTATTCGGGTGAAAAAGCTGTAGCGAAAGGATTGCTGCTGAATTGATGATGGATAAGAATATATTTTTGGATGCTTTAACTCCCCTTTGTGTGAAGGCTTGCGCGTTGGCGAAGGATCTACGACCTCGTAGAGGGGCCGGAGGTATGTTGTTCCTGCTTTTTCTTTCAACAATATTCTGCACCGCAGGAGATTTTGATTCCCTCATCACGTTTTTACCAAAACAAAAATATGTTTCAACATTCACTGCAAACGGAAACGAACATCGCATCTCGTATAATAAACTGTTGAATCGAAATTCACTGATCGGAAGCATGGGCGGAATTTTTCCAATGGCGAATATTCATTTGGGTGAACTGGATGCACAAGTCTCTATTGCAAGCTCGATCTATACTTTTTTAAACAGTGCTGGGTTGCGATTTCAAGTGGTGAATGTTGATTTCTTTGTAGATATGTATGTCGATGTTAAACTCTCACCCTTGGCAACCGCACGGATCGGATGGGGGCACACCAGCCAGCATCTTGTTGATGATGCATTTGAATCTCTTGGATATACAAAGTCTATAAATTACGCGCGGGATTTTTATCAATTTTTTTTGATCCATCAAGTTCCTCTTATTAAAGGATACTTCTATAGCGGAACGTATTATAATTATTCTTTTTTGATTGATAAGAGAATTGATGGCAAATTTCTTTGGGAAGCGGGAAGCGAATTTTTGAATATTCCGATTTATAATAAAATACTTTTCTATTCCGCTGTTGATATAAAATTGCGGAGCGAACTTGCATACGGAGCAACGCAAAGTTATCAAATAGGATTTAAGGTTCAGAATGAATTGTTGAACTCTATCCGAATTGCATATACATACAGAACCGGTATTGAAGAGCGGGGCCAGTTTTACAACCAACGAAATAATTATCATACCATCGGAATGTTTTTTGATTTTTAGAGCAGGAATACCGCGGATCATTTTATTGAAAAAGTAATGAACATTCGAAAAGCGTTGCGAAACGATGTGCAAACGATCGCCGAATTCAACGCCGCAATGGCGCTGGAAACAGAACATCTTCAATTGGATATTTCTCGCCTTCTTCTTGGTGTAGAGGGATTATTCAACAATCCCGATATGGGATTTTATCTTGTTGCGGAAATCAATGGATCGATTGTCGGACAAATGATGGTCACCTACGAGTGGAGCGACTGGAGAAATGGCATTTTCTGGTGGATTCAGAGCGTATATGTGCCCCCTGAATTTCGTGCGCAAAAGATCTATCGCACTTTGTATGAATACACGGTCGCATTAGCTAAAGAACAACAGAACGTTTGCGGGTTACGCCTCTATGTAGAAAAAGAAAATGAGCGAGCTCATCACGTTTATGAAAAATTAGGTATGATGCTGACGAATTATGATATGTATGAAGTTGATTTTGTGTTGAAACGGTAACACGCTATAGTTAAAAGCAAAACCCACATACATCTGTAATTATTAATCTTCCGTTCTCCCATGTTTTGCATTAATGCCCGATCAGAAAAAATATATCGCCCATCTCGACCTTGATTGTTTCTTTGTTTCCGTTGAACGAATCAACGATCCATCGTTGATTGGCAAACCGGTTGTTGTTGGCGGAACCGGAAGACGTGGTGTGATCTCTTCCGCTTCCTATGAAGCAAGAAAATACGGCGTCCGCTCTGCTATGCCGACAGGACAAGCGATGGATCTTTGTCCGCAGTTAATTGTTGTGCGTGGAAGTCACGCTGAGTATGGAAAGATCTCTAAACGATTATACCGTTTCATATGCGATTACGCACCCATTGTACAGCAGGCTTCTATTGATGAAATGTATATGGATTTTACAGGATGCGAACGGTTATACAACAATAATCTTCCCGGACTTATGCGCACTCTTCAGGCGCTGGTGAAAAAAGAATTCTCCCTTCCCTGCACCATTGCGTTGTCGTCTAATAAGGTTGTATCAAAGATTGCAACGGGAACGGTGAAGCCTGCCGGAATTATCTATGTTGAACATGGTTTAGAAAAGGACTTCCTTTCCCCTCTTCCGATTGATGTTATTCCCGGTGTAGGGAAGAAAACGGAATTAGAATTGCGGAAGTTTGACATTAATTTCATCCGCGATATACAAAAAATGCCGCAAAGAACAATTGAAACAATCCTCGGTGATTATGGAAATTACATTTATCGGACCGCAATGGGTATTGGCGGCGACACACTCGAAGTAGAGTGGAAACGAAAGAGTATCAGTAATGAGCATACGTTTGGCAAAGATATTTCCGACAAGAATGAACTGTTGAAATATCTGTTTGAATTATCGGAAAGTGTCTGCTACAACACAAGAAGATATGGTTGGAAAGGTAAAACGATTAAATTGAAATTGCGATATTCTGATTTTTCTACTATCACGCGGAATATTACACTGAAAGAATCGACGAATGATGATAAGATCGTGTTTGATGCTGTAAAGAGTATTTTTTTAAAAGCATATACTCGTACAGTGTCGATTCGTCTTCTTGGTGTAGGATTAACACAGTTCTCTGCGGTGAGCGAGGAAACACTTTCCATGTTTCCCGCTGATGAAAAACGAACTCAGGTATTAAGCGCTGTGGATAAACTGCGAAAAAAATTTGGGGATGACTTGATCCACACGGGGAGCGCGTAGATACAATTACTAATTATGAATTAATAATTGGTAGTTGGTAATTGCACTTTGTTCTTACGCCATATTGTGATATACGCTCTGCACATCATCATCCTCTTCCATCGCGTCGATCAGATCGGTAACTTCTTTTGCGTGTTCCGGAGAAAGCTCTTTGGTGGTCGTGGGAAGATATTGAAGCTCGGTACTTGCCGGTTCGATCCCTTTTTCTTCCAATGCCTTTTGCATCGCACCAAACCCATGGAACGTTGTATACACATATAAGAATTTCTCGTCTCCGGTCAGCTCATCTAATCCGTGGTCGATCATTTCCAATTCAAACTCATCAACATCTGCGATCTTCTCAATGGGGATTTTGAATAATCCTTTTCGTTCAAACATAAATGCGATCGAGCCGGGGTTTCCCATTGACCCGCCGTATTCTTTAAAATGAAAACGAACATTGGAAACTGTCCGCGTTTGATTATCTGTCGCACACTCCACAACCACCGCAATACCGTGTGGCGCATATCCTTCATAGATAATTTCAAAATATCCCGACGTGTCCTTATTAGAAGCCCGTTTGATCGCCGCATCAATACGATCTTTCGGCATATTCACACTTTTTGCGTTTTGAATTGCAAGGCGTAAATGCGAATTCGATTTCGGATCAATACCGCCGGCTTTAACTGCAATTTCAATGTCTTTTCCTATGCGGTTAAACGCTTTGGACATTTTTTTGAACCGCGCGAACATTACATACTTACGTTTTTCGAATATTCTTCCCATAGAAATGCAATTAATAATGTATATTTGATAATGGAAATATATTTTCCATCCCCTGTTGCTTAACACCTGTGAATAAAATACAAAAATTGTGTATGAAGTGGAAGAAAGAAAATCGGTGCCGTCTCTCCTTGTTATTTTCTTTTTTCAACACTACCTTTCTCTTATGGATCTTGAATCGGAAATACTGAAAGAACATTCAAAGCGTCAAACAATGAAGATCGTTTCATGGATCGGCGGTGATGTATCACGCTTCGCAGAATTAATGCAGCAGTTTTTGTGCGGTGAATCCCGAATCGTACAGCGTTCATCCTGGATCGTTTCACTGAGCATAGAAAGTCACCCCGCATTAATCAAACCGTGGTTTTCAAAAATTGTGAGGAGGGCTGGCGAAAAGAATATTCACAACGCCGTAAAAAGGAACGTTGTTCGTGCTCTTCAATTCGTTGATATTCCCCGTTCGTTGCAAGGAAGGGCTGCAAATCTTTGTTTCTATTTCTTACAGAATATTGGCGAGCCGGTTTCCGTCAAAGCATTTTCAATGACCGTGCTCGCTAATATTGCGGCGCAAGAAC
Organism: uncultured Chitinophagaceae bacterium; assembly: GCA_964355925.1. Lineage (GTDB taxonomy): Bacteria > Bacteroidota > Ignavibacteria > UBA10030 > UBA8401 > UBA8401. The sequence continues at coordinate 26,465 of CAYHFN010000038.1, forward strand.
CCGATCTAAAACAGGAAATAAAACTTGTGATAGAACAAATGATGCCGTACGGTTCTGCCGGGATCCAGTCTCGCGGCAGAAAAGTATTAAAACAACTTTCATAAATAAAATTATTCCCGTTGTTTATCATCTCTCTCCTTTCTACATTAATATAATTTTTAACAATTCATTCACATTATCCGGGTAATTATCTATGAAACCTTTTATCCTTACACTTGTCGTTGTTTTTGCCCTCGGTCAGGCACAAACCATACAATCTCCAAACAAAAAATTAACGCTTAATTTTTCAATATCCTCGGATAGTATTCCGCAATATCAATTGTCCTTTGGGAAAAAATCAGTGATCAATCCAAGCGGGCTTGGTATTGCATTGAAAGATCAGCCTTCATTCCTGAATGGTTTTACGATTGCTTCGGTGGAATCGTCACTCGTTGATGATTCCTGGAATCCCGTTTGGGGAGAAGTGAAAACCATCAGAAACAATTATCGCGAATTGAAAGTAACGCTTCGTCAGCCAGCACAGAACAATCGCACAATGGCGATCGTGTTTCGGTTGTTTGATGAGGGACTTGGATTTCGGTATGAATTTCCCAAACAGGACAATCTAAATTATTTTACAGTGATCGATGAGCGCACCGAATTTGCTCTGACCGGTGATCACAAAGCGTTTTGGATTCCGGGAGATTTTGACACAAATGAATATGCATATTTTCATACTTTGTTAAGCGAAGTGAATGCGATGCAGGGAATGTCGTCGACCGATATTGCAACTCGAAGTGTTGTCGCCGCAAATGCAGTCCAAACACCGGTCATCATGAAAACGGCGGATGGATTATATATTGATATCTTCGAGGCAGCGTTATCAAATTATCCCGCAATGTGTCTTAGCATCAATAAAAGCGATTTTGTCCTCACATCCATGATCGCACCGGATGCGGTTGGAAACAAAGCATATCTTCAAGCACCGACAAAAACTCCGTGGAGAACAATCTTTGTGAGTGATAAAGCCGTTGATATTCTTGCATCGAAGATGACCTTGAATCTGAACGAGCCGTCGAAGATCGACGATGTTAGCTGGATCAAGCCGGTAAAATATGTCGGCATCTGGTGGGAAATGCATGTTGGTGTTGCGTCGTGGAATTATGCCGACACGAACAACGTAAAGATCGGCGAAACAAATTGGAGCGCTCTGCGACCGAATGGCCGTCATGGCGCAACAACTGAGCGGACAAAAGTGTATATCGATTTTGCTGCGAAGCATGGTTTTGGCGGAGTGCTTGTTGAGGGGTGGAATGTCGGCTGGGAAGATTGGTTCGGCAATTGGAAAGAGAATGTGTTCGATTTTGTCACTCCTTATCCGGACTTTAATGTTGCCGCACTGCAAAAATACGCTGCGGAAAAAGGAGTTAAGCTTATTATGCATCACGAAACATCGTCGTCTGCAACAAATTATGAACGAAGAATGGATGATGCATACCGATTCATGAATCAATATGGGTATGACGCAGTAAAGACCGGCTATGTCGGAAAGATCATTCCCCGCGGAGAATTACATGACGGACAATGGATGGTGAATCATTATGTACGAGCCGCAGAAAAAAGTGCAAAATATAAAATTATGATCAATATGCATGAAGCTGTTCGTCCAACGGGATTGCAGCGTACTTATCCGAATTGGCTTGCCAATGAAGCGGCGCGCGGAAATGAATTCAACGCATGGAGCAAAGGCAATCCCCCTGATCACGAAACGATCCTTCCCTTCACACGTTTTATGGGTGGGCCGATGGATTACACGCCCGGTATATTCCAGATAAAAATGAACTATTACGATCCAAAGAAAAAAGAGCAGGTTCACACAACACTTGCAAAACAATTAGCGTTGTATGTAACCATCTACAGTCCGTTGCAAATGGCTGCCGATCTTCCGGAAAATTACGAAGCAAAGCTTGATGCGTTTCAATTCATCAAAGATGTTGCTGTCGATTGGGACGATTCAAAAATTCTGGAAGCCGAGCCGGGTGATTATTTGACCATCGCCCGGAAAGCTAAAAACAAAGAAGAATGGTATCTCGGAGCAATTACCGATGAAAATCCACGCACCGCAATCGTCACGTTAAACTTTTTAAATCCTAAGCAAAAATATGTTGCCACGATCTACTGCGACGCAGCCGATGCGCATTGGGAAAAGAATCCAATGGCATACAAGATCGAACAATTTCTTGTAACCGAAAAAACTATGCTTAAATTATATTTAGCTGCTGGCGGTGGATCTGCTGTCAGCATTAAGCCGGCAACAACTGAAGAAAGTGGAAAACTTAAACCGTACAAAAAATAATTTCTGACGAATTGGATAATTCCTAATCTGTATGGCGGAGCTCTGCTCCGCACTAATAACCGGCCTACGGATCGTAGGGAGGTTCACAATACGTTTAAACTCAGTTCCACAAAACCATACACTCTTCCCGTTAATATAAAAATAATAAAGGGCTCAGCTATGATCGTTTCAAAAGATAAAGTTGTTTCAATTGAATACACCCTCCGCGATGACAGCGGTGAAATTCTCGATTCATCGGAAGGACGCGAACCACTCGCATACCTGCATGGAAACGGTAATATTGTTGCCGGGCTCGAATCTCAGCTTGAAGGAAAGTCGCTGAATGATGCATTAAAGGTTTCTGTTGCCGCTGCTGATGGTTACGGTGAATTTAATGCAAAAGATATCGTCGATGTTCCTCGCGAACAGTTTAAAGATGTAAAAGAACTTGAAGTAGGAATGCAGTTCACCGCTTCTGGTCCCGAAGGACACAGGATTGTTACGGTAACAAAAGTCGATGATAAAATTGTTACGGTGGACGGAAATCATCCGCTCGCAGGAAAAACGCTACATTTTGATGTGAAGATCGTTGATATCCGCGAAGCAAGTGCCGAGGAATTAAGCCACGGCCATGTTCATGGTGTGGGTGGACATCATCATTAATTAATTATGGCCTTCTATCAATTAATTAAAACACAAAAATTACCTGCCACCATCAGCGAAATATGGGATTTTATTTCTGCTCCGGTTAATTTAAAAGAAATAACGCCAGAGCACATGGGTTTTGTGGTAACCGGCAATACCGGTGCGGATAAAATGTATCCAGGAATGATTATTACGTACAAGGTTAGCCCCCTGCTTGGCATAAAACTAAATTGGATGACAGAAATTACGCATGTTAAAGACTTCGAATATTTTGTTGACGAGCAACGTATGGGACCATACTCGTTGTGGCATCACCAGCACAAAATTGAACCTATTGATGGGGGTGTTTTAATGACGGATATCGTTACCTATCAACCACCAATGGGAATATTGGGTGCACTTGCTAATTCACTAATTATAAAAAATCAACTTCAACAAATATTTGATTACAGAACCGTAGCTTTAGAAAAAAGATTTGGAAGATATATTTTATGAAAATTTTACTCACGGGGGTAACGGGATATATTGCACAACGATTACTCCCCGTCTTGTTGGAAAATGGGCATGAGGTTATCTGTTGCGTAAGGGACAAAAACAGATTTAACAAGAAAAATTATTTGATATCAAATCTTTCGGTAATAGAGGCAGATTTTTTAAATAAGGAAAGTTTACAGCGTATTCCAAATGATATTGATGTCGCTTATTACCTTATCCATTCCATGTCAACACAAAGCGGCGATTTTGAAAATATGGAAGAACTATGTGCTGCTAATTTTAAAAATCGCATAGAAAAAACAAATGCTAAACAGGTTGTTTACCTTAGCGGGATCAGCAATGCTGACGAATTATCAAAACATTTATCGTCACGAAAGAATGTGGAATCTGTTTTATCGGGTTCAAATTTTGCACTCACCACTTTAAAGGCTGGCATAATAGTGGGATCGGGAAGCGCTTCGTTTGAAATCATTCGAGATTTAGTGGAAAAATTGCCCTTTATGATTACTCCGCGTTGGTTAAAAACAAAATGTCAGCCTATAGCTATTCGTAATGTAGTAGAATTTTTATTTGGTGTCATTGGTAAAACCGAAACGTACAATAACAGTTACGATATTGGCGGTCCTGATATTTTAAGTTATAAAGAAATGCTTTTGCGATTTGCAAATATTCGCGGACTTAAACGACGTATCGTTATTGTACCGGTAATGACACCGAGAATTTCGTCGTATTGGTTATATTTTGTAACGGCAACATCTTTTGCGCTTGCGAAGAATTTGGTTAACAGTATGAAAATTGAAGTGATTTGCAAGCCTAATCATTTAGCCTCTCTACTCGGTATTAACATCATTGATTATGATACATCAATTAAACTTGCTTTTGATAAAATAGAACATAATCAAGTTCTCTCAAGCTGGAAAGATGCGCAAACCAGTGAAATAATTAACCAAGGCCTTTCCAAGTATATTGAGGTGCCGGTGAACGGCTGTTTTAAAGACATTCGTTCACGAAAAGTCGATAACAGTTCTCGGTCTCTTGAAAAAATATGGGCTATTGGTGGAAAAACTGGTTGGTACTATGGCAACTGGCTTTGGGAAATCAGAGGTTTCATTGATCAGCTTGTTGGAGGCGTTGGCATGCGAAGAGGAAGAAAAAGTGATACAGAGATTGTCTCGGGGGACGCCCTTGACTTTTGGCGCGTTCTTTTGGCAGACAAAGAAAAAAATAGATTGCTGTTGTATGCCGAAATGAAGCTGCCGGGCGAAGCTTGGCTAGAATTTAGAATTGATAAAAATAATATCCTTACACAAACGGCAACGTTTAGACCGCTAGGCTTATTGGGTAGGTTGTATTGGTATTCGGTGCTTCCGTTTCATGGACTAATTTTTAATGGAATGATAAATAAAATTGCTGAAATAAAAACATCATAGCGAACAGACAAAAATCAGACCGTAACAGCTCCTACAAGAAATTGGCGGTTCCGTGGTTAAACAAAACTTTGTGTTT
>CAYHFN010000039.1:0-1661 GCA_964355925.1 uncultured Chitinophagaceae bacterium
CTAAAAATGGTTCTAAGATAAAAAGTTTTCGAAAAAAAGTAATGATCATCCTGAGCAAGTCCTGAGCGAGCGAAGCGAGTCGAAGGACGCGTCGAAGGATGATCTTGCTGACTTTGATTAGGGCGTACTTCCTATGAGCGGTTTAATTTTTGTTTTATTAAGTAGTTATGCAAATTTATAGCGGAAATATTTCTATGCGTTCACTATCCATATGTCTATTTTTGATGATACATTTTATGCCGCTGCATTCTCAAACGGTGAAAGAACACACAAGTGTCATCTGGGATATCGATAATACCACTTTGATTGGCGGGCATCCCGTAACGGTCTTTGGTAATCCTTCCTTCCGGGAATATACTGATGGAAAAGCGATGATGTTCGACGGCATCGATGATGGACTGATCGTGCAGGGATGTCCGTTGAATAAGAGCGCTGAATTCACGGTGGAAATGATTTTTCGGCCCGATTCCTCTTTCCCGAACAATGTCGAACAGAGATATCTCCATATTCAAAAACCGTTTTTCGAGAGCAGACGAATGCTTCTTGAACTGCGGCTGGACTCACTGCATCGCTGGATCGTGGACACACACGTCCGGGCGGATTCTACATTTTTAACTTTACTCTCAAAGGAATTTCCGCACCCCGTGGGCCGATGGTATCATATTGCCTTGGTGTATAAGGATGGGATAGCAACGCATTATGTGAATGGGGTCAAGGAGATGAGCGGCAAGGTTCAGTATATCCCCGTGGACAGTGCGCATGTTGCCCTGGGAATGAGAATGAACCAGCGTTCATTCTTTAAAGGAGCGATCAAAACCGTACGATTATCAAATTTTGCGATGCTACCTTCAGAGTTTATGGAGTTCAACACCGGGATTGAAACGCTATCCAAAAAGCTCCTTTTTTCTGATGAGTTTGATTCTAACAGCAAAAATTGGATTTCCGAATTTGAGAATCCTGCAACATCGAACATAAAGGTCATGAACGGAACGCTTGATATCAGTGCCTCCGCCGGTGCAACGGTCTGGTTCAACAAGAAACTCTCCGGGAATATCATGATCACCTACGATGCTATTGTAAAAAATGATGGTGGACCGAATGACCGTGTTTCCGATCTGAATGCGTTTTGGATGGCGACCGATCCTGCCAAAGAGAATGCCTTTACCCGTAACGGAAAATTCGATTCCTATGACAACTTGAACCTCTATTATAGTGGAATCGGCGGTCATGATAACGAGACAACAAGATTCAGGAAATATCACAGCAATGGTGACAAACCGGTGATTAAAGAGTATCTCGACAAAGATCATTTATTGCAGGGAAACCGATTATATAAAATGAAAATCATCGTCAATGAAGGGCGGACTCAGTTGTATTGTAATGATGAACTCTATTTTGATTTCAAGGATGCCCAGCCGTATCGGGAAGGATATTTTGGTTTTAGAACAACACGAAGTCATCAAATCATGGACAATTTCAAAGTGTATCAAATTGCATCGGAGAAAAAGTAGAATGGTACAAGCAATCAGATCGGTTATTTTTGTTGGAGTCATGATCCTTATTACACTGAATCCCTCTGTTTCGTTTTCACAATCCGCTTCCCATAAACCGATATTTCTTGATATTGCGCAGATTGAAAAATTTCATACAGCATTTAAGAA
>CAYHFN010000039.1:1761-3571 GCA_964355925.1 uncultured Chitinophagaceae bacterium
TGGTATGACGTCCAGACCGTTTCGCTTGCATTGTATCTTGGCAAAAAAGAAATCGCCGTGCAAATGCTTGAAGAAGCAAAAACAAAAAGAATTGCCGTGCAGATCGAAGCAGATGGGAAGCAGCCATTAGAACTGGCCCGGACGAGGTCGTGGAGTTACAGCACGATGAATCTCACCGCATTTTTTCACCTTGCAACACTTGGTGAAAGATCAGGGGTTGATCTTTGGAATTATCGAACAAAAGATGGCGGGTCCATCAGAGATGCTCTTGATTACCTTTTACCATTTGCAATCGATATGAGTACATGGAAATACCAGCAAATCAGCAAACCTGAAGGTGAATCTTTAATGAAACTGCTGATTCCGGCTCAAAGAAAATTTGACAAAAAGAAATATTCTGAATGGATGAAAAAAATATATCCGACCAAACGGATCCGTTCAATTGAAGAAATGGTCAATGTGTATTAGTATTCGCATATCATGCTGTTGATGGAAAGAAAGTATATGGAGAAAATATGTCGTCCGTAAAGAAGATGCATCATTCTCATCTGCCGGACTGTTTTCACCGATGGGCAGATCAATTGAAGAAAATACGAATACCTTCGCAGGTCGTTTTTCTGATGCTTGGTATTGTTTCCACCTTGTGGTTTCTCATTCGTGTGATTCCGAAACCGAGCCGGGCGACCTACCCTTGCATGCAGACGGCCTACCCGTTCATGTCCGGATTCGTTGCCTATCTGATAGGAATTGCTGCAACACTGTTCGCTTTCAAAAAATTTAAAAAAGACTTTCTGGATGCACGATATCTCGCCGCAAGTGCTTTTATGTTCATATCGTTGTTCACTGCATTCTTCACGTTCACAACTGATTCAACCCCGGTCTTTGCAAATTCAAAATTATTGGTTGGACCAAATCAGCCGGTCGGGATTGCACGTGGAATTTTTCCGGGAAGAGTCGTCTGGACATGGGATCCGAAATCAACCAATGAGAACTGCACGAATCTGTTTGGCGACGGCTGGTTCATGGAAAAGAACACGAACACTATGGTGGTGAATTCAATGCTTGCTGATGTTGTCAAAAAACTCAGCGGTAAAAATACCATTAAAGATTCATGGGAAACTTTTTTCAAATATTTTAACAATCAACACGGTAAGGGAGATGTTGGATATACAGAAGGCGAAAAAATATTCATACGGACCAATCAGGTCAGTGCTAGTGCCGGGACGTATAACACTACGACCTACGAGATCCTAGATCAAAAACGGTACGGGATGGCAGAAACCTCGCCTCAGATTGTATTGGCTCTTCTCCGACAACTGGTCAATGATGTTGGCGTACAACAGGAGTACATTTCCGTTGGTGATCCAATGAAGCATATGTATAAGCATTTTTTTGATATGCTCCATAATGAATTTCCGAATGTCACCTATCTTGATTCTGATGGAAAAGCAGGCAGGACAAAACCGGTCACGAGCCCACGGCCGGTGATTTATTATTCGGACAAGGGCACCATATTGAAAGATGGCGGTACAACAGGCAATGCAGTAATGTACGATTATTACCCTACAGTGATCACGGAAGCAAATTATGTGATCATTGTGCCGGCGTTGAAAGCGCACGCTCGTGCGGGAGTAACGTTGAACGGAAAGATTCATTTTGGTTCCAATTTGCGCGGCAGTGCAACGCACCTGCATGGCGGATTGGTCTCACCGGATAAGGTCTCGACACGTACAGGATATGGACTCTACCGTATACAGGTTGATCTGATGGGTCATAAAGATCTGGGACAAAAAACTGTTCTTTTTATTCT
>CAYHFN010000039.1:3671-31126 GCA_964355925.1 uncultured Chitinophagaceae bacterium
GACGGAACATCCATTCCCAGCTTAGGTGTGTGCGAACATTGGAATAATGCCGCGGACAAACAGTACACGCGAAATCTAAAGAACGGAAACGGCATCGAACTGGTCTTTGTGGATAATTCGGTCACATCCGTTTCTGAAGGCGAAAAAGCTGAGCCTGCTTCGTACGATCTGCTGCAGTGTTATCCGAATCCGTTCAATCCCAGTACGACAATCACATACCAACTACAAAACGCAGGGAATGTTTCTCTTGCCGTTAATGATATTCATGGACAGATCATCTCCACTCTTGTGAATGAATATCAACAAGCGGGCACGTTCCGATATCGGTGGGATGCTAAGGATCGATATGAAGCCCCTGTTGCAAGCGGAATATATTTTGTTACGATTAAAACGAGTGGTTATACAAAAACGGTCAAACTTTTATTTGTGAAGTAATATTGAGATGAAGACTGTAAACTTGGTTAAAAAGAAAGAAAAATATGGATAAATTTTCGAAATGCATATTGTTCATAGCATGTATTGCGGTGCTGGTCTCTCATGCTCAAATAAAAAAAGAAGATATTGGGAAGTCCATAAAAATCAGTGAACTGCAGCATCCGTATTTGTTCTTTACGAATGATGAAAAGCCGAAAATACTGGAAAGGATAAAAACGGATCCCGAATGCCGAACGATCATGAAAGGATTATTGCTTGAAGGGAATCGTTTTATCAGTATGCCATTTCAAAGAAAAATATTACTGCAGCCGGAACATCCCCGGTTTGAATCAGACAACGAAGCATCAACATATCTTTCCGATATTTCGAAAGGAGCACTGACGTTATCCTTTCTATTTCAAATGACCGGTGATGATAAATATGTTCATCGTGCGATTGAGTATGCCGAAGCGATCTGCGACGTTCCTGAATGGAAAATGTCGGCTCATGCCTTTGACATCATTTATCCAAGGGTCTGGCCTTGGAATGTGCCGGATGATCAAGTGGTATTTTCCTATGATCTGAACTCGGCCCGTGTTGCACGGGTACTTTCAATAGTGTATGACTGGCTCTATCCTGTGATGAGCCGGGAACAGCGGGATAAATTGAGGAATGCAATTCTCGAAAAAGCGATCACTCGCGTGAGAGGGAATTACGAATTTTTTTGGTGGTCAACGGCATATCGCTGTAACTGGTCTGCAATATGTTTCAGCGGTTTAGGCCTGTCGTCACTTGCGTTATTGAAGGAGCATCCGCAATTGGCCGACGTCGTGGCCGAATCGTACAATAGGATCGGATTGGCGTATGACCAGATCGGAGAAGAAGGAGGCTGGCAGGAAGGACGTGGATATTATGGATATATGATTCACAGCGGTGCATACTTTATGGACGCTTTGAAACGAATGTCGAACGGAAAACTGAATCTTTTTCTGCACCCCAAAATTCGCGCGAATGCGTATGACTTTCAATTGTATGCATTAACAGCATCGTTTGGAGATAGTGAAGGGAAAAACGGCGGACCGACATACGCCATCAATAAATATGTAGCGGAAACAGGAAGCACTGCTTCGGCATTTTACAGAGAAAAATTCTTCGGCGATGGGGAAGATATTTTCGACATCCTCTGGCCGAGAAGCAGCGTGAAGGGAGTTGAACCGAAACAGAAATCACGGCACTTCAAAAATATTGGCTGGGCGCTCCTTCGGAGTGATTTTCTTGATCCTTCGACGGTGACCATTGCGTGCAAGGCGGGAATGAACGATGACCCGCATCATGGTCATCTCGACTGCGGACAGTTCTCCGTTACCTGGAAGAATGTTCCGTTCATCAAAGATCTCGGAAGCATGAAATATGATGAACAGTATTTTAACGACGAGCGGTTTTCCTATCTCTATGCATCAAGTGAAGGGCATAATGTCATTTCGGTGAATGGCGAGCAGCAAATCATTGCAAAAAAGAAAGACGAGAAGTGGCAGGGGAATATCGGCGGAAAGATCCTCGAATATCGTTCAGGTGAACAAAGGGATTACGTATTGATGGATCCGAGCGCCGCATATCCGGGGAAAGAACTCAAGAAATGGCGAAGGAATATTGTTCTGGAAAAACCGTCGGTCACTCTTATTGTGGACGAAGTAGAGTCGAACATCGGGGCAAAAATATCGGCACGATTTTTCCCCGGCGTCGGTAAAAACTCTATGATAGAAGGGCATGATTCATCCCCCGGCGAAAATGGAAAAAAGAAAAACGAAGCCGGCAAGGTCACGGTATCGAAAGACCATGTTGTGTTGACCGATCATCAGGGCAATATGATGGCGCTGATTCCCGTATCGCTGAATAATAGTGTTATGATTGTTGATGACAGATCTCCCAATTTGCTGGTTGCAAAAAATGCCGTTGTGGAATGGTTCCAGCATATCAATGTTGACGTTGCGGCGAAGGAGACAAAAACAATCATCGCAACATTGATTCTTCCTGTTGAAAACGAAGAGGATGCTCGAATGAAAACCAGCGGTCTGAATGTATCGGGGATAACGAGTGATTCCTTCACGATAAGGTCCGGGAACTCCATATGGATTTTTGAACGGAAAAAAGAAGGTTATGTGTTGAAATGAAACAAAAAAATATCAAGGAGAATCTATGCGCAAATGTCTGAAGATGTTCGTCGTTACCTCGGCCATACTGTTTCTGACGAGCAGTGCCGTGCATTCCCAACTACTGGAAAAGAAAACAGTGAGTTTGGAACTGGCGAAAAAAATAGCCGCTGCGGCCGAAGCGGAAGCAACAAAAAATAAATGGAACGTGGTGATTTCGATCCTTGATGACGGCGGAAACCTGGTCTATCTGGCGAGGATGGATAATACACAGAGCGGCAGCATTGAAGTCTCCATTCAAAAGGGGCGCACGGCTATTTCATTCAAGCGGCCGACAAAAGTATTTGAGGATATGGTGGCCGGCGGCAGGAATGTTATTCTTTCTCTTCCGGGAGTTGTACCGATAGAAGGCGGATTACCCCTGATGGTAAAGGATCAATATGTTGGATCCATTGGAGTGAGCGGTGCGAAATCCAGTGAAGACGGCATCGTTGCGAAAGCAGGATTGGATTATTTACAGGGTTTATAAATAAAAAACGAATACGCATTGCATAGGAATATTGTTATCGCACATACTGGATGGTAAAAATGACAAGTAAATTAAATTGGAGAGAGTTGACAGCAAAATATGGGATCACAATATTCTTTGTTGTTACTGTCTCAACGATATTTTCCTGTAGTGTTTCGCAGAACGGTTCAATGGCAACACGTTCATTCAACCTTCCGGAATGGGAAAAAACGAGAGTTGTCACTGCCGCTGAAAAATATTTGCTTGAGGAACCAGTCACACTGACATCGTTTTCTTCTCCCAGAAGCGCCGGCGGTAGGCACGATTTCTTCTCGGAGGGGGATTACTGGTGGCCCGATTCAGCGAATCCCGAAGGACCATATATTCAAAGAGATGGTTTAACAAATCCGGCAAATTTTGTTGATCACCGGAAAGCAATGGTCAGATTCAGCATCCAGGTCTCAGCCTTGACGGCAGCATATAAAATTACCGGTGAAAAAATGTTTGCAGTGCATGCTGTCAAACATCTTCTGGCATGGTTTGTCAGCGGTGAAACAAGGATGAATCCGCATCTTCTGTATGCTCAGGCGATTAAAGGAAGATTTACCGGACGAGGGATTGGGATCATCGATACGATTCACCTCATCGAAGTTGCACAGTCAATATTGGTCTTAAGTGATGCCGGAGTTTTCAGTCCGCAAGAACTTGCTGAAATAAAGCAATGGTTTCGCGAATATTTACAATGGCTGACTACACATCAATATGGCAAAGATGAAATGAATGCGAAGAATAATCATGGCACCTGTTGGACGATGCAGACGGCAATGTTTGCGAAATTGGTTGGAGATGAAAAAATAATGGACCTTTGTCGAAACCGGTTCAAGGAGAAATTGCTTCCGGAACAAATGGCGGCAGACGGAGGATTCCCGCTTGAATTAAAGAGAACCAAACCGTACAACTATTCGCTGTTTAACCTCGACGCAATGGCAGCCATTTGTCAGATCCTATCAACCGAAAAGGACAATCTTTGGAAATTTACGCTGCCGGATGGACGACAAATGAAAAAAGCTGTTGAATTCATGTATCCGTATATCGCTGATAAATCAACCTGGAATTTTCCACCCGATGTGATGTTCTATGAATATTATCCGGTGCGTCAACCATCGCTCCTCTTTGGCGGTATAGCATATAACGAAACTAAATATATTGAATTGTGGAAAACGCTTAACGCGGATCCTGTGAACGAAGAAGTGATACGGAATTTTCCGATTCGTCAGCCAATCCTTTGGATTGATTAAGAACATAAAATGTCGCAAAGACAAGAAAACACGAAGTGAACTCTATGAAAAAAAATATGATTCTCGTAATGACAATCCTTCTTTTCAGCAATGTATTTGCTCAAGACATACTGAAAAACGTCGGCGATCAATTGATGAAGAAGGATAAAATATTCAACGGCAGGTTCCCTTTATATACGTTGAACGGCAAATGGGTTCTGGATGACAAGCCAAACTGGTTTTCCGGTTTCACCGCCGGTGAATTATGGTATATGTACGATATGACCGGAAGTGCGGAGTATAAAAAGAGAGCGTTGAACCATGCCGACAGTCTTGTGAAATATGCGTCGCTCGACAATACTCATGATCTTGGATTCATTTTTTTCAATTCCTGCGTGAGAGCGTATAAGCATACGGGAGTAAAGAAATATAAGGATGCTGCCGTTCAGGCTGCCCGAATGCTGGTGAAGCGGTATAATACGAAAGGAAATTTCATCAGAGCGTGGGGAAAATTAGGCTCGAACGACAGAGAAGGTTTGATGATCATTGATACGATGATGAATCTGGAACTTCTTTTCTGGGCAGCTCAGGAGACCGGTGATATTACGTTTTATGATATTGCGTACCGGCACGCCATCACCTGCATGAATGAAAATGTACGAAGCAACTATTCCTCGTACCATATTGTTGCTTTCGACCCTGCCAGTGGTAAGGTCGAAAAAAAACAGACCCATCAAGGATATACCGACGAATCAACATGGGCACGAGGACAGGCGTGGGGCATCTATGGATTTGCAATGGCATATCAATACACGCGCGACGAAAGATTTTTAATGATCTCGCAGAACATGGCGGAATATTTCATCCAAAAACTTCCGGAAGATCTTGTTCCATATTGGGATCTTGACCTGAAAGGGGATACGATCGTGCGGGATGCTTCCGCCTCCGCTATTGCAGCTTCAGGTATGTTCCTTCTTTCCGATCTGGCAAAAGAGAAAAATACATTTGTGAAATACCGGACATTAGCAACGCAGATCACTGAATCCTTGAAAAAGAACTATACGTTCGCCAAAAGTAATAGGACCGCTGAAGAAGGCATTCTCCTTCATACTGTCTATAACTTTGCAAAAAATATGGGGGTTGACGAATCCTATCCGGCCGGGGATTTTTATTTTATCGAATGCCTGAAGAAAGCAAACGATGCAGAAAAGAGGAATAATAAAATAAATAATGTGCCCGGCAGACAGAGTATTGACATCAACGAGACATGGTTCTATCTGGAAGAGGATATTCAAAACATTACCGATCTCTACCAGACAACGGAACAATGGCAAAAAGTGAATCTGCCGCATACCTGGAATACAACCGACGCGCTCGATCAGGAACCCGGTTACCGGCGATCTACCGGATGGTATGAAAAAGAGATATACATTCCGCTCTTGAATGATAATCCGGTTCTTCAGCTTCATTTTGAGGGAGTGAATATGAAAGGTGAGGTGTTTGTGAATGGCATGGCTGCCGGAAAGCATACCGGCGGGTTCGTAGGATTCGATGTTGATATTACCCCGTTTGTTAAAAAGGGAGAAAAAAATATTATTATGGTGAAAGCGGATAATTCATACGATCCTTTTGTTGTCCCTTCCCAAAAATCCGATTTTATCCTGTATGGCGGAATCACGCGGAACGTCAGGTTGAATGTGCTTCCGCAGACTCATTTCGTGTCGATGCTCGTTCAGACTCCGGAAGTTTCAGTGAAGAAGGCAACGACAAAAATTCAACTTCAATTGCAGTCAAACAGAAAAACCAAATATGCATTGGAAGGCGTAATAAAAGATAACACAGGAAAAGTCGTTGTCAGCAAAAAAATGAATGTCAATATTCAATCCGACAGTAATACCATTGAAGTCCTGTTCCCGGAAGTAACAAAACCACTGTTATGGTCTCCATCATCGCCAGTGCTTTACACCGCTGAATTCAATCTATTAGAAAATGGTAAACTGATCGACAACATTTCCGATCGTCTTGGTTATCGTTGGTTTGAATTTAAAGAACATGGCGCTTTCTATCTGAATGGTGAACGACTGTTGCTTCGCGGAACGCACCGTCATGAAGAACTGTCCGGTTATGGTAATGCATTGCCGGATAGTCTTCACCGAAAAGATATTGCCATGATCAAAGCGATGGGGGCAAATTTTGTTCGACTGGCTCATTATCCGCAGGCGCTTGAAGTATATCGTGCTTGCGATGAACTGGGACTGTTAGTGTGGGATGAGAATCCCTGGTGCCGCGGTGGAATGGGTAAACAGGAATGGCAGGAAAACACAAAGAATATATTCAGAGAGATGATCATTCAAAATTATAATCATCCATCAATCATTTTCTGGTCCATTGGCAATGAAAGTGATTGGCTTCCCGATTTCGAGGGAGGAGACAATGCGGATTCATTGAACTCTTTCGCAAAAGAACTAAATACTCTTGCAAAAGAACTTGATCCATATCGTTCGACGACAACCAGAAAATTTCCCGCCGCAAAAGATGTGGTAGATGTTTTTTCACCTTCTATTTGGTCAGGATGGTATTCGGATGTTTATAAAAATTATGAGAAGACTTTACTCAAGGCACGCGATTCTTACAAGAGATTTTTCCACGCCGAATTTGGCGGGGATAGTCATGTAGGCCGTCACACGGAACATCCGATCGATGGCGAAGGAAAGGTGACAACGATTGGCGGTGATGAACCGATCAATAAATTTAAAAATAGCAGCATTGCTAACAATGGGGACTGGAGTGAAAGTTATATTGTTGATCTGTTCGATTGGTACCTGCACGTAACCGAGAACCTGGATTGGTTTACCGGCTCTGCTCAGTGGATCTTCCGTGATTTTACCACTCCGCTTCGTCCCGAAAATCCGATACCGTATGTGAACCAAAAGGGATTGGTCGATATGAACAACAATCCTAAAGACGCATACTATGTTTTTAAAAGTTACTGGACGGTAGATCCTAAATTCTGTTACATTGAATCTCATACGTGGACAGAGAGAAACGGTGTATTAAATGAAAAAAAGATGGTAAAGGTTTTTAGTAATTGCAGTGAGGTGGAATTGTTCGTTAATGATTCAAGTCAGGGCAGATTGAAGAAAGATATCAAACAATTTCCTGCATCAGGATTGCATTGGGATGTACAATTCAATGAGGGAACAAATGCAATTCGTGCAGATGGATATCAAGGAGGTAAAAAAATTACAGAAGATATTTTGTCGATTCTCTACTCCACAAAAAAAGTTGATAAACCGGATAATCTGATATTGAAAAATGAGCGAACGAAGGATGGTGATTTTCTCATCACAGCATATGCCGTCGATAAAAATGGTAATCACAACACTGAGTTGAATACTCGTGTATATTTTACAGCGTTAAGCGGAGGAACTTTGTCAACAAACAAGGGAACTCCAACAGGGAGCAGCGTGATCGAAATGGCGAACGGCAAAGCGCAAATAATATTCAAACATATTCCACTACAGAAAGCAGTGATAGAAGTTCGTTCTCAGGAGTTTAAAGGAACATATTTGACCATAGAAGATTAGACCATGATGCTCATTAGAAAAACTGAAAATAATTTACAAAATAAACGATCATAATTTAATGGATAACTTATGAATAGAACTCAAACGATCATTCTTTTCTTCACAATTGCAATAACAGCATTGCAAGGACAATCAGTAACAATTACTGTCACGAATCCATCAACGTATTCTCGTCATTCAGAGACCGTAACAGTAAATCTTCACGGGATATTTCAATTAAATCCAGAATTTCAAGGAAAGAATCTCTCGATAATTGAAACCTCAAATAAATTGATCCATCAGATAATTGATGAAAACTTCGATGGCGTTCCGGATATTCTCATCTTTCAATCGTCATTCAAACCAAAAGAGCAAAAGAAATTTAAACTCACTATTTCTACCGACACTGAGTTGGCATCTGCCAGTGTGGCTGATGGTCGTTTTGTTCTTCCCCGGCAGGACTTTGCTTGGGAGAATGACCGGATCGCTTTTCGGGTATATGGTTCCCCTCTTGCAGGAGATGTAAAGAATGGAATTGATGTTTGGAACAAACGAGTGAGATACCCCATCGTAAAAAAATGGTATGACGGAGAAGAGCTGAATCCTAAAATATCATACCATCAGGATCATGGAGAAGGGGCGGACTATTTCTCTGTCGGAAAATCTCTCGGTTGCGGAAGTTTGGGAATTATGTGGAAAGGGAATCTTGTTCAGTCAGGGCTTTTTTCATTCTATCGCATAATTACCAACGGTCCAATTCGGATTTCGTTTGAATTGTATTATCCTAAACTGAGACTTGACACACTTGAAGTTTTTGAAATGAAACGGGTCACTCTCGATGCAGGAAGTAACCTGAACAAGATCGAAGAACAGTTCATCTCAAATCTTCCCATTGATGAATTCACTGTTGCGACTGGATTGGTCAAACGTAAAAATACAACAGCATTGCAAAATACAAAACAAGGGTGGATGACGCTTTGGGGTATGACTACTGCCGATAGTACGGTTGGATATCTTGGAACTGCTATTGTGATGAATAATTCACATCCATCTATTGCATCAGAAGACAGTTTACACTGGATAATGGCTGCTTTGTTAAAGAAAAAAACGATGTTCACGTATTATACTGGTGCTGGTTGGACGTTAAGTGGTGACTTTACATCAGACAAAGATTGGACGGCTTATGTTGAACGATTTTCAGAATTAGTGAAACAACCGTTGTTTGTCACCATTGGAAAAAATTAATAGTGTATTAATACTCTGAAGGTTAAACAATTTGGAATCTCCCAATTCTTGTATGTATTGTAACAAAGATTCTCGTCTCATAGATATTATGATAGAAATCTGTGAACTTGATGCATCCATCGTGTATTTATTTAGGGAACAAACCTATAAAGGACGATGTGTTGTTGCCTATAAAAACGAACACAAAAAAGAATTGTTTGAACTGACTGAGGAAAATAGGAATAGGTTCATGAACGATGTTGCCAGGGTAGCTTCAGCTGTGAGCCGTGCATTCTCACCGCGGAAAATAAATTACGGAGCCTATGGGGATAAAATGCCGCATGTCCACTTTCACATCGTTCCAAAATATGAAGATGCTCCAAAATGGGGAAGCACGTTTGATATGATGCCGGAAAACAAAATATTGCTTTCCGAACTCGAATATGAAAATATTATTAGTAGGCTAAAGAAATATTTATAAATAATGACATCGCTAAAAATTATTATTGTTTTTTCTTTCGAAGTTTAATCGTTTCATCTAAAGCATGTGATGAACGTTTGCGAGATTTTGCTGCAGTTACAGCGGTCAAACCGTAGACAAGCATTAAGAGTGCAGAAAGTGAATTGGCAGGGATCCGGCTTTCGGATTTTCCTACCAGAACAACGTTGCAATGTTCGGCTACCGGTGCGAGAAGTCTATTTGTAACGCCAATAACTGAAACACCCTGTTTTTGTGCAATCTTTGCTGCGTCGATTGTTGGTTCGGAATATGGCGGTAACGAAAAGACAAATAAGATGTCCCCTTTTCCCAATGCGATCATACTTTCCGTCAGACGAAGACCGGTGTGTACAATGGCGTCTGCATTCAAACCGATCCTCCTAAATAGAAATGCTGTTATTGCCGCAAGATGCATTGATGTTCCTATCCCAACTGTATAGATATGTTTTGCTTTTACCGCCAACTCCACACACTGCAGAAATGAATTCTGATCGAGTAAAGCCAAAGTATCATTAATATTTTTTATTTCATTTTCTGCTATCAATCGAACCTCGGCGAGCCCGGGTTCCATTCCATGCCTAAGTGAAGATTTGAATTCTGTAACCGGTGATCCCCCTGAACGGATCTCATCACGAAGTTCATTCTTCAAATCTGCAAGTCCGCGGTATCCCAATTTCCTGACGACACGCATAATTGATGCCGGACCGGTATTAAGTCGTATAGCAAGTTCCTGAACGGAAACCAATGCGATCTCATGCGTTTGTTCAAGCACATAGGAAGCGATTCTTCGTTCTGTTGGTGTGAGTGTTTCGAGTTTGCTGTGGATGGCGCTATGGAGTCTCTTGAATTGAGTTGTTGTTCTCATGCCGCCCTTCGATAAATGGTATTAGAAATAAAAAGTACTTGACAGAGACAAAATATTTCGTAATATTAAATTTGGAATTAATATTCCAAATCACTGATAATAATAATAAATATTCCAATTCAATGCAAGAGGCAATAACAGTCCATTCAGCAGAGTTGCTGAATGATAATTTTTTACCAAACTCAACGGAGGTTTTATGATCAACAAGTTATTTACTACGCTGTTGTTATTAATTATGTGCAGTGGGTTCGGATTAGGACAAGGTCTCCAGTTGACCGAGGTCCTGTATGATATTCCCGCAAGCCCGAATGGAGATCCGAACGGAGATGGAACGCGTCAGGCGGCTGGTGACGAATTCTTCGAATTGTATAATAGTTCCAATGCTTCTATTGATTTGAGCGGATATGTGTTTATTGAACGCGAAAAACAAGTGGTATTTACATTTCCCGTTGGGGCTCTTCTTGGGGCGAAAAAATTTGTCGTTGTTTTTGGGAACGCAATTACCCCAACATGGGGCACAGCATTTCCTGCCGGCACACTAAAATTTTCCAACAGAGCCGCAGCCATCGATTCTGGATTTGGACCGGTTAAAACTTCGACTGGATCAGCAAAGGGTAATCTTGCCTCAAATGGTGACAGAGTAATGATCGTCAATCAACTTATTGCAGATACTGTTGCAGAAGTAGCATGGGGATATGATAATCAAGTTCCAGCACAACCGGTTAAACTTCTTTGGTCAAAAGGAACTTATATTGCCGGAGCAAAATCTGTAAAAGCAGATACGATTATGGGTCAAATACGACAATCACTCCATTTGCAAACATCCACAGGAAAATGGGGAAGACACAAAGATATTGCAAAAGACACAGCATTATCTTTTTCACCCGGATTTCTTCCAGACGTGACGACTGGTGTTAGTGACAGATTGAACAACTCGATGCCAACAACAGTTTCATTACAACAAAATTATCCCAATCCGTTCAACCCTTCCACCATAATTAGTTTTACAATGAATAAAGAAGAATTAGTACGGTTATCTGTCTATAATATACTTGGGAACAAAGTCTCTTCTCTTTTGAATAAAAAATTAGGTGCCGGACAATATCATGTTACGTTTAATGCAAACAATTTGTCTGCCGGTATCTATTTCTATAAACTCGAAGCCGGATCATTCTCGGAAACAAAGCGAATGCTCTTACTGAAATAATTCGTTTATTCTTTGCAATCTCGGAGAGCAATATGCATCTCGTTCGTACGTTTTCTATTGTCATGTTCTTGATTGTTGTGCCCGTGATGATCATCGCGGGTACAACGGGAAAAATAGCCGGGAAGGTACTCAACAAAGCAACCGGCGAACCGTTGCCCTCGGCGAACATTCAGATTGTCGGTGAAAAGTTTGGTGCGGCGACCGATCCGGATGGGTACTTCGTCATCCTACAGCTAAAACCCGGAACCTATACACTGAAAGTAAATCTGCTCGGTTTTTCTGAACAAGTCGTTACAGAAATTCAGGTACGGGCAGACCTGACGACGCAGATCGATTTTCGGTTGAGCGAAGGTTCGATCGCTATTCAGGAAGTGGTCGTTAAAGCAGAACGTCCGATGATCAACAAAGATGAAACGTCCCGTACCTCAATCATCAGTTCGCAAACGTTTTCAGATTTGCCGGTTGTCTCTTTTCAGGATGTGGTCGGATTGCAAGCGGGTTTCACAACCGGTCCGGATGGAGAATTGCATGCGCGCGGCGGTCGTGGCGGTGAGGTTGCTTATTTAATAGATGGCCTTCCCGTTCGAGATCCTCTTTCCGGAAGTTTTAATGGGCAGATCGATAAATATGCTATAGAAGAATTGCAGGTGCTAACCGGCGGTTTCAATGCAGAGTACGGACAAGCGTTATCCGGTGTTGTGAATATTGTGACCAAAGAAGGCGGGGATACTTATAACGGTCGAATTGAATACACCAGTGATCAATTGAATGAATCGCCATATCATAAAGCTGATGCATTGGCTCTCGATGAATGGGGAGTCGATCCAAACGGTGCGTTGGTGCAGCGTGTTGACAATCGCGGAAACAATCTTGTCAATAATTATCCCTCTGCATATAAAGAACAATCGTTAAGCGGGACACCGGAATTAGGACTCGACATCAATATGTTGGGACAGGTTTCAACTATGCTTAACGGACCAGTTCCTTTTTTGCCTGAGTTGAAATTCTTCGTTACCGGCAGGTTTCTCAATACGCTCGATCAGCTTCCTTGGGGATTTAATAAAGAGAGAGAAATAAATGGAAAGCTTACGTATGCGTGGGGAGCCGTAAAGTTGAATTTGAGTTCCCAAAGATTTTATAGAATCTATAAACCCTATGCGCATCAGTGGAAGTATCTACCCGATGGTTATGAAGTAAGAAAAGATTATTCTTGGCGGGACAATCTCAAAATCAGTCACATTCTTTCTCCCGGCACATTCTACGAAGCTTCTGCATCGTATCAACGAAGATACTTCAATCGCTATGAGCCCGGGAAATATGCTGTGTTTTCCCCTGAAGGCGTTCTTCTTGCATCAAACTATCGTGTGAAAAACAGCAATACTCCACCCTTTTGGACAGGTACCGATAATGGCATTTATATCCGAAATGAAGTTGAAACTATTATTCTAAAAGGAGATTTCAATTCCCAGATCGGTCAGCATAATCTGATGAAGACCGGAATTGAAATAAGAAAGTATGCGATCGATCGTTTGAGTTTTCAACAACCCTATCCAAGTGGATTCCATGCATATGAAAAATATTTAAAAAATCCTCTGGAGTTTTCAGCATTTATACAAGATAAGATTGAGTTTGATATTTGTATCATAAACGTTGGAGCGCGATATGATTTTGCTGATGTTGATGATTCACGTTGGGCATCGTTACGAGCTCCAGCCGGATTTGTTAATGATCAGAAAATATGGGTGGCGGTCGGAGAGGTAAACACGCCAACAAAACAACAGATCAGTCCACGTTTAGGCATAGCATTTCCGATGAGCGAGCGAACGGTTTTTTACAGTTCCTATGGTCATTTCTTCCAGCTTCCCGATTATGTTGACATGTATACACTGCGTGATCCAACACTTGATGGTGCGATCGTAGGAAATCCGGGAATATTACCACAAAAAACTGTGGCTTTCGAATTTGGTGTGAAGCACACTATTGCTTCAGACTATACCGTTGAGCTCAGCGCATATTCCAAAGACATTACAAACCTGACTGGAAGCACATACCTGACAGTCTTCCCGTATGAATACACTGTGTTTGACAATTCTAATTACGGTGGTGTGCAGGGATTTGAGATTGGTCTAAGTAAAAGACAAAGTGATTATTGGTTTGCCGATCTCAAATATACATATTCAGTTGCAAAAGGAAATGAATCAGATCCACGTGAAGGGTATAACGACTACCGCAGAGCAACAGCGTTACTGCGTCCGAAACGGGTATTTTTGCTTGCCTTCGATCGTGAACATGTTTTTTACGGAACGTTCGGTCTCGAATTTCCGAAAGAATTTGGTCCTTCAATATTTAATGTATATCCGTTGGAAAATTTTTCATTGAACATAGTTGTGCGTGCATCCACCGGATTGCCATACACTCCTCAAGCTCCGGATGAAAGCAATACGCTCTTGATCGAAAAAAATTCGGGACGTATGTCTTCTGATCAAAGAGTTGATTTGAGATTATCGAGGACGATCCGTTTTGCTGATTTCAAAGTAACACTCTTCGGTATCGTCAACAATGTTTTTGATGACATCAACGCATTGAATGTGTGGGCAACATCTGGTGACCCTCTTGATGCGGGACCATCGTACAGCAGAACACGGGACCGCATGAGAGTCCCAAGCAATGTTGATATCCGGCGATCGATCCAGGCCGGTATTCGTTTGGATTTTTAATATTTAAATTCACCTTCGCAGTACTATCTATGAAAAAATTATTATTGATTTTTGTTCTTCTTGGCTTTTCTGTCGGATACGTCTTAGCACAGAGAATTATCAAAGATGATCCTGTAGAAAAAAGAATGTTCTTAAAACCAAATACATCTCAGGAAGATGCATTCGGTGTTTTGGATAAGGGAGAACTGATAAACATTCTTGGGAATCAGGGAATGATCACCGATTCCTACTACCAGAATCTCATTTATAATTTCCGTTGGCCGAAAAGTAAAGGAGTTGCCAATCCGAATTTGGGAGATGTGAATGCGATCGATGATGCTTCGTTGATGTTTGCATATAAAGGAAATGTGCTCGATACCTATACAATGTATCGAAACGAAGATTGGATCGCTCCGCTTGGCGCACGAGGTCATTACCATGCTGACGATCAACCGGAAGATTTGTTGGCACCCGATGGTGCACCCCGTCTTGCTCATAGTGATATACCGATCACCTGGCCCAAAGGATATTTCGATTCATTAAAAGTATGGCATTCAGCTCCCACGGGTAATCTTTCATCATTATCAGAGACAGACAAAAAAATCGTGGCGGCTAAAGGGGCGTATTATGACGCAACAAAAAATGTATGGCGCTTCTGGCCGGGGAAATTCCGTATCGATGTTGATCCGCTTTCGCCGAACTTCGGGAAAGAAGTTCCCGGTGAATTTGCAGCTGACAGAGAAGTGTATGCAATCATGAATGATCGTAGTCCTCAATTGCCGTCGGTGACGATCGGTCTCACGATGGAAGATCAGGCGTATTCGTATGGACGGCGATTTGCCGAGGATGTTCAATTTTATGATATCACCATTACTAATAATAGTTCCAAAGTACTCGATAGCTGCTGGTTTGGGTACTATATCGATTTTCAATTTGGTGATGTTTTGGAAGAAACGTGGGGTTCGTACAACTCCGGAGTAAATCCAAAAGGATTCGATAACGCGTATTATCAATTTGATTATAACGGTTCAAGTCCCGGTAATATCGAAGAGGGATACATGGGTATGATGGTGTTGCGTACGCCGTTCGATCTTGGAGTGACCGATGCGCATTTTTTCCGCGATCTATCAGGAAGTGTTACACCCGGAACCGATGCACAGATGTGGCCCGTGATCATCAGCGATCCGAACAGCAAAAATCTTTTAGCCACAAAGGCCGATTATTTCCATGGTACGAATACACATTTTGACGATTTCAGTTTGACTGCTGCCGGGAAAAATCCGGGACCGAATAATTGGACAATGTTTGTGACCACCGGACCATTTACAATGCAGCCAGGAGAAGCAATGAAAGCGACAGTTGCATTTTCCACAGAAAAAGATCTTGCAGAGCTGAAGAAAAATTTTCAAATGGCGCAAAAAATGTTCTTGAATAAATTTCTCGGACCCGCAGCTCCGCCGTCACCCAAACTTCATGCAGTGGCCGGAGATAAAAAAGTGACACTCTATTGGGATGATTCTCCTGAAAAAGCAATTGATCCGATCGCCAAAGTTGCGGACTTCCAAGGATACAAAATATACCGCAGTCAAGATCAGGGATCTTCGTGGGGAAACAAGATCACCGATTCAAAAGGGAAACTGCTAGGATATGTTCCTATTACGCAGTTTGATAAAAAAGATCTGATCCAAGGTTCAGATCCGATGAATCAGGCAAATTATTTAGGAGATAATACTGGTCTGGTCCATTTGTTTATTGATTCAACAGTATATAATGGAATAAATTATTCCTACACAATCACGTCATACGATTCCGGTTCAGTGTCGAGCAATTTGGAATCACTTGAATCTGCTCGCGGAACGACTGCGGCTGATGCTAATCTTGTGGATGTCACACCGCGTTCCAATCCTATCGGGTTTGTCAATGGCAGCGTATCGTTGCAGCAAACCTCTGAAGTTGGCAATGGAACGTTTGCCGTGCAGACCGTCGACCCTTCGTCACTGACCGGTGACACCTATCTGTTGACATTCAACAAATCTCCGGCGGATAGTTTCTTCGTGACCAACCAACGAACAAACACCAGATTGACAAAAGTTGCATTGTCTTCTGATGCAATGGTTGTGTGCGAAGGAATCAAAATCCGTGTGGACGGTGATGTACAGACTGGAACAGTAAAGTCATTGAAAGATCACAAAGGAAACAATGTGTATGATAGTCTCAATTTGCAGCCGGACGGAAGATGGTATGTAAAAGATGTCGTCAGGAATGCTTCAGCAAATACACAAGCGCGAGGATGTAAATATGAATTTCGTTTTACAACATCCGGATCATTTGCTGCTGGGTTGACCGGACAAGGGCAGCCGATGATTAAGAAATATTCCGTTCCATTTGAAATTTGGAATACATCCATTAAAGAAAAAGCGTATCAAGTGGGCTGCGTACTCGTTGATAAAAACGCCAGTAATACATTTGATCTTGGGGATGAGATACGTATTGTAAATTCGCCATATCTAGTACGGGCAGATACTATTGGGACGTTCAATCTTCTTTTCTGGTATTATACTGTCTCGATCAGTATAGCATCTTCTGGGAGTTCACGGCTTCCAATTACCGGTGAGTCATTCACTGTAGAATCGTACAGTCAACTGACCGCGAACGATACATTTCGGGTGCAGATCACCGCTCCGGAAGTTTTACGCGATCGTCAGACATTGGCGAACAGTCTTTCAGGCGTAAGAGTTGTTCCAAATCCATACATTGTCAATTCAAAATGGGAGCAGGTGTCGAATACCCGCAGGCTCCGATTCATGTTCCTACCGCCCGAATGCACGATCTCCATATATTCAGTAAGGGGAGAATTAATTAAACGTTTGGATCATATCAACGGAACGGGTGACGAAGATTGGAATCTCACGAATCAGTCTGGGGTGGAAGTAGCTTACGGACTCTATATTTACGCTGTCGAAATCTCGTCCGGTGACAAGACGATTGGCAAGTTTTCAATCATCAAATGATTGGAGAAAAAATAACCATCATGAAAAACTATATTTTTTTAATTCTTATTCTCTGTTTTAGCGGTATTGCTGTCGGTCAGGATTTCACCAAAGCGGGTACTGCTGCAGGGCAATTCCTCAAAATACCTGTTGGTGCCAAAGCGGTATCGATGGCAGGGACATTCACTTCTGTCTCTGATGATATTAGTACGCTGTATTGGAATCCCGCCGGAGCAATAGCACTCGATCAATTTGAGATCGGAGTATCGCACAATTCTTGGATCGCAGGTATAAGTCACAATTTTATCGGTGTCGTACTACCAATGAAGGATAATGGAACTATTGGATTTTCAGTGAACCAACTCGGTTCAGGTGATATTGAAATGACCACAATTGAGTCGCCGTCAGGAACCGGTACATTTTATTCTACCGCGGATTTGGCTCTTTCACTGTCGTATTCAAAAGCAATAATGGAGCAAGTCAGTGTCGGTGTATCGGCGAAATATATCAATCAACGAATTGCGAATACGAGTGCTCAAACTGTCGCATTCGATCTGGGAATTTTGCTGAGGACGGGATTCTATGGGATGAAGATGGGACTTGCATTCCAAAATTTCGGTCCGGCATTGAAGATGAATGGAAGCGATCTGATCAAAACTGTTGATCTCGACCCGAATAGTGAAATAAATCCTGTGGTTGAAGCCAACCTCGTAACTCAATCGTATTCATTGCCCGCCAGTTACCGTGTGTCATTGTCGATGCCTCTTGTCGGCCAAGGAGGATTACTTGCTTCCGAAATTTCTTCTCTTCTTATTGCGGTTGATGGTGTGCATCTGATTGACAATCCTGAACATTTCAGCATCGGCACGGAATATGGATTTGAAAACACACTATTTCTTCGCGGCGGATATGTTTTTAA
Source organism: uncultured Chitinophagaceae bacterium (assembly GCA_964355925.1). Taxonomy (GTDB): domain Bacteria; phylum Bacteroidota; class Ignavibacteria; order UBA10030; family UBA8401; genus UBA8401. The sequence goes on from CAYHFN010000039.1 coordinate 21,987, forward strand.
TACCGACGAAGAGGGATTAACGCTTGGCGGGGGTGTAAATCTTAGTGCTGGTTCAACTTCATTTACCTTTGATTATGCCTATGCCGCATTCGGAATATTTTCAGCGGTTCATGTCGTTTCAATCGGAATTCAATTGTGATCTTTCAAACAACGATTAATAAAAATACGCTTGGGAAAATAATCGGTTTTCTTTTTTTTGCTGCTTCAACTCTTTCTGCTGCAAACATCATCGAAAAGATTCCGCCGTTACAAACGGTGAGAATTGCTTATGTGAAGGTGAATCCTTCGTATGTCGGCAAATCTGTTAACTGGAAAATTTTCACATATACTATCGACGAAGCAAACGGAGTGTATGCCGTTGTTGGAGACACGCTTACTGGAACAGGCGACTCTATAAAAGTTCTTTTGATAAAATATGCTGCCAAATATACGTATTACAAAATATTTGCATTCTGTGAAGCAGAAAACGATTCGTTAGAACTTCAGGTGTTCAGCAAAGGATCAATGCAAAAATTTCTTTTTCGATCACCAACCTTTCCCACAAAACCGTTACCTGTCCACATTTTTCTTCCCGGAGGATTCTCTCCTAATTGTCCGATCGTCGTTGCGATGCATGGAGTTGATCGGAATGGATACAATTATGGACTATCATGGACTGATTTTGCAACAGCAAACAATTGGATTGTTCTGGCGCCTGAATTTAATGCTACCGATTGGCCGAGCGATGCGTATGCATTAGGAAATATGTTCACTGGAAATGACGGTGCTGGTTCGCTTAATCAAAAAGAGAAGTGGTCCTTCACGATGGTTTCGGATATAGAAAGAACATTGAGCCGTGGATTAGGTATCAAAGACTCATCCTATACACTTTGGGGACATTCAGCGGGAGGGCAATTTGTCCACAGGATGATTCTGTTTGCAAATGACTCACTCATTCGAAGAGCCATACCTGCGAATTCCGGATGGTATACAGCTCCGGACAGCACAATTGCTTATCCATGGGGAACGAAGCATTCGCTTCTTTCAATCTCTTCTAAAAATCTTATTGAATTTGCCTCCCGCGAAATGGTAATTATGCGCGGCACTGCGGATACGATACGTGATTCAAATCTCAATACTGATCCGCTTTCGGATGCACAAGGTAGGAATCGTTATCAACGTGCGGGATATTTTTTTCAAAAAGGAAAAGATACGAGTCCCAACCTTAAATGGAAAATGATCGATGTGGTCGGTTCGGGTCACGAATATCAGAAGATGGCGGTTGCGGCGGGACAATATATCAATTCGATAACCGGTGTCTATCGTTTTTCGAATGTTATTCCGGTGAGACCAACATTGCAATGTTATCCAAATCCGTTTAATCCATCCACAGATATAGTTTTTTCTGTGCAACGAGCATCCAATGTTTCGGTAACGGTATATAACATTCTTGGCCAAAAAGTCAGAACGGTTGTTGATCGATTTTTGGAACCGGGTGAATATCGGAACCGGTTCGACGGTACATCACTTTCAACTGGGATCTATTTTTGTGCGCTCCGGAACGATATGAATAGTTCAACGATAAAATTGCTTCTTGTTAAGTAATTGTGTTGTCTTGTTTAAAATGAAAGAAAAAATATATGATTAATAATGAACGTCTCGTACAGAATTTTTTGACGCTTGGTCTTATTGACGGGATCCATGGAAAAGAATCAGACGTTGCGAAAGAAATGATTCGGAGATTTGATGTCCTAGGATTGGAATCATGTTTGGATGATGCCGGATCGACATTCGGTGGTAATACCGGAAACATCCACGCGCGGTTGAAAGGAACCATTGATGCACAACCTGTGCTTCTCTGTGCACATATGGATACCGTTCAATCAACAAAGAATCTTAAACACATTGTGAAGAACGGAACGATTTCTACGGACGGAACAACCATCCTCGGCGGTGATGATCGGTCCGGTCTTGCCATTATACTTGAAATTCTTCAAATCCTTCATGATGAAAAAATCCCGCACGGTCCCATTGAAGTGTTATGCACAGTTTGTGAAGAATCGGGAATGCATGGAGCAAAATATATTAAGCGTTCAGATTTTTTCGCTCCGTTTGGATTTGTCTTCGATTGTCAAGCATCGCCCGGAAATTATATCGTCGAAGCGCCGGCGGCTGTTTCATTTAAAGCTACAGTTCGCGGGCGTTCAGCGCACGCAGCTGTTTCACCTGAAAAAGGAATACACGCAATTGAGATTGCCAGCAAGGCGATCGCTGTTCTTAAATTGGGACGATGGGATCACACAGGAATGATGAATATCGGTACGATCCATGGCGGAACGTCGATCAATGTTGTTCCCGACCTTGTAGAAATCACCGGTGAAACCCGGAATGCAAACGAAGAAAAATTGCAATTTCAAATCGAATATATTAAAAACGCATTTCACTCGGCTGCGGCAGACTTAGGCGGGAGTGTTGAACTCACCTTTACTGAAAAATACGGCGGCTATCAGTTTACCGATGACAATCCGATGATCCGAATTGCATCTGAGGCTATTCGCGAATCAGGACTTGAACCAACTCCGTTGAAATATGCAGGAGGTAGCGATGCCAACGTATTGAATAAAAACGGAATACCGATGCTGAATCTTGGAGTTGGATTTAAAAATGCACATTCATTTCAAGAATATATCGCAGTGGAAGATCTTGTCACAACTGCTCGGATTGGTTTAAATATTGTGCGTCAGATAGCAAAAAGTGGAACCGTTTATTCTGAGTCCGCAGCCATTGATTCAACCATTCATTGAAACTATAAACGAATTACATGAAGAAAATTATCATAGCTATTATTGCCTCATTGTACTTTCTTCCATTCTTCATTAGGGCGGAAAGTCCGTTAACACCCTTAGAACGAAACCAGTATAAGAAAGTCAGTTCGCACGACGAACTGCTTTCGTATGTTCAAGAACTGGCAATGTTGTCGAAAAGATTTGTTGTTGATACGATCGGCAGATCGGTGCAAGGGAGACCAATCCCGCTTGTTCATGTGAAACCAAGTGGAGGAGGAGACAAAATTAAAGTTCTTCTTTTCTGTCAACAACATGGCAATGAACCTTCCGGAAAAGAAGCGACGTTAGAACTATTGAAAAGGATTGCTTCGGATGATAAAAATATTTTGTATCAACATCTTGATCTTTATGTTATTCCATCATCAAACCCGGACGGTAACGAATCAGGAAAGCGAGCAAATGCTAATAAAGAAGATCTGAATCGCGACCATCTTTTGCTTTCTCAACCCGAGACGCAAGCAATACACGCAGCGTTTGGCAGTATTCAGCCCGTTGTAACTCTGGACATTCATGAATTTGCAGCATACCGAAAAGAATTCCTTGCTGCTGGATATGTCCGTGCTGTTGACGAACAGTTCGGAGCTCCGACAAATGTGAATATCCCTTCGTCAATCAGGGACTTTGGATTGAAACGTCTTTTCCCTTTTCTTGATACCGAATTGTCAAAACAGAATCTCCGATTCGCCAATTATTTGAAAATGGATGAACCAAGCGATACGGTTCGTCCAAGTACAACAAGCATCGATGATGGACGTCAAAGTTTCGCCATTCTGAATACGTTCTCTTTTATACTTGAAGGGAAGAACGGCCGGAGTTTCCATGATGAGATCAAACGACGAACTGAAAGTCAGGTTGTTGCCATTGATGCATTTCTCCGTTTTGTAGACCAGCACGCAGGCGAAATTCAATCGTTGATTTTGTCCGAGCGGAAAAAATTGCTCACGAATAAAGAATCGGTTATTGTGAAGATGGACTATCAATATACCGGAGAAAATATATCGTTACCGATGACAATTATATCAACGAGTATTGATACAGTTGTGTCTATGAAATATGCTTCGGAAGTAAAATCGCTTTTATCTATCACAAGACCCAAGGCGTATCTCATTCCTCAATCGCAATCTGCGATCATAGAAATATTACAACGCCATGGGATCCAGATGGAAAGAATAAAATCCTCTTTCGTGCAAAAGGTTGAGAAATATACGATCACTGATGTTGCTCCTGTGTGGATGGAAAATAAACCATTCTTTACTATATCGACACAAGTAAAAGATGGATCTGTTGTCGTACAAAGCGGTGATTTTCTGGTATCGCTCTCCCAACCCGCATCGACGTTCTTGGTGATAGCACTTGAGCCGGGGTCTATGTGGGGATTGGCACAGAATGAAAAATTATCCGTAATTCGAATGCTGAACAGTGAATATCCAATTTATAGAATTAAGTAATTACTCATATCGAAATACGTTTTTCAAAATCAATGCGGTTCTTTTATTCAACTTTAAATAAAGGAGATCTATATGAAACACAAATTACAATTTCTTTTTGTTACCATGCTTGTTGTTTCAATGGTAACTGTTACCAATGCTCAGATTACATCTGCTGCATCTGGTAAATGGAGTGCAGGAGCTACATGGGTTGGCAGCGTGGTGCCATCAGCGTCAAGCAATGTTGTGATCGCTGCGGGCCATTCGGTTACGATCGATACGACAATTGCAGTGTGTAATAACTTAACAGTGAATGCGGGAGGAGTTCTCAAATTCCGAAACGATGGAAATGCTGCTGGTATTACGGTCAATGGAAATCTCCTTGTCAACGGTAATGCAACAGCCGGTGGCGCTTATGGAAAGTTCATAAGCGATTCACTTGCTGCACCTGTAGCATTTGTCGCACACAAACTTACTTTAAATGGAAACATAAATACTACTGCAGGTGTTGATTCATCGGGCTGCATAATATTTCGGATGGGGTCCACATCAGCAACAACAACTATCAACACAGCTCAGGGGTGTGATGTAACTTTTGCCGGTACTAGCAATAGTGTCGTAACACTTCAAAAAACCATTTACACACCGACCTTTGAATTATTTAATGGAACCGTAATAAATAAAACTGGCGGAGCTAAAGTTATACTTTCGGGCGGAAATCTTTTTCAGAATACAAATAGTACGACAGGTTCAGCCTATTTAATTTTTCAATCGGGGATGGTGGAAACAGGGACAGACAATATTTGGGTTGTTCTGGTGACGGCTTCAGCAGGTGTAAACACAACAACATCGACAATGTATGTGAACGGAAATTTGGGAAGAGGAATTACTTCAAATGGAGGTAATCGCCACTTTGGAGTTGGAGATGCAAACGGATATCGGCCTATTCAAATCTATCCGGTCGCCGTACCGTATGTCAGTCAGCAATATTTGGTCGCTCGCGCAATTTCCGGAAATGCGAATACCGGATCCAGTACGTTGAGTGGTGGTATCGATAAAGTCTCTGCAGTACGATACTATAAAGTAACATATTACCAGGGGGCAAGTACAACCACATCATTCTCCTATTCACATTGCTATATGTATTATGGAACGGATGACGGGGTTGCTGCCGGTAATACCAATTTGAGAGTAGCTTATTCCGCAGACAATAGAGCGACTTGGAATGGAGTGTCCAATACGGCTCACACTACTTCTCTCGTAACACCTCCAACTGAAATACGAGCAACGGCACTTGCCAGTGGTAATCCGGTGTTGACAAACGGCCAAACCATGTACATTGCTTTAGCACGTGCAACCGGCAGCACAGAAAATTCATTGGCGCCAAGCGGAACATCGGTTGGTGAAAAAAATGAAATACCTTCAACATTTGTGTTGTCGCAAAATTATCCGAACCCGTTTAATCCTTCTACAATGATCAGTTATCAATTACCAGTGAACAATCATGCAACATTAACAGTGTTTGATGCGATTGGAAGAGAAGTGGCAACGCTAGTAAACGAAGCACAAGAAGCCGGGACATACAATGTTCAGTTTAACGCTTCAAAATTATCCAGTGGAATATATTTCTATACGTTGCGGGCCGGAAATTTTGTTGAAAATAAAAAGATGCTGATGCTGAAATAAGGACGAAGTCAGTTCAGCAGAAGTCACGTGTTTTTTACGGGGACGATGATAAAGTAATTAGTCCGAATAAAGCCCAGGTGTTTTTTTGTCGGGTTGTTGATGAAACAAGAAATGCAATCGTGCAGCGGCTTGCTGTTGCTGCACGGTTCAACGAAATATTTACATATCATAGAACTAAACAATCCTGAGATCAATAATGAATGCACCTTCAACAACCGCGAAAGCTAAAAAACAAAAAAGAAAACCGGAACTCTGGGAAGCATTTGTGCCGATCATCGGAATGGCAATTTTACTTGGAGGCGGATATGGTGTTCTTCAGTTTCCGGTTGAAATCCTGTTGATCTGTGCTTCCATCATTGTCGTTGGTGTGATGATTGAATCGTGGATCGCGTGTGGTTCTATTCCTATGCTGATTGATTATGGACTCGGTATCGTTTCTCCGTCCCAGCATCGCTCAATCTTGCTCCAGCAGCCGTACATGGCAACGTGATAGACACAATTTAACTTTATGTTACACAAATGGATTATATTTCGCAAAAATTTTAATTAATCGGGAGGCACCTTGAAACTTCGTCAACTCTCATCCAAAATATTTACCAAGTCACTCGATCAAATCGAAAAAATCGGCAATAAACTGCCCCATCCTGCCACACTTTTTGCATTACTTGCGTTAACTATAGCAGTAGTTTCATGGCTGGGTGGTTTGTTACACTGGCAGGCAGTTCATCCGGTTGATGGTTCAATAATAAAAATAAACAGTTTATTAAGCGGTGATGGAATACGATGGATGTACACAAACATTGCAGCAAACTTTGTGAACTTCCCGCCATTAGGTTTAGTGCTTGCAGTGATGATTGGAATTGGGCTTGCCGAAGGTTCCGGTCTGTTCACGGTGCTCATCAAGGCGCTGGTGCTCAACGCGCCGAAACGGCTGATAACCGGCAGCATTGTCACCGCCGGAATCTTTTCCCATCTCGCCACCGAGGCGGGTTATGTTGTGCTCGTTCCCCTCGGCGCGATTATTTTTCATGCGCTCGGAAGACACCCGATGGCAGGTTTGGCTGCCGCGTTCTGCGGAGTAGGCGGAGGATTTGGAGCGAATTTCCTCATCGGTTCGGTAGACCCCATACTCGCCGGACTGTCACAATCAGCAGCGAACATTATTGACCCGGAAATGAAAATAAATGCCCTCGTGAACTTCTACTTCGCGTTTGTTTCGGCGATCATGATTGTCATACTCGGAACCTTGATCACGGAGAAAATTGTCGAGCCGAGATTGGGATCCTATAACGGCAAGGCTGAAAAAATTCTTCTTGAAAAAATTAATCCGGACGAGAAAAAAGGATTACAATGGGCAGGAATAAGTATGTTCATCATCGCAGTACTGCTAGCATTGACAATCATCCCCGATAAGGGACTATTCAGAAATCCCGAAACAAATGATATTCTCCACTCACCATTTTTTGATGGAGTAGTGACAGGTATTCTGCTTTTCTTTCTTGTGCCGGGATTGGTGTACGGCATCATTGTGAAAACGATAAAGAACGACAAAGATGTAATGAAGCACATCATTAAGTCGATGGGAACACTTTCCACGTACATTGTTCTTGTTTTTTTTGCGGCGCAGTTTGTTTACTTTTTTAGGTATAGTAATCTTGGATTAATTTTAGCAATTGACGGCGCACAATTCCTAAAGAACATCGGTTTTACCGGGATACCTCTGATTATTGCGTTTGTACTGTTGTCGGCTTTCATCAATATGTTCATGGGAAGCGCTTCAGCAAAGTGGGCAATAATGGCCCCTGTGTTCATTCCAATGTTTATGATGCTCGGCTATCATCCCGCATTAACTCAGGCAGCTTTTAGAATAGGTGATTCGGTCACTAATTTAATTACACCGATGATGAGCTACTTTGCATTGCTCCTCGCCTTTGCACAAAAGTATGATGAGGATTATGGTATAGGCACAATCATTTCGACAATGGTTCCGTATACCGTCATATTTACAATATTTTGGGTACTGCTTCTTATTATTTGGATGCTGTTGGGTCTGCCGTTAGGTCCCGGTGGTCCTTTGTACATAGTTTTGTAGAAATTACCAATTAAAATTTCTTATTGGTGTTTTTTGATTGTCAATATTCATTCTGTGCAGCAATCGCAGGGTTTATCTTCTCCGAATATTTACTGGAGCGTTATTGTCCTGAACCGAAAACACTTCCCGCAGGATTGACAGTTCTTGAAAGGGCAGTTTACTATCAGGATGCTCACCAGATTTGGAATTATTTTTTTGGAATAGTGCTTGTTTCGTGTGTCTGGTTGCTACTGTTCATTTTTATAACAGACCGGATCGATAGAAAAAAACTATAACTATTTCCGAAGGGAAATTATGATGAAAGGTTATCTCAAGCGTCCGGATTCTGAGATATTTTATGAAGTAACGGGAAGCGGTCCGGCAATCGTTTTTGCACACGGTCTTGGCGGAAATTATCTTTCCTGGTGGCAGCAAATCCCTTATTTTTCTCAACAGTACACGTGCATCACTTTTTCACATCGCGGATTTTGGCCTAATGCTGTCGTTCAGGATATTCCAGCAATCTCTGTTTTTGCCGACGATCTATCCGCACTTATCGACCATCTGCAATTGGATACCGTTTCATTGGTAGCGCAATCGTTCGGTGGGTGGACATGCTTGGAATATGCACTGCATCATCAATCGCGTGTGCGTGCTTTGGTCATGGCTTCAACGACGGGTACACTGAACTATGAATCGATCAAAAATCTTGATGTCGAACGAATGAAAGATTGGAAAGAGTGGGCCGGCATGGAAAAAACGAATCTTCGCGCTCGCAGCATTATCCCCGGAGCGGGATCTCGCATGGCAGAAGAACAACCGTCTCTCTATTATCTCTTCCGACAAATTCATGAACTATCGCCCGCTCCCTTCAAAGATGCAATGCGCACGGCGATCCATAAATCACGTACACTTCCATCTGAAACATTTTCCACGATTAAAACACCTCTATTCTTTGTTACAGGAGATGAGGACCTGCTTTTTCCGCCTGCAGCGGCTGCAGCAGCATCGTCTCTTCTGCCGGATGCCGTTTGGAAATCAATCCCGAAGGCAGGTCATTCAACATACTTTGAATATCCGCAAATCTTCAATAAAATAGTCGACGAGTTTCTCTCTTCAACGGTTAAATAA
>CAYHFN010000040.1:0-30992 GCA_964355925.1 uncultured Chitinophagaceae bacterium
GGATTTGGGAAATTTTGTTCGAGAGAAAATGTTATTGGTTTCAATTGTTCTTTTGCTACAGTTGTAAGAGAATTTACAATGACAACTTTTGCTTTAGCACTCAGTCCCGTCAGCGTATCTTTTCCCGTAACAAGAAACGATCCTAGCGTTGTATCCGCTCTATAAGCTCCCAGACTGTCAATCGTTCCTCCCGTTGTGCTCCATTGTGCTTTCACTTCAAATGGTTTGTTTGCCTGATCATATCCATTCATTATGAATTGAACAGAATCTCCTTTCAGTAATTTTACCGAATCAGGAAGGACTAAAACACGGACAAGCGCAGGCTTATAGGATAAGACAATGAATGAATCCTCATCCTTTGCAGTTGAATCCAAAAGCGATTGTGCTGTGATGTGAACGACCGTGCTGTCACCGGGGAGAGCATTCGCCGGAATTTTGATAAGAACATTGGTCAACCCCGGTATAGAATCTTTTGTTACGATAACGACGGATGCCGGAGATTGAAGCCATCCTCGTGATTCGGCAATGTTTACCAGGATAGAATCATTCGACTTTAACCAATTCCTGACAATAACATAGACAGAATCTGCGCTTCCTGAGGTATTGAACGTAGAATCGTCAGAATGAGATACCGTGAGTGAAACGGGAGATGTTTTCCAATTAGACGTATTGACACCTGCGGTGACAGAATTTCCTGCGCCGGATGCATTTCCCCACCAGATATTTTGTGCATTGATGACAATATTTGTATCGATGTTTTTTACACTCAAAGCAGTATTACCGGAGATATTTGATTTTGAGATTGTTAGCTGGGAGAATGAATCAAACTCAATTCCGTTCCCCTTATTATTAATGATAGAACTTCCTGAAATATTTGAAGTAGAGGTTGATGCGGATTGACGGAAGACATCGGTAATCTTTGACAAGCCTGCTTCTTTTTCCTTTACACCTTTAATTCCTCCTAGTCCATTCCCGCAAACCTGTACTGAACCAAGATTCAAAAAACCTGCGCTATAATCACGAAGATTTCCCCACAATCGTATGCCGTAACCGTCATTATCGCAGATTCTTCCGCCGGCAACATGAACATTCCGTGTTTGTATTCCGTTTCCTGTATTTCGAAGAATGCTCGTTCGCCCGGAAATGTTTACAAACAATCCAGAACTTATTCCTGCGCCGCAATTCCCGATAATATCAGCATCGTTGAGTGTTACAGAGCGACAACCGATTCCTCCCGCTTCTCCAAAGGATGTAAATCGTTCCGAATCTTTCGGGAACCAACGTTCAGGATTTTCGGAGCAATTTTTTTTATTGTTATTGGATATCAATACTTTCCCCCGAATGTCAACATTTCCATTAGGAGCATAGATCGCTTCTTCTTTATTATCGGAGATCGAATGAACGATTCCGAATATTCTCAAATTGTTTTGACAAAGGATACCGAGCCGTTCATTGCCGTTAATAACCGCATTTCCCCGAATAAATACCTCTCCTGCCGGAGAAAACATGCCATATCCGCAATTACTATTGACTTCTACTTCATCAGTTTGAATATACTTTTCCCCATAAATACCGGCATCACCAATAAAATTTTGTTCTATGGTTTGAGGACCGTTGTTGTTAATCTGTGCTTTTCCTTCGATAACAATCGCACCTTGTTGAGCATAGAGACCGGAGTTACCGTTAGCATTTAAAATGACGGTGAAGGTATTCTGAACCGATGTTGACTTCAAGTAAATATTTCCAGTGAATACTTTGAACCCAAAGTGTTTATTTGATTGCGCAGTGATCGTAGAACCAACAATATTAATATGGCCTGATGCCCGGATACCGTCTTCAGAATTATTCGATGCAACCACTGAACCAGTAATGATGATGCTTCCATTCTCCGAACGGATTCCCGAGCCACAGTTATTTGTTGCTTCCACAGAATCAGCATATAAAATATTATTTACATAAATCCCTCCGTTTTGATTATTGGAACTACACGAGACACCGTTTCCCCCGCCGGTGTTGAGGGCAAAAATTTTCCCTTTGAGATGAAGGTTGTTCGATGCGTAAATGCCATTGAGCGTATTTGAAACCAGGCGGACATTTTCAATTCGCGCATCGTTTCCATTGACGGATATTCCATTGTGTTTAAAGTTTTGAATATCAAGTGCTTTTATAGTGCTTTGCGATCCATTGATTTGTAATCCGTCGGCATCGCCAGCGCTTGATCCATTAAGAACAATTTTATTGTTGCCAAATGAAAATCCGCTCTGTGTTGTTCCATCAATAGTCACCCCGGAAAAATCGAGTGACGGAAGCGCAGTTGCAGGAGAAATAAAATTCGTTGAGAGGTTTCCCGGTATGTCGAACGAAATATAATCTTCTCCTTTTAAATGCTGTGCGGTCTGAAGTGCGGCTCGTAAAGTCACTTCGGGAGCGCCGTTTACCGGCGGACCGCCTGTGTCGGCAAATCCGTCCACAGCATTATTATCGGAAGCGTCGCCGTTTGAATTGACGATGATCGGCGATTTTGAAAATTCGGATGTATTTCCATTCGGATCTGTTGCAGTAGCAACCACACGTCGATGTGCTCCGCTAATTATAGTCACGAACTGAGCAATACCGGTAGAATCCGTATTGACTGTTTCAGTCTTATGAAATAAATCTCCTTCGCCGAATCCCGTACTATCCGGTTTATCGTGAGAATAGAATTGAATTTTGTAAGATTTCAACGGAGCGCTTTTCAAAATTCCGGTTACAGTAGTATTTCCGCCGTTCACTTTAATAAACGTGATGACGGGAAAATTTTGCAGATTATTTGCGCCACCATCTGAATCGGTATTGTCGTTTACCGACGGACCGTCCGCACCAAGATCTATCGCCAGACCTCTATTATGATGAATAGAATTGCGCTGTATGAAAAATCCGGATCCTGCTTTCATCACTATACCATTATAACCGTTGTATGCAACGATATTACCCTCTGGTTCAGTGATGCCCCCAAAAAGATTTTCTCCTGCATCGTCAATCATCACACCTGCGCTGTCGTTCGGCAGCGGATCAATTCCCGATGGTTTTACGCCGATCCCATTATTGGTGAAGACGTTCCGCGTGGGATTACCGGTGCTAAACCGCCGCATTAATAGGCCGTGCCTTAGGTTTCCTGAAATGATATTGTCCCGGACAAAATTACTGTCGATATGCCCCAGCATTGAAATCCCGCTTTTGTTCGGCAGAGCAGATTCCCCGTCGATGGATGCGCCTATAATATTGTTTCGGATGAAATTTCCCTGAACGTAATTCGGTGTTGATCCTCCGGGAATTGAAAATGTTATTAGCCCTTGCATATCAATTCCGTCTCCGGTGTTTCCGGAAATGATATTGCGATCATCGGGAGATGGACCGCCGACGACATTCTTATCGTTCAGGATGAGCATTCCGGAACCGCCGTTCCCCCAATCAAGCATTCCGGTCGGATCTGTTCCAATCTTGTTTCTCTTCACCACAACACCTCCATTTCCGGAGATGTAAACACCGGTACCGCCGTTGCAGCTGATAATATTGCTGTCAATGACCACTTTCTCCCCTAGTATATACAGCCCCCCATAACTGTTTCCAAACAAACTATCTAATGACTTATTCGAACCGATAGTATTTTGGGCGATGTATGTTTGTGAACAATAACCCGATACTGTAATTCCCCAACCGTTTCCACTGATGACATTTTTAATGATGGAATCTTTGTCCCCGCCGGTACTAATTCCGTGATTCGTATTGGGAAGCCGCGATGTTCCCGCATAATTTACCCCGATAAGATTATCTTCAACAAGAGTATTTATGGAATATTCTCCAATCTCCAAACCGCTGCCCATATTGCCGGAAAGAACATTATATTTCAACTTATTTCTTTGACCCAAAACATAAATACCGTTATATATATTTGGGGACGCAGTAATTCCATCTTTCGTTCCGCAGAAATTATTGATAAGTATGTTATCATTTGCATAAACAAGATCGATCCCGTCGTTTGTATTTCCGTATGCATAGTTTCTATCCTCCGGTAAATCACCGCCGACAAGTGTTCCAACAGCATTGATATTCAATCCTACTCTATTGAGCGTAAATTCATTTCGCTGAATAGTGGAGTTTGTTGCACTCGAGGTAAGGGCAAGCCCTAAACTTTTCCACGATTTAAAAATCATATTCGTCACTTTAGAAGTCTTTGTGAGGCTAAGCCCGGTTGTTGCAGTTGAAGCAGAGCCATCCAAAATTATTTTGCCGGAGCCGGTAGTTCCATCAATAACTAATGCTGCTGTAACCCATGGGAGTTCAGTAGCAGGCTTAATGGTAGTTATTCCGGATGAAAATGAAATGGAATGTGAGCCGCCAAGTTTATTTGCATTTTGAATTGCTGAGCGCAATGTTGGGGGAGAATACACGGCGTCATTGATATTAGCATCAGGCAGATCACTTGGATCGGAAACAATAAATGTCGTCATCGGACGTGAATGCTGTGCAATTCTTGATTGTGATTGAGTGACAGACGATCGTAAAAATTCATTTCTCACACTTTCGGGCAGCTCATCGAAAGAATTGTATTGTCCATCCGCTGCATGCATGATGATCGTGTGACCGTCCATTTGAACAATCTTAAATTTCTTTGGTGATTTGATGTCTGGTTGTGCCGTAAGAAAGGAACTCAATAATAAGGCAAGAACAATTTGAATGCGCATAACCACCTCAGCAAAATTGATGAACGACCGCCAGTATGATCTCTATCTCCATAGTTCATCTTTCGACAAAAAACTTTCAGGCAATTTGGTCTGATTTACAATGTGTTATCCAGGATACTTGTTTTTATAGAGCTTTGTATTTATTGACTTGCCAATGGTGAGGAAAATCGCTTAATTTCTAACAAAACAAACCATTATGGCTCAATTAAATCTTCATCATTTTTCGATAATCAAAACACCGGTTTTAGGTTTGATACTTTGCGCGATGCTACTTTGCGGCAAAGTTCACAGTTATCAACTATACAATACTCAAGCCGACACTGCCGCTGCCCGCTCTTTTTTTGCTTGCGCAATGGATTTTCAAAAGCGAGCACAATATGACAGTGCCATTGTTTTTTTTGATTCGGCAGGAATAATCTATGCTACGATGAATAGGATTGGCGATCAGGTTCGCTGTATAACCAAGAAAGCAGAATGTCTACAGTCCAAAGGAAATTATAACAAAGCGCTTACGTCATTACAAATTGATAAAGAAGCAGAACAAAAATTGTTGAAAGAAGCACCTCTGGTTGCAGCACAACGCCTTATGATCATCGGATCATTATACAGAGAGCAAGGAAAATATGATACTGCACTTGTTGTTGCGCACGACGCATTCGATATCCTACAGAACAATCCTTCTTCAAGTGTTGATCTGGAATGGGATATGTACACTCTCTTTGCGGGGATATTTTTAAATGTCGGTGAACACGATAGTGCGCTCGCTTACAATCATCGTGCACTAAAACTCTTTCCGACTCCACAGGGAGAGCAGCAATTGAAAATAAGCGCTTCATACAATGGCATTGCCGGCATTTATGAAACTCGCGGGGACTACCAAAAAGCGCTTGACTATTTTACGCAGTCACTTAAGATCCGTAAACTCGTGCTTGGTGAAAACCATCCTGATATTGCAAATCTGTATAACAATGTGGCTGCGATTTATTTTCGGTCCGGAGACTATGATCTTGCATTGGACTATTATTTGAAGTCACTTTCAATCATGAATGAAACGTTGGCGAACGACCATCCTTCGTTTGGAATACGATATAATAATATCGCAATGGCGTACCGGGGTAAAAAGGAATTTGACAAAGCGCTTGAATTCGGATTAAAATCCAAATCAATATTTGTAACAAAACTTGGCGATAAACATCCGAATGTTGCCGGTGTTGTGAACAACATTGGACGTACATATTCTGATATGAAACAGTACGGGCGGGCGCTCGTTTCATATCAGGAAGCGTTTTCAATTTGGAAAGAGAAATTTGGTGAGAGGCACTCGAACGTAACACAAAGTTACTTTAACATTGGCGAGGCGTATGGTAATTTAAAAGATTTTGATAAAGCAAAAGCATGGCTTGAAAAATCATTAGTTATTCGCCGTGAAATACTCGGTGAAAAAAATGTGAAAGTCGCACAGTCATATAATGCTCTAGGAAACCTATATACTGATTGGAGCAAAACCGACTCAGCTCTTCAATATTATCAACAAGGGATTCTTTCACTTATTGACGGGGTATCAGATTCAAATTTCTATGATAACCCTAGAATAATTAAAAGTATTTCAGATGTTGATCTATTGGTATCACTCTCCGGAAAAGCAAAAATACTGTTCATACGTGGAATCAGAAAGGGAAATATTTCAGATCTACGGGCATCATTGAATACATATGAACACGCATTAAAACTTGTTGACAACATACGCCGTGGATTTGGAACCGAAGGATCAAAAATTCAACTTAGTCAAATGTTCTTTGATGTATATGAACAGTCAATTTCTGTTGCTTTAAAACTTTTTGAATTGACAAAAGATGACTTATATACTTCCAAGGCGTTTTCAGTCGCAGAGCGGAGCAAGGCAAATATACTGCTGGATGCGGTTTCCGAACTGAACGCAAAACAATTTGCCGGAATTCCCGATAGTCTGCTTGAACAAGAATCGGCATTAAAGATTGATCTAACATACAATGAAACTCTGCTTCAGAAAGAAAAAGACAAAAAAGAGAAGGCAAGCAAAGTCAAAATTGAACAATTGGAGAATACACTATTCGATCTAAAGCGTCAGTATGAACGCTTAATCGATAAATTTGACAAAGAATATCCTAATTATTATTCACTCAAACATCAATCGGAAAATGTTTCAATCCGTGATGTCCAAGAACATCTACCTGACAACAAAACAGCCTTATTAGAATATGTTGTTGGTGACAGCACGGTAACGATCTTTTTGGTGACAAAGAACAGGTATATTGTCAAATCACAACGCAGCGTTTCTTTAACACCGCTGGTCAAGCAATTCCGCCGCTCAATTCAAAATGTGGAATCTGAAGAATATGTGAATTTATCATATAAATTATATACTCAACTACTCGCACCTGTTCAAACCAGTCTCAAAGAAATTCAAAAATTGTATATCATTCCTGACGGCATACTCAATTATCTTCCATTTGAAGCATTGGTAACAAAAAGACATTCTAAAACAATGCCAGTAAATTTTTCTAACCTTCCATATGTGATCAAACAATATGAGATCAGCTATCAAGTATCTGCGCGATTTATTCATGACGAGCAAACGAAACAGAACATCAACGGAAAATATTCCTTTGTCGGAATGGCACCGGTATTTGCGGATAGACCGTCTCATTCGAAAAATGTCTATACAGCTTCTGCAGATCGAATCACACGATCCAGGATGGTTGATGGTGAACGATTTGTTGAATTGAAAGAATCTGAAAATGAAGTAAAAAGCATTTTCAATTTATTTGATTTACAACAAAAATCAGCAAAGATTTATCTGCACAATGAAGCAAAAGAATCCGTCCTCAAGTCAAACATTATCTGGAATTACCGCTTCATCCATATTGCAACACACGGTGTTATCAACGAAGAGAAACCAAAACTTTCCGCTATTATCTTTGCCGCTCCCGAAAATGATTCATCCGAAGACGGTGTTCTCTATTCCGGCGAAATTTACAACCTTCGGCTCAATGCTGATCTTGTTGTGCTGAGCGCGTGTGAAACCGGTCTTGGTACAATAGTAAAAGGAGAGGGGATTTTAGGGTTCACACGAGGTTTTATGTATGCCGGTGCTCAAAATCTTTTAGTTTCGCTCTGGCAGGTGGCCGATAAATCAACAGCGGAACTGATGATACAGTTCTATCGAAATATTTTCAAAAAGCAATCATACCCATCTGCTCTACGAAATGCAAAACTAGCGATGATTAAGAATGGAAAATATGCACATCCTGTGGAGTGGAGTCCGTTTGTGCTGACGGGGAAATAAAATTGATCACCGAATTACAACGAACGTTCCAACCTTTACAAGTTTTTCATCCGCTTCTAACTTCACATAGTAGAGTCCGGGCGCAAGTCTATTTTTCAGAATAAATTCTGTTGAAGAGATTGTTGTCTTCCATTGTTCCACATTGTTATTGTCAACAATCGTCAATGTAAATTTTCTCTCTTTTTGTCCATCCCATTTAAATGTAAACGGTGTTGTAATTGTATCCCTGAGTGCGGGAGCAATCAGAGTTACACCTGACGATGAACGTACTGTTCTTTCAACAAAATTATCAAGAACCTGGTTTGGTACAAACTTTGAAAGATCCGGCTCTATTACTGCAAGCGGCTTTTCAAAATAAATATCTTGTGAACCAATCTTTTCTTGTTGAAAATCTTGGATGAGAAAAACGACTGCAGATCCAACAGTAATAATCAACATTGCGGCAATTGCATATCGGAATGTGCTCGATGAAATTCTCAGAATTGTTTTTCGCTGTTTCTCAGTTTTATTCCCTTCAACGTCTGCAACCTCCTGCAATCGAATTGAACAATCTGAACAATCATCAAGATGATTCTTAAAATAAATTCTTTCTTTTTGACTCAATCCTTCTGAGAAATTGCGGTACATCGAAAGTGCCGCATAGGTTAAATGTTTCCCCGAGTCATCGAGAAATTGAGAATAACCAGCTAAAATATTTATATCATTTTTTTTCATTTACGATCTCTGCTATTAAACTTTGTTCTGTATATATAGTTCGACAAATCGGAAAATACTTTCTAATCACAAATCTTTTTATTCGATAGAAACTAATTGAATCGTTCTAGGCCTTTATAGGCATACCCGAGACCTCTCAGATGATCAGCCAATTTGATCCTTAATCTTCTTATATTTGTATCGAGCGTATTTAAATTTATTCCTAAGATTTTTGCGATTTCAGGCCGTTCTGTCTCATCGATAAGGAAATTTAGCAACCGGATATCATTCTTTTTCAACTGACTCTTGAAAAGATTGATCTGAACAAATAACTCTGACCCTTCAATTTCCTGCAGTTGTTCGTTGTGTGACGCAAATAATGAATGGTCCAGATTATTTTCATTGCTAACGCCTTCTTGATTTCCTTCATTTTTCACAACAATTGCCTTCTGCCTAATCGCTTTATCTAATAACGACCAGCATTGGAGTTTGATCGCTCGCATTATATAATGCTCAAGATTTTGAACGTTTTCAAAATTGGTTTTTGAAAGAGAGAGGAAAACCTCGTGTAAAACATCATTAATATCAATAAGACTCGTTGTTACAAGAACATCGGAGTATCGCCCATAGAATTTGCGGATGATGGCGTGTCCAGCAGTTCCATCTTGAAGATACTCTGTATGTAGGGTTCGACTGTCCAAGAATATTTTTAGCTCCGGAAAGAAAAGTAATGGTTGGTGATGACACCGATGAAGCAAGATAATGACTTTGCTTCGGTTAGGCAATAGCGTGGGAATCAACGATACTTAAGAACGTGTTAGCTTTTCAATTAACGCAGTATGCTGCGGAAATAATTTTCTCAAGTGATCTTTTTTGGCTAATTCAAAATCATCAAAATCGAACCCCGGTGCAACCACACATCCTACCAATGCAAACGGTTGAACATCATCTACAGATCCGCCGAACCAATTACCATGTGGGACAACTGCATATGGAAGTTCTCCCGCGTCAAGATTTTTCCCGATTTTGTGTTTAATATAATTCCCTTTTGGATCAATTGAATGGATCATTAACGCACCGCCATCAATATGAAACCACTGTTCATCGGATTTTAATCGATGCAGCGAAGAAAAATCACCGCTTTCTAAAAGATAATATATCGCAGTTGAATACGCTCGTCCTCCGCTGAATCTCATAGGCAGATTCGGTTGAGCGATGATCCCATCGGCGCGGTAGATTTCCTTAAAGTATCCTCCCTCTGGGTGAGGGGAGAGGTAGAGTTTTTTTATATAATCCTTTGCATTCATATAATTAAGATCATAAAATTTATACTGCACCGATTAAAACGTTTATTGCCGTTGTATTCACAATATCATCCACCGAACAACCGCGGGAAAGATCAAAGGCCGGTTTTTTCAACCCTTGCACGATCGGACCGATTGCTTCAGCTCCTCCAAGTCGCTGAGCAAGTTTATAGCCGATATTACCTGCATCGAGATCCGGAAATACGAGAACATTTGCAGTTCCAGCAACAGTGCTTCCTGGTGCTTTTGATGCGCCGACTTTTGGAACGATCGCTGCATCAAGCTGCATTTCGCCGTCGAGCTTGAGCGATGGATTTTTTTTCTGTGCTAATTGCGTTGCCTTCACAACTTTATCAACGTGCGGATGATTTGCACTTCCTTTGGTAGAGAACGAGAGCATCGCAACGCGTGATTCTTCGCCCGTGAGTTTTACATGATTTTCTGCAGTTGATAATGCAATATCAGCTAGCTGCTCTGCAGTTGGATCGGGAACAACGGCACAATCAGCGAATGAAAATAATTGTGTTGGGAAGACCATCACAAAAAAACTGGATACAACACTGATTCCTTCTTTTACGCCAATCACCTGAATCCCGGCACGCATCACATCACCGGTTGTGGAAAATGAACCGGCTACGCTACCATCTGCTAATCCTTCACGAACCATCATTGCGCCAAAGAAAAGTGGTTTCTTCATCGTATCAGTTGCTTCCGTAAGTTGAATTCCTTTTGCTTTTCGAAGCTCATAGAATTTTTGTGAGAATGATTTTAACAACTCAGATTTTTCCGGATCGATAATTTGAATTCCGTTGAGCGACACATTTTCTTCCGTTGCAATTTTTCGGACGGTTTCGGTATTGCCGATCAATAGTGGTGTAGCAATCGATTCGTCAACTATGATTCTTGCTGCCCTTAATGTGCGTGGGTCGGTTGCATCCGGCAGCACAATGGTCTTTTTAAGTTCTTTGGCTTTTGCTCGGACTTCTGAGATAAAATTTTGGGGGTTCATATTGGTTTTTTTCCTGTAAAATACTCTGTTCTTAAAATGTGGATAACTGTTGTATGAAAACGTACTATTTTTTTCCTCGGTAAGCAATTGACTGCCAAAAAGGCAAGAATGTTTAACATTAAAATCCATTAATAAAGGCTAATTGAATTAAATTTCATTAATAGAAAGACTTTCGATTGTCCAAATGTCAGCATGTCGGTATATTTGTAATGCAAATGAGCACAAAAACTAAAAAAATTTATGTGGAAACCTACGGATGCCAAATGAATGTGGCAGATACCGAAGTTGTGCTAAGTGTAATGGACGGAATTGGTTACAAACTAACACAGCAAGCAGATCAGGCAGATATAATATTTGTAAATACGTGCAGCGTAAGAGATAATGCTGAAGCTCGTGTTAAACAGCGTGTGTCTGAATTAAAAAATCACAAAAGAAACAATCCCGAAGTACTGATAGGAATTCTCGGCTGTATGGCCGAACGTCTGCGGACAGAATTGATCGATAAAAATAATGTAGTTGATCTTGTCGTTGGTCCGGATGAATATCGTAAACTCCCAAAATTGATCGAAGATGCACAGGCAGGTTTACGCGGTATTGCTGTTAAACTTTCCCGTGTAGAAAACTATGATGATATCACACCGCTTCGCACAGAAGGGATCAGCGCATGGCTTTCGGTGATGCGCGGATGCGATAAGTTTTGCACATTCTGCGTTGTTCCTTTTACACGCGGACGTGAACGAAGCAGAAGTCTGAACAGTGTGGTTGATGAGGTTCGCAATTTAAGTACACAAGGATTTAAAGAAGTTACACTGCTCGGACAAAATGTAAATTCGTACCACGATGGGAAATATGATTTTGCTGATTTGTTGAAATCAGTTGCCGAAGTTGATAATACTATTCGCATTCGATATATGACGTCACATCCACAGGATATGGATGATAAACTGATCGAAACGATCGCGTCTCATAAAAATATTTGTAAGTATGTTCATTTACCGGTTCAGTCCGGTTCGAACAGGATTTTGAAATTGATGAACCGTACATACACCATTGAACACTATCTTGATTTGATGGGTAAGATTAAACGAGCAATGCCGGAAGCAAGTTTCTCTACAGATTTCATCGCCGGTTTCCCGACCGAAACAAAAGAAGATCATCAAATGACGCTCGATATTATGAAAGAAGTGCGATATGATGGTGCGTTCATGTTCAAATATTCACCGCGTGAGAATACAAAAGCGTGGGATATGGGAGACGATGTGTCCGATGCATTAAAAGTTGAACGATTAAGCGAGATCATTGAGATACAGAGCGTGATATCTCAAGAAATAAATCAATCGATTATTGGGAAAGAAGTTGAAGTATTGATCGAACGTGACAGTTCGCGTTCTGCCGATGATCTGCTTGGGCGAACAGATACGAATAAAAAAACACTCTTTCCACGGGAAGATGCAGTAATCGGCCAATACCGAAAAGTAAAGATCGAACGGACCAATGCGCAGACATTATTTGGTAAACTTGTTTCGAACGTAAATTAATCCGGGAAGAATATGAAATCACAATCCATATCTAAATTTTGTAGTGTGCAATTGATTGGAATGTATTTTCTTTCAACTTCATTTCTTGCAGCACAGTTGAACGAGCAAGATGTTCGTCAACGACTTGATCTGATCCATTCAGGAAAGATCTCGGAAGTTCGTGCAGAAGTACAATCACTTGTCAAACAACTTCCCAATGATCCCGGTGTCCGATATCTCGATGCTTACATAACAGAGAATGGTGATCAAGCAGTTAAAAAATATCAAACATTTGTCGATATGTACCCGCAAAATGAATGGGCGGATGATGCACTGCATAAAGTCTATCAATATTATTATGCCGTTGGACTCTATAAAACCGCAGATGCAAAATTAAAAATATTGAACGAACAGTATCCAAATTCTATCTATGCAAAACGTGAAATAAAACCAGTTGTAAAAACAGAAATTCCTTCTGTGGTTGAAGAAAAAAAGGAAACACCTGCTTCTTCTGCGATTACAGGTGATTTTGTCGTTCAAATAGGAGTGTATTCGCAGGAAGTAAAAGCAAAACAACAGACAATGGAATTGTCATCTACCATTGGCAAACAAGCAATTGTTTTTACAAAACAAAGCGGCGGAAAAACTGTGTATGCAGTAGGATTCAATGGCTTTTCTGATGAACAATCCGCTCGCGCATTTGGCGGTGAATTGAAATCAAAGCATAATCTTGATTGGTTTTTGGTAAAACGGTGAACGGAGTTTCAGTGCCCGATATAGTAGATAGAAAAAAATTTCAGCATAAATTTAAAATCATTGGCGAATCGTTGGAGATGCAGGAACTCGTGCAGGTGATCCAGCATGTTGCTCCAACGGATATCACTGTTCTAGTCACCGGAGAGAGCGGCGTTGGAAAAGAAGTGATCGCACAAGCGATTCATGGAGCAAGCAAACGTGCGAAGAAGACGATGGTTACTGTAAATTGCGGAGCGATTCCTGAAGGGATCATTGAATCGGAATTGTTCGGACACGAGAGAGGTTCATTTACCGGTGCAAGCGGAGAACGAAAAGGATATTTTGAATTGGCTGATGGCGGAACGATCTTTCTTGATGAGATCGGTGAACTACCATTGGCAACGCAGGTAAAATTATTGCGCATTTTAGAAAACGGTGAATTTTTACGAGTCGGATCTTCTGCTGCCCGCAAAGTTGATGTTCGAGTTATCGCCGCAACCAACAAGGATTTAGACTCAGAAGTGCGAAACGGAAACTTTAGACAAGACTTATTCTATCGTCTTCGTTCCGTTAATGTCAGGATCCCGGCATTAAGAGAACGCAAAGAAGATATTCCATTGCTCTTTGAAAAATTTATTGAAGAATTTTCTGTGAAGAACGGAATTAGATTTGGCGGAATGACGGTTGCTGCAACGGAGTTTCTGCAACAGTATTATTGGCAGGGCAATGTTCGAGAACTTCGGAATGTTGTTGAAAGTATGCTCGTGCTTGAACGCGGTAAAAAAATGGATGTTGATGATATAAAAAAATATCTACGCGTTCCATCGGAAGAGCGCAATCTTTCGTTGGTTGTTTCAAAACCAAGCGATTTGGACGAACGTCAATTATTGTATCGCGCATTGATCGAATTAAAGAATGACATGCTTGATGTAAAGAATATCCTGAAGAATGTGATCGGAATGAACGGTAATTCCTTTGGCAATCAAAATATTTCTCCAAATGCTGTTCAGGAAAACCTGTCGCTTGAAGATATGGAACGAAGAATGATCGAAACAGCGTTGAAAAAATACCATAACAATAGAAGACTTGCTGCAGACGAGTTGAGAATTTCTGAACGGACATTGTACAGAAAAATTAAAGAATACGGAATATAGTTGACTATGGTTAAAGAACTATTGAAAATGAAAAAGTTCGTCAAAACAATGTTGTGTCTGTTTCTTATTGTGAATTATCAATTGTTTTTTAACGGTTGTTACAGTTTCACCGGTGCATCCGTTCCCGCACATTTAAAGACCGTAGCAATTCCTTTGTTTGATGATGTCAGTGGTTTCGGCGAACCGGGATTGCGCGAGAAATTCACTCAAAAATTGACCGAACTTTTCCGTAACGACAATAATTTGGAGATCGGTGAACGATTGACCGCCGATTCAATAGTCGAGGGAACAATTTCATCGGTAATTGATGCACCGCAGGTTATTGGTGGAAATAATATCATTACAACGCGTAAAATTACCGTTACGATTCATGCGTCGTTCACCGATATGAAGTTGAGAAAGAAAATTTGGGAGAGAGATTTTTCAGCATGGGGAGAATATACACAAGGTCAGCAGATCCGCGATGTTGCATTAACCGAAGCAGTCAATAAGGCTGCTGAAGACATTTTATTGGAAACGGTATCCGGTTGGTAAAAGATCTATTGAAAGGATGGCGTTAACGTCATTCTGCAGCAAAAATATTATTACATAACAATCACTTAATAAACAACACTATGGAACAATTCATACTCATTTCGTACATCATATGCCTTAGTATTCTTTTTATCTTCGGCGCACACGGTTTTGTCATGGTCTATCACTATTATCGTCATCGCAATGAAGTTGAAGGAGATTTTCCTTTGAATGAAACACCAATGGTGACCATTCAACTTCCGATTTTCAATGAAATGTATGTCGTGCGTCGATTGATCGATGCATCGTGTGTTATTGAATACCCGAATGATAAACTTGAGATACAAGTACTCGATGATTCCACGGATGAAACGGTGGATCTTGTTGCAAGCATCGTCCGTGAAAAACAATCGCAAGGTTATAATATTCATCACGTTCGCCGTTCAAACCGTCAAGGATTCAAAGCCGGCGCATTGAAAGAAGGGCTAGTAACGGCTAAGGGAGAATTTGTTGCCATCTTCGATGCCGACTTCATTCCTAAACCGGAATTTTTGCGAAAAACCATTCCATATTTCTTCCAGGATGAAAAAATTGGTATGGTGCAAACTCGGTGGGAACATTTGAACGGCGATTATTCGTTGATGACACGTACACAGGCAATGGCGCTGGATGGCCATTTTGTGATTGAACAAAACATTCGCAACAAAGCCGGATATTTTATTAATTTTAACGGAACCGGTGGAGTGTGGAGAAAAACCACCATACTTGATGCAGGAAACTGGCAGGCTGATACTTTGACGGAAGATCTTGATTTGAGCTATCGCTCGCAATTACGCGGTTGGAAATTCAAATTTCTCCGCGATGTTACTTCACCCGCAGAACTTCCTGCGGAGATCAATGCCTTAAAATCGCAGCAGTTTCGTTGGACGAAAGGTGCAATTGAAACTGCACGTAAACTTCTTCCGCTGGTTTGGAAATCGAACATACCATTCAGGATAAAATTTCACAGCACATTTCATTTAACGAACAATATCGTATTTCCATTCATTATTCTTGCAAGTATTTTGAATGTTCCGCTGACGTTCATAAAACATGGTGGAAAATTCAACGAATACTTTGATTTTATGTCGGTGTTCGTTCTTGCATTCATCGGTTCATTTTTGTTCTACCTATATTCACAAAAAGATATTTATGCAGACTGGCGAAAGCGGATCATGTTGTTTCCCGTGTTTATGGCTGGCAGTATGGGATTTGCGGTGAATAACAGTAAAGCAGTACTCGAAGGGTTGTTTAAAAAGAAAAGTGAATTCGTCCGTACGCCAAAATATGGTATTGAAGGAAAAAAACAATCATGGAACGATAAAAAATATGTACCGATCAAGTTCAGTTGGATGGTTATTGTAGAAGTGATACTTGCGTTGTATTGTTTCTTCGGCGTTTTATCATCACTGTACTATTTGGAGATTGCTGCTGTTCCATTCCAATTGCTCTTTACTGCAGGATACGGATTTGTTGCATTGCTTTCAGTTCAGCAGGTGCTTGAAGCCCGCCGAATAAAAATTGCACGTATGAATTTGTCTGTTGAACCATTAGCAGTATAATTTTATTAAATCAAAATGTTATCGAAGCCGGTTAAACGCCGGCTTTGTTGTTTAGTTAAAGGATCGGGAAATATTCATAGTCCCAGCTTATGCAGCACAAAATCAATTTTACTTTTTACTCCTAATTGATAACCAAATCTTGCTGCGGTTCCTCTTCCTATATGATGAATATAGTTTTCGACTGGAAAATCTAAAAGTTTGTATCCTAATCTTTGTGCATCCGAAAAATTTTTCATTGTTGGCAGTCCGTGATGTTCAAAAGGATGAAACCGCTGATAATAATTTCTATTGATCATCATGGAAGCTGTTCGGACATTAGGAATTCCAACGCCGGTAGTTATAAAGCCTCGCTTATCCACGGTATCTAATTTACCAATAGAATAAATATTTTTATCTGATTGTAATAGTTCTACCATTTGCTCTAAAAACACTCCTTTTATTGTTACTGTGTCACTATCTAATAAAAAAATGAATTCTTTTTCTGTTTTTTTAATAGCCTCGTGCATTGCTGGCCCGTGGAAAATATTTTTAGGAAACGATAAAAGAGTCGTAAAGGATGGGTATTTTTCTATTAATTTGCTAATGATTTCAATTGATTCATCACCTGATCCATTATCAACAATCAATAAGTCAATTGTAGGATAAAATGTTCGAAACGATTCGACTGCATTGTTAAGCAGATCTGGAGTTTGAAAGTTAATAATAATGACACGTATTCTATTAAGCATTGTTTTCCTTCAAATATAAAAGTAGATTACAAAACAAATCAAAGAAAACCAAACCTTTCTTGCAATTAACGTTATTCTGAACTATTTTAAACTAATTATGGATTTCGAAGAAATTGACATAGAATTCTTTGCTCAGAAAATGTCTGAGAATCCGCAGTCACCCCTCTTTGCGCGCCTTGCAGATCTCTATATTGGTAAAGAACAGGCTGTTGAAGCGGTAAAATTATCAGATGAAGGGGTCAAACTCTTTCCGAATTATTATGCAGGCTATATTGTGCTGGGGAGAGCTCATCTTATGTTGAAAGAATTTTCGAAAGCGAACAATGCTTTTGAAAAGGCTTTGGAACTTTCACCATTCAATCAAACTGTTGCTAAACTCATCCAATCAGTTCCAAACAAATCGGACGATTCGACAAGAACAACAGATGAAAATTATTTTACACAACCATCATTGTCAACTACTGATCAATCAGAAGCGATCCTGGAAACATTCGAACAGGATCAAATTCTGTCATCAACCGTTACTGAAAATCAGTCTTTATTGAATACGGAAGAATTATCTGGTTCCATTTACGATCAGCCAATCGTTCAATCTTCAGTGGAGCATCGTGAAGAAGATATCCAAACGGATAACAGCGAGCCATTCCCATCGTTTGACGAATATTTTGCTCAAAACCAACACCGCATTGGTAGTGGTGCCGAAAAAAAATTAGATGATTATCTGAATGAAGATTTGTCTGAACAAAATATTACGATATCGAGAGATATTGATCCGGTGATCTTTACCAATACAAGTTTTGAGACTTCTACATCAGAACCCGAAGCTCATTTTGAGCCGGAGGCGGTATTCTCATCTCCGGAGCAGGCTCAGCTTTTTGCGGAAATGGCAGATGACGAATTACGCCTACATGGTGAACTTAAACAGCAATCGGATTTAGATTCCATTGCAGAAAAATTACAATCCGCAGAAAAAATTGTTCCTCAGGAAAACTATCAATCAAAAAATCCACTTCCGGATACAACGCAAGACGATCAAGTGTATGAAACCGATGCAGTGACACCGACGCTAGCAGAAATATATGCTTCACAAGGGGAGCTTCGTGCGGCGATTCAAGCGTATGAAATTCTTATGTTCTCCCAACCTGCAAAAGGCGGTGAGTTTCAAAAACGGATCAGAGAACTGCAACAGCTCCAAATGGAAAAAGACGGTCTGATTTAAAAATAAAAAACCTTGTCAAACTGCAGACAAGGTCTTTTATTTCACGAACAAATGATTATTTTAATTTGTTGACGAGTTTTGTCAACTTCGATTTTAGATTCGCCGCTTTGTTAGCATGGATCACTTTTTTCCCCGCCAGTTTATCAAGGAATGAAACTGTTTCCTTCAATAATGATGCCGCAGTCTCTTGTTTCTCCGCTGAGCGCACCTTCTTTAGCAATGTCTTCATTGTCGATTTCTCTGCTACATTGCGTTTTGCGCGTCGTTCGTTAGTACGGATACGTTTGACCGCTGATTTATGTTGTGCCATTGTTCTCCTCCGATGGTAAATTATTGCTGTAAAAATGTGAATAAGTATAATGAAATTTGAAACGAGTTACAATTTTTTTTCCCAATATATTGTCTTCCGCAGATTCTCCACCCATTGTTCGTATTTTTGACTGAGCTTGAATTGCAATGCCAATTGTTCAAGCCGTTTATAATCGTCATTAAGATTGATCGAATGTTCGTCGGTGATAGATCGAACAAAGATTATATGATACCCATATTTGTTTTGAACTGTTAATTTTCTGGGTTCGCTAATGTCTCCCTTTTTTGCTGATTTTACAAAATCCTCATATGCCGGATCAAGTTGATCGATCGCTACCTTTCCAAGATCGCCGCCGATATCCTTTGTGTCGTTATCTTCAGAATATTTTCGAGCCAATACACCAAAATTAACCATGTTAAGCGCTTGTTCTCGAACACGTTTTAGTTGGGCAATTGTTGAGTCATCACTGGATTGAGATACTTGAACAGGGAAGAGAATATGACGTGTACGCACTGCATCGCCGCGCCGTTCAACAAGCTGGATAATATGATATCCGAATTGTGTCTTAACCGGTTTTGAAATTTCTCCGACATTTAGTGTGAAAGCAACTTCTTCAAACTCTTTTACGAACGATCCTCGTCGAGCAAACCCAAGATCGCCTCCTTGAGCAGCAGAACCATCGCTAGAATATCGTTTTGCAAAATCTGCAAAATCACCGCCTGCTTTTATGCTGTCAACTATCTTCTTCGCTTTCATCATCAATAATTGTAGGACGGATGAATCCGGTTTGGGCTCGATGTAGATATGACTTAATTCAAATTCTCTTGGAATTTTTGGAATGCTGTCTTTATATGTAGTGAAAAAATCATCCACTTCACGGCGAGAGACGGTCAGTTGAGCCTGCCGCTGTTGTTGAATTTTTTGGACAAGCATTTGTTTGCGCACAAGTTCGCGAAATTGAAAATCGCGTTTCATTCTGTTGACGGTCATTCCGTACATTTCTTCCATCTTTTGCTGTCCACCGATCTGATACATCATTTTCGATATTTGCTGTTCCAATCGTTCGGTGACTTCTTCATCTGAAACGATAATGCTGTCTTCAATGGCTTGAGCAAGAACCAGTTTATCATTAATCATTCCATCAAGCACACGATCTCTCAGTTCTTTTGAAGTGGGATCGACCCTGTTTTGAACGGCAAGTTGTTGAACGGTGAAATTAAGATCGGATTCTGTAATCACTTCTCTATCCACAACAGCAATGATTCTATCCAAAGATTTTTGTGCAACAGTGATTGAAACAAAAAGAAATGCAGCAAGAAAGATTTTCATAATTTTACTCGTGTTGTGCTATAGAATCTTGAGTTGCAACCAACAATTGTACGGTGTTTTTATTCCGTAACGTTTGTATGAATTGTTGGTATCGTTGTTGCCGTAGTTCCATGGCAAGACGCGTTCGAATTTCCGATTCAACATATTGCAGCGGTGAAGATGCGCCGTTCTTAAATTGACCAAGCGAACGCATCACAACAAAACCAATGCTTGTTTTTACGGGGAATGATACCTCAAACATACCAAGCGCATTTGCTACTTTCCACAATTCAGGTGGATATAATGACGATTGTGTAAAGTATATGGAATCGCGAAAAGACATGACCGGATTTGTAGAATTTTGTCGAAACAGTGAAACACTGTTGTTCCATCCTTGGTCACCGAGAGCAGACTCACGAAATTGGTTTGCTGATTCGATTGATGGTAAAATTATCACAGATAATTTTACCAGATCTTCACGCAGGATAAATTCGACAATGTGTGCTTGGAAATATGAGGTAATTTCGTTCTGGCGAACCGAATTCTCTGCTAATGAATACACTTCATTTTCGAGTAGTTCAGAAATGCATAATTGTTTTTTTGCTTCAGAAATTTTTCGTTGAATATGTTCCTCAGCATCATATCCGCGTTGCTGAGCTTCCTGATATAACAATTCGTTCGTGATCCATCGGTTCGCTATTTGACGAATATCGTCCTGAGTTAATTGATCAACGCCATTGCTGTTTTCTTGCACCATTGTTAAGGTCAATGTTTGATTGTTCACTCGGGCAACAATATTCTCCGTAGACTGCTCTTGCGTGCATCCTGCGGCGAATATTGTGAAGATAAAAATGAAAAGAGGAAAGCGTACTAAAACGCTCTCCTCTGAAAGCAATTGTTTTACCATTATGGCAGCGGTGTTGGTGTTGGCACTGTTTCGTTCGCAAACGTTTTTGCTAACGATTCTTTATTGAGCAATACCGGATATTTTTTCTTCAAGCTTTCATACCACTCATCGCTCAGCCGTTTTGTTTCAAATTCCTGAAATGCACTTGAAATCTCAGAAGCAGTTTCTTCAAACGTCTTTTCTCGGGGAGCATCTTTTTGGATTGGTTTGATAAACGAGAATCCGCCTTCAAACGGGAAGTATGCGGAAGTATCTTTTGATGGCATATTCCAAGCACGGGATGTCAGATCATTTGTTGTTACCGGCTGAATACCAAGAACGCCTCTTTTTTCAATACTCGTGCTGCGGGTGTTGAATCGTACAGCAGCGGAATCGAATGAGATAGGAGCGATTGCGATCTTAATAGTGTCGAATTCAATCTTTTTATTTTTAGATTTTGTTTTTGATTTCTTTACAACCAACGAATCAATCGTGTAGCCAAACATAGCATTTCTGACAAATCTGGCAATGCTATCGGTTGTAACGAAGATCTCCTGAATATTGACGCGTTCAGGCCATGTGTAATTAGCTCGACGTTCAGCATGGAATCGTTTCAATAAAGAATCCGACGGCTGCACTTTATTCCACACGTTTTCCTGTTCCGCTTTAAATAATAGAATTCCTTCTTCATACTCTTTCATTGTGCGTCCGAAATCGGGAAATTTACTTTCTAGTTGTCGTGCATGAAATTCAGTTACTAAGCCAATTCCCACTTTATTGATGATTGCGGGTACTGTTGCCGTTGATTTTAGGTCGAGATTCTTCAGTTCAGCATTTGTTTTTGATAATGCGATCACAGAATCGACAGTGATCTTTGAGTTTGCAAAAGTGAACAGATTTAAGGATCGAACTTTAGAAGAAATTGTACTGTCCCATTTTGTATCGTTCGTTGTTTTGGAAGTATCGACTGATATTGCAAACAAAGCGGCAACACTATCATTTTCTTTAAAGGAATACGTCTTTTTGATTTTTTCGACCATGTTGTTGTAATCATATTGAAAACGATAATTCTGATATTCCGTTTTTAATTGTGTCTCCATATCTTTGAATGGAGCAATTCCTTGAGCTTTTGCCCGTTTGATCAAATGCAGACCGAATTGTGTCTGGATGATTCCGGACAGTTCCCCATCTTTAAGATTGTACAATGCTTCATCAAATTCCCGAACTGTTCTGCCGCGTTCAATGAAACCAAGATCTCCACCTCGTCCGCCGCTGTATGTATCATCAGACATTGTTTTTGCATATTCAGCAAAATCTTTTCCTGCCAGAACTGAATCGCGAATTGCAAGAAGTTCTTTTGCAGCTTTTGTTGAATCTTCAACGCTTGCTCCACGGGACATTCGTTTCATAATATGGCTTGCTTGTACGGGACCGTTGTTTTCTTTTATGTCTGTGATCTTAATGATATGAAAACCGAATTGAGTTCTGATTGGAACCGTGGTATACTCTCCCACTTTCATAGAAAATGCAGCATCTTCAAATTCAGGAACTAATTGTCCGGCACTAAAGTAATACAAATCTCCTTTGTTGCTCTGTGCTGAAGGATCCTTTGAATTATTTATTGCCAATAGTTCAAAAGAGTATCCTAATTTCAAAGAATCAATGATTTTTTTTCCAATAGAAAATCCTAATAATGTATCTTCACGGCTGGGCGAAGGAATACCAACGAGGATATGGCTTGCACGGATTTGTTTTAATTTCCTGCTGTACATCTGTTCCAAAGCCGGTTTAGTGATCTCTTTTTCCAGCATATATGAAACACCTAAATTCTTGCGATAGTCGTTTAGTTCATTGCGTAATTCAACATCGTTGTTGTAACCCAATGCATATGCTTCTTTTACTTTCAAACGAAATTTCACGTATAGATCGAGAAATTTTTGACGATCTTCAACCGAGGTTTTTGCAGCCGCTTCGCGACCGCCATTATTTTTAGCATAAACTTGTTCAAAATCTTCAACCGAGATTTTGTCTCCCGCAATATCTGCAACGTAAGAACTGCCGCAGCCAATGATTCCTGCAAACAATGCAAAAAATAGTGTGGTCATCATTAACTTTTTCAAACGCATACTACAAATCTCCTTTTAGTGGAATAAAAATGTGGTGAAAAACGTTGTAAGTATATAAAAATACTGAAATTAGGGGAAATAATCAATGTTTGCCCAATTTAAGTATTGTCAAGCATTTTTAGACGAATCCGCAAAAAGATATGTTCCATTGGTATTTAGCAGACAACTTACCTATTTTCACTTATGGACTATTATGGGATATTTCAATGTTCCTTTTGTGGAAAAAAAACGAAATATTTGTTGAACCAGAGGATGGGGAGGAACAGACAATAACGGTAGATTGTTCGATTTGCTGCCGGCCGAATGTTTTGACCATTCGTATTATTGGTGAACAGATCATCATCAATTCAGAATTTGAAGGATAACCGTATGACCTCGTTACAATTTCATCATTATGCAACCCACCAGTTAGCACCAACCGAACCATTATTTCTTCTTGTCCCACCAGAGCAAAAAGATTGGAAACCGACGGAAGAATCGTTTACCGCAGGACAATTAATGTATCACATGGCGTATGCATTACGATTTAATGCCGACGGTATTCTCAAAAATGAATGGGCGTTACCGACACTTCGCCACGTATTTGTAACAAATAGAAAAACACCTAGTGGAACCGTAGACGAGTGTGTAAACTTATATCACCAGAATTCGAAATATTTTCTTGATATTTTTGCAACAATGAACGAAGAGGAATTTCAAACAGGGGAATTGGATACACTACAATTAGGCCGTGCGCAGAAATGGAGGATGTCACTTTTTGCATTGGAACATCATCTTAACCACAAAGCGGAATTGTTTATGTATCTGAAGATGATGGGATTAAAAGTAAATTCGAAAGATTTATATGGAGTGCTCGGGTAGAATAACTATGCAGCTTTCTTTAAGGTCTGTTGCGCAAACCAAAATGAAAAAATTAAAAAAAGAATAAAACCAACTGTTTCAAAAATCACTGTTGTTAATTCTCCGAGACCGATCGTTGTAAATCGTAGAATGTCGGTGTGCCATGTCAATGGATTGGCATATGAAATATATTTCAGCCATATCGGTACTGCATCAAGAGGATAGAACATACTGCTCACAAACATCAATACAAAATAGGCAACGTTGATAACGGTATTGAATGTATCATTTCGTCTTACACGAAAAGCAACCGTAGAAAGTGCAAAAAACCAAGCTGCAATTCCTATCATAACCACAATAATTGTTACAGGAAGTAGAGCAATATTGATTGGGATATCAAGAATATAATATGCAGCGGTCAACGTCAGTGTTGTTTGAGCCAACGCCATGATACATTGAAACAACATTTTGCCAAGCAGTAATTCGCCCCGCGTCATCGGGTAAGTAAGAAATTCATAAAAAATCCCATTGTCACGATCAACAAAAAAGCCGTATGCCTGATTGATGGCGCTGCCAAAGCACGACATTGATAAAACACCTGCTAGGAAAAAATCATTATAGAGAACAGAAGAACCTAGAGTGTGAACACCAACACCGACTGCTTTGTTGAAACCGACTCCGAACATTAGTAGGTACAATAGCGGTACAGCCATATCAAAAAAAAGCCAGGTTAAACTGGTAAGACGTATAAGTGCATCGCGATAGATGATGGCAGCTATGTTCTTCACACTGCACCTCGTTTTTTGAGATCAAGCAGTTCCACAAAAACATCTTCTAACGAAGCAGTTGATATCTCAAAATGCTTCAATGCTCCGGAAGACTGCGCAAGCGAGAGTATCTTTAATGCTGTATCATGTTCACGAACGGTAAGGGAAACTTCGTTATTAACAATGTTCATCTTTACCGGGGAGAATTTATGCATCAATTCTTCCAGATCCTTCTCCATCTCATTAAATTTTAATGACAGATAGAACATTTGAAGTCCTAATTTTTTAACATCATCGGTCGTTCCTTTTGCAATGATCTTACCGTGATTGATGATGACGATCTCATCGCACAATTCTTCTGCTTCTTCAAGCATGTGTGTTGTTAGAACGATCGTTCTTCCACGCTGTGCTTCCTCTTTAATTGCTTTAATGGTTGCGCGTTTATTGAACGTATCCATTCCGGTTGTTGCCTCATCTAAAAAAACGACCGGTTTATCGACCAGGAAAATTTTTGCTACCTGCACGCGTCGTTTTAATCCGCCGCTCAGATCGATCGGTTTTTGGTTAAGAACTTCTTCTAATCCAAACAACTCTACAATACGACCCATTTTCTTTTCGATATCGGAAGTGGTCATTCCATGAAATTTCCCGAATGTTAGGAAATTATGTCTTACCGTAAGAAAAACTTCAACCGCATTTTCCTGCAAGACAACACAAATGTTTTTTCGTACATCCAGTGATTGCTTTACAACATCATAACCATTGACGAGTACAGTTCCGGAGGTTGGGGGGATAAGCGTAGTAAGAATTTTTATTGTTGTAGATTTCCCTGCGCCGTTTGGTCCGAGCAGACCGAAGATCTT
Source organism: uncultured Chitinophagaceae bacterium (assembly GCA_964355925.1). GTDB lineage: Bacteria > Bacteroidota > Ignavibacteria > UBA10030 > UBA8401 > UBA8401. The sequence goes on from CAYHFN010000040.1 coordinate 25,623, forward strand.
TCCGGATTGGACATCGAATGAAATATCGTCAAGAGCACGAACTGGTTGTTCGCTTTTGCGAGAAAATTCTTTAATGAGATTTTTTATAGAAATAGCTTGTTGCATCAATCCTCAACGGAAATAATATCTACCAACTGTTTAATAATGAACGCTGTTGCACCCCACACCGGTTCTTTCCATACATCATACAGATACACTTGTCGCATAACACCTTTTAATTCTCGCGTTTCTGTTCGACGAAGCGATGGATCGAAGAACTTTTCCAACGGAATAAACAATACCTCTGCTACTTCATGGGGACTTGTCTTGAGTCCTGAAAGTGATTCAATATAACCGACAATTGGCGTAACAACAAATCCACTTGGTATATGAATGTCGTCCAGGCGTCCAAGGATGGAAATTACTGAAGACGATATTCCGATCTCTTCTTCCACTTCGCGTAGCGCAGTTGCATTGGATGATTCATCGCACTCATCTACCATTCCACCCGGGAAGGATATCTGGCCCTTATGATGTTCCACAGTGTCCGTTCGCTTAGTGAGGAGAAGCTGTAGCTGATCATCTTTCAATATGATGGGAACCATAACGCACGCTTGTCTCATCTCTGCATGGAAAAGCGAGGTATATTTACTGCAAGAAAGTTTTTGCTGAATATGTTGAAGTGAAAGTTTGTTCATTTAAATCTGCTTGAATCTCTTCCAAAGACAAATGTTTTTATCCAATCAAACACAACAAGAATTTTATTTTTCCAACTTACTAATTTTGTAAGATATGCCGAACGCCAAAATATCCACGTTGAAAATCCACGTCCTTTCACTTGAGGAAGATCTGCCAGAGCGCGATTACTTCCAATGTATGCCAGCATCCCCCGGTGATGATAAATAAATGGTTTGACAGGTTTTTCTTTTGCCATTGCATTCAATGACTTTGCAAGATACTGCCCTTCCTGCTGGGCAACCTGCGAAGTTGCCGGCAACACTTTTCCTTCGATCGTTGCGCAATCTCCCAATGAATAAATATTGCCGAATCCTTTTATGTGAAAGAATTCATCCGTTACTAAACGAGAACCGCGGTCTTTTTCAAATGGCAATGATCTCACAAACGGTGTCTGAGTGTTTCCGGTTGACCAGACCATCATTCCATACGGAACGCGGGAGCCATCAGTGAGAATAATTTCTTTTTCATCAACCTTTGCAACTTGCGATTGCAGCCGGACAGAGATCTTTTGGCGTTGGAAAATCTTGATAGTGTATTCACTCAACGCAGCATCGAACGTGCTGAGCAATGCATTGCCCGCCTCGAACAATGTGATATCCACATCAGAAAGGATACTAGGATATGAATGAATAAGATCTTCCGTTAAGAAATCATGAAGCTCTGCTGCGAATTCCACTCCGGTAGGACCGCCACCGACTACAACAAAATGTAACAATCGTTTTCGTTCTTCAAATTGTAAATTTGGCGTACTGGCTCTCTCTAGATTCTCTATGATGCGCTGTCGAATTGCGCGTGCATCGGTGAGTTCTTTTAAGAATAAACCATATTGCTCCACTCCGCTAATACCAAACGTATTGCTGACCGCACCAACCCCGATTACCAGAGTATCATATGAAAGTAGAAACTCGTTTCCGTCGAGTGCATTGTTACATTGTAACGTATTATTGTTTGTGTTCACCGCAGTGCAGTATGCATGATAATATGTGATATTATCTTTTGCGCTACGGATCGGTTCTATGATTGACCGAAATTCAATAGTTCCAACAGTAGTGCTGGGAAGAAGCGGAGTAAAAATAAAGTGATTTCGTGGGCTGACAACAATAACATCATACAGAGTTGTGTCTATTGCTTTTAATGTACTAAAGGAAGCAAAACCGCTTCCAAGAATAACTAATTTTTGTTTTGGAGATTTCATTGTATATTTCTTTCAATCAGACAAACGTATCTGAAAAATACAGATTTTTTACCTGAACTGACACTATTGCTCAGTATTTTGTTCACAAGTATCATTAAACTTATGTTGAAAAAGAATGTCCAAGAATAGTAAGTTTAAATTCATTAATTACATTAAACGGAGAAGTAAGATGAACTATCGTAATCTGTTGATGATTTTGGTTGCCATGGCTTTTATTTCACTCACAGCATCTTCACAACCGCGTGGTAATAGAGTTGAAATGCAGTTAAAAAGAATACAAGAAAAAGTTGTATTGACAAGTGAACAAGCAACAAAAGTGAAAGGTTTATTGGAAAAAGCACAAGAAGAAATACGTGCACAATTTGAGAACAGTGACGGAGACCGACAGGCAAGACGCGATGCAATGATGAAACAAATGGAAAAAACCGATTTGGAAATTGTAAAATTGTTGACCAAAGAACAAAAACCAAAATATGAAGAGTATAAAAAAGAACGACAAAAAGAAATGCAGGACCGAATGAGAGAACGACAATAACCCTCATTCAATCACAATCTATAAGGAGCACCAATGAAACAGATTCAAAAAATATCCACAATGCTTTTGCTGACTGTTATCTTTTTTACGGGCTGCAAAAAAGATAATGATCTTGTATCGTCCTCATCATCAAGTATGCTCTACGATGATGCTGCTGAATCAATTTCTACAGCAATGGGTGATGAAAGTGGAGGAGCACTGGAAAGCTTTGCAGATGTCCTAAGCGTTGCCGGAGGCGGATCGTTGACTACAACATTGGCGAAATCATCCGGTGATGAAATGGTTGCTGCGGGAACACCAGTGTATGATTCGCTGAATGGATGGTGGACTGTTTCGATCGACCGTTCGAAGTATGGCATACTAGCGAGCGGTTTTATGAAACGAGTCTATCAATATCAATTTTCAAAAAATAGTAATTTTCAAAAATTGCGCATCAACAGTACGGATACAGCGACAACAATCAAGTTCAAGATCATCGATGGCAGCGGATATTTTTCAAATCCGCGCGTGAAACATTATCTGACGAAATTGCGCGGTGGATGGACTGTGAATGATCTCAATAAAGACACCGTGACTCTCAATTCGGATACAGTCTATGTTCGTGCCGGAGTCGATACAATCATCACTCGCAACATGATTCGAACATTTAACCATACATTACGCATCACGAAGATGACAGATGTGCGTGGACCACGTTTCCGATTGAACAGGGATAATTTTGCGATATGGAGATACAATTTCTCAAAAGCGATCAGCGGAACCGTTGAGGGAACATTCTATTCATTGATCACATTCAGCAGCGGAGATTTGTACAAAGAACGAACAATCGATAAAACATTCGTCATTACATTAGGTGGCGGTGAAGGAACCATAGGATTTTTCGGAGACGGACGAAAATTTGGTTGTGATCTCGGAAACGGGCAACGAAAACCATAATCCGTAACTAATCAACGATATAAAGGCGAGGCAAGCAATTGTCCTCGCCTTTTTTTATTTTGCAGCATGAAAATAATTCTTGTTGTTCTGTTTATAGTTTCCTTATTGAACTGTCAGCAGCTGTCGCTTCAGGAGAATCCATCGCCAGAAACAAATGGCAATGATTTTGTCAAACAGATTCTTTCGCTTAGCAGAAGTGAGTGCGAGAATTCTCTATTTGCAATTATCATTGGTGGTCATGTCCCGAATTTTTTACGCTCACTTGTTCCAATTAAAACGACAGCCGTAATCAATAAACAAGAATACTTGCTTGAGTACTTTGTAACGCCGGATTATCTTTCTATTGGAAATGACAGCAATTATTTCTTGTGTCCGATGACGCCAATACTCGCGCAGCGAATTGCTAATACATTGGATTGTATTCTGCCCACAAAAAAGATGGTTGATCAGATCTATACGGCTGCTGTTGCAAAACTTCCGCCACAGCCAATACCGCCGGATTCAATAATGACAATGCTTCCTCGATTCATTCAGCATAATGATTCAGTTCAACTGCTTCGCAAACCGCTGCTCTGTCAATTTCCATTAGGTTCACTTGTAGCGGGAACAAAAAAAGATATTGTTGTCCATCAAAAGATCTATTCCGATTTACGGCCAAACAGACCGAAGCCGGTTGTTATTTATGGATGGCACAAATTGAACGGCGAAGCGATCCAGCCGCCGAATAACTGGCATCAGGAAACGTATGTGGATTACAGCCATGGTGTTCGACTGGTACAGAAAATTGCAAAGATCAACGGTGCAGATATTTCGCTTATTGATATTCTGCAGGATGAACAATATCATGTTCTTGTTTCTGACACAGTATTAACGAAACCGTATTATGTAATTCCAAAACAATAAACGCTAAGGAATTGAGTATGAAACAGATATATATAGTTGCGGCAATTTCTCTTGTTTTCCTCTCTCATTGCACTGCCCAAACACTACCAACAACGGTTCAGATGACTCCAATTTTTGATCTAGCGATTCAGTCGCAAAGCGTTATTGTCCCTGAAAAATATAGAAAGGAAATTCCAGGTAATCTTTCTCTTTCCATTCCTGCAGGATATGAAGTAAAAATATTCCACGCCGGAGCTCTTTCGAAACCGAGGTTCTTTGCGTGGAGTCCGGATAGTGTTCTTCATGTAGCAGATAAAAGCAGAGGAACGATCATCGCACTTCCTGATAAAAATCACGATGGAGCTGCGGATGACGCCATTGTTGTCGCATCAGGTTTCAGTAAATCTCATGATATGAAATTCTACAACGGCGCTTTGTATGTTGCGGAAGAAACAAAAGTAACAAAATGTATCGACAAAGACGGTGATGGAATTTATGAAACGAAGTCCACATTTATCACAATGGTAAAGGGAGGGCAGCAAGGGGGCGGCGGACATGATACACGAACGATCGTTTTCGATCCGATAAAGAAAAAAATGTATCTCTCAATCGGATCTATGTGCAATGCCTGCCGCGAAGAACACCGTGCAATTATCGAAGAATGGAATGATGACGGTACAGGACGAAAAGTTTTTGCAACGGGATGCCGCAATGCTGTTGGAATGACACTGCACAATGGAAAATTATGGGCAACCAATAATGGATTCGATTGGCAGGGTGATGATATTCCTCCGGAATGGATCGACATTGTCCGTAACGGCGGTTTCTACGGATATCCATACGCTTATGCGCATGGGGTATGGGTTGATTTTATTGTGAACGGAGATTACCGGAGTCTGCTTCCGTTGAATGCTGATGACAGTGCAAAAGTGAAATCGATGAACCAACCGGCAGCGTTGGTTCAAGCGCATAGTGCGCCGATGGCGATCGAGTTTTCAAATGAATCGTTTCAGCAAAAATTCCGCAATGGTGCGTTTGTTGCATTGCGCGGTTCATGGAACAGATCGACCGCAACGGGTTTCAAGATCGTTTATCTTGGTTTTGA
>CAYHFN010000041.1:0-29583 GCA_964355925.1 uncultured Chitinophagaceae bacterium
ACTGAAACATCCAAATCACTATACCTCTGTCGTGAAAAAAGGAAAACTCCATCTTCAAGATCGATCTCTCCTTCTTTATTTCTTTTTAATTGTCGCAATTGTTCTTTAAATGAAGCTCGTATAAGTATTTCACGCACTTCACTTAAGCGTTTCTCTGCAATTGTATTCTTGTCTTCAATGAACGGAATAAATTCTAGAGCTGATTCCTTATAGCTTAATAACCGTTCACGGACGGTTGAATAAATCGACTCATCTTCATCATCAAGCAATGTGATGAGAGATTTAATTTCGCTTACTTCTTTTCCAGACAATTCGCTCATCGAAACTCTGAATAATTGGTCAAAACACCTTTTTTGAGAATATCAAACGCTTCTTTCGGTGAATCAGCAAATGAAAATAAGTTCATATCTTCAGGACTGATCATTCCATATTTTGCTAACGCTTTGAAATCGATGATCTTGTTCCAGAAATTTTTACCATAAAGAATCACTGTCATCTTCTTGGCGACTTTGTTGGTCTGTAACAATGTTAATAACTCAAAAAACTCATCCAGAGTTCCAAATCCTCCGGGAAATGCAACTAAAGCCTTTCCCAAGAACATAAACCAGAATTTCCTCATAAAGAAATAATGAAATTCCATATTAAATTTCGGTGTAATGAATTGATTTGGATATTGCTCGAATGGTAGACTAATATTCAATCCAATCGATTCCCCTTTTGCCAATAATGCACCTTTGTTGGCTGCTTCCATGATTCCTGGCCCACCACCGGAACACACCAATAAACGATTCTTAGTTTTTAATTTTTTAGACCATACTGTGATCATTCTTGATAGTTCAGTTGCGTCTTCATAATATCTTGACATCTCTACAGCAACTTCAGCCTGAAGTAATTGTTCATGATATTTTTTTAAATGAATATTCTTTTTGTTTCCTTTTTTTGCCAACTCCCGAAGATGTTTAATCGTTTCAGTTCTCGGTTTTATCCGTGCAGACCCGAAAAATACAATCGTATCTTTAACATTGAAATAATTGAAACGGCTTAACGGCTCTAAAAATTCAGATAATATTCTTATCGGACGAGCATCTCTGCTTGCAAGGAATCCTGGATTTTTATATGCTTTCGGTGCTTTTAAGAGTTTTGGTTTTTTCATTTACATATTGCCTTTTAGAATAATTTTGTAAACGATGGTCGAAATCAATCGCTCAAGATATTTTTTATCTGTTTCGTCGAAACTGTCATATTCATGGCTATCAACATCCAATACGCCAAAGACTTTGTTCTGATTGATTAGTGGAACTACAATTTCTGACTTTGAATCACCATCGCAAAAGATATGTCCGGGAAATTGATTCACATCAGAGACAATTATCGTTTCTTTCTTTTGAAATGAAGTTCCACAGACACCTTTGCCGATCGCGATTCTGGTGCATGCGATCTTTCCTTGAAATGGACCAATTAGCAATTCATGTGATTGCTTGTCCAACAAATAGAATCCAACCCAAGAGTAATATGAAAATGTCTGCTTTAATGCAGCAACAATATTTGCCATATTTGCAATTGGGTTCGATTCATCCTCGATAACAGAAAATATTTGCGGCAAGAGCTGTTCATATAAATCTTCTTTTGTTTCTGCAGTGACTTTAATTTCTTGCATATACATCTTTCTGAAACACTTTTTCGATTACAATAGTATCACTAGAGCTTTTTGTTTTAAATTTCTGTTGTTCACATGCAAATTTAATTCGAACAACAGCAAGGCCGATAAATTTATTATCACTATTAGTAACACTTGTTATCTTCCCTATTTCTGATCCAAGCTCATCAAGTAAGATTTCCTGTTCAGTAATATGATCAATTGAAGAAAACATACATAGTGTGCGTTGAATTTTATTGTAAGTATCGAGTCGAGCTATAACTTCTTGACCAATGTAACACCCTTTGGTAAAACTGATCCATTTCCACAAATTCAATTCCAACGGATTAAAATCTTGTATCAATTCTTTCTTTGATTTTGGAATTCCGTTTTCGATTCTCCATAATTCAAATGTGCTGTCATAGTTAATTGGTGAATCATGCTGTCGTGGCTGTATCTCAAATGAAACAGGGAATCCAAAATAATCGGATTGATAATAAATATTTGTCTGACTAAAGTGAAGATCGACTGCAATTTCAGATGTTACATCTATCAATGAAATATCTTCCATGATGATATATTTATTCAACCAATCAATAATTTCAGTAGCCATTCCTTCACTTGCTAACATCAAAAAATGATCGTTACGATGAATGAGCCAGACAATGTCAAATATTCGTCCTTTATCCGTTACCAGCAAAGTTTTCTGAATTTTCCCGTTTGCAAAACCAGTAAAATCATTCGTTGTAATCCTCTGAAGAAAATCTACTGATTCATTTCCAATCATTTTAATAATATCAAATGGAAAATTATGAATCACTGATGGAGGCTTTATTTCAATTCTTTTTTCTGTCGCAGTCATTATTCAATTCTGGTTTACTTTTTTGTGAATCGCATTGAAATACAAATCATTTGCCTTGCCCATATCAACAATAATTTCTCTGTTAATGTTCGCTTCATTCTTCATCGTTACAATTCCGATGTTAGTAATTGGAACATTATATTTAGAACAAATCGATTTTAGCTGAACTTCGTTCGATTTATTTGCAGATATAATTATTCGTGATTGCTCTTCACCAAAAAGAATTTTATGCAATTGAATTTCATTTAGGCTGAGATTCAAATCAAACCCAAATTTTTGTTTTCCAACAATCGCGCTTTCAATCAATGAGATAATTAATCCGCCGTCAGAAATATCATGTGCAGACTTTACGAATCCTTTTTGAATCAGTTCGAGCGCACACTCCTGTAGTTTTACTTCGAAGGCAAGATCAAAATGCGGTGCATCACCGGCAGTCAAGCCATATTCCTGAACTAAAAATTCACTCCCGGAAATATCGCCACGATTAGTTCCAAGTAAATAAATTGAATCTCCATCATTCTTAAAATATGCCGTCGTAACGTGAGAAATGTTCTCAACAATTCCCAGCATTCCGATTGTTGGTGTAGGGAAAACTGCAGCCTGAGGGCTTTCATTGTAGAAGCTAACATTTCCCCCGGTCACGGGTGTATCCATTGCGTTACATGCCTCGCCGATTCCAGCGACTGCTTCTTTGAATTGCCAATACATTTCCGGTTTATACGGATTGCCGAAATTCAAACAATTTGTTATTGCGATTGGTTTTCCGCCGGTGCACACTACATTTCGTCCAGATTCAGCGACAGCAATCATAGCTCCTTTTCGTGGGTTAAGATATACATATCGGCTGTTACAATCAGTTTTTGATGCGAGAAGTTTTTCAGATTTTTTAATTCGAATCACTGCTGCATCAGATCCTGGGAGAACTACGGAATTAGTTCTTACCATTGAATCGTATTGTTCATACACCCAACGCTTGCTTGCAATGTTTGGTGCTTGCAACAATTTATAGATTGAAGCAGAGATATCTTTTGGTGCTTGTAATGAATTAAAATCAAACGACCTTGTTTGTTTCAAATATTCCGGTTCTTTGGTTTCTCTAATATACACCGGTGCACCACCGCTGAGAACGCATGTTTCAGCAGGAACTTCTGCTTTCAAATTTCCTTGGTGGAAAATACGAACTAAACCATCGTCAGTAACTTTGCCAATTGTGACGCAATGGAGATCCCATTTTTCGAAAATCGTTACAATTGCTTTTTCATTTTCAGGTTTAGCAACAATCAACATTCGTTCCTGCGATTCCGAAAGCATAATTTCATATGCCGTCATTTTCGTTTCGCGGATAGGAACAAGGTCAAGATTGATCTCCATTCCACTATTTCCTTTTGCGCTCATCTCTGTTGAAGAACATGTAATTCCAGCCGCTCCCATGTCCTGAATGCCGACAATAAGTCCTGCATTAATAACTTCGAGAGTCGCTTCAAGTAAAAGTTTTTCAGTGAACGGATCACCAACTTGAACTGATGGCCGTTTCGATTCTGAAGCTTCAGAGATCTCTTCCGAGGCAAATGTCGCTCCATGAATACCATCACGACCAGTAGCAGAGCCGACGATCATTACCACATTTCCTTTTCCTTTTGCAATTGCTGAAGCAATATTTCCATGTTCAACTATTCCGATAGACATAGCATTGACAAGCGGATTCGTTTGATAACATGGATCAAAGAAAACTTCTCCGGCAACTGTTGGGACACCAAAACTATTTCCGTAATCTCCGATACCCTTTACAACTCCCTTTAATAAATGACGAGTCTGTTTATCATCGATATCACCGAAGCGAAGAGAATTTAATGCTGCAATTGGTCTTGCACCCATTGTAAAAATATCGCGCATAATTCCGCCGACACCTGTCGCTGCTCCTTGATATGGCTCAACAGCAGATGGATGGTTATGACTCTCAATTTTGAATGCAACAGCAAGACCGTCTCCGATATCAACCAAGCCGGCGTTTTCTTCTCCGGCTCCGACCAGCAATCGTTTTCCGGAACGTGGAAGAGTCTTTAATTGAGCTATTGAGTTTTTATAACTGCAATGTTCACTCCACATCACAGAATAAATTCCAAGCTCAGTATAGGACGGTGTTCTTTTAAGAATGTCCAACACCTTTTGGTATTCTTCTTCTGTTAGTCCATGTTTAAGAGCTAATTCTTTTGTGACTTCGGGTTCTTCAAATATTTTCATGGTTACTCAATAGTAAAAAGTTGATCGTTTTTTTCGACGGTTTGATTTTCTTTGACAAATAATTTTTTAAGTGTCCCGGATCGTAAGGATTTAATTTCATTTTCCATTTTCATCGCTTCCACAATTAGAACGCCATCCCCCGCATTGACTGTTACACCTTCTGATAATAATATTTTAGATATCAGTCCGGGCATTGGGGCCTTCAAGGTAACAGAACTAGTATTGTTTCCAGATTCTTTATGTAATTTTTTATTGAGTTTATCTCGAAATGTTTCTTTCTGGATCTCGAAAATATAATTATTGACTGTAGCATTTGGTGAATTCTGTACTGCAGAGAAAAATATATGAAATGATTTTCCATCTACCAGTACGCTGAATTCACCATCGGAAATTTTCTGTACATCAGCAGAAATATTTTTTCCATTTGAATTCGCAATAAATCCACGACTCTCATCATATTCAAATGAATACTCGGCTATATTAATTGTCGTTTTATTCATCGCGCAACTGATTCTTCCATTTAGAATTTGAAACTGGGATTTCTGGATCATTGGTACTCGTTTGCAATACTTTTTTTTGAGAAACAAATGAAGTTACAATTGCAATACTTTCCTGAGCATTGATCTTCGCATCGGGAACTTGATAGTGTTTCGTTACAAAATTTATGTCGTAGTTTCCACTGATGAACTCCGGATGAAACAAGACGATCTCGCAAAATGGGATGGTTGTTTTAACACCGTTGATCTTGTATTCTCGTAATGCCCGTTTCATCTTTTCAATTGCTTCTTCACGAGTTCTTCCATGCGTGATCAATTTTGCGATCATCGGATCGTAATACATCGTAATTTCTGAACCAACTCGTACACCGGAATCATTTCTCACTCCCAGTCCTTCGCTAGGCTGATAATGAGTTATCGTTCCAGTTGAAGGAAGAAAATTATTATCATATTCTTCTGCGTAAATCCTTGATTCAATTGCGTGTCCGTTAATTTTCACGTCATTTTGTGTTAATGATAATGGCTTTCCTTCCGCAATTCTTATCTGTTCTTTAATAATATCGATACCATACACCATCTCAGTGATTGGATGTTCAACCTGAACACGAGTATTGACTTCCAGAAAGTAGAAATTCTTATCTGCATCGAGCAAAAATTCTATTGTTCCGGCATTGAGATAACTTGCTGCTTTTGCAATATCGACCGCCGTTTGACCCATTTTTAAACGTAATTCGGGTGTTAAAGCAGTGCTGGGACATTCCTCAACTACTTTTTGGTGTCGACGTTGAATAGAACATTCACGTTCCCCAAGATGTATCACATTACCGTGTGAATCAGCTAGAATTTGAATTTCAATGTGTTTCGGATTTACAATAAACTTCTCAATGTATACTCTGTCATCAGAAAATGCTTTTGAAGCTTCGTTCTTAGCCCGTTCAATTGCATTTGAAAGTTCGGCAGACGAATCAACTCTGCGCATTCCTTTTCCGCCGCCTCCGCCAGATGCTTTAATCAAAATTGGGAATCCAATTTCTACAGCAACTTTAGTTGCTTCATCTAAATTCCTTATTGGATTAGTAGTTCCAGGAACTATTGGAATATTTTTCTTGGATAATAAGTTTCGTGCAGAAGTTTTGCTTCCAAGTAATTCAATCGTTTCTGAATTAGGGCCAATAAAAATTATTCCAGCTTCAGTGACCGATTTAGCAAAAAATTCTTTCTCCGAAAGAAAACCATAACCAGGATGAATGGCATCAACTTTTGCTTTCAATGCAATGGTAATTATTTTATCAACATTAAGATATGTTTCGGAAGAAATTACTCCGTTGAGTGGATATGCTTCATCACACAGCAGTACATGCGGAGAAGTTCTATCAGGATCCGAGAAAATAGCAACCGTTTGAATTCCCATCTCTTTAGCAGAACGATGAATTCGAACAGCGATTTCACCTCGATTTGCAATTAATATTTTTTTTATTCTTGACAAAGGTTGAGTTATCCTAATTCTACAATAGTAACACCGGCACCGCCCTCAAATCGATCACCAAAGCAGTGACTTTTAACGCGTGAATCGTTTTCCAAAAACAAATGAATACGTTTTCGTAATGCTCCTGTCCCATGACCGTGAATTATATCTAACCTGTTTAGGCCGGCAAGCTGTGCATCATCCAAAAATTTATCAACAATAGTAACCGCTTCGTCTCCATATAATCCTCGAAGATCAACTTCATTCGTAAACTGCTTATCAGTTAAAAATGAAGAACTTGTGTTAAGCTTCTTCGACTCTTTTTTAGAGATAGTTTTAATATTTGAAAGGTGAACTTTGGCCTTGATTGAATTAAAAGCAACCTGCAGATTTCCATTCTTATCTGGAAGTGTTAGCACTGTTCCAGACTGACCGCCTGATTTTAATACCACAATATCATTAAGTTTGATATCTGTGGATTGAATAGCTTCTGATATGATTGTTTCAGTAATATCTTTTTCCAAGACAGTGATCTCATTTTCCAGATTTTCAAGCTGTTTCTTTCCCAAACGTATCGCATCACGATTTGCCTGGGATATTTTTATCTCACGGACTGCATTTTCAATAGTTGATGATGCTTGTTCAATTATTGATTTCGCTTCTGATATTGCCTTTCGTTTAACATCACGAGTTTCGCTATTTAATTGCTGCAATTTTATTTCATACTGCTCCGATAACTCTTTGTATTTCTTAATTTCACCGTTAGTTGTTAAAAGCTTTTGTTCAAACAATTGAGAACGACTCTCAAGATCAAAAATCAATTGCTCAAGTTTTGCCTTCTGCTCCCCAAGCATTAAACGTGCGTTTGATATAATTTTTTCATCAACACCTAATCGCTGTGCTATTTCAAGTGCATAACTACTCCCTGGAAGACCAAGTTTAAAACGGTATGTAGGGATCAACGTTTCCTGGTCAAATTCCATTGCACCGTTCTGCATGTTATGCGAATTGTGGACAAAGGCTTTAAGTGATGCGTGATGTGATGTAACGACCGTTAGAGCACCTGAAGCAGTTAAATGTTCGATCACTGAGGCTGCTATCGCTCCTCCTTCTGTAGGGTCTGTATTGGAACCAATCTCATCAATTAGAACTAACGATGTATCATCGGCATTTTCTATAATTTTTTTAATTTGAAGGATTTGAGAACTGTAGGTACTAAGATCATTCTCAATAGATTGATTATCACCTATGAGAACGAAGATTTTTTTGAAGATAGGAAATTCGGAATCTGGTGAAATTGGGACGTGAATACCTGATTGAACCATCAATGACAGAATTCCAAGTGCCTTTAAAGCAACGGACTTTCCTCCAGCATTCGGCCCGGTAATGAGAAGCGTATTGAACTTAGTTCCAACTTCAATGTTCAAGGGAACTATTATTTCCCTGTCGTGTCGCAGCAACAAAATTGGATGATAACCATTTTGAATTTTTAGTGAACCATTTTCCTTTAATAGTGGTTTATTTGCTTTTATTTCAATTGAATAGCTTGCCTTAGCATAATATAAATCGATATGAGTTAAAATTTCAATCGTAATTTTTATTGTATTCGACACATTATGAATTTGAAGCGTAAGTTGTCTAAGAATTCTTTCTACTTCTCGCTGTTCTTTGAAAAATAGTTCTGTTATTTCATTATTGAGAGATAGCGTTTCTGAAGGCTCTACAAAGACAGTTTGTCCTGATGAAGATGCGCTATGGATGAATCCGGGAAATTTATTCCTTAATTCAGATTTAATCGGGATGACCATGCGTCCGTCACGAGTTGTAACAATTTCATCTCGAACCATTCCCTGGTCTGCAGTAGCGCGTAATATTTTTTGTAATGCTCGTCGAATAGAATTTTGCTTGTCAATGATTGATTGTCGAATCGATCGCAATTCTTTACTTGCTGAATCTTTAACTTCAGCATTCTCATTAATTGCTTGATTAACATTGAATTCAATCTCCTTAAATGTTGAAATTGAAGAACTTAACTCGGCCAATTGTATCAAATAATCTCTACGTTTTTCAATAAATGATTTTATATTTCTGCCTGTTTGAAGCGTAGAAGAAATATTTAATAACTCTCTTGGTGAAAGAATATTGTTCTCAATGGCCGATTTCTGTAAAGCGTGACGGATATCCTTAATTCCATCAATCGGGAATGAACCTTCCCCTTCCAAGACTCGTTTCATTTCGGAGACTCGGTTGTGTTCTAATGAAATTATTTCTAAGTCAAAACTAGGTTCAATTGATTCTGCGGCTTCTTTTCCGAGGTCGGATGAGGCGTACAACTGTATTCTGTGGAGTATTTTCTGAAATTCTAGTTTTTCGGCGGCAGCGTCAAAATGACTCATACGTCGTTATTTCTTCTCCATCTTTTTCATCTCTTCCGAAGCAAATTTCAAGATTTGCTGATAGAAATCCTCTGATTCAGGCAAAAATGTATTCACTTGATCAAAAACCATTGGAGAGAAATTTTTTAATGGCTTGTACAATTCAGAATTTGCTTTTGTTTCTTCTCCAGGCAAATGTAAATAAACACTTAACACAATTAAACCAATGCTTATAAACAATCCTCCTTCGATAACACCAACGAACAGACCCAATACCTTGTTCCACATAGCATCAACCATGTCTTTAATCAATATTCTATACAGAATTGACTGAAGAAGAGTAATAGAAACTACGATAACTAGAAAAGAGAGCATAAAGCCTGTTCTTCCAGTAATTCCCATTGCTTCAAATAGTAACTCGTTCACATCTGCGGAAAATTTTGTTGCCAACACTAATGCTAAAACAAGACAAATAATACCGATTATTTTTTTTACAAACCCCGCCCTATATCCAGAGAACATAAAAAAAAATAAAAGCATTCCGATTACAATATCAATTAAAGTCATATTATGAAAGTTTAAGTTTAACAATTTCGTTGATCAATTTTCCATCCAGTTTACCTTTAAGTTCTTTCATGATTAAAGGCATAATTTTTCCTAAATCCTTTGATGTAGTTGCACCTGAATCGGTAACGATCTTTGTTATAATCAATTCAGCTTCTTCTTTACTCATTTGTTTCGGTAAATACGCTTGGACAATTTCAATTTCTTTCATTTCCTTTTCCGCTAAATCAGGTCGATTTGCTTTTTCATACATCTCAATCGAATCTCTTCTTTTTTTTACTGAAGAAAGCAAAATTTTCATGTCATCATCGGTATTCATTTCACGTCCGGCTCCACTTTTTTCAAATTCCAGAATTTGAGCACGGAGCATACGTAACGTCTCCGTCCGTATTTTGTCACCTGACTTCATAGCCATCTTCAGATCTTCACTTAAAATTTCTTTTAATCCCATATTTATATCCTACCATACATTTGAATTATTTGTCCATTAATTGCACGCCCATTCTCAGAACTAAGATGGAGAATCATCTCGGCGATTTGTTCAGGCGTGACCCATTTTTTAATTTCTTTGTTGGTTCCCCATTTTTTATTTTCTTCAGTTAAAATGATACTTGGAGCTATTGCACTAACGGTAATGTTTTCCAGATATTTAATTTCTTCAGAAGCAGTTTTTGTTAAAGCTATAACTCCTGCTTTTGCAACTCCGTTTCCGCCACGTTTTGCTTCAGGAATAATACCTGGCATTGCGGCAATATTTATGATCCTTCCAAATCCATTTCTTTTCATTAATGAAATTGATTCTCTCATCATCAAAAAACAGGAGTTCAGATTTAAATTGATCATTGAACTCCATTCATTAACCGATATTTCTTCAATGAATTTTTTCTCTCCAACTCCTCCAACAAGATTACAAAGAATATCTACTCTTGAATATTTCAAAAGGACATCTTTGTAAAACTTCTTTACTTCACTTTCAGAAGTTACATCAACAACAAAACCTTCAATGGATTGATGTTGTTTTTGTTTTTCATTTATAAAATTGCCGGAGTATTTATTATCTGACATCGTTGTAATAACGGTTGCGCCGTCTGATAATAAATGTTCAACAACAACTCTTCCAAGTGCTCCTGTACCGCCAGAAATAATGGCTATTTTCCTTGAAAGTTTAGGCATTTTTCTATAGCAATATATTACAAGATTCTTCTAAAATCAATGATTACAATGGTTCATTGATTATGTATTGAATTGAACGTATATTGAATAAAATTTGAAAACATTAGGATTATATGGAACTGATCAATTATCATAAATTTGTTGACCGTGAAGTTGCTACCGGTCTTTATACCGATTATAATACAAATTTCGAGAAGATTTCTAAATTCTATTCCGGAAATTATAATGATAAAAACGATTGGAAAACAAAAATAAATGATCTACAGAATCGAAAGTTTGATCGCACCATTCTTAATCGTGTTCTTAATAATCAAAATCGCGAATTTCAAAGTGGTATAAAGACATTGGCTAATATTGATCTGTTAGGGAATGATACAACATTTGCAGTAGTTACCGGACAACAACTTGGTTTTTTTGGTGGACCCCTTTATACGATTTATAAAGCAATTACTACCGTAAAATTAGCAAATAAACTTTCTCAAGATTATCCGGATTATAATTTTGTACCGGTGTTTTGGCTTGAAGGCGAAGATCATGATTTTGACGAAATAAATAAAACTAAATATTTAAATTCGAATAATGAACTTTCTGTAGTAGAATATTTATTCGGAGGCAAACCTCTTGAAAGAAACATTGGAGCGACAGGAAATATTATCATTGATGAACATATTGAACAATTTTTTTTGTCCATTGAATCGACACTACCAAAAACGGATTACTCTCTAGCATTATTCGAATTAATGAAAGGGTATTATTCAAAAGGTAATACATTTCTCAAGGCATTTGCCGGATTTTTCAATCATGTCTATGAAGATTCAGGTTTGATTTTTATTAATACAAATCAACCAGATTTTAAGAAAATTCTTTCCCCGCTTTTTGTGAACGAGATCAATTCTAATTCTCAAGCATCAAAACTGGTAATTCAAAAAAGTGTTGAATTAGAAGACCATTATCATGCTCAGATTAAAGCGAAAGCATTGAATCTTTTTATGTTCCATAAAGGCGGCAGACATTTAATTGAACCGTCAGACAGTGGAGATTATTATCTCAAGAATTTACGTCAACGTTTTACAAAAGATGAACTACTTTCAGTCGCGGTAAATAATCCAGAACTTCTTTCTCCTAACGTAGTAATGCGCCCACTTTGTCAAGATACGTTGTTACCAACAGTTTCATATGTTGGAGGACCTGGGGAGATAGCTTATTTTGCTCAATTAAAACCGGTATATGAATATTTCAATGTAGTAATGCCTATTATTTATCCACGAGCAAGTGTTACGTTGATTGAAGAAAAAATCAAAAAAGTTTTAGAAAAATATTCACTTGAGGTAGAAGATCTTTTCGGAGAGATTGAACCGATATTAAGTAAAGTTTCAGAACAGGTTTCCGAAGTAAAAGTTGATTCGCTATTTGAATCACTCAATATCAGAATAAATGAAGCAGTGAATGAAGCTCGTTTTGGTATTCAACAAATAGACCCGACGTTGAATGGATCTATTGATGGTATGCTACTTAAATTTCAACAACAATTCGATGTGTTGAAACAGAAGACACAGAAGGCTCAACAGCAAAAAGAAGAAGTGTCTTTAAAGCAGATCAAAAAAGCTTCATTAAATATATTCCCAAATGAAAACTTTCAGGAACGAGAGTTTAGTGTTATCCAATATTTAAATAAATACGGACCTGATTTTGTGAAATGGATTTCCAATGAGATTGTTATTGATAAATTTCAGCATCAGGTGGTGACCATTTAATAAATTTACTTATTTTAATTAAAAATTCAATTCTATTTAATATCATTTTCTGAAGCTTTGTCAAAGAAGTGAGCTTTACTCATATCAAATGTAAAATCTTTCTTCTCACCGGATTGCATTACATTCGGTGCCATTCTTGCAACAAGTTGTGATACACCACATGTGAAATATGCAAATATCTCATTCCCCATCGGCTCCACTACTTCAACATTGGCTTTTATTCTTGAAGATTTAGATTTCTCTGCTGAAATATGCTCTGGCCGTATTCCTAGCCAGACTTCTTTGTCAATAAATGGCACGAGCAATTTCTGCTTATCCTTTGGAATATCGACACTTAACTGAGACCCCTTCTCCGAGAACCTCATTGTTCCATTTTTTGAAATCGTGCCATCAACAAAATTCATTGATGGACTTCCAATAAATCCTGCTACAAATTTATTTGTAGGATTGTTGTACAGATTAAGTGGTGTATCTATCTGCATTACATTGCCATCTTTCATAACAACAATTCTATCCCCCATGGTCATTGCTTCAGTCTGGTCATGAGTTACATAGATCATTGTAGCATCAAGCCTCTGATGGAGTTTTGAGATCTCTGTTCGCATTTGAACACGCATCTTCGCATCAAGATTGGAAAGTGGTTCGTCAAATAAAAATACTTTTGGTTTTCGAACGATCGCTCGACCAACGGCAACACGTTGCCGTTGTCCACCTGATAATGCTTTGGGTTTACGTTCAAGATATTCTTCGATGTTTAATATTTTAGCCGCTTCTCTTACACGTTTATCAATCTCTTCTTTCGGAAATTTTCTGAGTTTCAAACCAAACGCCATATTCTCATACACACTCATATGAGGATATAATGCATAGTTTTGAAATACCATTGCAATATCTCTATCCTTTGGTGGGACATCATTCACTACCCTTCCATCAATAATTAACGTACCGCTGGAGATATCTTCTAATCCTGCGATCATGCGTAGAGTTGTAGATTTTCCGCATCCGGATGGACCAACCAAAACAACAAACTCTTTGTCTTTAATTTCAACCGAAACACCTTTGACTGCAAGAACACCGCCTTCATATTCTTTTTTCAAATTGTCGAGAATTACATTTGCCACAATAAGCTCCTATTTTTGCAGTGTATTTACGATTTCCCAAAAAGTAGGGAATGAAATTGCAACACATTCTGAATTAATAATTTTCGATTCACCTTTCAATGCTAAACTTCCAATTCCAAAAGCCATTGCAATTCTGTGATCGTCAAAACTATCAAACTCTGTTGAAATTAAGTCCATTTTTGACTCAAATGCAAACCCGTCTTTATATTCCTCTACATCAAGTCCCATTTTTCGGAGATTAAAACAAATCGCTTCAATGCGATCAGTTTCCTTATTACGTAAATCTTGGGCATCACGAACTTCAAACCTCCCAATGGCATTTGCTGCGGCAATTGAGAGTATTGGTATCTCATCAATGATGTTAGGAATTATATTCCCATCTAAAATGCAATTTGATTTTAAGATCGAACTTTTTACAATGATATCTGCAAGAGGTTCTCCACCAATGGTTCTTTCATTCTCAAAAACAATATTTCCACCAAATTGTTTCAGTACTTTCAAAAAACCGATCCTAGTTGGATTCATTCCAACATTCGCTATTCTTATTTCAGAATTAGGAACAATTAGTGCAGCAACGATAAAGAATGCTGCCGATGAAGGATCACTCGGGATTAGAAATTCTTTTGCGTCGAGTTTCATTCCCCCGTTTATTGAAATAATTGTTTTCCCATTATTCTTTTCAGGCGTAAGATTCAACATTCGCTCTGTATGATCACGCGATGCTTCAAGTTCAATAACTCTCGTTGTTCCATTCGCATATAATCCAGCAAAGAGAATGGCAGATTTTACCTGTGCACTTGCAATGGGTAGTTCATACTCAATTGCGGTTAAGGATTCTACAGAATGTATGGTGAGTGGCGCAGTGAAATTATCTGATGCGGAAATCTGTGCTCCCATTTGTTTCAACGGATCGATGATACGCTTCATTGGTCGTTTGACAAGATATTGATCACCGGATATTTGTGTTGAAAATTTCTGTCCCGCGAGGATTCCTGACATTAATCGAATTGTTGTTCCGGAATTGCCAGCATCAAGCATTGTTAATGAATGCTTTAATTCGTTGATCCCTTTGCCCTGAATAAACAATTTATCATTTTCAAATTTATGTTCTATTCCCAAAGATTGAAAACAAGAAATAGTGCTAAGCGGATCAGCGGCTTTAAGAAAGCCAGAAATTTCAGTTACACCTTTAGAAATTGCCCCGATCATCACTGAGCGATGAGAAATGGATTTATCTCCAGGAATTGAAATCTCCCCTTTTAAATATTTTGCAGTAGAAACTATCGTATCCATATTATAAAAAAAAATCCCCAACGAAATGTTGGGGATAAATTATTTCAAAGGAAATTAATTTGCCTGTGGTTCAGGAGCAGGATCTTTTTTCTCCGGAGCCATCAATGCTTTTCGACTTAAATTCATTCTTCCCTTCTCATCAATTTCGAGAAGTTTAACTTCAAATGTATCACCGAGTTTAACTACATCAGAAACTTTAGCTACGCGTTTTATGTCAAGTTGAGAAATATGAATTAAACCTTCTTTGCCGGGAAGAATTTCTGCGAATGCTCCAAAATCCATGATGCGTTTAATTGTCGCTTTATAGATCTTTCCAACTTCAGGAACAGCAGTGATCGCATTGATCAATGCCAACGCTTTATCACTTGCTTCTTGCGATGTGGCTGCAATCTGAATGGTACCGTCATCGTCAATATTTATCGAAGTGGCACCAGAATCTGCAACAATACTGCGAATCATTTTTCCACCCGGTCCGATAATTGAACCGATCAGATCAGTTGGAATTTTGATAGAAGTGAATCGTGGTGCGTATGAACTCAACGTGCTTTTTGGTTTATCAATTGAGGCGTTCATTTTTTCAAGTTTGTGTAATCGACCGGCTTTCGCCTGTTCGAGTGCAGTCGCCATGATTTCAAGCGTGATCCCTTGAATTTTAATATCCATTTGGAATGCAGTAATACCATCAACAGTACCGGCAACCTTAAAATCCATATCCCCGAGATGATCTTCATCTCCAAGAATATCGCTCAAGATTGCAACTCGGTCACCTTCTTTTACAAGACCCATTGCAATACCAGCACATGCTTTTTTCAACGGAACACCAGCATCAAACAATGCAAGCGATCCTGCGCAAACGGTTGCCATTGATGAAGAACCATTTGATTCAAGAATATCAGAAACGATGCGGAGTGTATACGGGAATTCTTTTTCATCTGCAATAAGATTCTTTAATGCTCGTTCAGCAAGATTTCCGTGACCAATTTCACGTCGACCTGTTCCAAGACGACCTACTTCTCCAACGCTAAATGGCGGGAAATTATAATGTAACATAAAGCGACGCGGTTGAAATTCGATCAATCCATCGGTCTTTTGTTCATCGTCTTTTGTACCTAGTGTAACAGTTGTCAGGGATTGGGTCTCACCTCTTGTAAATAATGCAGAACCATGAGCACGCGGAAGAACAGCTGTTTCAATCGTGATCTGACGAACATCCGCTAGACCCCGTCCATCGAGACGTTTCTTTTTTCCAAGAATCATTTCACGCATCTCACGTTTTTCGATATCATGAATTATTTCTTTAATCACACCTTCTTGTTCAGGAAATTTCTCTTTTAATGCCTCAAGAATACTCGAAACAATTTCATTGCGTTTGTCAGCACGTTCTTCTTTTACAGATACAGTGTTGGCTGCAGTTCGAAGTTTTTCAGTTGACAATGTTTCAACTTCTTTCAAAAGCGTTTGATCGTATTCTTTTGGTTTTACGATACGTTTTGCTTTTTTCACTTCTGCGGCAAATTCAATTTGTACCTGACATATCTTTTTTATTACCTCATGACCGAATGCTAAAGCAGCAAGCATATCTTTTTCGGATATTTCTTTCGATTCGCCTTCAACCATCAAGATCGATGTAGATGTTCCTGCGACAGTTACATCCATATCACTTTTATCAAGTTCAGCAAATGTTGGATTGATGAGAAATTCTCCATTCAAACGAGCAACACGAACTTCTGCTATCGGTCCGTCAAATGGAGAATCAGAGATCATCAATGCAGCAGATGCAGCACATGCACCGAGAACATCGGCATCATTTTGCTGATCAGACGAATAAACAGTGACCAATACTTGTGTTTCGCAATTATAGCTTTCAGGAAACATTGGACGAATTGGACGATCGATCAAACGCGCAGAAAGGATCTCTTTATCTGATGGCCTTCCTTCTCGTTTCAAATACCCGCCGGGGATTTTCCCTGCGGCAGACATCTTTTCTCGGAATTCAACCTGCAAGGGAAAATAATCCGCTCCCGTTTTAGGTTCTTTTGCCGCAACAACAGTTGCGAGAACCATTGTATCGGCATATCGAATCATTACTGCGCCATCAGCTTGTTTTGCAAAACGACCAGTTTCAAATTCCAATGAATAATTTCCTATTTGTACACTCTTTTTAACTATCATATTATGTTCTTCTTTTTGATATACTGTGAATACAACTTATTTACGTATTTGCAATTCTGCAATGATCTTACGATAACGTTCGATATTGATCTTGATTAAATAATCGAGTAAGCGACGACGTTTACCAACCATTCTGAGAAGCCCGACACGCGAATGGTTGTCTTTCTTAAATTTTGCAAAATGCTCAGATAAGGAATTAATATTCGCAGTGAGTATTGCAATCTGCACTTCTGCTGCACCGGTATCCGTAGCACTTTTTCCATACTTCTTTACTAATTCGTTCTTTTGTTCTTTTGAAATAGCCATTGTAGCTCCTTATGTAGATATTTGTTTATAATGATCTAAAATTTTCTTGGTTATTATTTTATCGTTTCCCATTTCAGCAATTAACTCATCCACTGAATTGAATTTTTTTTCACTTCGAGTACGTTGAATAGTTCGTACTGTTACCGTTTCGTCATAAATATCTTTATCAAAATCAAAAATATTTACTTCAATTGTCCGAATATGAGCATCTCCAAATGTTGGATTATGACCAATACTCATCATACCGCCATACCATTTTCCCTCAACTTCTATCTGGACAGCATAGATACCAATTTGAGGTACTAATTTCTTCATATTATTAAGAAGAATATTAGCAGTAGGATATCCAAGTTGCTTTCCGCGACCGTATCCTCGAACAACTGTTCCAGTAAAGCTATATTCATATCCTAGCATTGCATTTGCAAGGACAACATCCCCGGAAAGCAATGATTCACGTATAGTAGAACTGGCAATGACATTTTCCTGTTTTTTCATCATTGCAATTGCTTCAACAGAAAAACTATGCAATTTACCAAGTTCTCGTACTTGGTTCATATTCCCTTCTCTGTCCCTACCAAATTGATGATTAAATCCTTCGACAACATCGGAGACACCGATTCCGTTAATTATATATTTTGAATAAAATTCTTGAAACGATAAACGCGAGAACTCAAACGTAAATGGAATGATAAATACTACATCAACCTCTAATTTTTCAATCCGTTGCAGCTTATCTTCTAATGTCGAAAGTATAGATACACTTTGTGTTCCTTTAGAAACAATTTCGCGAGGATGTGGTTCAAATATAACAACAACATTCCTGCCATCTATACTTTTTGATTTCTCTATTACCTGTCGGATAATCATTTGATGTGCAAGATGCACCCCATCAAACATTCCAATCGTAATAACAGATTTTTTTTGAAATTGAACTTCTCCAAGTGAACGATAAACAATCATATTACACAGTAACCGTTTGTTGGATTTTTGATCCCATTAAATGCAATTGTGTAACATCGTATGCATCGTTAACATTGAATTCACCGATCTTTGTACGAGTAAGCTGTTTTAGATACGCTCCACATCCAAGTTTTACCCCAGAATCGTTCGCGAGCGAACGTATATAAGTTCCTTTTGAACAAACAACACGAAATCCAGCAAATGGTGGAACAAAAGATGTTAGCAAAAATTCTTTTATAAATATATCTCTAGTCTCACGATCGATTTCAATTCCTTTACGAGCATCTTTATAGAGTCTTCTACCATTTTTTTTAATAGCAGAGAACATTGGAGGCAATTGTTTTTGTGCGCCTAAAAAGGAATTAAATACTTGTTCTACTTCTGTTCTGCTAATCTTGCTAAAATCTTTCTTTTCAATAACTTCCATCTCTGAATCAAAACTTTTTGTAACAGCACCCAATTCAATCAAACCAATATATTCTTTTTCAAGTCCGATAAATTGATCAATTTGTTTTGTCATTTTCCCAGTGCACAAGATCAACAACCCAGTTGCTTTTGGATCCAAAGTGCCAGCATGACCAATCTTTTTAATATTAAACATAGCGCGAATTCGGGCGACTATGTCAAACGATGTCCAATCTAATGGTTTATTGACAAGGATTAACTCTCCCTCTTCAAAATTCAGCGATTGTTTCTGACCAGCATGCTGAATCATCATTCCTCTTTTTTATCATCCTTATGGATCTGTTTGATCAATTCCTCAATATGCAATGCATTGTCCAGTGATGTATCGTGATGAAATTCTAATGTTGGCACAAATTTTAGATTGATCTTTGAACCAAGTTCTGAACGATAATGCCCTTTTCGTTTTTCAATCTGTTTCATTGTTTTCTCTTGTTTCTCTTTGGAACCCATAATGCTTACAAATACACGTGCGATTCTAAGATCAGGTGTTACACGAGCTTCTGTTACAGTAGCAAATCCAAATTCGGAACTGCCACTGAAAGCACGACTGAGCATTGTGCCAATTTCTTCACGTATTAGGGATGCGACTCTTTCAGTTCTAATGGACATTAGATCAACTTCCGTTTTGTTTCAACAAGTTTATATGCTTCAATAAAATCACCAACCTTAATGTCGTTGAAATTTTCAAGTCCTAATCCACATTCAAATCCTTTATCAACCTCCCTGACATCATCTTTAAATCTTTTCAGTGATGTTAGGCCGCCGGTAAAGATCGAAATACTATCACGAACAAGACGAACTTTACTATTGCGGGTAATTTTACCGTCAAGAACAAAACAACCAGCAACAACGCCGATCTTTGGAACCTTAAAAGTTTCACGCACTTCTATAGTTGCAACGATTTCTTCGGTAACTGTTGGAGCAAGTAATCCTTCTAATGCATTTTTTATTTCATTGATCGCATCGTAAATGATACTGTAAAGCCGAATATCCACTTTTTCAGTTTCGGCTAATCTGCGTGCGTTTAAATTCGGACGAACATGGAATCCAATAATTACCGCTCTTGATGCTGCCGAAAGAACAACATCAGATTCAGAAATAGGACCAACACCTTTATGGATAACGCGAATTTTAACTTCATCTGTAGAAAGTTTCATTAATGAATCTGCAAGGGCTTCTACAGAGCCATCCACATCACCTTTAACAACGATTGATAGTTCTCGAACTTTATGTCCGGCTTGAATTTGTTGCGAAATATCATCAAGCGTGACCATATGCACTTGACGGAAGTCCTGTTCACGTTTTAACTGTTGTCTCTTCAAACTGATCTCACGCGAAATACGATCAGATTCCACAACAATAAATTGATCTCCTGCAGCGGGAATTCCATCGAAGCCAAGAATTTGAACCGGCGTTGATGGTGTTGCAATATCCATTTTCCGTCCACGTTCGTCATACATTGCTTTAACTTTTCCGCTATAGATTCCGCAAATAAAAGGATCGCCAATACGCAAGGTGCCTTTTTGAACAAGGATTGTACCAATTGTTCCTTTTCCTTTATCAACTTGAGATTCAACGACTGCTCCTCGAGCAAATCTGTCCGGATTTGCTTTTAGATCCAGAACTTCAGCTTCGAGTAAAATTTTCTCAAGTAACAGCTCCATATTCTTTCCCGATCTTGCAGATACTTCCACAGATTGATATTTTCCACCCCATTCTTCAACCAATACTCCTCTATCGGAAAGTTGTTGCCGAATTCGATCAGGATTCGCTTCAGGCTTATCAATTTTATTTATTGCAATGATGATAGGAACATTTGCTGCTTTTGCGTGATTGATTGCTTCGATAGTTTGAGGCATTACACTATCTTCGGCCGCAACAACCAGTACCACTATATCCGTTACTTGAGCACCGCGTGCACGCATAGCCGTAAACGCTTCATGACCAGGAGTATCAAGAAAAGCAATATGTTTTCCATTCTGCAGTGTCACTTCGTATGCACCGATATGCTGTGTAATTCCACCTGCTTCACCAGCTACTACATTTGCATTTCGAATATAGTCCAGCATTGATGTCTTTCCATGATCTACATGACCCATAATTGTAACGACGGGTGGACGAGGTTTTAAAAGATCAACAGCATCAGCTACATCGACCAGAACATCAATTGTAAACTCTGACTCAAATTCTACTTGCTTCCCGTATTCGTCTGCCAATAAAACAATAGTGTCTTTATCCAAACGCTGGTTGATGGAAACCATCATTCCCAACTTCATAGATTTTGCAATCACATCAGCAGGACTTACCTTCATTAAATTTGCCATCTCACCAACAGAAACAAATTCTGTTACATGAATTTTATTTGCATCAAGTGCTTTTGCTTCTTCTTGAAGTGCTTGCTCATCTTCACGTTCTTTTTTTCGCTTCTTACGGTGTGCAGCACGACTACTGACGACAGTTTCTGTACCATCTAATTCAGCTAGTGTCCGTTTAATAGTTTCATCAACAGCACCTTGGTCTACAGCATACGGACGCAATTTATTTTTTTTCTTTTTCTTCCCTTTAGCATCACTTTCAGTTTCAACAGGAAGTGATTTGGTTTCAGCTTTTCCAGAAACTTTCTTTTTTTTCTTTTTTTTCTTTTTCAAATCTTCAGATTCGCTCGTAGCAATGCCAGATTTTACCGGTAATGGTTTCTGTGGTTGTTCTGCCTTCTTCGGAAGTTTTGGTCGTGCAAGTTCCATCTTTCCTTTTACCGTCAAGCCCTTCATTTGTGCTCCACGCCCGGCTCGAAGTGCTTCTAAAGGAGAATTAGATTTTTCTTCTTCAGGTTTTACCTCATCATTAGTTTGCTCTTGTGTCTGCAAACTTTTAACGACACCGACATCTTTATTTTTTTTCTCTTCTAATTCTTCTATCGGTTGTTCTACAACAGAAGTAAATTCTGGATCAATTTGTTTTTCTTCAATCTCGTCATCTTTTGGTTTTACTTCCGTAGTTCGACGACGTGTTTCTTTCATTTCAGCAATTTTACGCTGATGCCGCTCTGCACTATCTTTTTCTTTTTTGAAATGTGCGTTGATATCCTTCATCATATCATCATCGACAGATGACATAAGGTTTTTAACGCTTGAATGTCCTTTTTTATTCAAAAAAGATACAACATCACTAAAACTGATATTGAGATCTTTGGCAACATCTTTTACTTTTATTTTCTTTACTACTTCGGACATTAGGTTCCTTTTAGATAGAGCACATTAAGATGATAACTTTGTACCAGTCGAACTTTCGTTCGGCAATTCTTCGTCGTCATCAACATCAGCTTCTTCATATTCTTTTTTAATTAATGCAACAATTTCCAGTAGTTTTTCAGCATCCACACCGGTTTCCGTCACAAGTTCCTCCATCTCTGCATCAATTACTGATTTTGCAGTTTCGTAGCCCGCATCAAAGAATTTTGTATAAATTTCTTCACCAAGTTCTTCTTTGAATTCTTCAAGATCGATATCATACTCACTTCCTTCTTTGACCAGTTGGATATCAAAACCGGTGAGCTTACTTGCCAAACGGATATTTTGTCCGCCTTTTCCAATCGCCATCGATACTTGAGATTCTTCAACGGTAACAATTGCCTTATTATTTTCTTTATCAAGTTCAATATCTTTTAATTTTGCTGGAGCAAGCGCTCTTGTAACGAAAACAATTTGGTCATCGCTGAAATTGATGACGTCGATATTTTCATTGTTAAGTTCACGAACTATCGCATGGATTCGAACACCTTTCATCCCAACACACGCTCCAACTGCATCTACTCTATCATCCGAGGATTCGACGGCAACTTTTGCTCGTTCGCCTGGTTCACGTGCAATACTCTTAATCTCAATGATTCCATCATACACTTCCGGTATTTCAAGCTCAAACAATCTTTCCAAAAATCGAGGATCAGTTCTAGAAATAACCACAACAGGATTGCTTGCATTCTTTCGAACCTCTTTTACTACACCCCGGACGGTGTCTCCCTTTTTAAAACGCTCCTTTGGAATTTGTTCTCCGCGCGGCAATAACAACTCATTTTTATTATGCATGATCAATAAATCACTATTACGAATCTGATACACTTCGCCAACAACTATTTCCCCGATGGAATTTGAATATTCACTGAAAATTAATTCTTTTTCTATCTCTTTGATGCGCTGAGTAAAGTTCTGTTTCGCAGTTGTTACTAAACGGCGTCCGAATTGTATCAGCGGTATGATCTCAACGTATTCTTCACCAACGGCTAATTCTTCCCCGGAAAGTTTGCGTGCAGTCTCAATATCGATTTGTGTCGACGCATTCTCTACCACATCGACGACCTGACGTTCTAAATAAATTTCGATATCACCTTTGTCCATATTTACAACAACATCGAATTTAGCATCCAAACCGTATTTTTTACGCACCATCATTCCAAAAATATCTTCGACGATTCCGGACAGGATATCCTTGTCAATACTTTTATCTCGTACTAAACCGGAAAACGATTCGACTATCTCATGATTCATTGTGTTTCTCCAAAAAATGTTTTCTTCTTACTTAATTTTAGGTAAAATATACGTTTCACTGATATCGGAAAACAAAATATTTTTTAATTTTCCATTTTTTTTGATCGTAATTGAGTTTTCTGTATCAGATTCAAGAACTCCTTCTTGAGTCACTGTTGTATTATTCTCCTTGAATTTAACTTTACAGTTACGTCCAATATTCTTATGATACTGTCGCAATAACTTTAATGAACGATCTAATCCCGGAGAAGAAACATCAAGACGATATCGCCCTGTAATCAATTCCAATTCATCTAACTTCTCAGAAAGTTTTCTGCTTATATCTGAACATTCATCAAGGGTGATTCCAGCATCAGAATCGATATACACTTCTATCACTTTACTTGTACGCTCACCACGTAAAATGACCTCAACAATATATACATTGACGTTTTCAGTGATTGGTTGAAGAATTGTAAGTATTTTTTCAGGAATTGAAGGCATTATATGAATATCAAAAAAAAATCCCGCATTTCTGGCGGGACTTAACTATATGAATATACCATACTTTTTCTGAAATCGCAAGAAATAAATATCAGAAGAACGCTTTAATTTCCATTCTACCAGTATGGATAACAATTGAACGAGATGTCGTTCTCCCTGAATACAACAACGAAAACTGAACATTGCTTCCCAGACGGTATTCAGAAGATAAATTCCACAGATAATTTTTACCAAAATCACGACCTGATGTTAGTTCGTACGGAGCAATATAGTTTGTAGGCTGATTTCCGATGATAATTTCTTCTCGTGAAATCTCAGAACGGATTTGCCCATCTCCGAGAAAACCATAAACAACACGTACAGTTTGCCCATTAAAATCAGATATTATCGGTTGTTTTGCGATATTATCTTCTGCTTGACTAGTTACAAATGCAATCCCAAACTCAACATTTGACTCAGGTCGATATGATAAATCTGTTGATAGAGAAGTGTTTGAAATCTTTCTCGATGGATTAATTAACGATGAAGAAACTGCATTATCATTCTTTAAAACAATATCTGTTTGGTTTGATATATCATTTGAAAGTTGGAAACGGCTCCGAAGAGAACGTTCGCGTGAATAATTTTTTTCATTTCCTGATGCAAACTGACTTAATCCGTTACGCTGATTGAAACGAAAACGAAAAGAATATTCAGGATTATTTTCAAAAAAGAACAGATCTTGTTGTAGAAATTGAAAACCAAATAATGTTGTTGAAGGGTTAAGAAAATATTTAAAATCCATTAGATATATTTTTCCTGTATTTAATTCTTGGCTCCGTTCCTCTAATCTAAAATATGTTTCCGTAGAAAGGATTGTCATAAATCGATCAAGTAAAGAAACGGGAGAACTAATAAAACGTTCAGGATTGATTCGAACACGAGATGATGCTTTTAGATTTATTATTGGTACAAGATTGTCGCTATTTAATGTTAAAGCACCATATTCTCCGTCGTAACGATCCGGTTTGAATTCATTTTCGTCATTTAAATCTACAATGCCATTCCCATTATTATCAACCCATACATATTGTCCTTCTCCTTTACGAACTTTGTAAAAGAGTCGTTCCAATTTAGCAGTTCGCTGAGTTGATGCGTCATAATACAGATCAATATCAACTCCGCGTGAAAATGGACGATACCGAGATTGAAATTTTATTAAGGTCGTTTGTTGATTTGTATTGTTTGCTTGAAATATTCTTTCATATTTTTTCTCCCGAAATGTAACGATCGTTGATGCCGAGAAGTCTTGAAATTCATGTAATGTGAGTGTATAATTTTGAGTGAGAGAATTCGATTGTGGTATTAACGTTCCGATATTTACTGCCTTATCCATCCTCCATTCATATTCGGTCGATGCTTCAATCCCATAAATATTATCAACTGCGATCTTTGGAGAGAAAGATGCGAATGAATAACTGGACAACTGTAGTGAATCATTCAATTCATTATTGACAATTCTCTGCTCATTTTCATATCTCATTGAAGGAGTAACATTGGCAATTGTATATTTTGTATCACCTTTTTGCCGAATCCAATCATTTGCAATTCTTGTGGAATATTCTCTTCCTAAAATATTCTCAATGGAATATGTAAACGTAGGATATTCTACGTTCTGTATTTCAATTTGAGCGTCATATCGTTGAGATGAAAATTGATTCTTTCGTTCAAGAGATCCAAGTCCTGTTGATAGCGTAAAATCTTGGATTGGTGAATAAATTATTCTTCCTTCTCTGATCTCTTCATCGGAATAGGAAAATGTGTTTGATGATAAACTGTCCGTACTCCATTTTCTATCGAATTCGATTCCATCGATTCGACCAAGTGAAAGAAATCTACTTTCTTTATAGCGTTCTGAAAATGAAATATCAAGATTACCAATATTTGAACCCCATACCATAATTTCTTTGGGATTATATCGTAAAGATAATTTTACTGCGCCACCATTATTTTGATCGTCCCCAATTGAAGAAAATCTATTTTGATCAAAACTGCTTGCAGCATATTCACTTTCAACAATAAAATGCTTCAATGGTGTAGTCGATAATTGAAAAGAAAATAGTTGATTCAACTGCGGTGTCGGTAGAAAAATAACTGGAGCATACTGCCCTAGTTTATTTCCTATAAATTTATATCGACCAGCTGACTCACGAATATAGTCTCCATTTCCTTTTCCGACTTGAGAAAATGCAACATTGAAAATTGAAAAAACAGATCCTTGTTCAAAACGGTAGAAACGAAATGAAATTGAATTGATGAGAGTATCAACAGCAATATAATTGCCTTTCCCAATTCCAAAAGAATCAACACCAACAGGAATAACACCTGTTCGAGTAGCGGATAAATTTCCTGCTTGTTGCAGAATTAATTTATCTGCATCGGATAACGAAATATCGATAGGTGAATCGGGATTGTCCCCTTCTCTAAAATAATTCAGTCGTAATAAAATATTATTGCTAAGTTTACCAGTTGCATCTATACCCGAAAAATTTCGCGTATATTGTCTATCAGAATATTCAAAATCAATGACAATTCTCGATGCTATTGTTATCAATTTTTTTGTTGAGAAAGTGACTTCTGCAGAACCATAATCAATTGAATAATCATTATTTTCTCCTCTGACCATCGTTTCGCCATTGACATATACCCTTTCACTTCCAGCGATGATAATAATGGATCGTTCATTATTTTTTCCACTCAATCGATACGGACCCTGCACCCCTTCAATCCCTTGAAATTGATTCGTATGAAATTTTCCACGACTTGTTGCACCAATCAATTGAATTGTTGTTTGACTATTGCCGGATTGGAAATCACCGGATACTTTCGCTCCTTGAAGTTTTCGATTGATGTTAACAAACTCTCCACCCTTTGAATTAAAGTATAAATCACCAAGTGTTGCTGTGTATGTTGGACTTTTTATTTCAACAAATACATTGTCGATCTCTTGCAGTGTTTGCGTATTTCCTTGTGGCTGGATTGGAGTGTTCTCGTCAGTTAAGGCCGCAAGAATTTCTATCTCATCGGATAATTTTCCTGCCATTTGCAAACGAAAACCTGAGCTTAATGTGAGATCACGATTCGATCCGACAATAAAACCACGAGTGATAGAACCACTTTTTGAGAGCTCAGGTCCGAACACATTTGTAAAAATACCTTCTGTAGATTGCGTAACAAATGCTTTGCGTTTCTTACTATCAAGACTGTCATTTTTAAAAAGTAATGTTTTAAGAGAATAGCTAGATCTCAAATTTATCGGAAGACACGAATACGAAATCGACATAATTCCGTGTCTGTTTATGGTTGAATCTAAAAATATCAGAATAGAGTTTGAATTTCTTTGAAAAGAAAAAGTTTTGATCGATACTGAATCCATTAAAATTTTTATTGTGGATTTTTGTATAAACGATTTTGAAAGTTGAACAGTAAAAGAAGAAGTGTCGAGCGGAATTGGAAAAGATTCTACATATACCGGTAAAAATGTTTGCGCTGAGGAAAACATTAACGGGAAAAAAATCAAGTATTTAACTATTGATAATTTCATCTGAGTAATTTGTCAATAGTAAAAAGTTACGCTAAACCTCCGTCAATTAAAAATTAAAAAAGTCATCCGATTTTCGAATGACTTTTTTTAAGTACCGAGGGCCGGACTTGAACCGGCACTCCTTTAAAGGGAACTGGATTTTGAGTCCAGCGCGTCTACCAATTCCGCCACCCCGGCTTTGATTTTACAAAAATAATCATTCTATTTATTGACCTACTAATCATTTTCATGTTTCCACATCAACCAAATACATACCTAGTCGTTATTCGCAAGCCAAGTGAAATAATATCTCTTTTAACATTTAAATGTATTGAAGTTTCTCTTTCATTGCAACTTTATTCAATATTAAAATTAAAGAAAAATTTCATTTCTTGTGGCATTCAACGTTAAATAATCATTCTTGTTTATCCAAGATACGATCGCAAATTTTTGCTTCTCGATACATGGCGCAACCGATGAATCGCTTTTTCTTTAATTTGACGGACACGTTCGCGTGTTAGATTGAATTTCTCGCCGATCTCTTCCAATGTCAATGAATGTTCTTTATGCAGGCCGAAATACAAACGGATCACTTCGGATTCACGTTCATTCAATGTCGCAAGTGCGCGCTTCACTTCTTTTTTCAATGATTCATCCATTAAGATTGAATCCGGAGCTAACTGACGATCATCTTGAATGACATCGAGCAGACGGTTATCTTCACCTTGTGATAATGGCGCATCCACAGATATATGTCGTCCGGATATTTTCAGTGTGTCTGCAACTTGATAAGCGGACATATTAAGTTCTTCTGCAAGTTCGCTTGGGCTTGGAACGCGTTCATATTCTTGTTCAAGCTGGTTGAATGCTTTTACAATTTTATTAAATTCTCCAACACGGTTCAATGGAAGACGAACGATACGAGATTGTTCAGCCAGTGATTGAAGAATAGATTGGCGGATCCACCATACAGCGTATGAAATGAATTTGAACCCTCGCGTTTCATCAAAACGTTTTGCTGCTTTGATGAGTCCAAGGTTCCCTTCGTTGATTAAATCTCCAAGAGACAAACCCTGGTTTTGAAATTGTTTTGCAACACTCACGACGAATCGTAAATTAGCTTTTGTTAATTTTTCCAGTGCGCGCTGATCACCCTTTTTAATACGCTTCGCAAGATCGATCTCTTCTTGGGGGGTCAGCAGATCAACTTTACCAATCTCGTGCAAATAGTTATCAAGTGATTTACTTTCCCTGTTCGTGAATTGTTTTGTATTTTTAGCCATTCTGTTCTGCCTTATGTTTATCGTAATTGTCTGTACAAGATAAGCTACGTTCTTTTTTGAACTTTTACTATTAGTATATTGCTTTATAGTTGAAAACCGTCTTAAATTTTATTAATGGAAGCTTAATTTTAATACAAATTCCTATAACCGAATTAGAAATGTGCTTCTCTGAAGACGAAATAAACAAAGTTTTATTCTTTGAATTCATTCTATTAGCATCTAGCAACTATCATTTAGACTTATTGAGACGGTAAAAAGTTCAATTATAATCAAAATTGTGTAAAATAATGGTTATGCTGTGAAACAATAAAAATGAACAACATAATCTTATCCTAATGCAAAATAAACAAATTGTGGTGAATATGGTGGGAAAAATCACCAAAATATAATATTATTTAAAGTTTTCGTTTGTATAAAAAAGCACTTTCTAATTTACTATTGACTGATCCATCGTGAACAATAAACTTTGATCCACTCCATATCGAAGCACTTCCATACTCTCCGCGTTTATTAATAGCATAAAATGTGACATTAAAATTAGGTTTTCCATCATCTTTTTGCAATCGTTTCATTATGGTATGCTCAACAATTCTTTTACAAACCATTAGACAAGCTTCTTCTGGAGATTTTCCCTGCCCCATATATTCAACAATCATAACAGAACTACAATTAGTAAGATTTGCTTCACCTCTACCAGTTGAACCAGCACCGCCAATTTCATTATCAACATACAAGCCAGCACCAATAATTGGTGAATCTCCTACTCTTCCTGAAATTTTATATGACAAACCGCTTGTAGTCGTCACACCAGAGATATTTCCTTTCAA
>CAYHFN010000042.1:0-28775 GCA_964355925.1 uncultured Chitinophagaceae bacterium
GGACAGACAGAAATGTCTGTCCTTTTTTATTGTATGAACATTGTCATCTTCAGCGGCGCGGGACTTTCTACAGAAAGCGGTATTCCTACATTTCGCGATAGCGGCGGATTGTGGGAAAATCATCGCATTGAAGATGTTGCTTCTCCTGAAGGGTGGGGGAGAAACAAAAAACTCGTTCTTGATTTTTATGCGATGCGATTTACAAAACAGGCAGAATGTTTTCCGAATCCTGCGCATGAAGCAATTGCACAACTCTCCAAAATTCAAACCGTTGTAAACATTACACAGAATATTGACACTCTTCTTGAACGTGCTGGCTGCGAGAACGTATGGCATTTACACGGAAGGATCGATATGCAAAAATGTGAATTCCATCATTCTCTTGCTTTTCCGGAACAAGATGATTTTGATTGTGATTACAAATCGTTGATCACGAAGCCAATACAGATCGGAGATTCCTGTCCTCAATGTGGTAGTCAGCTGCGTCCGGATATTGTTTGGTTTGGGGAACCGGTGGATATGCGAGAAGATTATTTGATGGAGCAAATACGGATTGCCGATATATTTATCGGCGTGGGAACATCTGCTCAAGTGTATCCAGCTGCGGGATTGCTTCCGATGTTTCGTCGGACTAAAGAAAAATATTTTATCGATCCCAATCCCAATTACGATCTGCTTGATGGATTTACGATATTGAAGGGAAGCGCGAGCGAACAATTACCGGCACTCATTTCTAAATTATTAGGTTGAGATGTAGGACACCTTAAAGGTGTCCTACATCTCACAGTTTAGAAGGTGAGCCGCACCATTTAGATATTATCCTGTATTTCTCAATCCCGCAGCAATACCATTGATGCACGAAAACATTACTTCTTCTAATTCTCTTCGCATTGATTCAGTTAACTTCTCTTCGCGTAAGCGTCGTAACAATTCAACCTGCATATAGCTCATCGGATCAACGTATGGATTGCGAAGCGTGATCGATCGCTGCAGCATTGGATTATTTTCCAGAAGAGATTTTTGTTTAGAAACTGAAACAATCGATTTTTTTGTCTTCTCAAAAAGCTCTTTTAAAATTGAATAAGTAGTTTGCCTTAGCAATTCAGGATGAACAAGTCCGGCATAATTTCGTGCAATATCAAAATCTGCTTTAGCGATAATCATCTGAATATTATCGACCATTGCTTTAAAGAATCCCCAATGTTCATACATAGTATGTAGTGCAGACAAAGAAATTGTTGATTTTATTTCAAGACCAACATTTACACCAAGCCACCCAGGAAGATTATGTCTGCTTTGCATCCATGCAAATACCCATGGAATAGCTCGAAGATCTTCGATCCGTTCGGTATTGACTCTGCGTGCAGGACGCGATCCGATCTTCATGTGTGTGATTTCTCTAAGAGGAGTTGCTTGAAAATAATACCGTACGAGATTTGGGTCATCATATACTACGCGACGATATGTTTCAAAGCTTTCTTCAGAGATCGTTTCCATCATCGTCAACCATTGCGGATGTTTTGCAAGTTTGATCTTCGATTGATTTGTTTTGTCAAAATATTTTTGAAGCATTGCAGATGTCGTCAATTCAAGAGTTCGTTGGGCGATTTCCTTGTGGGAATATTTCAATGAAATAACTTCACCCTGTTCGGTGATCTTTATTTTTCCGTTGATCGAATGACCATTTAGCGCCATAATTGCCTGGAACTCCGGACCACCTCCGCGTCCTACAGTTCCGCCGCGTCCATGAAAAAACATCCAGTCGATATGATGGTCTGCTGAACATTTTGCAAGTGCGCGCTGAGCTTTGTAAAGTTCCCAATTGGATGTTATGATACCGCCGTCTTTACTGCTGTCCGAATATCCTAGCATGATCTCCTGGTGATTTCCACGGAGTGATAGATGCTTAGAATATGCCGGATTGGTATACAATTTTTCCATAATTGAAACAGAAGCCCGGAGATCACTGATTGTTTCAAATAATGGAACAATGTTTAGTTTGCTAAATCCTTTTTCAAATGATGATAATCCTGTTAATTTCATTAGGAAGAGTACTTCGAGAACGTCTGCAGGTGATTCAGTCATACTGATCACATATGAACGGATAGAGCGGGTGTCGATCTCATGTAATGCACGATGTATTGTCCTAAACGTTGAAAGAACCTCATTGGTCTGTTCAGATAATCCTTGTTCATCCAATAAAAATGAAAAGGGATGCTGCAGCGTATTGGTCAGCCACTCCGTTCGTTCGTTGTCGGACATTGCAGAGTAATTGATATTCTGCTGCAGTGCGATTTCGTGAATGGATGACGTATGTACTTTTTTATGCTGACGGATATCCAGCGTTGCCAAATGAAATCCGAATGTTTCAACATTACGGATTAAATGCTGCAATGTTCCTTTAGAAAGTGCTTCTCCTTTATTCTCAGCCAAACTCGTTCGGATCAATTCAAGATCACGTAAGAATTCTTTTGATGATGCATAGGTAGCTTCATTCGGTGGCAGTGTTCCATTCAATTTTTTTTTGTACCGCAATAATTTACGATAGGCAAGTGCAATTTTAGCGCGATATACCTCGTTTGGATTTCGAATGCCCGGTGGGAAAATTTCATTATTATCGCTTATTTCTTTTTCGATCGAATGTACTAAATCGTGATTCACCGATACTATTTTGGACGATTCGCTTCTGACAACATACAGATCATCCATCATTTTGATATAGATATCGATGATGGTGTTGGCCTGTTTTTTTAACGCTGACCACGTTGTATCCGATGTAACAAAAGGGTTGCCATCTCTGTCTCCACCGATCCACGAACCAAAATGAATAAATGAAGGGATCTCTTTTACCAATAATGGATACGTTTCTTCGAGTGCTCTTTCAAGTTCTAGGTAGAACGAGGGTATTGAATATTGTAATACCTGCGTAAAATAGAACAGACCGTTTGTTACTTCATCCAGAGGTGTAATATCATACGATCGTGTTTCTTCCGTTTGCCACAAACTGATGATATTGCGTTTAATGGATTGTAATAGGTCTAATCGTTCATCTGGTAAAAGATCTTTACGGTCAAATTCTTCTAGCACATTCCAGATCCGTGAATGTTTTTCTAACACCGTTCTTCGTAATGCTTCCGTTGGATGGGCAGTAAAAACAGGAGATATGAAAAGTTTGGATAAAAATATTCGCATCTCAACAAGAGAAACCTTTTTTCTTTTTGCATATTGAAGCGTATGCCGTAGCGATCCTGCTGGATAGTGAGAAACACCGAGCATTTTTTGCTCCCGCATTCGTTGTATGCGGTGATGCTGCTCTGCAATATTGACGATCTGAAAATATGTTGAAAATGCACGGATCAATTTCCGCATTGTTTCAACATTCAGCGATGAAAAAATATTTTTTAGTTCTTGCTCGATAATACTATTGTGAGTAATCCTGAAATCTTTTGTTGATTGACGTACCTTCTCAACAAGATTGAATAATTTATCTCCTTCTTGTTCACGAATAACTTCGCCAAGAATCGTTCCAAGCAAACGAATGTTTGAACGAAGCATCGCATCAGTTAAGCGTGAGGGGGAAGAAACGTTCATGATTATTTTCGCTTCTTTCCGCTGATTTCAGAGATCCGTTGCAGCACGATCTCTATCTCTTTATCCCAAAATTTCCAATCGTGCGCTCCTGCAGTTTCGTGCATTTCAAACGCAACTCCTTTTTTCCGAAGTAATCCTGCCAAAATATGTGTTTGTTCAATCACTTCCGGTATTCCATCCTGCGATCCGGCTGAGAGATAAAAAAACGGTGTAGTCTTTGGATTTACTTTTTCAGTTAATTCAAAAATATCATTTGCAGACCATGTTTCATTCCGTTTCTCTCCAAACATTTCGCGAACGCTCTTAATTGTTTCCTTGGAACGTCTCGCAACTATCGTCGAGTCTTCCAGCCCGGATGGGAACTGAATTGACGGACTGATACACCCCGCAAAGAAAAACTTCTCGGGATACTTTACTCCAAATTTAGCGGCACCGTAACCTCCCATTGAAAGTCCCGCAATAGCCCGGCTGAATTTTGATTGTTTGGTTCTGTATTTTCTATCCACAAACGGGACAATTTCTTTAATGATCATATCTTCGTAATTTGCGTTTTGAAGAATAATGGAATTGGAATACCAGCTATTCTTTGCATCGGGACAGATAACGATATATTCATATCCCTTTAGATACTTTATCAGATCAGTTTGTTTTACCCAATTTGTATAATCCCCGCTAAATCCATGCAATAAATAAACTGCAGTATATCGTTCCTGAGTCTTCGAATACCCATCCGGTAGAACGGCATAAAATTTTGTTGTTGTATTCAGCGATTGTGAGAATAAACTGTCTTCGACAACTGTTATTTGTGAAAAAGTATATTGGAACAATAGTGCTATACATAATAAATATCCAGGTTTCATAGTTTTCCCTTTTGTTTTAGTAATCATACAGAAAGATTTCCCTTCAATCAATGCAAATTTGACGATTTAGAATAAATTACTATATTCAATGAAGAAAACTGTCATTAAGAAAAGAGGCATTATGAAAAAAATCGGAATCCTTTACGGACAAGAAAATACATTCCCACAAGCATTTATAGAGCGGGTAAACGCAAAAAAAGAGAATGGAATTATTGCCGAGTCTGTTACAATTGATAAAGTGATGCAAGGCGAATCGTCGGAATATGATGTGATCATCGATCGGATTTCCCAGGATATTCCATTCTATAGAGCATATCTAAAGAATGCTGCATTGAATGGAACCGCCGTTATCAATAATCCTTTTTGGTGGAGCGCCGATGAAAAGTTTTTTAACAACTGTTTAGCAACAAAGATCGATATTGCAGTTCCGAAGACAGTCATTCTTCCATCCAATCAACATCCGCCCGATACCACTGAGCGTTCGATGCGAAATCTTGCATATCCATTGAATTGGGAAGCAATTTTTAAGTATGTTGGATTTCCTGCTTATTTCAAACCGTTTGACGGCGGCGGATGGAAAAATGTTCACAAACTAAATACTTCAGAAGAATTCTTTAAAGCATACAACGAAACAGGACAGCTGGTGATGATGCTGCAAGAAGAAATTGTTTTTACAGAATATTTTCGTTGTTATTCGATCGATTGCAAAGATGTCCATATCATGCAATATGAACCGCGCAATCCACATAATTTACGCTATGTGAAAAATGGTCCGCCAATCGAGAAAAAAATTCTCGATAAAGTTAAGAGCGGCGTTCTGGCGTTGAATGAATATCTTGGTTACGATTTCAACACAGTAGAATTCGCAATCCGGGACGGTGTGCCCTATGCGATCGATTTTTGTAATCCTGCACCGGATGCTGATATCAATTCAGTCGGTCAGGAAAATTTTGAATGGATCGTTGAAACAGTTGCTTCGATGGCAATTCGGAGAGCGCAAGCACATCAAACAGGAAAAAATAATTTACGATGGGGGAAGTTTGTGACATCGTTTGCTTCCGGAAAAGGAATATAATGACCTCAAAATTATTCACTCTTGGAATTGAAGAAGAATTTCAGATTGTAGATCCTGAAACTCGTGATCTAAAATCTCATATTGAGGAGATCCTTGAAGATGGGAAAATGTTGTTACGGGAAAATATTAAACCCGAAATGCATCAGTCAGTAGTTGAAGTGGGAACAGAGATCTGCGAAAATATTCAGGATGCACGACGTGAAGTCTCCAAACTACGAAAGACATTGGATTCACTTGCCCGCAATAAGGGTCTTCGCATCGCGGCATCCGGAACTCATCCGTTTGCTCGATGGGATGCTCAAAAAATTACAGACCACGCACGATATCGCGAGATCGTAGAGGATATGCAGCAGGTCGCGCGGGCCAATTTGATTTTTGGTCTCCATGTTCATGTCGGAATGCCCGACCGTGAAACTGCTATTCATGTGATGAATACCGCACGCTATTTTTTACCGCATATTTTTGCTCTCTCAACGAACTCTCCGTTTTGGAAAGGACGTAATACCGGCTTTCGTTCATATCGGATAAAAATATTTGAACGGTTTCCACGAACAGGAATTCCTGATATTTTTGAATCGCTTTCGGATTATGAAGATTATATCAAAATGCTGATGAAAACAAACTGCATCGACAATCCTAAACGTATCTGGTGGGATATTCGATTACATCCGTTCTTTGATACGATCGAGTGGCGTGTATGCGATATTCCTATGCGTGTTGATGAAACAATCGCTCTAGCTGCATTGATGCAAGCGGTAACTGCAAAACTATATAAGTTGTATAAACAGAATCTTGGTTTTAGAATGTACAAGACACGTCTGCTGAATGAAAATCGCTGGCGAGCAGCACGATATGGAATAAGCGGAAAACTAATCGATTTTGGCAAACAGCAAGAAGTTCCATTCACAGATTTGGTTGACGAATTGCTTGAATTTGTAGATGATGAGATTGATGAACTTGGCAGTAGGAAAGAAGTTGAGTATGTAAAAGAGATAATGAAAAATGGAACTGGAGCAGATCGCCAATTGAAAGTGTGGAATGACACGAACGACATCAATGCTGTCGTTGATCTGATCATCAAAGAAACAA
Organism: uncultured Chitinophagaceae bacterium; assembly: GCA_964355925.1. Classification (GTDB taxonomy): domain Bacteria; phylum Bacteroidota; class Ignavibacteria; order UBA10030; family UBA8401; genus UBA8401. The sequence goes on from CAYHFN010000042.1 coordinate 6,616, forward strand.
CAATGGGATTGGAGTAAATATTGTCGAAAACAATTAATGTTGCTTGTCCATTTCGAGCGAAGCCCCAAAGGGGCAAGCGAGAAATCTGATTTGTAAATTTAAGATGAAAAACGAGATTCCTCGCCTCACTAAACAACAGTGAGACTCGGAATGACAATGATTTTAGATTATTCGGTAGATTTATCATTTAATATTTAAAGAGAGAAGTAATTGAGCCACGAGATATCTATCACAACATTTGATCCGCAATTATGCAGCGGCGCTCGAAATGCAATCGTTGACTGCCTTCGATTGAAACCAAACGAACGGATCACCATTATTACTGACAAAGAATGCGCTGAAATATCAGCATCGCTTGTTCATGAGATTGAAAAAGTAGGTTCTGAATATAATGTATTTGTGATGGAAGAGTATGCCAAACGCCCGTTGATACATATGCCACAAATTATTCTGGATGATCTTGATAAATCCCAAGTAAGTATTTTTGCGGCAATAACTCAGACCGGTGAACTTGGTTCACGGATCCAGATGACGAGCGTGGTGAACAAAAATAAGATCCGGCACGGCCATATGGTGAACATCAATAAGCAGATCATGATGGAAGGGATGCGGGCTGATTTTCTTGAAGTGGATCGCATCAGTCAAAAGCTTGTTGAAAAAGCTCGAAAGACAAAAGTGATCAAGACAAGAACTGCTGCAGGAACTGATTTTACTGCTGAACTTTCACCGCATTTGAAATGGCTGAAAACGAGCGGAATTATTTCTCCAGATAAGTGGGGGAATCTTCCGGGAGGAGAAATATTCACATCACCGAATAATTCAAACGGAATGTTTGTCGTTGACGGAGTTGTTGGTGATTATCTCTGTCAAAAATGGGGTGATATTCAGAAGCATCCATTGTTCATAGAAGTAGTGGAGAACAGAATTAAAAATGTTGAGTGTTCAAACAAAGAACTGCTGAAGGAATTTCTTGATTATACTCATACCGATGAGAACAGCGATCGTGTTGGTGAGTTCGCTATTGGAACAAATATTGCATTAAAAAGTATTATCGGTCATATTCTTCAGGATGAAAAATTTCCCGGAATCCATATCGCATTCGGTCATCCGTATGCTGACCACACCGGACAGAATTGGATTTCGACCACACATATCGATTGCGTTGGCCGCAATTTTGATATTTGGATGGATGACATTCAGGTGATGGAAAAAGGTAAATTTATTTTTGAGAATTTTTAATTAGAATCAGTGCTCATTTCCTAACCGAGTCTGGAAATGAGATGAACTGGATGCCCGCTTTCGCGGGCATGACATTTTATAGTGAACTATTATGATCTCTGAAATACGAAAAAAAATTAATGCTGAACATTCAGATGCAAAATATCAAGCATTTACTCACGAACTTGATACAACGTACAAATACCCAACTGATTTTCGTTCAGCTGAAACGCCGATCTTTTTAACGAAAGATGTAAAGAGGCAATTGATTGAAGCGTGCGATGAGATTGTTGTTTAGCTTTAAACGCAAATGCGGCTAAAGCCCTTTTTGTTTGAAGCTTATTTCTATCAGTCTGCTAAAGCAGACTGCAATAAGTAAAAATTAATAAGATAATCAATTGCAGTCAGATTTATCTGACTGCTTAATCATAACAACACAATTATGGCTTTAGCCGCATAAATATTATGAGTTGGGTAAGAATATGGGTTCATTTAGTTTTCTCTACTAAAAACAGGGAAGCATATTTGTCCAAAACAATCAGGAAACAAGTCTTTCAACATATCAAACAAAATGCAGAGACTAAAGATATATGGCTGGATTGCGTGAATGGATACACCGATCATGCGCATTGTTTGATTTCATTAAACAAAGAACAATCTATCAGCAAAGTTGCGCAACTGATAAAAGGGGAATCATCTTTTTGGATAAATCAAAACAATCTTGTTGAAGGAAAATTTATCTGGCAGGACGATTATTGGGCTGTAAGTGTTAGTGAAAGTCATTTAAACCAAACTAGAGAGTACATTTTTAATCAAGAAGAACATCATCGAAAAACTACCTTTAAGGAAGAAGTGGATGAATTTATGGAAAAATATGGATGGCAATACATACAGGAATAAAATTTATTTAAAAGAAGGATGTTGCTAAAGCCATTACTAATTTGAATTATTTTTTGCAGCCCGCTAAAGCGAACTACAATTTAAAGTAATATAAAATCTTTTTTTTGAATTCATAATATGATCCCTGAGATTCGTAAAAAAATTAATGCTGAACATTCAGATGCAAAATATCATGCATTTACTCACGAACTTGATACAACGTACAAATACCCAACTGATTTTCGTTCAGCTGAAACGCCGATCTTTTTAACGAAAGATGTAAAGAGGCAATTGATTGAAGCGTGCAACGAGATTGTTGAACAGCTTCAAACAGAGAAATTTACAAACCATTCTTCAACAGCTATTCCTACCGGACTTTCTGTACCCAATGAAACACCCCATCCTGAGTTTCTTCAAATTGATTTTGGCATTTGTCAAGATGTCAATGGAAATTTTACTCCGCAATTGATTGAACTTCAAGGTTTCCCATCGTTGTATGGTTATCAGGCATTTCTTAATGATACGATTCGTAAACATTTTCCTATCCCGCCAACGTACGGCGCTTCGTTCAATGGTTTTGTTCGCGAGACGTATGAAAAACTGCTTCGTGATGTGATTGTAGGAAATTCTGATCCGAAGAATGTTGTGCTGTTGGAAATTGAGCCTGAAAAGCAAAAGACACGAATCGATTTTGCCGTGATGGAAAAAATGCTCGGTATTAGGACTATCTGTCTAACCAAAGTAAAAAAACGGGGAAAACAATTATTCTACAATGAAGGGGGAAAAGAGATTCGGATTGAACGGATCTATAATCGTGTGATCTTTGATGAGTTAGAGCGAAAGAAGATCCATTCCGATTTCAAATTCAGCGATGAAGTGGATGTGCATTGGGTTGGTCATCCGAATTGGTATTTCCGTATCAGTAAGCACACGCTTCCGTTCCTAAAAAGTAAATATGTCCCTGAGTGTTATTTTGTAAGCGATCTGAAAGAATATCCTTCCGATCTTCAGAATTATGTCTTAAAGCCTCTCTATTCATTTGCCGGGCTTGGAGTTGACATTAATGTTACTAAAGGAAAATTAGATCTATTGAATGACAAATCACAATATCTGCTTCAGAGAAAAGTACAATATGCGGAACTGATCGATACGCCGGATGGATTTGCCAAAGCGGAAGTAAGAATGATGTTTATATGGGATAAGAATCCGGTCCTTGTAAAGAATCTTGTCCGATTAAGTAAAGGGGCAATGATGGGAGTAGATTTCAATAAGAACAAAACGTGGGTTGGCGGCACCATTGCGTATCACGAAGTTATATGAAGAAAATTCAAAATACAAAACTCAAATCTCAAAAGCTTTATATCAAAAACATGGTTTGTGATCGCTGTATTCGCGTTGTTCGTGATGAGATGCAATTACTAGGCTATGATGTCCGTAACGTTGAACTAGGCGAAGTGGAACTTGGAAATACATTGAAGCAGAATGAAATGGATGTAGTGAAAAGCATGTTACTGAAGAACGGTTTTAAACTGATAGAAGATAAAAATGGGAAGACGATCGAAGCGATCAAAATGACTATCATTCAATTGGTTCATCATAATCATAATGCAGAGCCTATGAATTTGAAGTATTCTGATTATATCGCGAAAAAAGTTGGGAAGGATTATCACTCGCTCAGCACATTGTTCTCGTCCGTGGAGAATGTTACGATCGAACATTATATCATTACACAGAAGATCGAACGGGTAAAAGAACTATTGAAGTATGACGATCGATCACTCAGCGAAATTGCGAATGCATTGAATTACAGCAGTGTGCAGCACCTTTCCAACCAATTTAAAATCATCACCGGATTTACCCCAAGTCAATTCAAGAAACAGACGCCTTCGCACCAGCATCTTTACCGCATTTCGCTCGACAAAGTGAAATAAGGGCATCAAAAATTCTATAAATCTTTATCGCTAAAATGTAAACCTGTTGAAGACAGTTTCTCGTATATTTATCCTGTCGGTATAACTAAGGAGAAAATATGAAAACTGTTCAATTAGCAATACAAGGTATGACATGTGGTCATTGTGTGATGTCGTTGAAGAAAGAGCTGTCAAAAATTGCAGGTCTTACGATCAACAGTGTTGAAATCGGTTTAGCAAATGTCGAGATGGATGAACTAAAAGTGACGGATAATAAACTGCGGGAAGCGGTTGAAGAGGCAGGATATTTGTTAGTTTCAATTAAGTAATCTTATCATACTTCGACGCGGCACTGAAAATATAGTCACCCTGAGCAAGTTCCGATATTTTTACCTGAACACGTCGAAGGGTGGAAAAAAGATTTCGGTGCCTTGTCCAGTATAACTGTTGAAAGAGAAAAAATTATGGAAACAAAAATTCAAACACTCACACTTCCAGTAGAAGGAATGACCTGTGCAAGCTGCGTTGCGCGAGTAGAAAAAGTTCTGACGCGGATTGATGGAGTAGAAAATACAACAGTCAACTTAGCGACAGAAAAAGCAACGATCAAATTCGATCCTTCCAAAGTGACGCCGGAACAATTTGCAAAAGTGGTGGAAGAAGCTGGGTATAAACTAGTAATTGCGAATATTAAGCCATCCGATGACTTGAAGTCATCGGATGGCTATACAAAATTAAAGAAAGAATTCATCATCAGCGTTATTTTTGCATTTCCGGTGATTGTCCTGAGCATGATCGGTATGACCGATTGGTTCTTGGAAATATCTCCGCTCAGCATGGATGCAGTGAATAAATTGCTCTTCCTTGGAGCCACCGTTGTTATGGTGGTATCGGGAAAACGGTTTTTCACCATCGCGTGGAAGTTAGCAAAACATTTTGAAGCGGATATGAATACGCTTGTTGCCGTCGGCACCGGTGTTGCGTATCTCTACAGTTCCATCGTAGTGTTATTTCCAGAATGGCTTCCTGCTTCTGTTGATGCAATGGATGTCTATTTTGATACTGCTGTTTCGATCATAACGCTCATTCTTCTTGGGAAAGTGCTGGAAGCACACGCCAAGAAGCGAGCATCGGATGCGATGAGAAATCTGATGTCTATTCAACCAAAGACCGCTCGTGTCTTTCGAAATAATGAATACTCTGATCTGGCGATCATCGATGTTGTGAAGGATGATATGATCCTCGTTCGTCCGGGAGAAAAAATTCCCGTCGATGGAATTATTGAAAAAGGAGAAACCTCAATTGATGAATCGATGATGATCGGGGAAAGTATTCCTGTGCAAAAAAAGAGCGGCGATAAAGTGATCGGCGGAACGATCAATACAACAGGAAGTTTAGAATTTCGTGCGACAGCGGTTGGAAGCGATACGATGCTTGCTCAGATCGTCCGGTTGGTCGAAGAAGCACAGGGATCGAAAGCACCGATTCAATCGCTTGCTGATAAGATCGCATCGGTATTTGTACCAACTGTAATAGGAATTTCATTGATCACATTCATACTTGGAATGGTTGTTTTTAATTTGGAATTTGCGCAAGCAATGATTCACGCAATCGCCGTATTGATCATCGCTTGTCCATGTGCACTGGGACTAGCAACTCCGACAGCAATAATGGTAGGAACAGGTCGCGGTGCATCGGCAGGAGTGTTGATTAAAAATGCGGAAAGTCTTGAACGAGCAGGTTCTATCACAACTGTCGTATTTGATAAGACTGGAACAATTACGGAAGGGAAACCATCGGTAACAGATGTTATTCAATTCAATGATTTTACGAATGAAGAACTGATGATGCTGGCTGCTTCGGTGGAACATAAATCGGAACATCCTCTTTCAAAAGCGATTGTTGAATATGCAGAAAAGAAAAACATCGCTTTGCAATCAGTTGAATCTTTTCTCGCCAACCCGGGTTTTGGAATTACCGGAAAAGTTAACGGGGAAAATATTGTGATTGGAAAAGAAGCAATCATGCGGGAAGCGTTAGTTAATATCAGTGCAGCAAAAGAGATGGTTGCTCGGCTTCAGCAAGAAGGAAAAACCGTGGTGTATGTTGGCGTGCAACGGAAGCTTGCAGGAATTATTGCAATTGCGGACACGGTTCGTGAATCATCAAAGGAAGCAATCCGTAAACTTCAGCAAATGAATATCAAGATTGCATTATTGACCGGCGATAATAAACTGACTGCAGAAGCGATTGCAACAGAGGTTGGAATCACGACGGTGATTGCAAATGTATTGCCGAAAGATAAAGCGGAGTATATCAAACAACTTCAATCAAAGAATGAGATTGTTGCGATGGTTGGAGATGGAATTAACGATGCTCCCGCGCTTGCTCAGGCGAATGTCAGTCTGGCAATGGCGTCCGGAACTGATGTTGCGCTGGAAACTGCCGATGTTGCATTAATGCGTCACGATCTGACTGCAGTTGTTCGGGCAATAACATTATCACGCAGTACAATTCGAACGATCAAACAAAACCTTTTCTGGGCGTTCATTTATAATATTATCGGTATTCCTCTTGCGGCGTTTGGAATGTTAAGTCCGACATTTGCAGCGGGAGCGATGGCGTTTAGTTCGGTAAGTGTCATCAGTAATTCGTTAAGATTAAAAACAAAAAAGATATAATTGGTTTTTCTAGCGGGAATCCTTATCGCAGATTATCTCTCACAGAGGCGCAGAGATGCGAAACAACTATTTTTTAAGGTAAACAACTAATGATGCTACGAATAATCTTTCTTATTGTTTTTGGATTCGTCACTGTCTCCGCTCAAACGTATCTCGGTAATTTTTCAAAATATACCAATGAGGGGAAATCCGTAGTAATACAAACAGACTCTTCAGCAATACGATTGACGTTCTATACCAACGAAATTGTCCGTGTTGATTTTCTTCCATCGCTACAAACAAAAATGGATTCTTCATTTGTCGTAATTCAGAATCCAGAAATGGATACGAAGTTTACAATTTATGAAACGGATTCCGCATTATTGATCCAAACAGCAGTAGTTAAAATTCGTTTGCAAAAATATCCGACTCGCATCTCTTTCATTGATTCGCTTGGAAACATCTTACTTTCAGAACCGCAGCCAGGCGGTATCTCGTATAATCAACAAACTCGCACCGTGCGATTTACAATGGATCAGAACGATCATTTTTATGGTACCGGTGAACGAGGAACGGCGCTCGATAAACGCGGACAGAAATTTGTAAGTTACAATACACAAGTTGGCGGGTATTCTGAACCGCTCGGAACAATGAACTTGAATGTTCCTTTTGTGACGACAACAAACGGATACGCATTGTATATGGATAATACGTACAAGGGTGAGTTTGATTTCGGTCATTCAGACTCAACAGTATATACTTATTCTGCTGCGGGCGGGGAAATATCATATTACGTTATTGCCGCATCAACAATTCCTGAACAATTGGAAAAATATACATGGCTTACCGGTCGGCAACCGCTTCCACCGCGATGGATTTTCGGCTTTACCCAGTCCAAAAATCGTTATGCCAATGAACAAGAGACTCGTTCTATCGTTCAAACGATGCGTGATAAAGAATTTCCATGCGATGCAATTGTTCTTGATTTAGCATGGTTCAAACATATGGGTGATATTACGTGGGATGAAACAGCATGGCCGAATCATGAAAAAATGGTTAATGATTTTCTTTCAGAGGGAATCAAAACAATTATGATCACGGAGCCGTACATTATTCAACCGTCACGTAATTTTGTAGAAGCGGATGATAATGGTTTTCTCGCAAAAGACAGTACCGGAAAAACACAGCTTTTAGAAAAATGGTGGTCGTGCGGCGGATGCAATTCATCACTGCTCGATCTGACAAATCCGAAAGCGCAAGAATGGTGGTGGAATATGCATCCATCAGCATTTGGGAAAAATGTTGCCGGTATTTGGACCGATCTTGGTGAACCGGAAAAACATCCCGAAACGATGATCCATTATCTTGGAAGCACGATAAAAATCCATAATATTTTCAATCTGTTGTGGGCAAAAGTTATTTTTGACGGCTTCAATCAGTTAAGACCGAATGAACGCGTCGTGAATTTAACTCGATCAGGATTTGCCGGAATACAACGATATGGTGTTCTGCCATGGTCAGGTGATGTTGCCCGAAGTTTTGGCGGGCTTTCTGTTCAATTGCCGATGCTTCTTAATATGGGAATGTCGGGAATTGGATATCATAATTCCGATCTTAGAGGTTATGCAAGAAATCCCACAACACCGGAATTATATATTCGTTGGATGCAGTTTGGAGTGTTTAGTCCAATAGCGAGAGCACACGGTGCAGGAGAAAATGTAAAAGGGTCAGCGACTGAACCCTGGCAATTTGGGAAAGATGCGGAGAAAATAAACCGTGAGTACCTTCAGTTACGATATAAGTTGTTACCATATATTTATTCTTTGGCATATCAAAATTATAAAACAGGATTACCTCTTGCGCGTCCGTTATTCTGGCTCGATGAATCAGATCCAAAATTGATGAATGAGAGTTCGTCATATATGTGGGGAGACGCCTTTCTTGTATCGCCTGTTGTAACCGCAGGACAGAGAACGAAAGAAGTATATCTGCCGAAAGGGAATTGGATCAATTTCTGGAATGATGTAACCGTCAAAGGTGGAAGAAGCATTACTGTTTCAGCGCCATTAGATAAAATGCCGATCTTTGTAAAAGCAGGCAGCATTATTCCAATGGCTCCGGTGATGAATTATTCTGATGAACGAGAACTTGATACAGTCACAATTCATATTTATCCAGATGCAACGAATTCCAACGAAACTTCTTACACTCTATACGAGGATGATGGTAAAACGCATGAATATCAAAAAGGAAGTTTTTCGTTAACTACGTTCACGCAGCGAATCATAGACAGCAAATCTGAGCAATCTCTTCGAATAGTTTCAACACAATCGCAAGGTGAATTTAACGGGAAATTGAAACAACGAACTTACATTTTCGAAATTCATAACGTAGTTAAAAGACCATCTGATGTAAAATATACTAATAGGTTGTGTGAGGAAAAGAAAACATATGCACAGTTTCGTAGGAGTGCGAATACTTTTTATCATGACCCGGTTTTACAAAGACTGTTTGTCCAAATTAACACTCAGATTGATAATGGAATTGAAATAACCATTCCTCAAATTGTCTTAAAAAAATTATAAGAAGTTAAGAGTGACCGTCATCTTGAGGATGACGGTCACTTAATTGAAAAGGTATCTCGCTTCAATTCGTTCAACATCATTGCTTCCTCAAGATATTCCCGCAACATTTTCTTTTTAATATCTGAACTCTTTCGAAATTCAATATGACGAATATATTTTAGATTCTTTCCGGTGAAAATTCCGCTTTCGTCAGACATTAAATAACCTTTTGCAAATCCAATATAAATTCCATCTTTCTTCTTGAGCGGGCTGAGATAACAAAGCAACCCATGCCGGGAATAGAAGGGGACAGTGAATTTAATTGACTCTTCAACATCAGGCATAGTCTTCCAAATAATTGCGCGAACTTCAATCATTAAATCTCGAAGCAGTTTTGGTGTGTGTTTTAGGTAGAGATCTACATCTTTTGATTTTATTGGTTTCATAATCTTGGGATGCCGTCTGAGATGAAGATAGGAAGATTATTTCTGTGTGTATTGAAGTGCCCGTTTGATCAGTTCTTCAACAGAGATTGATTTACCATTTACATCATTTAATACACCACGGAGGGATTGTTCTGCTTTTTCACGACTGAATCCAAGTGAGACAAGGGCGGTCAATGCTTCGGAACGGATCGATGCGCCGGAATTTGGAAGATCGATGATCTTGTCTGAACCTTCCATCTTTGCAACTTTGTCTCTCAATTCAAGCACCAGCCGTTCAGCTGTTTTTTTCCCGACACCCGGTATGGCTGTCAACGTAGAAATAGCACTGATGGAAATTGTTCGTGCAAGTTCGTCGGGACGAATTCCGGAAAGGATTGTCTGTGCCATTTTGGGACCAATGCCGGAGACACTGATCAACATCTTGAACATTTCGCGTTCATTTTCGGTGGCAAAACCATACAACAACTGTGCGTCTTCACGGATGTGGTGATGAGTAAGAATATAAACTTCAGAATCTATCTGAGACAATTGTTCGAATGTCGAAACGGAGATATTGACAAAATACCCTATTCCGCCGACATCAACGATGATCTCAGTAGGAGATTTTTTTACTAATATGCCTTTAAGATAAGAGATCATAATTATTTAATTTTTACAATCCGTTCAGGATGTGCAGAAATATACGATTTCCAATCTTTGAATCCTGAGCGTGGTGCTGAGATCTTAAATGCGTGACACACTGCAATTGCAAGCGCATCGGTCGAATCGAAATGTTTTGGTGTTGCCTTTAATTTCAACATCGCCATCATCATATACTGCACTTGCTCTTTTGATGCTGCTCCTTTTCCGGTGACTGCCTTTTTCACTTCACGAGGAGAATATTCCGTCACGGGAATTTCGTGATTCACACTTGCCAGTATTGAAACGCCGCGCGCCTGTCCGATTTTAAGAGCCGATTGGGCATTCTTTGAATAGAATGCTGTTTCAATTGCAAATTCATCGGGATGAAATCTATCAATAACCGAGCACAAAGTCGAGTAGATTTTTTTTAAACGCAGCGGCATTGAAATACCGGCAGCATTTTTTATCACACCAACATCAAGCAGGGTAATAGTTGTACCATTTCGTTCGATAACACCGTAACCGGCAATTAATGTGCCTGGATCGACTCCGAGAATGATCATTTGAGATCTTTTATCTTAAGTTGTGTTAAATTAACTCCGGTAAAATCATTTTCATCAATTGAAAAGACAACATCAAGATTGTTTACCTTTTCTTTTAATAGTGGTTGTAAATGACCAAGACCAAATCCAATACAATCGAAAGTAACGCCAACTTTTTTAATTTTGAATCGTAAATGGTCTTTTCCAACGATCCGTGACACACCAATCACTTGCACTCCTTTTACTATAAAAGTTGGACGCATATTCTGAGGACCGAACGGGGCAAATTGCTTCAAGATCCGTAAATATTTTGGTGTCAATTCAGCAAGATCAATCTCAGTATCGATATGGATTACCGGTGTCAACAGATCTTCCGTCAGCATACTTTTTACGACAGCATTGAATGCTGTTCTAAATTCATCAACTCTATCAAGATCAACACTTAACCCGGCAGCGTACTTATGACCGCCAAATTGCAGCAATTTATCTTCGACCATTTTTAATGCTTGATGGATATTGACACCTGCAATACTGCGGGCAGATCCTTTTGCTACTCCTTCAAGTGTTGTAAGCATAACCGCCGGGCGATAATATTTTTCTACCATTCGCGATGCAACGATTCCAACCACACCGGGATGCCAATGTCCTTGATGCATAACAATAGCACCATCGCCATTCTTTTTGAAATACTCTTCAACCAATGCTTGTGCTTCAATGAAAACGCCCTCATCAATTTTTCTGCGTTTCAAATTCTCTTGTTCAAGAACTTGTGCAAATGCAATTGAATCATCGTAACTATCACTGACTAATAACTCAACGGCGCGTTTTGCATCACCTAAACGTCCAACTGCATTTATTCTTGGTGCCATTGCAAATACAATCTGTCCGGTTGCAATTGCGCCGATCTTCAAACCTGCAATTTCTAATAATGCACGGATACCAGGACGGGTATTTGAATTGATCCGGTCAAGTCCTAGGCGAACGAATATTCTATTCTCATCAACGAGAGGAACAATATCAGCGGTTGTAGCAAGTGCTACGAAATCAATATATTTTTCTATCAGTTCTTCGTGACCAAGTGTGCGGGCGATTGCCTGGATAAATTTAAAGCCAACGCCTGTGCCACACAGACTCTTAAAAGGATAGCGGCAGTTTGGCTTCAGTGCATCGAGAATTGCAATTGCATTAGGTAGTTCTTCAGTCGGTTCGTGATGATCGCAGATGAGAACATTTATTCCAAGCTGATTTGCGTATTCCACTTGTCCCAATGCTGTTATACCACAATCGATTGAGATGAGAAGTGTGACCCCTTCTTTTTTGGCAAATTCAATTCCGGATTGTGAGATTCCGTACCCTTCAGTTAAACGGTCTGGAATATAATACGTAACATCACAACCGATTTCTTTGAAATAAAGAAAAAGTAGTCCAGCGCCATTTGTTCCATCGACGTCATAATCACCATAGACTAATATTTTTTCTTTTTCGTTTCGTGCTCGAAGCAAGCGGTCAACAGCAATATGCATCCCGTCCATTAAGAACGGATCGTGGAGTTGATCGAGAGAAGGACGGAAATATTTTTTTGCTTTATCATACGTATCAATCCCCCGATTAATGAGGACAGATACTAGTGAAGATGAGATCGTGAGCTCGTCAGAAAGTTGCTTAACAAGATCAGTTGGCGGAGCGGGAGCGACCGTCCACCGGTATTGTTTTTTTGTAGTCAATGCAATTCTCCAATGCGATAATGAACTGATTCATTATCCTGTGAGAGAATGCATCTTTCATTCCCAAGTGCTGAACAAAGCCTTTGTTTACAATGGCTTTGTCACAAGTGTATGGTTGCCGATAAGCCGAATTTTGTCTGCCCTGCAACAGCAGGGGAGGCAATCATTTATCTGCAGAATGCATTACTGCATTCTTGTTGCGACCTACCCGTTTCGTCTCAATAAAGAATTGAGCAGGCATCTCTCTTTCCGTAAAACGGAAAACGAAACTTACGCGGTCTTGCTCTCAGTGGGGTTTGTCATGTGACGCTTTGAACGCCATCCTTTTGGGACCAGTGATATTACTATCATTGCGGTGCGCTCTTACATTAAGTACGCTTACTTGCATACCGCACCTTTTCACCCTTATCCTGCTTTGCAGCAGGACGGTATATTTTCTGTGACACTTTCCGTACGATTACTCGCCCCGGACGTTATCCGGCACTGTGCCTATCCCGAAACATCAATGATGTCTCAAGAAAGAGTTCGGACTTTCCTCCATAATTCGTGAATGAATTACAGCGATTGCCTGGCTAACCATTGCAGCTTGTGACAAACCAATACATACGTGTTGGCGTTGCACAACAGCTCGCTGATGAGAATGAATAGATGATGAATTAAAAATCGGTTTGACCAATTCGAACGAGCGAACGGTCAGCATCATTGCTAAAAATGTAATGATGAAAAATTCTTCCATAATGGATTATTGTTGTGAATCTAACGCTTCATTTGCCAATGCGTCCGCTTCTTTATTCAAAGAACGGGGAATATGGCGAATACTAAATTTAAACTGTGCAGAGCCCAATGCAATTTTTACTTTTTGAAAGAGAACTTTCAATCCGGCATCCTTCACTTTATATTCACCATTCATCTGCCGGGTCATTAGTTCACTGTCTGTATTGACAACAAGTTCAGTGCATTCTAAAGTTTCAGAGTTCTTGATCATTTCAACACACAGAAGTAACGCCGTATATTCCGCAACATTATTTGTAGCAGTTCCCAGATACTTTTTGTGAGTTTTTATTGTAGTATGATCTTCACTTTTGATGACAATCCCAATCGCAGCTTCGCCGGGATTACCTCGCGAAGCTCCGTCTGTAAATGCGATCAGTTTCATTATACCTTAGTTGCAGCATGTTCATCGGAGACGACGATTCGGCCGCAATGTTGGCAGAGATAGATCTTATCATCGCGCCGTATTTCCATGATATGCTGCGGCGGAATTCTGTTGCCACATCCGCTGCAAGAATTTTTTCTGATTATTGAAACTGCTTTTCCTCTGCCTAATCGTATCTTCTCATACCGGGAGAGAGTATCCTTATTCAATCGTGCAACGATTTTTTCTCGTTCATGATTGTATTTGAGTTCTTCCTCTTCGGTCTCTTTTGAAACTTCTGCGAGCTCTTTTTTGTTCTCATCTAAGCTCTCCGAAAACTCAGTTAAACTAGTTGTATATTCTTCCAATTCACTCTTTGCTATTGACATCTTATTCTCAAAATCTTCAAATTGTTTTGAGAGTAGCTTTACTGATTCTTCAGCAAAGTCAATTTCTTTTGTAATAGCATCGTACTCTTTGTTGTTCCGAACCTGGTATTGTTGTTCTTTGTATTTCTTTAGCTTTTCCTCAAAATCTTTGATGTCATTATCTGCCTTGTTGCGTGTGGAGACAAATTCATCGATATATTTTTGTTTCACCGCAGCTTTTTCGGTAAGGACCGCAATTTTTTCTTCTAGATTTTTTACAATTTCCGGCAGGTCGCCTTTTGTTTCTTCCACATCATCTAAATTGCTATCAACTTTTTGCAGCTGGTATAATAATCGAAGCGTTTCTTCCAATTGATACTCCTTGCTTAAAATATATGTACGGGGTTTGTGCTATGTTTTGTTATATAAACTTTTCCACTATGTCTATTTTGGTTTAATATTTGCTTGATCTTTTTTGCGAGAACCGGCAATACAATATGTTCCGTCTCATAATGTCCTGCATCGACCAATAGAATTTTTTCTTCAACGTCTTGAAACGTATGATATTTCAAATCTGCCGTTACCATTGCATCAGCATGTTGTGAAACCGCATCGCGTATCAACTCTGTTCCAGATCCGCCGCATACAGCAACACGTTTAACGAATTTGCTTTTTCCGGTATATCGTACAGCTGTTGCACCAAGTTTTGTTTTAATTAATGTAAGAAACGAGTCTTGTTTCAATGGTGTTGCCAGAACACCAATCGCTCCAAGTCCATAATCAGTATTTGTATTTTTCAACGGATTGATGTTGTAAGCAACTTCTTCATATGGATGTGCTTGTAACATTGCAGACACAACAGCACTGATCTTCCATTGATCCACCATCATCTCCAAACGGATTTCTTTTACGGTTTCAAGTTTCCCGACTGTGCCAATAAAGGGATTGGCATTGTTCGTTCCCCGAAAAGTGCCGACACCATCGGATCTAAAACTGCACTGGTCATATTTTGTAAACGTACCCGCCCCTGCACCATGCATAGCGTCTGCAACTTTTTCCACATATTCGTTCGGGACAAAAACGCTGATCGATACTAAACTTTCTTTACGAGGAGAAAGAATCGCTATTTCACTTAGCCCTAATGTTTTGGCAAGTATAAAATTTACTCCCCATTTCACGCTATCTAAATTTGTATGAGCAGCATAAAGATTTATTTTATTTTCAATAAGATAAAGAACAATTTCACCAACTCTGGAGCCGGCGGTAATATTTTTTACCGAATGAAACAACAACGGATGATGCGTAATAATAAGATTTGCTTTTTTCTTTACTGCTTCTTTCGCAACGGCCATTGTCAGGTCTAGTGAGACTACAATATTCAGGATCTCATTGTTCTCACGGCCGACAAGAAGTCCGACATTGTCACCATCCCATGCGACTGCAGGCGGTGCAATAATTTCGAACTGTTGTTGAAAATCTTTTATTCTCACAAATAGTAACGGCAAAAAAAAAGTCCCGTTGGTTTTTCGGGACGATTCTTAAAAGTTGAAATATGATAAGCGCAATTTTTTCTTTTGCGCGATATTTATTTTATGTGACGGTATCATTGTTTTCATTATTTTCTACTACAAAATAGCAAAAGAATCGAAAATAAGCAAGATTGACTTTGCTTCAATATTTAGCTAATTTTACTACAAGAATTTTATGTTTTTCAGAACAATTTATTTAAATATTTGAGATTTGGAGCTTTTACCCTTGATTACTCATTACGGTTATGATGTATTCTTTGCTGTTACCGGTATCTGTCTGGCACTTGGTCTTGGTTCTTATTTCTTTATCGATAACATTGTTGTAAAGACAACGATTATCTCTTTTGCAATCATCCTTTTTATTTTCACACTCAATTTTTTTCAAGACCCTGAGCGTATAACGCCACAAGATGATACTCTTGTTATTTCCCCGGCCGATGGAACCGTGATAAAGATCGAAGATGTCTTTGAGGACAATTATATGAAGTGTGATGCTACGCTGATCTGCATCTTCATGTCACCGGTAAATGTTCACGTGAATAGGAATCCAATTTCCGGTATTGTGGGATATTACGAATATGTAAAAGGTGAATTTTTTGCTGCGTTTGAAGACAAAGCTTCTCTTAAGAACGAACAGACTCACATAGGAATTGAGAACAGTAGAGGTAAAATATTCTTTAAACAAATAGCCGGCTTTGTTGCGCGAAGAATTGTTGCAGATATTAAAGTTGGAGACAGTATTGTTGTTGGAAAACGATTTGGAATGATCAAGTTTGGATCGCGAGTTGATATTTATGTACCAAAAAATGCTGAGATTAAAGTAACGATGAATCAAAAAACTGTTGCCGGCGAAACAGTCGTGGCGGTGTTGAAATGATGATAACCCGTGCGGTCGTTCCGACCCTATTCACTGTGCTGAATATGTTCTGCGGTTTCCTTTCGATCATTCAGGTGAGCGAGGGAAAGTTTGTTGAAGCAGGATATTTTATTCTGCTGGCAGGAGTTTTTGATTCTCTTGATGGCGTAATGGCTCGGTTAACAAAATCAACCAGTCGGTTTGGCGTTGAGATCGATTCATTATCTGATGTTGTTTCCTTCGGTGCGGCTCCAGCATTCCTCGTGTACAAATTACATCTTTTTCAATTCGGCACAGTCGGCCTCATTATCAGTTCGCTTCTTGTTATTCTTGGTGGTATCCGTCTTGCTCGTTTTAATGTGCAGTTAGTCGGATTCGATAAAGATTACTTCCGGGGTCTTCCAATCCCATCAAGCGCATTTGCAATTGTATTCTATGTAATTACATTTACCGTTGACGGAAATAGATTTGAAGGATTTGCCGGAACGATGTTACCGTATGTTGTCGTTGCATTATCATTATTAATGGTGAGCACTATTAAGTATGATACTCTGCCGAAACTCTCCAAAAAAGAAATTACAAGACACCCGATCCGTTTTACATCTTATTTTTTTGCTGCACTTATCGTTCTGTTGACTAAAGGAGAAGCAGTATTTTATATCTTCTCTGTCTTTATAATTTTTGGAATTCTTCGCCATTTGTTTGGATTAATGAAACACGAAGAAAAAGTAGAATCTGAAATTGAGGAAGCACCGAGTTACGATCTCTAAAACATTCATTCATTTAAATTTAAACAATGTATCTTTCTACAATAACTATTTCACTTCGTCCTTCAATTCTTGATGTGCAGGGAAAAGCTGTTGAGCTCGGCATTCATACGCTCGGCTTAAGCGCGGTGAGCAATGTCCGCATCGGAAAATCAATTCACATGAATGTTGAAGCTTCATCGGAAGAGGAAGCAAAACGAATTACTGAAGAAGCGTGCAGAAAACTTCTTGCAAATACTGTGATGGAAGATTTTTCATTTACGGTGAAAAAAGTATGAGCATTTCAAAAATAAAATTTGGAGTGGTTGTATTTCCGGGATCGAATTGTGATCACGATGCGTATCATGCCACCAAACATGTTCTGCAACAGGAAGCGGAATTTTTATGGCATAAAGATACTGACCTTAAAAATTCCGATGTGATCATACTTCCCGGCGGATTTTCGTATGGAGATTATCTTCGAACCGGGGCTATTGCACGATTTTCACCGATCATGACAGAGGTGATCAACTTTGCAAATAACGGCGGCGTTGTGATTGGTATTTGCAACGGTTTTCAAGTTCTCTGTGAGTCCGGTCTGCTTCCCGGAGTATTGATGCGGAATGCGTCACTGTTGTTTGCTTGTAAACATGTTTCCGTTCGAGTGGAACATAATAATTCGCGGTTCACGTCAATGCATCGAGCAGGGGACATCATCAGCATTCCAATTGCCCACGGTGATGGTAATTATTTTGCAGAACAGGAAATCATCCAATCACTGGAAGAAAATCAGCAGATACTATTTCGCTATAGTGATGCAGATGGAAAAATATCCGGTGAGGCAAATCCAAATGGTTCCGTCAATAATATTGCCGGGATCATGAATAAAAATAAGAACGTGATGGGTATGATGCCGCATCCTGAACGTGCCTGCGAATCGGTAATCGGATCATCCGACGGCAAAAAGATATTTAAATCAATTATTAACAGTTTTGTTTTGCAAACAGTGTAAAAGGGAGGTAGTTATGTTTGGACTTGGCGCACCTGAAACAATTATGATCGTTGTTGCAATTTTAGTGTTATTTGGAGCAAAAAAAATTCCTGAATTCATGCGCGGACTTGGAAAAGGCGTGAATGAATTTAAAAAGGGAATGAATGAAGTTCAAAGTGAATTGACCAAAGACGATACTGAAAAAAAGATTGAAGAGAAGAAATAATATTTTTGCATACTTCATTCAACAAATAGCAGGATCTGTTTTTATCACACTTTGAATATTCACGAATCATACGATACCTATCGCGACCGTCTGTTCCAACACGAAGAAACTGTTGAAGCACGAGTAGCCTCACATCTTTCCGTCATCACTCAACGAAAAAATCTTAACGCATTCCTGTCGGTGTTCGAAAAAGATTCGTTGGTTCATGCAAAAGAAGTAGATGAAAAGATCAAAAAAGGAACGGCCGGTTCTTTAGCAGGAATGGTCATTGCGATCAAAGATGTTCTCAGCATGAAGGGAACTGTTACAACGTGCGGTTCAAAGATGCTTGAACATTTTGAAGCAGTGTATGATGCAACGGTAATTAAAAAACTTCGCGGCGCAGATGTGGTTGTGATCGGCAAGACGAATATGGATGAATTTGCAATGGGTTCATCGGGTGAAAATTCTGCTTATGGTGCAACGAAACATCCAATCGATGAAACTCGTGTTCCCGGCGGATCGAGCAGCGGTTCGTGTGTTGCGGTTGCTGCCGGAATGGCGACGACATCGCTTGGGACAGATACAGGCGGCTCAATTCGTCAGCCGGCAGGATTATGCGGAATTGTTGGTCTAAAACCAACCTACGGCAGAGTTTCGCGATATGGGCTTGTCGCTTTTGCGTCATCGTTCGATCAAATTGGAGCGTTTTCAAATTCTGTTCGTGACGCGGCAAGAGTACTGCAAGTAATTGCAGGAAAAGATGAAAATGATTCAACATCAGCCGACATTCCTGTTCCGAATTATTTATCGGCGTTAGACCGAAATGTAAAAGGAATGAAGATCGGTCTGCCGAAAGAATATTTTTCCGATGCATTGAACAAAGAAATTCGGTCTGCAATTGATAAAAAGATCGACCAGTTAAAAAAGGGGGGAGCGGAAATTGTGAACGTATCACTTCCGCATGCAGAATATACAATCTCAACATATTACATTCTTGCAACTGCCGAGGCTTCATCAAATCTTGCCCGATATGATGGAGCAAGATATGGATTCCGTACTTCTAAAGTTTCCGATCTTAATAGTATGTATACAAAATCGCGCAGTGAAGGGTTTGGAAACGAAGTAAAACGCAGAATAATGCTCGGCACATACGTGTTATCTTCAGGATATTACGATGCATATTACCGCAAAGCGCAGCAAGTGCGGCGATTGATCCAAAATGATTTTAGTGATGCATTTAAAAAAGTTGATTGTATTCTAACACCAATTTCTCCTACGACTGCATTTAAACTCGGAGAAAAAATGGATGATCCGTTGCAAATGTACCTGAATGATATTTATACTGTGTCGGCAAATCTTGCAGGAATTCCCGGAATCAGCGTTCCTGCAGGAGTTGATGCACGAGGATTACCGATTGGTGTTCAGTTATTGGGTAAACAATTTGATGAATCGACGATATTAAAGGTCGGAGATTTTCTAGAAAATATTAATTAATTCCATTCAAATCTAAACTGTGAAAAATTTATGAGTATTCTCGTCAACAAAAAAACTCGACTGGTTGTGCAAGGCATTACCGGCGGCGAAGGAACTTTTCATACATCTCAAATGCTTGCATACGGAACAAATGTAGTAGCCGGTGTAACTCCGGGAAAAGGGGGCTCGCGATATAAAGGGAATGAGAAAGATAAATTCATTCGCGAGGTTGCAGTATTCAACACCGTTGCTGATGCGGTAAAAGAAGAAGGTGCAAACACTTCCATTATTTATGTTCCTGCCGCGTTTGCCGCTGATGCAATTATGGAAGCTGCAGATGGCGGTGTGAGTTTGATTGTTTGTATCACGGAAGGAATTCCAATAAAAGATATGGTGAATGCATTTGAATACATTTCCAAAAAAGGTGTACGGTTGATCGGTCCGAATTGTCCGGGCATTATCACACCGGGTGAAGCAAAGGTTGGAATTATGCCGGCGTTCATCCACAAACCAGGACGCGTTGGAGTTGTTTCTCGAAGCGGAACGTTGACGTATGAATCTGTTTGGCAATTGACCGAACGCGGTATCGGTCAATCGACCTGTATCGGTATCGGCGGAGATCCGATCATTGGCACACAATTTATTGATGCGATAAAATTATTCAACGAAGATGATAAGACCGACGGAATCATTATGATCGGTGAAATCGGCGGAAGTGCAGAAGAAGAAGCAGCGGAATATGTTAAAAAATATGTTTCCAAACCAGTTGTCGGGTTTATTGCAGGACGCACTGCTCCTCCGGGAAGAAGAATGGGTCATGCGGGCGCGATCATTTCCGGCGGTAAAGGAACAGCTGATGAGAAAATGAAAGCAATGAAGAAAGCGGGAATTTTTGTGGTTGATTCTCCCGCCATGATGGGCGAGACAATGAAACTAGCGCTTGCAAAGAAATATAAAGCGAGCTACACGATCAAAGCGAAGAAAAAAGTTATAAAGAAAAAAATGACTGTTAAAAAGAAAACAACGAAAAAGAAGAAAAAATAATTCTACTAACAAAAGTGTCAGACATCTTAGATGTGTCGGACACTTTTAAATCGCAAGGAGAAACAAATGGCTGTAGAAAGAACACTCTGTATCATGAAACCGGATTGCGTTCGCAAAGGATTACAAGGCGCAGTACTTTCACAAATTCAAAAAGCCGGATTTAAGGTTCTTGGCTTCAAACAAGTTCGATTGACAAAAGAACAAGCGGGTGCATTCTATGCCGTTCATAAAGAGCGTCCGTTCTATCCCTCTCTTGTTGAATTCATGACATCGGGACCTGTTGTTCCTGTTGCATTGGAAAAAGAGAATGCGATTGCTGATTACCGCACATTGATCGGCGCAACAGACCCGAAAGATGCGGCTGAAGGAACTGTTCGAAAATTATATGCTGACAGCAAAGGTGAAAACATTGTTCACGGTTCTGATTCAGTGGAAAATGGAAAGATTGAAGTTGGGTTTTTCTTTGCTGAAAGTGATTTGGTTTAACGACAAATTATGAATTGATGATCAAATATCTGACGGTCGGTTAATAGCCGACCATTTTTTTTATAGAGGTTAAATGCTCAAACGGTGGAAACAACTCTCTTCAAAAATAATAATCAAGAATCCTTGGTGGACGTATAAATGTGATGAATTTCAAATTCCTGACGGAATAAAAGGGGAATATAATTATGTTCACACTAATGGTGCGAGTATGATCATTCCAGTAACCAATGAGGGTACGATCATTCTTGTCAATCAGTATCGCTATCTTTGTGATAAGGAAAGTATTGAACTTCCGTGCGGCGGAGTGAAAGAAGGAAAATCGTATGAAGAGATGGCGCACATAGAACTGGAAGAAGAGACCGGATTTCGTTCAAGCAATTTGCAGTATGCTGCTGAGTTTAATCCATATAACGGTGTCACCAATGAAATCTGCAAAGTGTACATTGCAAAAGGACTTGTCCAATCGAAAGCGATTCCGGATTCGACGGAAGAATTTGAAATATTATATAGAACTCCGGATGAAGTGGATGAACTCATCCGGCTCAATAGTATTTGGGATGGAATGACAATAGCGGCGTGGGGATTAGTACGTTCAAAACTTTAATGGAAGGGACATCAATGAAAAAAATATTATTCCTATTACTGTGTATTGTATTATTGGATGCTAAGCCTGCTAAGAAAATAAAAGTCGGTGCGGATATATTATTCGAAAGCAGAACTGAACTGATCAAAGGGAAGCGGATCGGCTTGATTACGAATC
>CAYHFN010000043.1:0-26409 GCA_964355925.1 uncultured Chitinophagaceae bacterium
GCTCATGACCTGTTATATCCGAAGGATGGCTTTCAGGTATTTGTGCTTGGGGCTTTTGCTTTTTCAGATTTATTTAATTTAAATATTCAACGAGAAGAAAAAATCATTGAATTCACCTTCATTCTTCTGTATATTGAATTAAGTTTTGAACCACTGAGGCACCAGACGATTCACCAGAAGATTTGTAGAGAAGTTCAACACTTTGAGTGTGAATGAAAAATCGGATCTGCGAAATTCGAAGAAATAGAGGAAATCTTTTGGGGCTGTAGCTCAGTTTGGGAGAGCGGTTCGTTCGCAACGAACAGGTCGTCGGTTCGATCCCGATCAGCTCCACATCTACATTGTACGATATAAAGTTTTTGCCAAGCTCTGTACAACTTTACGGTGGACAATCCTGCCAGGTCCGGAAGGAAGCAACAGCCTCCATTGAAGAGTGTGATACAGCAAGCTTGGCATTTTTATTTTAAACTTGGACTGTTTTAAAGCAATAACAGCGATATATATCGCTGTTATTGGATAGGAAAATTTTTATTTTTCGAAAAACGTTCTAAAGAATAGCGTCAAACTCTTTTGCAAATGTTGCTTTTGATTGCGCGCCGATCATCTTCTTAACGATCTTACCATTTTTATCAATATAGAATGTTGTAGGATATCCTCGCAGACCACCGAACGCTTCTTCAAGATCACCATTATCGATCACAATTGGATAGGTAACATTTTTCTCTTTGGTAAACCCCGAGACAAGATTTAAAGCATCATCATCGCGATCCGCTGAAATACCAATGACCAGCGCGCCTTTAGAAGTATACTCCGCGTTAAGCGCAACAAGGTCAGGAATTTCATGAACACATGGTCCGCACCATGTTGCCCAGAAATTGACAAGAACTGGTTTTCCTTTTGAGAATTCTGCGAAGGAGATTTTTTTTCCGTTTTGATCAAGCCAGAAAAAATTTGGGGCTGATTGTTCTGCATTATTTTTTTCTGTCGTAAGAAGAATTGAAACATTCTCTTTATACTGAGCAGCAGTTTTTGTGGAGGTTTCTTCTTTAATTTGTTTCTTCTCGCAACTAATCAGTAATACTGCTATAGCTGCAAATGTTAAAAATTTCATAAACGTTATTCCTTATCGATAAGCAGTGCGATCATTTCATCTTTTTTCATTTCGCTGACAGCAGAACAAAGTGTATTTTTATACCGCCACATCACAATAGTTTTGTTGTCTGCAAGTTCCCGGATATACCGATCTTTTTTTTGTAATTCGTCTTTTACCTCGTCGGGAAGACCAATTTTTGTTCCGTTCATTGCTTCATTGAGATCGGCTTGATAAATATAAATGATCCGTTTGTCTCCGAGTTGATAGACAACGTGGGCTAATTTCACACCCTTGAAACTATTAAGAACACCGGCGCACGAACTGCATCCTTTCATTTTTGGAACGTTTACATCGAACGAAACATCTTTTGCAAGGAATGAACGAACAGCTTCTTCAGTACTGACAAACTGCGGTGAAATTGAACCGCCAATGACCGCTTGATAGTTCTTTAAAGATTGTGAAATGATATTGGCTTCTTCTGACATTCCATTGTTTTGGGGAACAAAGACTGAATACAATCCAACACCAACTAATGCTAAAAAGACAATGGCAATTGCAGGATTAAGATTAACACCGAAAAGTTTTTTAAACCATGAAGAATGATCACTGTTGAGTGTTGCGTTGATGATTGAATAATAGACATCGGCAGGAACACTCTGCCGTTTCACTTTCGTATGCACAATATTCTTTGTTGCCTGCATTGATTGGAACTCATATTTGCAATGCGGGCATACATCTGCATGTCTGAGTAGTTCGTTAGTACGTTCTTCGTTCAAACGTTTATCAACGATCTCGCAGACACATTCATTAAATTCATTGCAATTCACACGATTACCTTTGTCTCAATTTAATCATTTACATCTTTTTTTATAAAGCCACGTCCCTTTGCATAATCGTACAGCTTTGCATACAACAATTTTCTACCTCGATGAAGCCTTGATCGCACTGTGCCGACCGGTATTTGAGAAAATTCTGCAATTTCTTCGTACGATAACCCTTCGATATCACATAAGATGACGACAGTTCTAAACTCTTCCGGAAGTGACTCGAGTGCTGTTGATACATCATCATCGAGCAACTGACCAAATATCTTTGTTTGCAGATCATTATCGATACTGTTTTGGTCCCGGATAATGTCGTAATATTTTTCAATTTCGTTATAATCAACTTTATCCGGCTCTTTAGCTTCCTTCCGGTATAGGTTGATGTATGTATTCTTCATTATTCTAAACAGCCATGCACGTAAGTTCGTTCCTTGTTCAAACTTTTCCCAAAACCGATATGCTTTAAGAAAAGTTTCCTGAAGAAGATCTTTTGCGTCTTCGGTATTTCCGGTCATCCGCAAGGCATAGTTATACAGAATTTCCATGTGCGGAAGTGTCTGTTGTTCAAAGTCCTTATGACGAGGATCTTGCTGTATAATGGCGGAAAAAATAGGGAACATTCGAGAGTTTTTCCTGCTTCACCGCCAATGTATTAACAACAATAACGGTGAAGCAAGTTCCAAAAAATTGTTGACTGAATACAACTTACCAAAAACTCGGCTGATTTTCAAATGTCCATAAAGATGAAGTTGCAATCTTCATCTTGCTCACAGTACAGAAGATTACTATATTAAGGCACACTTTACGATAATCATAATCTTGTTGAATGAATAAACTTCTTTTTTGCTGGATGCTTGTTTACTTCTGTGGATGTTCTTCCGGTTCCATTGAAAAATCTGTAATAAACCAAGTAAATAATGGAACATGGCTTCCGAATGGTCATTTACTGACCCCTGCCGGAACTTCAAATGATGTTGGTGATTTACCACTTGGAATGGCATTATCTCCGGACAAAAAAAATGTTGTTGTTGTTAACAGCGGGCATAATGAACATACTCTATCCCTGGTAAATATTGATCGTAAAAGCGTTGTTCAATCATTACTGATCCGAAAATCATGGATGGGTGCGGTATGGGGACCGTATGGGGATTATTTTTTTGTTACAGCGGGAAACGATAATAAAGTCTATCGTTACGGATTTGCAAAAGATTCAGCTTGGTTTATTGCTTCGCTTGCACTCGGCAAACCATTCCCAGAGGAACTTATTTCACCGACAGGTATATCGATAGACAGCGTAGGCAAATACATTTATGCGGTCGCTCGAATGCAACCATTCTTATTTAAGCTGAATGCATTTGAAAACACCATTGAAAAAAAAATAGAACTTGATGGTGCGTTATATACATGTCTATTAGATGAGAAACGTCAGCGTATCTATGTGTCATTATGGGGTTCTTCATCTGTTGCAATCGTTGATGCAAAAAATCTAAATGTTATTGAAAAAATTATGGTTGGCGAACACCCGTCGGCGATGATCATGGATTCCACAAATTCGCGATTGTTTGTTACCAATTCATCCGAAAACTCAGTTTCGGTTATTGAACTTTCTACATTAAAAATCTCTGAAGTTATAGATGTTGGAGTTATTCAAAATTCATTACCGGGCAGTACGCCGAATGCTCTTGCAATAAGCAATGATAGCAAAACACTTTTTGTTGCCAATGCAGACAACAATGCAATTGCTGTGGTTTCATTGTCTCAAGGCAAACCAAGTGTTGTTAGGGGATTTATTCCGACGGGCTGGTATCCAACAGCCTTGTTGTGCGTTGATAGTGTTTTGATTGTTGCGAACGGTAAAGGTAGATCATCCTTTCCAAACCAAAAAAGAGAAAATCCCGCAGATCTTTTCCCGGGAACAATTTCATTTATTCCTTTCCCTTCAGATTCAATGCTCAAAAAATATACTGGACAGGTTCTTTACAACAACCCCGTCAGCAGAAAGGCAAATTATTCTGATTGGGACACTGAAAATCCAATACCAAATGATAGCGGCAAAAAATCTCCGATCAAACATATTTTCTATATTGTAAAGGAAATGCGTTCGTATGATGAACTGTTCGGAGATCTTCAGCAAGGGAATGGGGATACATCATTGGTGAAGTATGGTAGTTCTATAACTCCAAATCATCATGCATTAGCTGAAGAGTTTACATTGTTCGATAATTTTTATACTAATGGAGAAGTGAGCGCGGATGGCCTGCAGTGGAGCACAGCGGCGTATGCGACAGATTATGTTGAAAAAACTTGGCCGACACTCTATGGCAGAAGAGGCGGATTGTTTGACTATGAAGAAGAAGGAATTGCGACGCCAGCAAGTAGATTCATTTGGGATGCGGTGCAAAAGAAACAACTGAAGGTACGGAACTATGGAATGTTTCTAAATGAAGAAGCATCGGAACGTGGAGAGATTATACCGCTCGCGAAAGGATTGCAGAATGTCACGTCACCGTTATATCGTGGTTGGGATCTTAAATTTTATGATACTTCACGGGTTGCAGTGTGGACAAAAGAATTTGATTCATATGAAAAGGGTGATTCGCTTCCTCATTTTTCAATCATTCGGTTGCCCGGTGATTATACAGCAGGAAAAAAAGTGAATGAACGCACCCAACAAGCATATCTTGCCGATAACGATCTTGCGCTTGGAAAAATTATCGAACGCATTTCACATAGTAAATATTGGACATCATCTGCCATTTTTGTGCTTGAAAGCAGTGCACACGGCGGAGCTGATCATGTGGATGCACATCGTTCAATTGCAATGGTGATCAGCCCTTTCATAAAAAGAAAATTTTTAGATTCAACACACTATACAACAGCCTCAATGCTGCGGACGATGGAGCTTATACTCGGTGTTCCCCCAATGACACAACATGATGCTAGCGCAACTCCAATGTATAGATCGTTTTCTCCAGTTCCGAATAGTGAGCCATATGTTTCGAGACCAAATACAATCCCATTAAATGAAATTACACAACCTGTTACTCAAAACAAATAAATAGAAAGAACACTGCTATGAACATAGCCATACCAAAAGAAGATTCGAAAGCAGAGACTCGAGTGCCAATGCTTCCTGTCGTTGTTGAGAAACTTGTTAAAAAAGGGGCACAGATCACGATTGAAGCTGGTCTGGGTGCGTCACTCGGCATTTCGGATGAGGAATACACAAAAGTCGGTGCTATTGTGGAAAAGAACCGAAAAAAATTGTTATCATCTGGTGATATTGTGCTTCGATTGCGCAAGCCTGAGGAAAAAGAGCTATCACAGTTGAAAAAAGGTGCGATTCATATTTCTTACATCGATCCGTTCAATGAACCAAAACTACTTGCCGCGTTTGCAAAAAATAAAGTTTCTGCGATCTCGATGGAAATGATACCGCGTTCAACACGGGCGCAAAAGATGGATGCACTCAGCTCGCAGGCAAGTCTTGCAGGATATGCAGCGGTATTAGTTGCAGCAAATAATATCGCAAAAATCTTTCCAATGATGATGACCCCTGCGGGAACAATTCAACCATCGAAAGTATTTATCATCGGAGCCGGTGTTGCAGGATTGCAGGCAATTGCAACCGCAAAACGACTCGGTGCAAAAGTAGATGCATTTGATACACGTCCTATTGCAAAGAGCGATGTACTTTCTCTCGGTGCAAAATTTGTAGAAGTTGATCTTGGCGAAACAGGGCAGACCGCACAAGGATATGCAAAAGCATTGACCGAAGAACAATTGAAGAAACAACGCGATGTGATGAAACAATACTGTGCTGCGGCCGATGTTGTTATTACAACGGCTCAGGTGTTCGGACGTAAAGCGCCGATCATTGTAACGAAAGAGATGATCGATGCGATGAAACCAGGTTCAGTTGTTGTTGATCTTGCAATCGAAACCGGAGGGAATGTTGAAGGAGCAGAACTCGATAAGATCGTAAAGAAAAAAGGGGTGAAGATCATCGGACTGGCAAATATGCCCGCACGAGTTGCGCAGAATGCAAGTTTGATGTATTCAAACAATCTCTTTAACCTGCTCGATGAGTTTTGGGATAAAGAGAAAAAGAAATTCGATCTGAAACTGGATGATGATATTATCAAAGGATGTTTGATCACCCATGGCGGTGCGATTGTGCATCCGACATTTGCCGCTAAGAAAATTGAAAAAAAATAATTTTTTTTTACTACATCGTACGATGGGCTCTATGGAACCACATCGCATCGAAATTAAACAGGAGAAATCATGCAAATAGAATTAGTCTACATTCTCATACTCGCAGGGTTTGTCGGGTTTGAGATCATTAAGAAGGTCACGCCGACATTGCACACGCCGTTGATGTCTGCAACAAATGCGATCTCCGGTATATCGCTGGTCGGTTCACTGGTTGCAGCAGGTGTTGCAGGCGGCGGAGTAAATTCCGATATCAGTCATATACTTGGATTTATTGCGGTCACTGCTGCAACGATCAATGTTGTCGGCGGATTTATGATCACTGAGCGTATGTTGAAGATGTTTAAGAAGAAGGAGAAGAAATCATGAATTATTATATGGAATTTGTGTATGTCATTTCTTCGATACTCTTCATTTTGGGGCTTAAAGGTCTCAGTCATCCGGAATCAGCGCGCCGCGGTATGCATTACGCAGAGATTGGAATGCTTCTGGCTGTTGTAGGAACATTGGTCAGCGGAAAAATTATAACATGGGAATGGATCATTGCCGGAATTGTTATCGGTTCTGCAATCGGTTCTGCAATGGCCATCTTTATGCCGATGACGGCAATGCCGCAACGAATTGCACTTTCACACGCATTCGGAGCGCTTGCGGCGGTCCTTGTTGGTATCAATGAATATATTGAAAAAGGTCATCTTGGCGAATTATCCAACGGATTAATGGGCGCGCTCGGATTTGAAGTTCTTTTTGGAGCGTTAACCGTAACCGGAAGTTTAATGGCATTCGGTAAATTAAATGAAATGATCAAAGGTGCTCCAATAACGTATAAGGGGCAAAATATTGTAAACATTTCTCTCTTTTTGGTTACCGTTGGAATGTTTGTCTATCTTGTTTTCTTTCCTTATGAACCGGTTGTTTTTTATTCAATGATCGCTCTTTCTTTTGTTATCGGAATTTTTATCGTATTGCCAATCGGTGGTGCAGATATGCCGGTAGTTATTTCATTGATGAATTCATATGCAGGTCTCGCTATTGCGGCAACAGGATTTGCCATTGACAATAAAGTGTTGATCATTGCCGGATCGCTTGATGGCTCTTCGGGATTCATTCTTTCTATCATTATGAGCAAGGCAATGAATCGTTCATTTGCAAACGTTCTTTTTGGTGCAGTTGGCACACCGCAAGTAGATCATAGTACACTTGCTGAAGATCGTCCGATCACTCGTTTCGGAATTGAAGACACTAAATTTGTGTTGGAACAGGCTGAGCGCGTTGTCATTGTTCCCGGATATGGAATGGCAGTTGCTCAAGCGCAGCACACTGTTCGCGAATTGAGTGATGAATTAGAAAAACGCGGAATCAAAGTTGAGTTTGCAATTCATCCGGTTGCAGGTCGCATGCCGGGACATATGAATGTGCTTCTTGCTGAAGCAAATGTATCGTATGATCAATTGCTGGAAATGGAAGCGATCAATCCGACAATGGATACTGTAGATGTGTGTATCGTTATCGGCGCGAATGATGTTGTTAATCCGGCAGCACGAACGGAAAAGTCAAGTCCGATCTACGGAATGCCGATCATCAATGTTGATAAAGCGAAAACCGTTATCGTGATGAAACGTTCAATGGCAACCGGATTTGCAGGAATTGAAAATCCATTGTTCTACGAACCGAATACAAAAATGTTGTTCGGCGATGCAAAAAAAGTATTACAGGAACTTGTAACTGAGTTTAAGAAGGTTTGATCCTTGAACATCATTAAATATGGAAATATGAAAAGGGACGCGAATGCGTCCCTTTTCATTCGTGCAAAATCCATATCCATAATTTTTTAAATGGTAGACTTCTATGAAAATATATTTTTATAACGCAGTAATTTTATTTTTGCTGTTTGGGTGCAGCGGCTCAAAATATAGTTTAGAGCAAGAAAAAATGCGGAATATCCAAAAACCCGAACGTGAATTTCGTGCAGTATGGGTTGCAACTGTTGGTAATATTGATTGGCCAAGCAAACCGGGACTTTCTACTGAAGATCAACAACGAGAAGCACTTGCGATTCTCGACACCGTTGTTGCGTTGAATATGAATGCAGTCGTTCTTCAGGTTCGTCCTCATTGTGATGCGCTCTATGCAAGCACTCTTGAACCGTGGTCGTATTATTTGACAGGAGTTCAAGGAAGAGCACCCGATCCATTGTATGATCCGCTAGAATTCTGGATCGAAGAATCACATAAACGTGGTTTGGAATTGCACGCATGGTTCAATCCGTACCGAGCGCATTTAACGCGCGGGAATGATGTTACCGATTCTTCTGTAGTGAGGAAACGCCCTGACCTTGCAAAAAAAATAAATGATGGAATGTATTGGCTCGATCCATCCAAGAAAGGGACGCAGGATCTATCATATGATGTTGTCATGGATGTTGTTAAACGATATGATGTTGATGGGATCCATTTTGATGATTATTTCTATCCATATAATGACGGCCAGTTTCCAGATGATGACAGTTGGGAAGAATATACAAAAGGGGGCGGAACACTGTCTCGCGAAGATTGGCGTCGATCGCACGTAAACGCATTTGTTGAACGAGTGTATAAAGGAATTAAGAGAGAAAAAAAACATGTAAAGTTCGGACTCAGTCCGTTTGGAATCTGGCGCCCAAAAAATCCGCCATCGATCGCCGGATACGATCAATTCAATATGCTCTATGCCGACGCACGTCTTTGGTTGAACAAGGGCTGGGTTGATTATTACACACCGCAATTATATTGGCCGATCAATCAGATCCCTCAAAGTTTCCCGGTGCTGCTTGGATGGTGGGCAAAAGAAAATACGCAGAAGAGAAATCTCTGGCCCGGAATGATCATCAATCGACCGCGGGAAGAAAAAACAGCTGATGAAATATTCAATCAGATCATGATCACACGAGGAATTGTTCCGGATGGACCGGGACAAGTGCATTTCAGCATGAAATCATTTATGAGAGACAGCAGCGCGTTAAATCCGGTTTTAAAAAATGGACCGTATCAAAAGCAGGCACTTGTTCCCGCATCGCCATGGCTTGATCATAGTGCGCCATCTGCACCTACTGTTAATTCAACAATCATTAATGACACCATAACAATCTTATGGTCTCATAATAATAAGAATGATGTTTTTAGAACAGTTATTTATTTTCAATATGAGAATACGTGGAACAATGTTATTCGTAATCGTGATGATAGTACATTGGTATTGCCAATGACACGAACAAATCGGAAAGAATCCCGAAGCAGAAACGGTGAAGTAAAAGTAACTGAGTCAATTGAAAAACTAAACGGTGTTGCAGTCTCATCCGTTGATAGAATGGGGAATGAGAGTGAACTTACATTTCAACCAGTGGAAATAAAATAAATGACAGGCATCATAATTAAAGATCCATTCTATGATAGAATTATAATGACTCTTTGTTATGAACTTATGGTTGTTTCATGTATTTTATTAAAATAAAATTTCACCATCAGAACATGGTACATCTAATGAAGTTAGTTTTACTCCGCAAAAAAATAATATCCATCGTTTTTTCATTCAGCACATCTCTGTTTGCTCAATCGAATGGAACAGCTCAACCGACTGTCACAGATTATTATGACGGTGCATATAAATTATATGGCAATGCTCTTCGCTCAGCACTGCATTCTATCATCAAAGGTCACACGTCAGTTACCTATGATGCTTTGTGGACACATTTCCAAACGACCGATAAAAAAACAAACGGCAAGGTATGGGATATGTATTCCGATATTCCAGGCGGGACTCCGCCGTACGAGTATACATTCATTAGCAATCAGTGTGGCAACTACAGCGGAGAAAATAGTTGTTATAATAGGGAACACTCATGGCCTAAAAGCTGGTTCAATGATTTAACACCGAGCTATTCTGATCTCTTTCATCTTTTCCCAACCGATGGTTATGTGAACGGAAAAAGAAGTAACTATAACTACGGTAATGTTTCTTCGCCGACCTGGACTTCACAAAATGGAAGCAAGTTAGGACCAAATACTTTTCCAGGATACAGCGGAATTGTTTTTGAACCGATCAACGCTTACAAAGGGGATTTTGCACGTGGTCATATGTATATGTCCGTACGATATTTCACAGAGGATGCCGGATGGGCAACAAGTGATGGAACGAACAAATCAGAACTGCTTCCATGGTATGCAAATCTTTTGTTCTCATGGCATACGCTTGACACCGTTAGTGAAAAAGAGATCAACAGAAACAATGCCATCTTTACAATTCAGAAAAACAGGAATCCGTTCATCGATCATCCGGAATTTGCAGCTGAAATATGGCAGACTTCAATGGCACCGTCAGTAGTCTCGGCAACGGATTTGAATTCTACAACGATCATTGTTGATTTTTCCCGTTATCTTGATTCCGTGTCAACAGTAACAAAATCAAATTTTATTTTCGATCATTCCGTCGGGAATCCTTCGGCTATTCAATGGGGTGTAAATTTTGATGTATCAAAGATCTCTCTTTCAGTTCCTTCGCTTACAGCAGGAACAATATATTCCATTCAGTTAAAGAATCTAAAGAGTATCAATAATATTGCGATGAATGATACGACCATTACGGTAAAAACAACTGGTGTTAGCTCGGTTGAAGAAACACAGGTTCAACCAAAATCATTTGTGTTATTGCAGAATTTCCCGAACCCATTTAACCCAACAACAGCCATCAGTTATCAACTTTCAACGAACAGCTTTGTAATATTAAAAGTTTGCGATGTGCTTGGAAGAGATATTGCTGTAGTGGTAAATGAAATGCAAACTTCCGGAAACCACATAGTTCAATTTGATGCAACAAATTTATCCAGCGGACTATATTTTTATCAATTACACAGCGGCAATTTTGTTGATATGAAAAAAATGATGCTGCTCCGATAAAAACAGATTAAGAAAAATATGCAGCATGTAAAAAAAATATGCCTACCATTTTTTATTGCTGCATTGCTACTTTCTTCTTCGTTCGCACAAACAAAAGAATTTATCAAAGGTGCAGATATTTCATGGCTCCAGGAAATTGAAGCCGGCGGCGGTGTTTTTCGTGAACGAGGAAGTATTAAAGACCCCTTCTTTTTATTGAAAGAACATGGATTCAACTACATTCGCTTGCGCATTTGGCACACTCCGGATAATGGAATTAACGGACTTGATAGCACGTTAATTATGGCACGTAGAATTAAAAAAGCCGGGTTAAAATTTTTGTTAGATTTTCATTTCTCCGATTGGTGGGCTGACCCCGGAACGCAAACCAAACCCAAAGCATGGAATGGAGTTCCATTTGTAGTTTTAAAAGACAGTATCCACAACTATGTGCGCGATGTATTTTCTGCATTAAAAAAACAAAACACACTTCCGCAGATGGTTCAATTTGGCAATGAAATTATTTGTGGTATGCTCTGGCCTGATGGTTACGTGTGTGGAAATACAAATCAATCTTTTCAGTGGTCTCAATTTACCGATCTTTTAATATCTGCCGATGCAGGAATGAAGGAAGTGTTGGCTCCAACAGATTCCGTTCTAAAAATGGTTCACATTGATAGAGGTGGAGATTATAGCGGTTCAAAATGGTTCTTCGATAATCTGAATACCTATACTGTAGAATATGATATTATTGGTTTGTCGTATTATCCGTGGTGGCACGGTTCGTTGGAAAATTTTAAATCAAATATTTCGCAGCTTGAAGCACGTTATAAAAAAGAAATTATTATTGCAGAAATAGCATATCCGTTTACGTTACAGAATTTTGATAGCGATAAAAATATTGTGTGGACTTCATCGCAACTTCAACCCGATTATCCAGCAACCGTTGATGGACAATTTGCATTTTTAAGTGAAGTACTGCAAAGCGTAAAGAGCGTTCCGAACAACCGAGGCAGAGGAATATTTTATTGGGAACCGGCTGCAGTCACTTCTCCAAAATGGGGATCTGCCTGGGAGAACTTAGCATTGTTTGGAATTGATGGTGAAGTGTTATATTCTATAAAAGCATTTGAAAATACTCCTAACAAAATAGTTACGCACAGTGGGACAGGAAATATTTCTTTCTCTTTGTCGGCATATCCTAATCCATTCAATCCAACAACAACAATAAGCTATCAGTTGGTAGAAAAAAATTATACAATGTTAAAAGTGTATGATATTCTTGGAAGAGAAATTGCGTTATTGGTGAACCGAAAACAAGATGCCGGAAATTATAGCGTTCAATTTGATGCGAAAAATTTATCGGGTGGAATGTATTTCTATCAATTACAATCCGGTAATTTTATCGATACAAAGAAGATGATCTTTGCAAAATAATGAATGATGATACTATTAAAAGAAGCTTGTTAAAATTCTTTTGGTCTATCCCACTCATTCTTTCAATCCATAACCTGGAAGAAGCGCTGACAATGCCGCAATGGATGTCGTCGCATTTTCCAATGCTTCGCACGACAATTCCATTCTTTGAACATCTTCACTTTTCAACAACACAGTTATATGTTTCACTTTTACTTGTAACAATTATCCCATTCTTGGTAACATTCATTTGTTTACGCGGCGAACGAACGACAAAAAAAATATCAATCCTTTTAACTTTACAATCGATCATCTTTTGGAATGCGTTGATGCCACACGTCAGCGGGTTGTTTGTGTTGGGGATATTTAATCCGGGAACAATAACTGCGGTTTTGTTTAACATTCCGTTTTCGATTTATCTTTATCGAAGGGTGCGGCAAGAGGGAATTGTGTCAAAAGAAACGATTCGGTATTGCATTTTTATCGGATTGATTGCGTATTTACCGGTTGTGTATTTCAATCATTTGGTTGCTGAATCGGTTGCAACTGCATTCTTTGCGTATTAGTGTCTTTCTGGTTTTGCTTTGTTTTTGTAATACGCAAATACTCCAAACGCTCTCAGCGCTTGTGATTGTGCGTGAACAGTTCCAATCTCATCAACACCATAACCATCTTCGCCCCCGTTTGGATTCCATCCATTTCGAATTGAGTTATCAAGTTCCCGATGCAATGTGATCATCGCTTTTCCGTGATTGTTTGTCCAAACGTGATCGAGCATTTTTTCTACTATGGCGGGGATTTCGGACAGTTCCTTTGGTGCAATTTCATACGCATCTAACAGAAAATGAACAAACGCTCCATTACCATCCATATGAATTTGGTAACAATCGACTGAATCAATCCACTTTGTTTTTGTATTGAGAATGTGTTTTGCTGAAGCAACAGCGATTGTTTTATACTTTATATCGTTTGTTGCGTGAAATAGTGACGCTAATACTGACAAATAACTTGCTGATTCCCACGGAAGTTGTTTCCCGAATGCTGCAAGACCACCTTTGCCTTGCCAGATTCCATTTCCGCGATAGAAGGTCTTTTCAATTCCCGGGATTTTTCCGTTGCCATTCCACACTGTTAATGCATCTTCCAAAAATCTTCTGTCGCCGGTTGCTTCAAATAATTTACACGCAACCGAAACAAGCTGATTCATATTGCTGTTGGTAATGATCTGTTCGTTCGTATTTTTGTTTGGCGGATAATTATACCAGCTCCAAAATCCCTCGTGTGACGAAAGTCTTCCTTCTTTACGAGCATCAAGATATCGAACCTTTGCATCTTCGATCCATTGTGTTTGTTTTCGTCCGGAGAATTCCCACCAATACAATTCTGCAAGACAGATCCACGCGCGGTCGTCAACCCACGTTCCATTGTTCATTTGCGTAAGATCATATTGATAGAGATATCGTTGTAGAAGGGAAGAGTCATTTGTTGCTCGGAAAAGATAGGCATCACCGATTGCACCATTCGCACCTTCCCAACCCGGGGTGTATACTTTATAGAATTGTTTTCCGATCAAATATGAACGTTCGATCCATTTGTTTTTAGATTGAAGAGAATTGGGGGTAGTAATGTTAGATAATGTTTTAGGTTGAGTATCGCAGGAACAAAGAAAAAGAATTAAGAATAATAAAAAAATATTCATCATAAATATTAATACATCCTCAGTTTGCGCAAGCAGATTGCCACGTCCCGATGAGCCTTCGACTTCGCTCAGGGTTGCATCGGGACATTGACACACTTCCTATATTTTATTTTATATATTATTCCTTTGTGTCTTTGTGATTTAGTGGCTGATCTTTTATTTCAAAATACCATCAATCGTATTGTAACTTACAGAATGATATCCCGGACGTGCTTTCGCGTATACTTCTTTTGCCCAGGCTTTACCTGATGGAGTCTTTGCAAGTTCGATATATAATGGTTTGATCAGTTTTCTTCGTCCGACATTCATTAAATAGTTGCGCATTGGACCGAATGCGGTTTCATAATTTACTTTGATGCATCGCTGGAACCATTCGCATAAGATCTCGGAATTACCGGAACGAGTAAAATTGAATGCATAATCCAGTTCGATCACTTTTTCCAGTCGTACTGAGTCGGGAAGATTGCGGAGGAAATACAGCCAGTGATGTGTTGTCCATCCTTGTGTATCCAGTTTTGATGCTTGTGTTCCGCCTAAAAATGAATTCACTTGTTTGGAAACTTTATCAAATTCATCAGATTGTGGATTTGGACAATTATCAGGGAGCCCGGGACCATACACCCACGTTGAAATTTTTAACTTCTCCGTAAACGATCTGCTGTGTTTGATCTGGAAATGGGTATCCAGTTTTTCAAGGAATTGTTCTGTCGTCATTGTGGAAAATGCATTCTCATTGAAATATGTTTTCAAAAAACTATCCCATCGCTCGCGGCCGAAAGTTTCTTCCATTAACCGTAAAAAGAAATAACCTTTGTTATACGCAATGTCAGTAACAGCGTCATCAGGATCACGGTCGAGAAGGTTTAGTTTCAAATGTGTATCAGGATTTTCTGCTCCCATATCAGCGATTGTGCTCTTGAGGTCTTTCAGTGTCAATGTCGCAAGCATTTCGGAATATGCTTTCCCGTACACTTTTTCCATAATGCGATGTTCAAAATAGACAGTGAAACCTTCGTTCATCCAAAAGTCATTCCAGGTTGCATTCGTTACAAGATTTCCGGACCATGAATGAGCAAGTTCGTGAGCGACCAACGCAACCAGTGACCGGTCACCTGCAAGAATTGTTGGCGTAGCAAATGTCAATCGTGGATTTTCCATACCGCCAAATGGAAAACTAGGAGGCAAAACAAGAAGATCATATCGTTCCCAGCGGTATGGTCCATACAACTCTTCAGCGGCAGAGATCATTTTTTCAATATCAACAAATTCATTCGCTGATTTTTCTATCATGCTTGGTTCTGCATAAACACCACTGCGATTTCCCAATGGACGAAATTGAAGATCTCCGACGGCAAGTGCCAGCAAATACGATGGAATCGGCTGCTTCATCTCAAAAGAATAAACTCCATCAGATTTTTTTGTTCCTGAATTTCCGGCGGCACTCATTACTGCAACAAGATCAGGTCGGGTGCGAATTGTCGCAGAATAGGTCATTCGTCCTCCGGGGCCATCCATACAGGGAACCCAGGTGCGAGCAAGGATTGCCTGTGACTGTGTGAACAAGAACGGTTTCTCTTTTCCTGACGTTTGTGATGGCTCCAGCCATTGTAATGCACCGGCATTCGGAGATGTGCTGTAATAAATCTTTACAGATTTTGTCTTTGGTGTAATTGCAATGGTGAGAGGTCTACCAAGATACTTCACTTCTTCTCCAAGCGTGAATGTTGTTGGAGTTTCCTTCTCATCCAATGTTGCTTTCTCAATCGTAAGATCGCGCGTGTCGAGGATAAGTTTATTTGTTTTCTTTTTATGACCGAGAGTTAGAACGGCACTTCCGGAAAGAATTTTTGTCTCAAAATTGACCGATAAATCCAAAACGAGATGTTTGATTGTAATCTCATCAGAATTTCCAAATGAATGGACGTCTGCACGGGAGGTTTTTTTCTGTCCGTTTATAGTGAGCGTCGTAATCATAATTATGATGAATGAAAAAAGGAATAATTTCATGACTTCTCCAGAATGATTGTTGAGATAATATACAAATCCAAAGGAGAAATATCTTCGTTATTTCTATAAAAATATCTTTAACAAGAACGCAGTTCTTGCAGAATAATAAAATAGAGGGTATATTTCAAGAACCCACTGGTTGTATCATTAAAACCAAAAAATATATGCCTATCGCATTGTTCTTCTTTGGACATTGGTTTCTGTCCTTATTCAGCCAAACATTTTTCCTGCACCGGTATTCCGCACACAAAATGTTCATAATGAATAAATTCTGGGAACGATTCTTCTATCTGTTCACATTTGTTACGCAAGGTTCATCATTTCTGAACCCGCGTGCGTATGCAATTATGCACCGAATGCATCACGCGTACAGTGATACAGAAAAAGATCCGCATTCACCGCATTATTTCAAAAGTATGTTCCAAATGATGATGAAAACGAAGGATATTTATCTTGATATTCTTCTTAGAAAAGTTGATTCATCGAATAATTTTGAGAAAGATGTGCCGGAATGGAATTGGCTCGATAAGCTTTCAAGTTGGTGGACGCCAAGAATTATCTGGGGATTTGTATATGTTCTCTTTTATATTTTTTTTGCAACAGAATGGTGGATGTTTCTTTTGCTTCCGATCCATTTTGTGATGGGACCGATCCATGGCGGAATTGTGAATTGGTTCGGACATAAACTCGGATATGTGAATTATAAGGATACCGGAGACCAATCTCGAAATACACTTCCGCTGGACTTCCTTACCTTCGGTGAACTATTTCAGAATAATCACCATCGTTTTCCCAATAGCGCAAATTTTGCAAAGAGATGGTTCGAGTTCGACCCAACCTATCCGTTAATGAAACTGTTGGAGAAGATGAAGATCATCAAGTTCACACGAGCTTCCAATAACTAAAAATTGAAAATCCCTGATCAAATATCAGAGATTTTTCGTCCTAAATAGTTGAACTTTCTGTATAGCATTAGCGTTTTCATGATATTATTAAAGGAAAAACCATGAAAAACTTTCTGATTCTTCTATTTGCAGCCGTTTTTGTTTGGGTAATATATATTGTAATTGACACAAGTTTTCAAAGTAATCTATTTGCAGAATGGAATTATCTGAAGACAATTCCGTGGATGCAGGCAACACTGTGGGACTTTTATGCAAACATCTTCGTGTTGTTAGTCTGGGTATATTACAAAGAGTCAAATATTGCAATAAAAGGGTTATGGACGATTTTGTTCATCACTCTCGGTAGTATTGCAGTAACAGGATATGTCCTCATACAACTCTTCGCATTGAAACCGGGCGAAGGTCTGGAAAAAATATTGCTTCGTTCAAAATAGGAAAGAATAAAAATGGTACAACAGATTTTACAAACATCGCTCTACGGATACGCATTTGTTTTTTCCATGATGTGTATTCTCTGGCTCATCTATCGTGCATCAAATAAACCAATGATTGTTGACGCGGGGTGGGGATTCGGTCTTGCATTCATCATTTTGTTCTACGCTTACCTTGGTGATGGTGACATAACAAGAAGGATTATCATTGGAACGATGGCTGCGATCTGGGGAATTCGACTTGGATCATATTTACTTTTTACACGCGTGCTTGGTCATCATCACGATGCACGCTACGATATGCTTGAAAAAGAGTGGGGGAAGAATATTCCGTTTCGATATTTTCTATTCTATCAATATCAGGCGTTTGCAATTGTACTGGTAACAGTTCAGTTCATCGTTATTGCCAATAATCCATCGCAGCAAATCTCTCTGTTGGAATATATTGGAATTGGGATCTGGTTTGTTTCAGTGATTGGGCAGTCGGTTTCGGATACTCAATTGAATTCTTTTAAAAACAATCCTGCGAATAAAGGAAAAGTGTGTCAAGTTGGTCTTTGGAATTATTCCCGTCACCCTAATTATTTCTTTGAATGGATGATCTGGATGGCATATCTGATCTTTGCGCTTTCTTCACAAGGAGGATGGATCGCAATATTTGCTCCCGCGATTATGCTGTTTCTGCTTCTCCGTGTAACAGGAATTCCGTTGACCGAAAAGAATGCAATCACATCTAAGGGTGAACTGTATCGCGAATACCAAAGGACAACAAGCGCATTCATTCCGTGGTTCAAGAAACAGTAGTTGCCACCCTGAGCAATTCTGTCAAAGACTGACGCGTCGAAGGGTCACTATATTACATCATCCTTCGACGCATTCGTCCCGATAAGATTGGGACCCGCTTACTCAGGTCCGAAGAACTCCATTGGAGATGAACATCGCAACTCCATTCATATAAATATAAAATAAATATGATCTCTACTTTGCTTGAAAAAAATATTCTTCCCGATTCACTTATTAGAATCGGAATTAGACGCTTGTTAGCACAGCGTTTGCGTGACGAACAAAAAGAAAATGCATTTGAACAGCAGGCGCATTTAATGAAGCTCATCGATTTTCTCAAAGCGAGTCCAATTGCAGTCAATACTCACGATGCAAATGAACAGCATTATGAAGTTCCGACCGAATTTTTCAAACTCGTGATGGGCAAGAATATGAAATACAGCTCAGGATATTGGAAACATGATGATGTTTCGTTCGATCAGTCCGAAGAAGATATGCTTGAGATGACAACCGAGCGGGCAGAGTTGAAGGATGGAATGAACATTCTTGAACTTGGATGCGGCTGGGGTTCGCTCTCGTTATTTATGGCGCAAAAATATCCCAACGCAAAGATCACAGGTGTTTCTAATTCTGCTACACAAAAGGAATATATCAATATTGAAGCAAAGAAAAGGGGATTGAGCAATCTCACCATCATCACAGCGGATATGAATACATTTGTGATCGATAAAAAATTTGACAGAGTTGTATCCGTTGAAATGTTCGAGCATATGCGTAACTATGAGAAGCTGCTTGAGAAGGTGTCATCATTTCTTGTTGAAGGGGGAAAATTGTTCGTTCACATCTTTACGCATAAAACATATGCATATCTGTTTGAAGTAAAGGATGAAACGGATTGGATGTCAAAATATTTTTTTACCGGTGGAATTATGCCGAGTGATGATCTGCTGCTTTATTTCCCAAAGCATGTAACCATTCAAAAACACTGGCATGTTCCCGGAATTCATTATGCTAAAACCAGTGAGATGTGGCTGAAAAATATGGATAAGAATGAATCAGCGATTAGAAAAATATTCTCTACAACGTATGGTGAAGATCAGGTAACAAAATGGATAGCCTATTGGAGAATTTTCTTCATGTCGTGCGCGGAGTTATGGGGAAATAAGAATGGCGAAGAATGGATCGTCAGCCATTATTTGTTCGAGAAAAAATAGATCTGAATTTCAAGATTATTGAATCATAAAGAACAAACCCGGAGAACAATGAAGTTATTAATGAATGTATTTCTTTTGCTGAATGTAATGATGATTCTGGTCGCTGAAACCAAGACCGATAAATATATCGGAACAGCAACCGATCTTAAAACCGGAAAGATCATCTACATGGAAGAGCATGAAGCGCGATATGTGGATGACGTGAATGTCAGTACGGTCATT
The DNA here is from genome assembly GCA_964355925.1 of uncultured Chitinophagaceae bacterium. GTDB lineage: Bacteria > Bacteroidota > Ignavibacteria > UBA10030 > UBA8401 > UBA8401. The sequence goes on from CAYHFN010000043.1 coordinate 19,720, forward strand.
ACGTATCGTGATGGGAAGAATATTGTTATCGGCAAAAAGGATATTTTTTTTGACGGCTCCTCTCCGCAGGTAAAATTTCGGAGAGAAGACTATCGGTTTGGAACCATTGAAAGTGCTGAACCGTCTGCAACAGGTGTTCGATTATCAACAAAAGAGAATTCAGCTTCGGAGCAAAAAGAAAAGATTGTATCCATTGGCGCCCCGATAGCCATTGATGCAGGATTGAACAACCTTGTTCGAAATTCATGGGGAGACCTGCAACAAGGAAAAAAAGTGTCATTCAATCTCGCCGTCCCATCACAATTGGATTATTTTGAATTCCGTGTTGCTAAAGTTCGGGAAGAACTGGTTCAAAACAGGAAGACGATTGTTGTGAAATTTGAATCCGATCACTGGTATATCCGACTGTTTGTTGATCCGGTGATCGTGTGGTATGATATTGAAACAAAAAGAGCTCTTCAATACGAAGGCATCTCCAATATCTACGACGAAAAAGGAAAGAGTTACGTTGTTCGCGTTACATTTGATAAACCAGGTCCTTAGAACAATTATCAATTAACAATAAGTAACTGAAGTTTCGCAGAAAGTGGTATTTGTGATATAGTGGTTCAACGCGGCGCAGAAACCATGGTCATCTCCAAAGGAGTCCTTCGGACCTGAGCAAATCCTTCGTTTTTTGTTCCGAAGGAATCCCTTCGGGAAAGGATGCGTCGAAGGATGACTTAACTAAATGAGTCTGCGCCTTGCTCACCATGACCGTTTTTCTTTTTTTGCGTAACTTCAGTAAGTAACTTTCAACCATCATATTATCATTTCACGATAATTTATTTATTCTAAAATACTGTATGGGAAAAATTGCAATTATTGGAACCGGTGTTGCCGGAATGGGCTGTGCATACTTCCTTCATAAAAAATATGATGTGACGTTGTTCGAGAAGAATGATTATGTGGGTGGGCATACCAATACCGTTACCATCGATGAAGATGGAACACCGATCTATATTGATACCGGTTTCATGGTGTACAATCATGTAACGTATCCGAATCTTTTGAAATTATTTTCGAAGTTGAATGTCCCGACTAAAAAAACGACGATGTCATTCTCCGTTCAACATGTCCCAACAGGATTGGAATTTTGTGGTTCAGGATTGGACGGATTGTTTGCGCAGCGGAAGAACATCTTTAATGTCAGGCATATCAAAATGTTGAAGCAGATCGGGCGATTCAACACTGAATGCGAAGAAGTTTTGAACGATCCCCGATATTTTGAAATGTCTCTCGGGGATTATGTTCGTGAAAAAAAATACGGTGAGGATATGTTATATAAGTATCTTATTCCAATGAGTTCGGCAGTTTGGTCCACTCCAATTGATGCAATGTTGAATTTCCCTGCATACACACTTGTTCGGTTTTTTAAGAATCACGGATTTTTGGGTTTGGATACCCAACATCAATGGTACACCGTAGTAAACGGAAGTCAATCGTATCGTGAGTTGATGATTGAATCATTTCGCAACAAGATTAAAACATCATCACCGGTCGCGCGTGTTGAAAGAAATGAATCTTCGGCAACTGTACTATTAATAAATGGCGAACGACAATCATTTGACAAAGTGATTTTTGCTTCGCACGCCGACGAAACGTTATCGATGCTCAATGAACCAACAGATCTGGAACAAAAGTTATTGTCGCCGTTCAAATATCAGGAGAATATTGCACTCCTTCACACAGATGAATCAATTATGCCAAAGACCAAACGAACATGGTCTTCGTGGAATTATAGAATAGAAGCTGACTCTGAAGGGAAACTTTCTCCGGCGACGATCTATTGGATGAATAGTTTGCAGCAAGTATCCAAAAAGAAAAATTACTTTGTTAACATCAATGGCGAAGAGCATGTAAATCCACGATCAGTTTTAAAACGTATTGTTTATACTCATCCTGTCTTTTCGGTAGAAGCGTTGAAAGCGCAGAAAGATCTTCCTAAGATCAATCAATCCGGTCAGATATATTTCTGCGGTAGCTATTTCAAATATGGCTTCCACGAAGATGCATTCAAATCTGCTGTTGAATTATGCAGTGCAATACTAAATGAAAATGTTTGGAAATAAAAACCGTTGTGATCTCTGTGGCAATTACTTCTTATGAACTCATCACTGTATGAATGTAACGTTATGCACTATCGTCTCGAACCGGTAAAGAATCGGTTTGTGTATAAGGTCTATTTTTTTCATTTGGATCTTGATGAGATTGATTCGCTTCATTCCAAATTAACGCTGTTCAGTCGGAACAGATTCAATCTTTTCACATTCAAAGATTCCGATCATATGAATTTTGGGAAGCCAACATTAAAAGAGAATATTGTTGAGTATTTACGAACAAATGGAATAGAATTGAACAAAGGGAAGATATTCCTTGTTACCAATCTTAGAACATTCGGATATATCTTTAATCCCGTCTCGTTCTACTATTGTTTTGATGAAGCCGGAAATCCGGTTTGTGCGATCCCTGAAGTGGGGAACACATTCGGTGAAATGAAACCATATCTGCTGCGCGATGAAGATCGAAATGAAAATGGGTTTAGGAAAGTAGTTGAAAAATATTTTTATGTGTCGCCATTCATCGAACTTGATTCAACATTTGATTTTACTCTAAAGATCCCGGGCGAAAAGATCCACATAGCGATCGATGATTACAAGGATGGAAAAAAGATCTTTATCAGTACAGTTTCAGGGATAAAAAAAGAATTGACGGATCTTCGGTTGCTCTGGTACTCAGTTCGATTTCCGTTGTTGACGATACAGATCATCACAAAGATCCATTGGCAGGCGCTAAAATTGTATCGTAAAAAATTACCATTTCTAAAAAAATCCGATAATCCAGAACTTCAAAAAGAGGTCATTGTATGGAACAAGTAAAAGAATATTCATTATCCGATGTGTTGTCATCCGGAAGACGAATGTCCGTTTACGAGAAGACTGCGCTGAAACTGTTGGCGAGTTTAAAAAAAGGAAGTTTGACCGTTACGCTTTCGGATGGAACAATTATCCGAATGGGAGAAAATGAGTCTCCTTTCAAGGCAACGCTACGGTTGAATAACCCCGATATGGCCAGAAAAAGTATTCTGTATGGCGATGTCGGATTTGGTGAATCGTACGTGGATGGAGACTGGGATACGGATAGCGTCACAAATTTTATTTCGTGGTGGATCATTAACTATGAAAACAATCCATCATTGTCCGGCTCCAAAAGGAAATTCTCTCCGATGGGAATATTACAGATGATCGATCGGATGTCGCATTTATTTCGCGCAAACACGAAAATTGGAAGTCAGAAGAATATTTCAGAGCATTATGATCTCAGCAACGATTTTTATTCCCTCTGGCTTGATGATACGATGACGTATTCCTCAGCTCTTTTTAGCAAAGAGGGAATGACGCTTCCCGAGGCACAATTTGAGAAATACGATCGGTTATGCAGAAAATTGAAATTGACTTCCAACGATCATTTACTCGAGATTGGTACAGGCTGGGGTGGATTTGCTGTTCATGCTGCAAAAAACTACGGCTGCAAAATTACCACAATCACAATATCCAAAGAACAGTTCGAATTTTCGAAAGCCCGTTTTGAACGCGAAGGTGTTGCAGATAAAATTGAATTACGACTCCAGGATTATCGCGATATTACCGAGGAGTATGATAAGATTGTTTCGATCGAAATGCTGGAAGCGGTCGGTCATGAATATTTGGAAACATATTTTGCAAAATGTCAAAATGTACTGAAGCCGAACGGATTGCTTGCTATCCAGGTTATCACATCACCTGATTCCCGTTATGATGAATTCCGCACGGGAGTTGATTGGATCCAGAAGCATATCTTCCCCGGCTCGTTGCTTCCTTCTATTGGTGCGATGAATTCTGCGATCAACAAAACGGGAGAGATGCATCTTTTGGATATGAAGGATTTTGGAAAAGATTATGCCCGCACTCTTTCATTATGGCGGGAAGCATTCAACAAAAAGATCGGTCAGATTAAGGAACTTGGGTTTGATGACCGGTTCATTCGGAAATGGAATTATTATCTCAGTTATTGCGAAGCAGGTTTTGCGATGAAGAATATCTCCGTTGTTCAGTTGGTCTATACACGACCGAATAATTTATCTCTTTAGCTAAAGAAAGAATGTCTATTATATAGGCATTAATAAACTATGAACAATTCCCGCGTAATGGTATTAGTTGGATTACTTGTATTTGTCGGAAGGGTTTCTATGGCTACCGAAGAACCAAAATATAAAATTCTTAAAACAGAAGGGGATATCGAGCTCCGAGAATATACATCGTACTGCATTGCTGAAACATTTATCCCTGCGCCCGATTTTAACGATGCATCGAGTGCCGGTTTCAAAAAATTATTTAAATTTATTTCCGGAAATAACCGTTCCAACAACAGTATTCAAATGACTGCACCTGTAACAACGTCACGTTTTGAAAAGATTGAGATGACTGCGCCGGTCACCTCAACAAAAACTCCTGAAGGATTTTTGATCGGATTTGTCATGCCGGAAGGATTTACCCTTGAAACAACACCGACACCTTCTGATTCGTCAATAATAATTCGTGAAGTGAAAGGACGGACAGTTGCAGTGATCCGATTCTCCGGTCGTTGGACTTCTGCTTCAATGGATGAGCACGAACAAGAGTTGAAACAATGGCTTACATCGAATGGATATTTACCAATCGGACAACCAGTCATTGCCCGTTACGATCCTCCTTTTATGCCATGGTTCCTACGGAGGAATGAAATACAGATTGAAATAACGAAATAAAAAAAACCTCCTTAACTCAAGGAGGTTTTTTTATTGTGTGTAAATCTAAATTACTCTGTTTTTTCCTAAAATTTATTTTACTATTGCAAGCAGTTCAACATCAAAGATCAAAGTCGATCCTGGTGGGATTGGACCCGATTGAGTGTTTCCGTAACCGAGATGTGCGGGAATGAATAATTGCCATTTCGAACCGACCGGCATTAATTGAAGCGCTTCTGTCCAACCTGCTATCACGCCACCGACCGGAAGCGTGATCGGTTCACCGCGTTTATATGAATTATCAAACTCGGTTCCGTTGATCAATATTCCCTTGTAGTGTACTTTTACTTCGTTTGCCGCACTTGGTTTTTTCCCTGATCCTGCTTTAATGATCTTATATTGTAATCCGCTTGCAGTGGTAACTATACCTGGTTTTGTTTTATTCTCTGCAAGGAATTTTTCCCCTTCGGCATTTGCAGGACCTGATTGCTGCATCATCTTTTCTTGAGCTTTTGCCATCATCTTTTGTTGAAAGGTCATCATACATGTTCTTACCTGTTCCTCAGTCATCAATCGTTTAGCAGATGTATCGGAAACATCTTTGAATCCCTGTAAGAATGCTTCAGGACTCACTTCGATTCCTTGTCGTTGAAATGTCATACCAACATCCATTCCAATGCTGTAACTGACACTGTCTTTATCGGTTTTGAGTTCAGCTTTTTTTCCGCCGCCGCACGCCATAAGCAGAAGACATGTTGTTGCAATCAGAGTTTGTTTCATAGAGATCTTTCTTATTTGTAATAGATTGTGAGATTAATTATTTGAGACATCTAAAAAAACTTACTTCAACGTCATTGCGAGACGTTTTTTGTCGAAGCAATCTTGTTTTTCGTTTATTTCGAGGAGATTGTTTCGTCGCTTCGCTCCTCGCAATGACTTCTTCAGAAATCTCTATTTATAAAAACTCAAAAAACTGCCTCCATTGTTTGGAGGCATTGTCTTACGAGATCCTTCAAAAGCCTAATCAATATACTAAATCTACGGCAGGAAAGAATTGAACGCAAGGATATAATTATTGGGAAACAGAATCATTAATGAATTTACTTCAATAACATCATCGTTTTGGATTGTATATACGACCCTGCGATAATTCTGTACACGTACATTCCGCTTGAAAGATCGCTGCCATTAAATTGAATGATGTGCATACCTTTCGTTTGTACTTCCCGAAGAATTGTTCGGACTTCACGGCCAAGCATATCATAAACAATAATGTTCACAGCCATCTCGCGCGGAAGATGAAAGCGTATTGTTGTTGTTGGATTAAATGGATTGGGATAATTTTGTTCCAGTGCAAATTCATTGATATCGATATGTGGTGATTTAAACACATTCGAAGGAATCAATAGTTGAAATTTCACAGCATCGGCCCTTAAGACAAGATTGGAAGCAACCCCCTTGTCCATTACTTTAACAGTTACCGGAAATGCGGTCGTTAGAGAATATTGTCCAATAGAAATCCAGTTTCCGCTCCCTTTATTTTGATCAATAGTCACTGTACCGAGCGTGTCGGAACCGTTTCGAATAAGATAAAGTGCGTTGGTGAGGGCGTTGACTGTTGTTGGAACTATTTCGAAGATCTCATAGGAACCGCTCTTTTTTAATTGAGTCGTAAATATTGCGCTTGCGTTGTTACCGGAAGGAGCATATCGACTGGAAGAGCCCCAGATCTGTGCGACACTTTTTGACCAGGGACCATATTCGAAATAATTCGTACTATCGTCATTATCAATTATTGAGAAATAGGGTTGTACTGCAAGAAATACGGGAATTTTTATTGTTGGATTGAATGGATCATTACTTTTCATCACCAGCGTGTCGGTAAA
>CAYHFN010000043.1:26509-28518 GCA_964355925.1 uncultured Chitinophagaceae bacterium
GCCTGATCTTTTCCATAGGCAATCATTTGGATAATGTTTTCTACATTTTCCGATAATTGTACCGTCGTTATATACATCCAATCATTTTCGGTGAGAGAACTATTTACTGTAACACTATCAATTTGCTGTCCGTTTGAACGTGTTTTAATTACGATCGAATTTACACGATTTTGAATTGCAGGAATTTGAAAAAAGATATTATACAATCCTGTCTTTTTGATGATAGGTGTCCACTGTGTAATGGCGGTGTCGTTTACGCTAAGAACGGATTGTCGCGAATCGTTTCCCCAGGATTTTGAAGAGGTTGTTGTCCACGTTCCGCTTATTTCCTTATAGGCGTTGTCAAGATTATCAATGTAGATGTCATCAGCTCGGTAGTTCAAAAATGTTGTAGCAAGGTTACCCATTGTGTCAGTTACAGCAACCCCGATTTTTGCAATTGAGGCTTTTGGAATTACGCCGATTGTTGACCATTGTTTGGCCGTAATTTTATTGCAGTGCAAAATGGAATACGCTTCGTTGATATCTTTTACTGCAACGAAAGGTTCTGTTTGAAAAATATTTTCATTCATTTGAATTACGAACGAAACATTCTCTCCGGATGATACTTCCTGAATTGTCACAACAGGAGAGGTTGTATCACTACCTTTTCGCCATCGCTGCATTGCTTCCGTTGCGGTGCAGTACAAAAATTTTACCGAAGGATATTTTGCTGCAGAGATATGCGCCAGACTGTCAATCCTTTTCATGTTTTGCGGAAAATCATCTTCGGGTAAATGTGCCCACAAACATGGAACTTGATCAACGCCGTTCATTGCTTTAATAAAGAACGCATCCATATCTCCCTGTTGCATACTTCCCATATAATAGGAACGTGTTTCCCAACTTTTTCCATTTCCCGGCACTTGATAATCGGAAAGGGAAGGATGAAATGGTACGAATTCTTTGGCCGAACGTGACCAGTCATAAACATTATCGATTGGTTCAGTTACACTTGTTCGTTTTGCAGGATAATCATTGTGCAGAGAATATGGAATAATACTGTCAATAAGATTTTGCCATTCGTTATCCATATAATGCCAGCCGCTTCGGTACGAGACCGGAAATGTATTCTCGTCCAAAAGAAATTGCGCCATTGTTACATCAAAATCTTCCCTGCATTCATTAAAATTTTTTGCCTGATTCCAAAAATATTTTCCATCGTTATTGTAATCGGCCCAATTGAACGTATGGTAATGCAACGACAGTTCGTCGCCGAGAAGTTTTGCATTCACGCCGTGATATTGTTTCATTAAATAGAGAGTCATGGTATTGGGAACGGGAACATTTTTATTCGTTGCAAAACGGTAAACATTTCCCGCCATCATCCACCACGTCATTTTCATCGGGGTTCCGTACGAATCCTTGAATTGATTTCGGAATGTCGGATCCATGACTTTATATGCATTGCGTGTCGCATCAGTATACAATCCAAGGTTATAGGTGCAGTAATATTTACTAACGTCCAATCCTTCCCAAATTCCGGTATCCGATCCGAGAACGAGATATACGTTACCCTGAGCCGAAATAGTTATTGTGATGATAAAAAGGAAGAAAAATATTTTAACAGATTGTTTCATGATTGTTGTTGGTTTTTTTATTCTTTGCAGGCCATTATTGAAATGGTCGAATTGTTAGAAAGGAGAGCAAGCAGAAATTATTGAAATACGCCAATTTAAAACGCTAACAACCTTAGCTAAAGAATAACCACTAACCAATTTTGTTAGCAACAAAATTATACCTCAATATAAATCTTCACCGAAGAGAATGCAACTTCCACGTGATCTCATTCAACGTAATGGAAACAGTAAAAAAGGCAAAAATCTTTCTATTTTGACTATGCAAACCAATGACATTTTCCTAGAATCTGAAAAATGCGATTTTCAAAATAAGACAAATAAGTCTTCAGCTTTGATAATTATACGAGATATTGCCTATGGTATTTTAATCCATAAATGATTACATATTAC
>CAYHFN010000044.1:0-27525 GCA_964355925.1 uncultured Chitinophagaceae bacterium
GACGAAAAACTCTTTCTTTTTTTCGTATATTATATACAAATGAAGCCAACAATTGAAATTATGTCCCCCGCAGGTTCGTGGGAAGCTCTTACATCTGCATTGCATGCCGGCGCAGATTCTATCTATTTCGGCGTGGAACAGTTGAACATGCGCGCAAAATCATCCAACAATTTTACCGTTGATGATCTTCCGAAAGTTGCGGAGCTGTGCGCTCAAAACAACGCAAAGTCATACATCACGCTCAACACGATAATGTATGATCACGATCTGCAGTTGATGCGGAATATCGTTGATGCGGCAAAATCTACCGGAATCACCGCCGTCATCGCATCGGATCACGCGGTATTGATGTATGCAAAAAAGCAGAATATGGAAGTCCATATCTCCACGCAAACGAACATTACCAACATTGAAACGATCGAATTCTTTTCGGTCTTTGCCGATGTCGTTGTTCTTTCGCGCGAACTTTCACTTTCTCAGGTTTCGGATATAACACGCGAGATCAAACGAAGAAATATCTGCGGACCATCAGGAAAATTAATTCAAGTGGAAGTATTCGCACATGGCGCATTATGTATGGCTGTCTCCGGAAAATGTTATCTTAGTCTTCATTCCCATTTTTCTTCCGCCAATCGCGGCGCATGTATTCAAAACTGCAGGCGCGATTATATTGTCACGGATAAAGAAACAGGATATGAACTTGAGATCGACAACGAATTTATCATGTCCGCAAAAGATCTCTGCACGATTGGTTTCTTAGACAAGATCATCGCCGCCGGAGTTGAGGTATTGAAGATCGAAGGACGCGGTCGCTCCGCTGATTATGTTCACACAACTACAAAATGTTACAAAGAAGCGGTTATTGCCATTGCCGATGGAACGTACACCCAAGAAAAAATCCATCAATGGACTGAAGAACTTTCCACCGTTTACAATCGCGGTTTTTGGGATGGATATTATCTGGGGCGTACGATGGGCGAATGGAGTGATACCGAAGAATCTCAAGCAACAAAACGAAAAGTGTATCTTGGTAAGGGTTTAAACTATTTTGATAAACCGAAGATCGGATATTTCAAGATCGAGGCACAGTCCATCAATGTCGGAGATGAGATTATTATTACCGGTCCGACAACAGGATATGTGCATGCAGTTGTTTCAGAATTACGAGTGAATGATATTCTTGTTCAGCAGGCATCCAAAGGAGATTGCGTTACTATTCCCATCGAAGAAGTGATTCGTCCTTCAGATTCGATCTATAAGTTGGTGGATAGCAGAACGGGAAACTCAAAATAGAGATCGAATGATTCGAATTATTCAGTTACGGGAAAAATGTATCGGATGCAATGCGTGTGTGGAACTTGCACCAGACCGATGGAAAATGTCAAGAAAGGACGGAAAAAGCGTTCTTGTTGACGGCGAAGAGAATAATGGAATTTTTATGACGCTCGTCGGCGATGATGAATTAAAAAAGAACATGCTTGCTGCAAAGATGTGCCCGACGAACATTATAAAAGTAGAAAAGGTGCAAAGAAAATCGTAGATTGTAGATATTTTATTTATCCTCAGGGACCCATCATGAAACTTTCAAAAGATTTTATTCGAACAATCCCCAAAGTTTTGCTTCACGACCATCTCGATGGCGGCGTTCGTCCGCAAACAGTGATCGAACTTGCAAAAGAACAAAAATATGACAAACTCCCCACGAGCGATCCGGGAGAATTGGATCAATGGTTCCAACGTGGAGCACAACGCGGAAGTCTGCCGTTGTTTCTGGAAGGATTTGAACATACCTGCGGCGTAATGCAGACCGAAGATGCTCTCGAACGCGTTGCATACGAAACCGTTGAAGATATGAAGAAAGATGGTGTTGTCTATTTTGAAACACGGTTTGCACCAATGTTCCATACTGGAAAAGGACTCTCAACTTCTCGCGTTGTAAAAGCAGTGTTAAAAGGATTGGAACGAGGAAAAAAAGATTTCGGAGTTCATTACGGCGTACTTATTTGTGCAATGAGACATATGGAGCCATCGGTTTCAATAGAAGTTGCTGAACTTGCTGTTGAATTTCGAAATCAAGGCGTTGTCGGTTTCGATCTCGCGGGGGAAGAAGGGGGTTATCCACCAAAGAAACATGTGGATGCGTTCCATTATATTCAACGAGAGAATTTCAACATTACTATTCATGCAGGTGAAGCTTTCGGAAAAGAATCGATCTGGCAGGCAATTCAATGGTGCGGCGCTCATCGCATCGGTCACGGAACACGATTGATCGAAGATATGAAAGTGAAAGATGGTGAAGTATTAAGCATGGGAGCACTGGCGCAGTATGTTCTGGATAAACGCATACCAATCGAGATCTGCCTGACCAGTAATCTTCACACTGGAGCGATACGCACGATCGAGGAACATCCGTTCCCGATCTATCACAAATATAAATTCCGGTTGACACTTAATACTGACGACCGTCTGATGAGCGGAATTACATTGACGGATGAGTATCACCTTGCTCATGAAAAGTTTGGACTCGATCTCGCAGCGCTTGAAAAGATCACGATCAATGCAATGAAATCCGCATTCATTCCTTACAAAGATCGAATTAAACTCATCTACGATATTCTTAAACCGGGATATTCGGAAGCACGAAAACGTCTGTGATCTTATATTTCCTTAGACATGGCGAAGCAGGAATGAACTTCGCTTCCGATTTTGAACGAGAATTAACCGATGGTGGTTTGGGTGCATCACGAAGTATCGGAGCGTTCTTCAAAAAAGCTGACATTTCGTTCACTAATGTTATCTCAAGCCCTTTGATCAGAGCAAAGCAAACTGCACAAGTGGTTGTAAAGAATTTTCCGGGAACACAAATTGAGGAATCAGAATTTCTCACGCCGGATTCCGATCCAAAAAACCTGTTCAATTTTTTACAATCATTCACATCTGGCAGCAAAATTCTTCTTGTTACCCATGAGCCATTCGCCAGTACATGTATTTCAACATTAATCAACGGAACAGAAACTGCAAATCTTGTGATGAAAACAACAAGTCTAGCGTGTGTAGAAACTCATGGAACGCCCACGCGTGGTAATGGAAAATTACAATGGTTAATACCGTCCGATATTATTCGACAACTAATCTAACACTTCTTCCAAAACCAATCTTAGAACTTAAAACTTTTCTTTTGGAATTTTTGTCAATTTTCGGTTTCTTATAAAGGTTAAAAACGATAAAGGTGAAAAATCTATGGCAAAGATAAAATCTTCTTCAACACAAATTCTCGTGGAAGGGCTTCACTCACTATCCAAAAATCTTTGGTGGACCTGGAACACTGATGCACTTTACATATTTCGGGAACTTTCTCCACGTCTATGGGAAAAGACAAACCATAACGCACCGTGGGTTATGGCAGATATTTCCGAACAAGAACTGCGTGCCCGTTTAGGAGATAGTTCGTTTGCTGCACGTGTCGAAGCTGTTCTGACAAAATTCAAAACATATATGTTAGAAAATAATACGTGGGCTTCAACAAAAGCAAAATCATTAAAGAATCCGATAGCATATTTTAGTGCGGAATTTGGTTTGCATGAAAGCGTTCGGATATATTCCGGCGGTCTCGGGATCTTAGCCGGCGACCATACAAAATCTGCCAGTGATCTTGGTGTTCCGTTTGTCGGGATCTCCCTTTTTTATCGGCAGGGATATTTTGAACAAAAAATTAGCGCTGATGGCTGGCAACAAGAACAGTATATTAATGTTGATCTCAACCGTCACGCGTCGGAACTTGTTGTCGATAAGAACGGTAATGCAATTGTATGCGAGATACAAATCGGGTTCAGTACAGTAAAATATATTGCGCGCAAATTATGTGTTGGAAGATCTATCATTCTTTTGCTCGACACTAATCTTCCAGAAAACGAAGAACGGTATCGAGACATTACTGCTCATGTGTACGGCGGGGACAGCACAACACGCATCTCACAAGAAATCCTTCTTGGTATCGGCGGTGTTCGAATGCTACGCGCAGTCGGGATCAAACCCTCAGTCTATCATATGAATGAAGGACATGCTGCATTCCTCACGTTGGAATTACTTCGAGAAGAAATTCAAAAAGGAACTGAAAAAACAAAAGCCTTTGCGCACGTTGTCAGTCAATGTATGTTCACCACGCATACACCGGTACCCGCAGGTCACGATAGATTTAATCAAGACCTTATGACATACATCTTCGGAGAAAAAGCAAAAAATTTCGGCATGACCATGGATGAATTAATGACATTTGGCCGAGAACATCCTGAGGATGTTCAGTCACAATTTTGTATGACCGTGCTTGCATTAAAATTGTCCCGCACTGCAAACGGCGTCAGCGAATTACATGGAGAAGTAAGCCGAGAAATGTGGAATTTTATGTATCCCAATAAATTGGTGGACAAAGTTCCGATCGGTTTCGTAACTAATGGAATTCATGTCAGCAGCTGGCTTCATGAAAAAACGCAGTCCTTCTGGAATGAAAAGTTAGGAATGGATTGGCGTGAGCATTTTCTTGAACCAAAGTTTTGGGAAAATGCTGTTGACCCGAAAAATATTTCCGATGAAGAATTGTGGGCACTGCGGTACACCCTTCGCCGCAAACTGGTGGAATTTTCCCGATTCCGTTTGCACGAACAACATTCACGGTACGGAAACGGCGCAGACGTTTATAATACAATACTCAATCCCGATGCATTGACGATTTGTTTTGCACGCAGATTTGCAACGTACAAACGAGCACCGTTGCTCTTCACACATTTTGAAAAAATATTATCGCTCTTCAACGATACACAGCGACCGTTCCAGATCATCTTTGCCGGAAAAGCTCATCCGCGGGACGATGAAGGGAAAAAATTCATCCAGAAGATTATTGAGATCACTAAACATCCGAACCTGTTCGGGAAGGTTGTTTTTGTAGAAAATTATGATATGAATGTTGCACGGTATCTAACATCCGGCGCAGACGTATGGCTTAATAACCCGCGCAGACCATTGGAAGCCAGCGGAACCAGCGGTATGAAAGTCAGTATTAACGGCGGTATGAATTGCAGCATTATGGACGGCTGGTGGCGTGAAGGATACGACGGTAAGAATGGATGGTCGATCGGCGGCGATGAACAACCGGCAGATGCTCATGTTCAAGACACACAGGATTCACAATTTTTGTATGAAGTCTTGAGTCAGCAGATCATTCCCGAATTCTATGATCGCGATGCGAATGGCATTCCGAAAAAGTGGATCAAGCGGATGCGCCGCGCCATTGCAACTCTGGTTCCGCAATACAGTACACATCGTATGGTAGCAGAATATGTGAAGAAGTATTATTTGTAAGAAACTGTTTGAGCATGCCCCGGACAAAAACCCGCCAATTGGCGGTTTTTTGTTATTCATCACCCATCACTGAATGTCTGTGAAGGACGTATTCAAGTTATTAGATTTTTCTCATACAATTGATTTTCAGCACAATTTTAGTGAAAAAATTGTATTTTATTGTTATCAATAAACAGATGAACAAACATTAAAACTCAATCGAAGCAGTATGAAAAATTTACTCAATGTCGTTAAGTGGGCAGCAATCATCGCAGGTGTTGTTGCCATTCCGATCCTTCTGAAAAAAAAAATGAACGAAACGGAACGGAATAGCGAGAACGTTCGGTACGATACGAACGATTATATTTCTGAAAGCGGATTGTAGCTATTCGTAAATAAAAAAAAACACGCAATGCGTGATTTTTTTTTGTGAGAACTTAATCGCCTTACACTGTATCACAATATTTTCTCAACTTTAATCATGTTGGTTGTATTACGCGCCATCAATGGTATTCCTGCCGTGATCACAACATAATCTCCCTTCTTTAAATATCCAAGTTCAGTCAACGCAACATTCACACGAGCAATTGTCGTATCTGTTTCTCCCACTTCAAAACCTTTTATCAATAACGAACGAACGCCCCATATTAAATTCAATCGTCGTTGAATGCGTTCACGGTCCGCAATTCCAATCACCTGCGCCTGCGGTCTGTATCGCGAGATCGCTTTCACCGTAGAACCGGACCGCGAGAAACAAATGATCGCTGCTGCATTGATCTGCTTTGCTAGGATACATGCGGAACGTCCAAGCGCTTTAAATACGGCATCGTTTTCATGTCCCACTTCATCTTCAAGATAAAGTTTATCTTTCGCTTCTTCTTCAACCCGCCGGATGATCGTATCCATAGTATGTACAACAATCACTGGATATTTCCCGACAGATGTTTCACCGCTTAACATCACCGCATCGGCACCGTCCAAAACAGCGTTCGCAACATCGTTTGCTTCAGCACGCGTTGGTCGCGGATTTTCGATCATCGATTCCAGCATCTGTGTTGCAATAATTACCGGCTTCCCTGCAGCATTCGCTTTCCGAGCGATCATTTTTTGAGCAAGCGGAACTTCTTCTGTTCGGCATTCAACTCCAAGATCACCCCGCGCAACCATCAACCCATCGCTTTCAGCAATAATGGCGTCGATGTTTTGCAGCGCTTCATCTTTTTCGATCTTTGCAATGATCGGAAGTTTTTTTCGTTCGTCAATGTGCGCAATAATGAATTCGCGGAGTTGAATGACATCCTTTGCTGAACGAACAAATGATAGTGCAACATAATCGACATCGTGAGCGATACCAAACAACAGATCGTCTTTGTCTTTTTCAGTCAGCGACGGCGCACTGACCGAAACACCGGGAAGATTGATCCCTTTATTGCTTTTCAGCATTCCGCCATACACCACCTCGGTCACCACTTCCCGTTCGGTTGACGAAAGAACTTTAAACTGAAGCAGCCCATCATCCATTAAGATCGTATCACCTGGTTTCACATCCTTTGGAAGATGCTGATAGGTTGTAGAAACTTTGTGATCCTCACCAACCATCTCGTCGATGGTGATGATCAACCGCTCACCATTCTTCAACTCCATCGGTTCTTTTAATTTACCGGTTCGTATCTTCGGACCTTGCAGATCGAGAAGGATTGCAATTGGTTCACCGGTAATTACTGCTGCCTGGCGAACCCTATTCAACATTTCCAAATGATCTTCGTGCGAACCATGGGAAAAATTCAACCGAGCCACGTCCATTCCTGCCTCGATCATCTTCACCAGTGTTTCTATAGTAGAACATGCCGGTCCTAAAGTACAGACAATCTTTGTTCTACCGTAATTCTTTCTATTCCTCGTTGGCACCATGGTAATAGTAATTCCTTGTCAAATACTCAAGCTTTCATAATTATTTCTACGGTTTAAGATACAAAATATTTTTTGATATTTTACTCACTTCATCCTCATCGATAGGGAAAATATGATATTCACCATTCTTCCAAAGAGGTGTTTGATCTGAATAGTGATCATGCAACGGTTGACCGGATTGTCCCGATGGAATGACCGAAAGTGCGTTATTGATATTATAAAAATCAACAATAGTCCGCACCGAAGGACCAAGCGTCATCTCATACGGTGCAGTGAAATGATATTCTCCATTGTTCACTGTCGTTCCGGAACCACCAACCTCCATCGGACCAATATTGAAGATTGATTGTAATACTTCTATTTTTCCAAACGGATGTTTAAGAGTCAGTGTATGTAAACGACCCCAACGCCATTCTTTCATTTCAGATCCAAATTTTTCAGAAAGTTCATTCAATGCTTCCGCTAAACTTTTTCGAATAATATCATCACGAGTTTCAATATTCTGAGTTGTAATGTCATCAAACCATCGAGAACTCGTATCATTCAACATAGACAGTGTAACCCGATACGGAATATTCGCGAGAACAATATATTGACGAAACAATTCATCCCCCATTTCATCACGATAAATATTCTTGATAAAATGATTGAAGAACTCTTCAAAGATCGCGGTCGGAACATCGTCCTTCGTCATTACAAAATTCCAATTGCGGAAATAGTTCACGGCTGATTGGACATTCAATTCTTTCGGAGGTGCATTTTGATACGCTGATAGGATGAATGGTGTAATATCTTTTGCAAAAAAAGAGAATTGATCGTTTTGTAGTTTTTTAAAATCACTGACATCGAACAGTTGTTTCGATTGAAGCACCTCTCGGATCCGTTGGATTCGTGAAGGCGGTTCCCATAAATTTGTAATATGATAGTTGATAGTATTGGTTGTTTTATTGTTTGCCGTTGCAATAAATCCTTCCGGTGGATTATAGAGCGAGGGAAGTTGTTCGAATGGAATGAAACCCAGCCATTCGTTTTCACCAGTCCATCCGATTGAAGGCAGTGTGGGATTATTACCGGTCCGTTTCGGCAACCGCACACCCGGATGGTATCCGATATTGCCATTGATGTCTGCATAGACAAAGTTCTGTCCCGGCACAGTGAATTCCTTTACTCCATTCAAAAAACTTTGCCAATCGTGAGCGGTGTTTATAAGATATAAAGCATACAATTCATTACTCATTTCAAATCCGGTCCACTTCATAGTGATGAAATTGGACGACGAAATATTTTCTAATGAATATATCTCATTGATTGCGGGTCCGTGTAACGTCTTTCGGATCGTGAATGGAACTTCAGAAGAATCTTTTACCCAAACAGTATCGTGAATGATCTCTATATCCTTCCATTCATCTCTAAATAGATATTTATCAGATCCAAGCGAATCAGTTTTTTCAAAATAGAAATCTGCATCATCCGCCATAACGTTTGTCAGTCCCCACGCAACATTTTTATTGTGACCAATCACAACAAGCGGCGTTCCGGGAAGCGAGACACCGGCAACATTCACTGAACCCCCGTTCAAATGAATTTCATACCACTTTGCCGGAAGCGAAAGCCCAAGATGCGGATCGTTTGCGATCATCGCTCGTCCGCTTACGGATTTTTGCGGAGCAACTGCCCATGAATTACTTCCAATGTGAGTTCCGGTTGTTCCAAAGAACTGTTTGAATTGATTGTGAAGCGAAGCAAAACTTCGCAGCGCTGAACGTTGCTGCTGATTCTCTGCACCGGCAACAATGACCGGTCCATTCTCCGGATAGGTTGGAAACACCTCGCCTGCTTTTTCTTCTCCGAGTTTCGCAATAAGTTCACCGAGAACAACATCAACATGCCAGGAGATATTCAACTCCCACGCCATCAATCGCGAGATCATAAGACTGTGCACCGGCGTCCATTCTTCAGGTTCATAGTTCAGCATATCAAATTCGATCGGACATTTTCCTTTGTGAGTTCGGATAAATGAATTGATGCCGTCAGAATATGCACGCAGTATTTCTTTGGATTTTGGATTAAGGTGTTGCTCCAATTGCTGGGCTATCCGTTTAAATCCGACCGTTTTTAACATTTTATCAAATTTAATCGTTGAAGGACCAAGAATTTCGGAAAGTCTTCCTTCACCGGCACGGCGCGTAAGATCCATCTGCCACAATCGGTCTTGCGCATGGACATATCCTTGTGCAAAGAAGAGATCATATTCATCTTCGGCAAAAATATGAGGAACACCAAATTCATCCCGATACACTTTAACAGAATTGTGAAGGCCTGAAACGACAATTTCACCATCATTCTCAGAGAACGACTTGGTCACAAGATATCGTAATGAAAAATAAGCGGTCAGACCAATTATGAACAATGAAAAAATGATACCAATGATTATTTTTACTTTTCGCATAATGTTTTTTTGTAATTGTCTTTAGTTGTTCACTTATGTTACGCAAAGAATAAAAAATCCATCGTCTTTCCCGCATGTGCCGCTTTA
Source organism: uncultured Chitinophagaceae bacterium (assembly GCA_964355925.1). GTDB lineage: Bacteria > Bacteroidota > Ignavibacteria > UBA10030 > UBA8401 > UBA8401. The sequence goes on from CAYHFN010000044.1 coordinate 9,782, forward strand.
CGGCATCCCGTACAGCGGGATTTTAAGCAGGAATCCATTAATAGATGCCCGACTAAAGCGTTGGGGCATGACGACTTTACTTTATTAGATGTTTTTCTATTCTGCGTACCATCAGTTATTCAATAGTTTTGGTAGTTTCCACTCAGAGCGCAAACGATGGTATTCGGAATGTGGAAGTTGCACCATTACTGTTTTTTTCTTCGGATCAAGCCATCGTAACAAAGTCAACATATCCTCATCATCCATCGACGTGCAGCCGCTGGTGGGAACATTGACCGTGTGAATAAAGATACAGCTCCCTTTTCCCGGAACCCGCAGCGGATTATTTTTTACGACCATTACATATTTATAGTCAGGATCAACATATCCCATTCGTTCCGCACTATGCCAATCTTTTGTCAGCGAATCTTCTTCAATAATAGAATTATAGACAGATGATTTTTCATCATCAACACAACGCGTTAATTTTGTCAACGGTAAATATGGAATTATCACTCCGTCCGGAGCTTTTTCACCAAGTCCATAGAATAGTGTATCCAATTCAAACATACCGGCAGGCGAACGATTATCTCCTTCTTTTTTTACATACTCGCCGTTCTGATGCGGATGAACTCCTTCTCCCCACCCAAGTCCATTCCTCCCTATTGAAACTGAAAATACTAATCGATGTTTCTTCCAACCATCGCCGGTCTTATCAAAGAGATAGAGCGTTGCCTTGTTGCTGTTCCAATCATCGGTGACCGATACCAACACTTTCTGCGCTGAAGACATTTGTGCGTTTGTGATGCCAACTGTTAGCAATGTGAAAAGAAAATAGATTGATGTTGTTCTCATAAAAATTCTTTCGTTGGAAAAGCTGTCTCTTTTTTGTAAATTTGAATTAATTATACGGAACGTAGCGCAGCTCCCAACGGGATCCCTTCGGGACCGGTTAGCGCACTACCTGATATAGTTCGAATGAATTATTTTGTATATATACTCTATAGTAGTACAAAAGACAAGTTCTATATTGGACAAACTTTAGATGTAAACAATAGATTGAAGCGTCATAACAACCGAAGAGTTCAATCAACAAAATTTGGTATACCTTGGGTGCTAGCACACAGTGAGATATTTGGAACAAGACGGCTGGCAATGCACCGCGAACAGTTTCTGAAATCACCACAAGGGTGGCAAGGTTTACTTGATATAAAAAATACATTTTTTTCGGAACGTAGCGCAGCCCGGTAGCGCACTACCTTGGGGTGGTAGGGGTCGCAGGTTCGAATCCTGTCGTTCCGACTTACAATATAAAAAGTCTCTGTTAAATACAGAGACTTTTTCATTCATGGAATATTTTGTCTATATACTTAAAAGTACTGTTACTGAGCGATACTATATCGGTCAAACCTCTAATCTTGAAAAAAGAATAAAACGCCATAATATCGGGGAAATGTTTTCTACAAAACCGTACAGACCTTGGAAAATTATTTATTTTGAAAAATTTTCAACTCGATCTGAAGCGATGAAACGAGAACGCTACTTAAAATCTCCTACCGGGTGGAATGAACTTCAGAATATTAAACAAAAATATAACAATAATAATCTAACTCACTAGCGCACTACTTCCGAAGGAATGCCTTCGGCACTTGGGGTGTCCCGAAGGGATCACTTCGTGAGTACGGGTCGCAGGTTCTCCCTAAGGTCCAAAGGACTCTTCGAGGACCCCTTAAGAGGAATCCTGTTGCGAAGCATCCCTTTGGGACGTTCCGACTTACAATATAAAAAGTCTCTGTTAAATACAGAGACTTTTTCATTCATGGAATATTTTGTCTATATACTTAAAAGTACTGTTACTGAGCGATACTATATCGGTCAAACCTCTAATCTTGAAAAAAGAATAAAACGCCATAATATCGGGGAAATGTTTTCTACAAAACCGTACAGACCTTGGAAAATTATTTATTTTGAAAAATTTTCAACTCGATCTGAAGCGATGAAACGAGAACGCTACTTAAAATCTCCTACCGGGTGGAATGAACTTCAGAATATTAAACAAAAATATAACAATAATAATCTAACTCACTAGCGCACTACTTCCGAAGGAATGCCTTCGGCACTTGGGGTGTCCCGAAGGGATCACTTCGTGAGTACGGGTCGCAGGTTCTCCCTAAGGTCCAAAGGACTCTTCGAGGACCCCTTAAGAGGAATCCTGTTGCGAAGCATCCCTTTGGGACGTTCCGACTTTAAAATAAAAAAGTCTTCCTCTGAAGGAAGACTTTTTTTATTTTAATTCGGATTGAATTTTTCACAAATAATTTTCAGTGTTATTCGTGATGAATCATTAATTTAATTTCAATAGAACATCTTCAAGCAATGTGCGCACTTCCAGGAGATCTTCTCTTAATTTTGGATCGGTCACTTTTGCAACCGGCTGCTGTAACACTGGTTTATCACTATCCATTCCATCGCCAAACGGCAACACGGTTTGTTCACCCGTATCATCCAAAACTACATCAACCAATACCTGTTTCGCACCCTCTATTGTATAGCGCTCTTCTCGAAGTAATTTTCTGATATGAAGGATAAGTTTGATATCTTTATTCGTGTAAACTCTATTCCCCGCTCGGTTTTTTTGCGGTTTTAATTGTTCAAACTCGGATTCCCAATATCGTAAAACATATTGCTCAAGGTCGGTAATTTTACTAACTTCACTGATGGAATAGTAGAGCTTTTTGATGCCGATTGATTTCATAATTTCCTCAATAATGTCATACAATGGTAAAAAAAAAGCATCGTAATCGCAACAAAAAAGTATTGCGTTTAAATAGAAAAGCAGTATATTTGTAATGCCTTCAATAAATATAACAATGTATGATATTGCTTACCTCCCCACAAGAAGCATTGAAATCTATTTTTACTCACATCAATCCAATACACATTCACTACACAAAGGGGTCAACATGAAAAAAACTCTTCTTACTGTTATTGTGCTTGCAATGTTCTCGTTCGTACAAGCACAGGATCTGACTGAAACTCTGACCAAAATGGCAGGATCAGCTGCTCAAGGATATGTTCAACCGGTGGCAAGCGGTTTTGGCGCAGACTTAAACGGTGGCTGGTTCCATAAATCTCCACAAACAAAAATTTTCGGAATAGATCTTGAACTCGGCTTTGTTGCAATGGGAACTTTTACAACAGAAGAAAATAAAACATTCTCGGCAAGTGGAGCATTCCGTTTCGGCGGTGGCGCAGTTGGTACCGGAAGCCAAGCAGAAAATATTGCAAAAAATATCCCAAATTATGCTCTCTTGCCGGCCTTACAAAAACAACAAGTGATAGACGCTATTTCAAGCAAAGAATTTCAAGTGGGAATTTCAGGACCGACTATTGTTGGAACAAAACAAGATACAATGAAGATTGCTATTCCAGCATCAACGATAACTGCAAACGGCCAAACTTATACAATCAATGGGAATACACAAAGACTCGATGGTGTAACAGGTGTTCTTGATGGCGCTGCGATGATTCCTCTTGCTGCTCCACAAGCAAGCATCGGAACAATTTATGGAACGCAATTGACATTCCGTTATCTGCCAGATGTTGAAATCAGCAAAGAGATCGGAAAATTTAAATATTTTGGTTTTGGCATTCAACATAATCTTGGCATGTGGCTTCCAATTCCTGTTGTGGATGTTTCTGCAAGTTTCTTCACTCAGAATTTAAAGGTCGGAACTATTTTTGAATCAAAAGCTACCGCATTTGGTTTGAATGCTTCGAAACAATTGGGCTTTGCTTTCCTTAACGTTACACCATACGCAGGTTTTATGCTCGAATCATCCAAAATGAATGTTACCTATAATTTTGAAGTTGATAAGGGCAATGGCGTTAAAGAGACTATTCCCGTTGGTTTTGAACTTATCGGCGAAAATAAATCACGCATCACAGTTGGTCTCGGAATCAGATTGCTTGTAGTCAATATCAATGTTGACTACAACATTGGCAAACAAAACTCTGCAACAGCAGGCCTTTTCTTTGCATTCTAATCTGATATTCTTCTAAATTAAAAAGTCCCGCGAATAGCGGGACTTTTTGTTTTAAACAGGTCTTACTATATTGTATCTATGATGAAACAGCTTTTCCTCATACTATCGTCACTTCTCCTCATGGTTGGGTGCGGTGATACTTCCAATCGGGAGACACAAGACAAAGCCGAACGCTTAACACAACAAGCTGAAGAAGCAATGAGCAGGCAGAACTACGAAGAAGCCGAACGTCTGTTATTAGAGAGCATCACCATTCAGGCAGAAACAAATAATGAATCAAAACTTTCAGAAAATTATTCTGCAATATCTACCGCACAAGTTCTTTCAGGAAAATTATCTTCCGCCATTGAAAGTCTTATTGCGCTCCGCAACTTCTATAGAAATGCAGCCGACCGAAATTCGGAATTACAAACGATGCTGGAGCTTGGTAATATTTATTTTCAGCTAGGAAAAAAAAGAGAAGCACTGTCGATCCTTGGCGAAACGTTTAACAGCAGTCAACTTTACCAATTAGAACAAATACGCGCCAAAGCTGCGGTGGATATTGCCTCTATGTATATTTCCATTGGTCATCACGAAGCTGCCTTACCCTATCTTAAAAGCGCTGAAATATTTTATGAAACACACAATGATATTTCTCATTTACTCGAAACAGAGTGTTTGCGTATTGATGCACTCGGTTCTATTGGTAAAATTGATGAAGCGTTCGAAGTGTACAGAAAAAGTGAATCTCTCTTACAGTCAAATCCAACAGCAATGGATGAACCTCTTTTCTTTTTGCGCTGTGGAAAAGCGTTCGCCAACGCCGGGGAATTCTCTTTTGCAAAAATGAGCTTTGAGTACGGACTGTCGTTGACCGATAAACGGACGCAATATCGAAACTCTGTTTATATAAAACATTTGCAGATTGGACTGGGAGAATTATATTTTCGAAATTTTGATTTTTTTGAAGCACAGAATATTTTTTCTAAAGCGTACAAAAACGCAACGAATGAAAGGGAAAGTCAAAATGGTATTGTTCTTGGCTATCTTCTTGTGCGTATCGCAGATTGTATTTCAAAAGAAGCTCCGGATCAATATGAATATTCGAGTGATGGATTCATTCGTGCAACGCAGTTATACGAACAATCACAAACACTATTTGCCCGCGCAGGATTTGGATTGGGTGAAGCAATTGCACTGCATCGTCTTGGAATAGTGCGACAACTTTCAAAGGATGATAATGCAGCTATCACGTTCTATAAACGGGCATTTGAAAAATTCTCCCACAATACGGTACCATTAGCATACTATTCATTGCCGGTGGATATAGTACAATTAACCAAATCCATTTCACATCAAAACAGCATTGAATTCTGGTTTTCTGATAACCTTATTTCTTTATTGTTGAACTATAAAAAATATCCCGAAGCGCTTTCCTACTATGAGAATGTTCGGAATATGAAGATACAATCCGAGCTCAACGGACTTCTACTTCAATTTCGGGAACCAGGAAAGAACAAACGATACTCTGAACTTCAAAGAACGATTGCAGAGAAGAATGCAACTCAACTGGAATTATTTCATCTGAATGCGCTCCAGAAACCGAATAAAAATTATGCCGGCAAATTACAACAAGAACTAAACTATGCTCAAAGCAAAACATCGTCCGACATAATCACACTTACACAGGAATTTCCGGTATTTTCATTCTTGAATAGTTTGCAAAAATCTTCTCTTGCAGCGATTGCCGAGATACTACCACCGGCATCCACAATTCTGGAATATTGCATTGCCGGAAATGAAGTATGGGTTTTTGTTGTGCGGAATACTGAAGAGATCACTGCAGTAAAATTATCTTCATTCGGATATTCACTGACGAACAGAATGAATATCTTTATAGAATTGCTTAAACGTTCATCAAGAAAATCAATTAATGCGCAAACCGAAACAGGTGAGTTGTATTCGTTACTCATACAACCGATAGAATCTTTCGGAAAGCAATCGTTCATTATTATTCCACCGAACGGTTTGGAAAAATTTCCATTCCACATTCTAACGAAAAATGACCGCCCTCTTATAGAAATGATGGATGTATCGTATCTTCCATGCATTCCGTTTGTTCAGACAAATCTCTTAAAACCTAAATCAATACAGCCAGGGTCGACTGTAGAAGCATTTGGTTTCACAACAGATTCGCGATGGGGATTGGAGTTTGAACTACGTGACATTCGCAGTTTCTTCAAAAATACTCAAGCAAACGTGAACCTTGCGGCAACTCCGGAAAAAATATCTTCCGCAGCAGGAGATATTTTACAGTTGTCCTCGCCATTTCAAAAAAACGAAGAGGGAGAATATTCCTTTTTATTATCCAGCGGAAGCACATTGAAATCGGGCGTATCGATATCGATCGAGAAGTTTACTTCATACCACCCATTTTCTATTGTCTATTTGTCTGATGTACAATCATCAGTGAACAATATTTCAAACCTCCATCCTCTATTATGGATGTTGAACGGATCGGCATCGGTCATAGCGACACAGTTTCCGATCAACTCAAACATCAGTAAATCCTTCAACGAATATTTTTACAGTTCTCTGTTGTCGGATGAAACGCCATCCGGATCGTTTAGAAGATCGGTTACAATGTTAGAACGAAAAAAAGATTTGTTGGGATGGAGTGCAGGGGCATCTTATTTTTATTACGGAGTAAAATAAAGAGGTCCAGCGTTCATTAGATGTGATTAATAATTATAGGAATTAAGAACCACGCCCAAATCAATCCGCCAAAGACAATACACGCCAACGCAATAATTCCCCAAAAGACCATGGATAACTCATTTTCAATCTTTTGTGAATTTTTGTACGAAAGGTAACCTGCAGCGGAGCCGAGCGCAAGGGAGAGAAACGAAAGCATGATAAAGAAGGTGAAGACGATATTATCCGGCATAGGCAAAAACTTGGCAAGTCTTTTAGACTTGCCAAGTTTACAGTTGTAATTTATTTAATACGTTTAATTCTTACGCTGCCAAGTCCGGATTCGATAAGGATATTCATCTTTCCTTCGGCATCAAGATAATTCGTTGATTCGTAGATTCCTTTTTTTCTGCGGACAAATTCTTCATCATCGAGTGAAAGATTCGAGAACCAGCTATCCTCATATTTTATCTTCACTCCTACACTTTTTGGGATCAATAATGTGATTGCTCCAAGTCCTACATTGATATCGACCTTCACTTCTCTTTTAAGTTCACCGCCAAAATCCAAAATATATGCGCCAACTCCTCCTTCAAATTCCAATGTTTGGAAATTGGCATTGTTCAAATTGTCCGCAACGAATTTACTGACACCCGATTCGATCCTAAGCGTTTTGATCTCGCCGGGGTTTTTTTTGTCAAAACGCAGCTTTGAAGAACTTGCACCGGTGGAAATGCTCAGTTCGTTGATGATCAACCCTGAAAAATCAAAATTACTTTTTCCTGCACCAAGTTCAGCTTCGATTGAAAGCGGAATACCTTCTACCAATTGTACATACCACTCGTCCGGATTAAAATCGAAATTATTGAGATGAACATTCACTCCGCCATCTCCATCATTGGACGATTTGACTTCTGCCTCTTCGGGATGCATCTCTAATTTCAGATCTCCAATATTTTTATTAAGATAGTAATTGAGATCCAACTTCGGTTCATTATTATTTTTTTTCCTCTTGTAGACAACGCTTACAATCTTATCTTTTGTCCCCTTTTCTATATTGACGGAACCAAAAGAGGCTTCAATCTTCATTTTTACTTCTTTTTCGTTGGTTCTCTTCACTTCACGATGAAGATCTTGTGCAATAACGATTCCACACAAAACTGTAAGGATTAAAACGTATGTACCGATAGATTTTTTCATAATTCAGCCATTTCTAGTGGGGGCTGATAATTCCTTACGATGAATAGGTTTAAAGAGTTTCGCCTAATCTTAATATTGGTGAATTTTCTTTTTCAAACGACGATATAATATATCTCTCGCACGAAAAATATGAGCTTTCACCGTTCCCAGCGGAAGTTTTAGTTCATCTGCAATTTCTTGATAGTCCTTATCCTCCGTATGACGCATAAGAATGACCTGACGATATTTTTCCGGAAGAGAATTGACGGCTTCTTCTAAAATTTTTGCGCGTTGACCCGCTATCAGTGTTTTATCAGGCTCGTATGTAGAATCAGGAATCTCAAAACTATATTCTCCATCCTTCGATTCAAGCGGCTTATCAATGGAAAATGTCTGAAGTTTTCGTTTTCTGATAAAATCGATACAATTATTCGTTGCTATTTTATACAGCCATGTGGAAAAAGCAAATTCCTCGTTGAAATTTTTCAGAGAATTGAATGCTTTAATGAATGCTTCCTGTGTAAGGTCTTCTACTTCATCTTTGTCATGGACCATTCTATATAATAAATTATAGACCTGATCGTGGTATTTTTTCATGAGAGCACGGTAGGATACTTGATCTCCTTTAAGAGCGGCTTTGATATTCCGAGAATCTTCTGCACGAGAATCTAACCTGCGCTGAGCGAGAACTTCCTCTCTGGTTTTGGCGGGTGGAGCTGATCGTATGGTTGAAGAGTTTTTTTTGGTTTGTGACATTATATTGAATATGAGAGACATCGGAAAAATCCCGCATTAATGTCATTCTGAGGAGCGCCATCCTGCACCAAGGGTATTCCTTTAGAAACGGCAGGCAGCGACGAAGAATCTTATATTTTTTCTTAACTTCTAGTTAAAGATTTCTCGTTTTTCTCGAAATGACAAAACACAAAAATTTTTCAGATATCTCTATGAACTATTTCGTCTGAAATGAAATTAGTCAAAATTGGAAGGAGTTGCAAGATTCTGAAGGAATTTGTCTGTACTTACAGGTTGAGATTTCAGACAAATCTTGTTATAATGAATCAACGAATCATTTAATCTCCTATCTCAAACTCAAATAGAATCTCATTATGCCAGTATCAATTGTTGTAGGTGCCCAATGGGGCGACGAAGGTAAAGGAAAGATCGTTGATATGCTCAGCGAAAAGATCGATATCGTTGCCCGATATCAAGGCGGAGCAAATGCCGGGCACACAGTTGTGATCGGCGATAAAACATACGTTCTTCATCTTGTACCATCCGGAATTTTTCAAAAAAATGTTAAGTGCGTTATCGGCAACGGTGTGGTGATCGATCCCGTTGCATTAATGGATGAAATTGAAATGATTAAATCGTTCGGAATAAAAATTGACGGACGATTGTTTATCAGTCACAATGCACATTTAATTATGCCGTATCATAAATTACTCGATACCATTCGCGAACAAGGTGCACAAAAGATCGGCACAACCGGACGCGGAATCGGTCCGGCGTATATTGATAAATATATGCGCACTGGAATTCGTGTCGTAGATTTGCTTGACAGAAAATTACTGCGCGAGAAATTGACGCGCAACATTGAAGAGAAAAACCTGCTGCTGAGCAAAGTATACGGTTCTGCAGAGATCGACGTTGATAAGATCGTTAATGAATATCAAGAGTTCGATAAAAAGATCGATCCATTCATCACCGATACATCTGCATTGTTAAACAATGCGTTGAGTAAGAAGAAAAGAATTCTAGCTGAAGGTGCACAAGGTGCCTTATTGGATGTTGATCATGGTACCTATCCGTACGTTACATCTTCCAATCCGACGAGTGGTGGTGCTTGTACCGGACTTGGAATTCCGCCAACATCTGTAAAATCGATCATTGGAATTGTAAAAGCATATTCAACACGTGTCGGTAACGGTCCCTTTCCCACAGAATTAAATGAAACAACCGGCGAAACACTGCGGAAGATCGGTCATGAATTTGGCGCTACAACAGGCCGCCCGCGAAGATGCGGGTGGCTTGATATGGTGAGCTTAAGGTATTCATTGATGGTAAATGGAATTTCCGAAATAGCTCTGACTAAACTTGATGTGCTCGATCAATTTGACGAAATAAAGATCTGTGTTGGTTATAAAAAAGACGGGAAATTACTGAAGTCATTCCCTACCGATGTGCAAACATTGGAGAATGTAGAACCGGTGTTACAATCCTATAAAGGTTGGAATAAAAATATTTCCGAAACAAAGAAATGGAAACAACTTCCAAATCGAACGATAAAATATGTAGAGACAATCGAAAAACTTTCCGGCGTAAAAATATCACTTGTATCGGTCGGTGCTCGAAGAGATCAAACGATTGTTCGGTAATTTATTTTGGATCATTGTAATGTTACGATTTGAACGGCGTAACATTATATTTTTTGCCCTATGAAAAAACTCAATACCCGCAGCCCAAAATCCAGCAGAATAAAAATTGCTCTGCTTGTTGCTGCGGTCTGCATCGCAATTCCGATACTTCTCTATACTCACAATCTTGTCACCGAACTCCAAAAAAAAGAACGAGAAACTGCTGGTCTTTACGCTCGGTCTCTTGAGTATATAGCAAATAGTACTTCTAGTGCAGGGACGGATTATACGTTCGTCTTTGATGAGATCATCGGTTCCATAGATTTTCCGGTTATCCTTACCAACGGAACCGACACCGAGATCAACACCACAAAGAATATTTTACTTGATTCCACATTTTCGGAGGAAAAAAAGAAGACGCTCCTTTTTGAAATGGTTAAAATAATGGATCGCGAAAATAAACCGATCCTTGTAACATATCAAGACTCTCTGGTTCTCAGCAAACTTCACTATGGCGAATCTTCTCTTATCGGTCAATTACGATGGCTTCCTATTATAGAACTTGCGATCGCCGCTTTGTTCATTTTAGTAGGTTACATCGGATTTAGTTATATCAAGAGAAGTGAACAAAGCAATATCTGGGTTGGTATGGCACGTGAAACAGCTCATCAACTTGGGACACCTCTTACGAGTATGATGGGTTGGATTGAATTATTAAAACATCAGTCCGAGACACATCCGATAATATTGGAAACAGTTTCCGAATTTGAACATGATGCCAAACGGTTAACTAAAGTCGCTGACCGATTTTCAAAGATCGGATCGAAACCGGATCTGAAAGAGGAAAATCTTGTTGAACTGATCAATCGTTCCATCACATATTTCCAAAAGCGGATCCCACAAATGGGAAAAAAAGTTGATATTTCCATAACCAGTGAGACTGTACATACCGCAATGGTCAATAGTGAACTCTTTGAATGGGTGATCGAAAATCTTGTTAAAAATGCGCTTGATGCAATGGAAGATGGAAAAGGATCGATCGTCTTTTCGCTTTCAAACGAAGGAAAGAAAACACTCGTTGATGTTAAGGATACCGGAAAAGGAATTGATCCGTCATATCAAAAAGATATTTTCAGACCTGGATTTAGTACAAAAAAACGGGGATGGGGTTTAGGACTTTCTCTCTGCAAACGGATCATAGAAACATATCATAACGGAAAACTGACAATTCTCAAAAGCGCAGTCGGTGAAGGTACAACGTTTAGGATTGTGCTGAAGTAATCAGATGTAGGACGGAGCGATGCTCCGTCTTGTTATTTTACGGTATACTTACCTATGGTAAACCCTAGATGTAGGACACCTCAAAGGTGTCCTACATCTTTAATACGTATTGTTATTGTTTTGGTTTAAACACATTCCACCCGATCAACGCGCCAAGAAATGCAAACAATGTATTTGGAATTACCGTAATGAACATTGCAAGAATTGAACCAAGAATGTTGGGCCCCTGTTTTCTTGCATCTTCGATCATTTGGTAAATCTCCGGTGGGAAATCGACCTGCATACGCTCAGCCAATTTCATCATCATATCAATTGCAATGTCTCCGAATACCAATTGAATGATAAATTGTATGGCCATCCCAGCAACAGAAGCAATGATTCCGGTATAAACTCCAAGGTTTTTACAGTCTTCAATGGACAATGGCTCCATTTCCGGCAATACATCTTTTTGATACAATAGTACCGAAAGAAATCCTCCGAGCAACACTCCGGCGCAGCATAGGCAGTTTAAAAAATTCAATCCTGGAACGGACCACACAGTAGCGATCAATAATCCGCCGTACAATGCCGGCATAAGTTTATCTGGTTTTGATTTCATGATGATTCGATAGTATTAGTGAAGAAATAGTTTCTGTTAATGAACGATGGAGTAATAATGCCAAACCGATTCCAAATATTGTTCCTGAGATCATTCGCGACGAGGTTGATATCTCGTACAATGAAGTAAATGAACATAGAACGTCCAATACCATTGGAACAGAAGAACAGATCAATACAAGAACTGGATTATATTTATTTTTAAATAATTCTGTTGGGAGTCGAATTCCTACTACACCAATTAAGAATCCGAAATAAATTGCCGTACAACGGATACAGACTGCGAACGGATGATCATACATATGGAAGGAACGCGAATCAAATTGATGACACACTACACCATAGAATCTATAAAGAATTTGCGCCGCTGATTCTCCGAAAGGTTTCAATGAAATAATGACCGGAGGCAATACAATTCCTGCACACCAAATTGCAACAAACGCGATGAGTATATTCAATTCTTTTTTCATTCTATAGTAATTCTATGGCTAAATTGGTAAAGAAGCAATCAAACAGTGTGGTATTTATATTGTTAAGTACTGTATAAAAAAAACTGTTTGCATCATTAGATTCCAGTTCGTACAATGGGGCAACTAATAATAAGGAGCTTCTATGAAACAAGCTGTTTTATTCATTGTTCTACTTCTCTGTTCAACTTCACTCTATTCACAATCCATTCAAGACCTCATTTCCGACGCTGATAACTACTCCACTGTTACATTTGAAAATCAAAAAGCATTGGACAAATTGCTGCAGGCAGAAAAAATGGAACAAAATAATTTTAATGTTTTATGGCGCATGAGCAGAAGTTATGTCGATATCGGAGAACATCTCCCTAATAAAACGGATGCAGATAAAGAAAAACAATTGGAATATTATCAAAAAGCATTCGACTGTGCTGACAAAGCGGTAAAAGCAAAACCGGATTCGGCAATCGGTTATGTGCGCAGAGCGATCGCTAACGGAAGAGTTGCACTATTTAAAGGAGTGTGGAGTGCGATCGATTTTGTGAAACAGGTGAAAGCAGATTGTGAAAAAGCGATGTCTCTCGATCCTAATAACGGTGCAGCATATTATATACTGGGACGAACACACGCAAAACTGTGCGAAAAATCCAAAATGATCCGATGGCCTCTTGGTCTTGGTTGGGCAAATATGGAAGAGTCTCTAAAATATTACGACAAATCGATTTCAATACGACCGACATTCATTCTTTATCGATTAGATGCTGCACGAGCGTATAACGAAGAAGATAATTTAACAAAAGCAAAAGAGCTCCTCATTTCCATCGCCGCCCTACCTAAACAAGATGAAGATGACGATCAATATAGAAAAGAAGCAAAAGAACTCTTGGAGAAATTGAACAAATAACAGACTAAATAGTCTTTTGATTAAATATTTTGTTTGCTTTTCAAAGATGGGATTGACATATTCCTAACCACAAATACACTATAAGGAGGTTTACGTGAAATACATATTCACTGTTTTGCTGGTTTTCACCGTTTCCACTGCAATGTTTGCAGGCGGATTCCAACTGAATGAACACGGTGCCCGCGCAATGGCGCAAGGCGGAGCTTGGGCTGCCCGTGCGTATGACGGATCTGCAATATTCTTCAATCCTGCAGGTCTTGGATTCCAGAAGCAAGGTTCCGTGTATCTCGGAACGACCATCATCATGCCTGCTTCAACATTTTATGGACCGACAAACTTAGGTCAGTCTACAAAAAATGAAATGGTTTCTCAGGTATTCACACCAATTAACATCTATGCAACATACCCGCTTATGGAAGGCCTTGTTGTTGGTATCGGCATAAACAATCCTTATGGTTTAGGAACAGAATGGCCGGAAACGTGGAGTGGGAGATACATCACTCAAAAAGTCGATCTTATGTCATTTTATTTCTCACCGACACTCGCGTATAAAGTCAGCGATCAACTTTCTATCGGTATTGGAATGAACTACGTCACCGGTGATGTTACGTTGAGCAGGATTGCAAATGCTGCAAATTTTGGCGGCAGTGAGCCACAAGTAAAATTAGATCTAAGCGGTACCGGAATAGGATTCAATGCCGGTGCAATATTCAAAGCAACAGAACAACTTTCGGTCGGTGTTTCGTACCGTTCGTCAGTGAAGATCGATGCTGAAGGCACGGCAAAATTCAAACCGACAAGTGCATTGTTCCCTGAAGGCGATGCTTCAGCTGCACTCGAACTTCCGGCAACTGCTTTTATTGGTGTTGCATATAAACTCATGGATAATTTTGAAATGGAAGCTGACTATCAATATGTCGGCTGGTCATCGTATAAAGAATTAAAGATCGAATTTAAGAAGAACAATACCTCGTCCACATCACCAAAAAATTATGAGGATACCTACATCCTCCGCGTTGGCGGTGAGTATACTATGGATGCACTCCAGATCCGATTCGGATATTTGTTTGACGCTAACCCTGTTACCGATCATTATACCGAGCCTCTTCTTCCGGATGCAGACCGCAACGGTTTCAATATCGGCGCAGGGTACAAGATCAACGATAACATGTCGGTCGATCTTTCATACTTATTCTTAAAATTTGCAGAACGATCGGTCACGAATACCGAAGTTCAATTTGACGGCGTCTATCAAGCAAACGCAAATTTATTCGGAGTAAACTTTGGATATACTTTTTAAGGTGAACAATTAATCATCAATTGGAGTGTAAATTTATGAATGCACTAAAAAAACTTTTCGCGCTACTGGCGTTATTCGGATTAGCCGCCTTTATCGGATGTACCGATGAGGCACCGACCGATCTTCTGCCAAAACCGGGTCTGGGCAGTGTTACCATCAGCAAATATGTTGCGGTCGGAAACAGTCTCGCAGCCGGATATCAGTCAAGCGGACTCTACAAATCCGCACAAACCTACAGCTATCCGAAATTGATCTCCGATCAGTTGAAACTGGCCGGTGCAACTCTTGGTACATTTGAACAACCGTATTGGTCCGATCCGGGGAATCCCGATCCAAAAACAGGAAAAGCGGCCCGTTATGTAATTATTTCTTTGGCAGATCCAAACAATCCTGTTATCGGACCGAAAGGTGAAACACCCACGGCAGTAGCTCCAGAAAATGCCGCAACACTTGCTCGTCCATATGATAATCTAGGACTTCCTGGTGCTCCATTAGCAGGATTTATGGATACCGTTGGAACATATCAAGGTGGATTCGGTGCAGCAATTATTCGCGGTGCAGGTGGTTTACCAAAGAGTCAATTCCGTGCAGTAAAAGCATTGCAGCCACAATTAGTAACATTTTGGTTAGGCAACAACGATGTTCTCGGTTATGCAACGACCGGTGGAACTAGCCCTGCAGCACCAACACCATTGGCAACTTTTACATTTCTCTACAATCAAGCTTTAGACACATTAAAGAAATCGGTTGCAGGCGTAAAAATTATAGTTGGAACGATTCCAAATGTGACGACAATTCCATTCTTCACCACTATTGGTCCTAAAGTTGGAGCAAAACTTGCCCCATTAGGAGCAGCTTTGTATTATCAAAAGAAAGGTGAATCCGGAGTTGCAACGGGAACAACAAAATTTACTAATCCATCGGGCGATCCGCTTATTTGTTTAACGGGAAGTCCATATGCAGGATTAATTGGTACTGTTACAGGAAAATTCTATAAAGACAATGGTTTCCCTGCCCTTCCGGCAGGAATTGATACAACAAAACCGTTCGGTGTCCATCCGCAAAATCCTTGGCCGAATGCTTTAACACTTGATTCTGCAGAAATTGTCATTGCAGCAAAAGCAGTTGTAGATTTCAATAGCGCTATCGTTGCAGCGGCAGCAACACAAGGTGCTGCGGTTGTTGATTTCAACGCAATTTTTACTGACATCAATGCAAATGGAAAACTGATCAGCGGTGTAAAATATACATCTGCTTATATCACCGGTGGATTGTTCAGTCTTGATGGAGTTCATCCTACAAATCGTGGTGCAGGTGTTCTTGCAAACGAAATCATAAAAGTGATGAATACAAAATTCGGAACAAACGTAACCTCGGTCGATGTTTCGTCATTGCCGGCACTTGAGATCCCGCTCGGAAAATATATGACCAGCGATAAAATGCTGCCATATATTGCACCACAGTCATGGGATAGCTTCTTAAAGTTGTGGCAGAATTAGCAGTTCAACATTTTTCCTTACAAAACAAAAACTCCCGACAATGTTCGGGAGTTTTTGTTTTAAAGATATGCTTTGCTGAAGTTGAATTTTATTTCACTAAAAGCATTTTTTTGAGTTGGTGCTTCCCGTCATACTTTAAACGCGCAAAGTAAATCCCGCTTGAGAGTTTCGTTGCATTGAATGTTGAAGAATAATATCCGGCTTCTTTCACTTCGTTTACCAACGTTGCAACTTCTCTTCCAATCTCATCATATACTTTCAGTGTCACTTTCCCTGTGGTTGGAACGGTGAACTGAATATTTGTTGTTGGATTGAAAGGATTGGGATAGTTCTGTAAAAGCGTAAACTCATGAGGAACAATACCGATATCAACAACGAACGTTGCTGAACCGGAACCATCAAACGCTCCGATGGACGGCGGATTGGTACGCAAAGTTCCGTCCATGTCTGTTGCCGGCGCTCCTGTTGCAGTTCCGGCTTTCCTCGCAGGTGACAATGCCTGTAAATGGAAATTGGATGCACTGACAAACAACGGATCGGAGAGAACAATATTGGTCCCCAGCACACTTCCATTGGGGTTTGACGTTGCGGTGTTATTAAAATACAGATTATAGGAAAGGTTTCCGGATGTAAAACTTGTTATTGCACCATTATCAGCCGTTCCATTACTGCCATTCACACCTCCTCCAACAGTACCCTGAATTGCAGAATTGCTGGAAAAAATATTATTCTTCACCGTTGCAGCTCCTCCTGCATCGACTCCACCGGCTGAAGCATTTCCTCCATCACCGGCATTGAGCGAGTTTGACGATCCGCCAAGTCCGCCTAACGCTTTGTTTCCATAAAATGTATTGTTCACAATTATTGAATTACCACCAAATGCAGCATGTATGCCGCCGCCGTAAGCGTTACCTCCAGCACTCCCATTGCCGCTCCATCCTCCACGATAATCTTTTCCTCCTCCACCTTGTGCAATATTGTTGCTGATGACATTGTTTCGAATTGTTGGAGCGCCTGCACTTGATATATAAATTCCACCTCCGTAACAGGTCCCACCATTATTTGCACCGATTCCTGCCTGATAAAAATCGTACCCACGGGAAAGGTTGTTTGTTATAATATTATTTTGGATGATCGGCGCTCCACCCTCTATATATAACCCACCACCTTTTGAAGTAGCGCCTCCGCTGGATGAATCTAAGACGTATCCGCCCGTGATGGTAAATCCTTGAATAATCGTTGAAGCAGAATTATTAGTACAGTTGAATACGCGGCTTAAGATATTCGGCTGAATTATTGTCGTGGCCGCGCCGGCTGTTCCTGTCAATATCACTCCACTTACCATACTCAATGGATAGGTTTCTCCCTGCTGATATGTGCCCGGGGCGACATTGATCACATCGGTGCTGACAGCAACTGATAGTGCTTTAGTAATTGTTTTAAATGCGGTTCCGGATGA
>CAYHFN010000045.1:0-27482 GCA_964355925.1 uncultured Chitinophagaceae bacterium
CGCCCGATTCCGGAAGCGTTGTGAAAAATATATATTGAACTTCAGGAGAGAGTCTCTTTTCCTGTATCGCTTTCTTTACATTGCTGAAATATCCTGCAATAGAGATGATCTTAGTAAGATCAAAATTGTAATCCATCCAATCGAAGAAATCACTTTTGTTTTTTGTTGCATACTCAGTTACTTTTTTAAGATCGATATTTCCCATTCGGAAAAATAATGTCAGCGCCTGAAGCAATCCTGTCTTCTCATCACCTTTTACCCAGGGCAAATCGGCAAGAAATAATAGCTGTGCATCACCGGATGTATCGATGAATACTTTTCCTTTAATAGTGATCTCTTTTCCGTTAACAAATACGGTAATAGATTCAACACTGTTGTTATTTTTCGTTACACTGGAAATGATGCTGTGAAGCAAGATTGTGCATCCGGCTTCTTTCAATAAATGATACGAAGCAGATCTGAAAGAGTTTGCAAAGAATCCGTTGTCGATCATTCCGTTCTGTTTCCGCATCTCGCGTTCAATATCCTCAAACACACCGCGAACCAACACTTCACCATGCACTTCATGTTTCATAAAAGGAGAGACCATACCGGCTGTAGACATCCCTCCAACAAAACCATATTGCTCTACAAGTAAAACGGAAACGCCGGAGCGGCCAGCTTTTACTGCCGCGCTGATCCCGGCAATTCCAGCACCGACAACGATCACATCATATTCAGTACGTAATGACATAAAAATTATTTGTTCTTCATTGATTGAACGAACCATTTTGTGATCTCAGCCGGTCGCGTAATTGCAGAACCGACAACGATACTCCACGCACCAAGGGATTTCATTGTTGCGGCGATCTCAGGAGTATTGATCCGTCCTTCTGCGATAACCGGGATCGAAAGTTTTTTTGCAAGTGATTCCAGTAATTCGTAATCAGGAGAATCACTGGAAGAGCGTGTTTCAGGTGTGTATCCGCTTAATGTTGTTGAGACGCAATCAGCACCAGATGCAGCACAAGCTACAGCTTCTTCTTCGGTTGCGATATCAGCCATAACAATACAGTTAAATCTTTTTTTAACTTCGGCAATAAATTCCGGACCGGACAGATCTTCTCTTTTTCGAAATGTTCCGTCAATTGCAATGATCGATGTTCCGATAGAATGGAGATCTTCCACATCCTTAAATGAACCGGTGATACGAACATATCCATCATCAAAGAATGATTTGATAAGACCAATCACCGGTAATTGGATCGAATTGATGATCACTTTTGTCTTTTCAATTCCTTCAGATCGAATTGCAACGGCACCCCCTTGAGAAGCTGATTGCGCAAACAACAAAACGCCTTCCGGAGAATTGAACGGTGAATTTCCTTCAGCCTGACAGGAAACGATCAATCCATTTTTAACTTTTTGAAATATTTCGTTCATTGATACTACGATTAATGGAATTTTTTATGGATAGTTTCAATTGTTGATGCTTTTAGAAATTGCCCGGACGATTTGAGGGAAGATTCCAGGATATCGTCGATTGTGACAAATGAATCACTGAGACTGGAAATCGCATTCATCGTATATATTGTTTGGACTCCAAGCGGAAGCACTTGAATTCTGCAATACGATTTTTCTAAAACAACCCGTAAAGTATCCAATAATGTGTGAGTTTCATTTTCTACAAAAAGGTCATCATTTGATTCGATCGATAATGATAACCAATATCGTCCATCGAACAACTTGACTGCTTTCCGTATCTTTTCAAAAGTTAAAAACTTATCGTTGGCAGGAGGGGAGATAAAAATATTGATCCGCCGTTCAACGATTGTTCGCTTTCTAGTGAATAATACAGCTCCATAAAAATCCTCGGTTGCATCAACAATGTTCGTTCCTTTGATCTTTGTTATTCCTTCTTTTGCAAGAAATGATACTTCTAACAATTTATTTTCAACAACAGTGATATTCTTTGGGACGGAGTGAAAATAGAGATCAACATTTGTTTGTTCGATCGTTTGCTGAAGTATGAATTTCAAGGATTCAGGATTGACAATTGAATGTGCAAAATTATCTCCGGATATCGATTGGAAGATCTTCTTTGCAATACCATTCAGTTGACCATCGTTCACTTCCTGCAGGCAATTCAATTGTTCTGTGATACTTCCGCCCGGAAAGCCGAATGTATTTGTCAACAATACTGAATGACCTTCAAGGGATTTTTTGATTGCAAAAACGATCCCAGGAATCGTTGCTCCGAATACTATAAAATCATACACTTTGTTTTTCATTCAACTCAGATATTCTATTTTTTGGGTGATGCGATTACAACGATCTCTTCTGTTGGAAGTGCTTTTGATATTTCCAGATCGACCAGCGCCATAATTTGGGACTCCTTGATCAGGCCGGTAAGATCAACAACTTTTGCAGAGATCAAAAGATAGATGTTCGGTACCAAAGCACCCGCATCACCAAATGTTGTGAGAGTCTCGATCATTTCTTTTATTTTTGATTTCACGGAACCATTCTGGACCGAATCAACGATACAATCTTTGATCTGTAACTTGATCGTTCCTTCTTTATCGATCACACGCAGCTGTTGAGTCTGTTCTTTTATTAGACCAAAGAATCGTTTTCGAATGTTGGTTGCAACCATCGCGTAGAGGAACGAAGTCCTTCCCGCAATAGAGACATTTTCTTTTTCTGTTCGAAGTGATGCAGCGCTAATTGTGATCAGTTTGTCTTCGCTCAATTTTTGTATCTCAATATCTTTTGTGCGCAACTCACTTGTTCCCATTGCGGAAGCGATCACTTTTTTATTCTTGCTGTCAATTTCAATGCTCACTTCAATAGTTTCGGGAATAGCACCCATTCCAATCACGGAGTTTACCGCCTGCTGACGTAAAAAAATAATGTCAGACTCAGTTGGATTGATGATCGTTTTTTCAACAGAATCTCTGATCATTCCCAGCGCTGCTCCAATTGCAGAGATCACCTCTGAGTTTTCTGCGATAATGTGACCCACATTAAGATGATTGGCAGTATACGGAACAATTGCTGATGCGCCCCCGCCCCCACCGACAAATTGGATCAGATCCATATCAAGTTTATACTCTCTCGCCAATTGATGAATGACCGGCTTTATCTTTTCGGCAGCGATCTTCAGGATTTGTTCGGCAATTTCTTCTGACTGCTTATTGATCCGCTGAGCAAATGTTTCAAAAAATGTTTTAATGGAATCGGAATTTGCTTTTCCATGTCCCACAACTTTTACCAATCCTAAATAATTTGAAGCTTCGGTAGGAGTGAGGGCAAATTTATCCTTCTGTCCTTTTACTGAAATTGCAAGATAATCATCCGGATCATCGTGAAGTGGTTTTATGTTTTCAATTTCGATTTGATGAAAGTCTGGACCATTACTGTATGCGATGTAGTGAAGATTGGCGATATGTGCACTTCTTGGACCGACATCAACTATTTTATTATCTCTGAATCGTACTAGCGATCCGCCGGCGATACCTAATGTGCGTACATCAAGTGTTTGAACATATAAACGATTTCCACCGATCTGTGCACTTTTGATCTGCGGTTTTCCATTTTTGATCACGGAAATATCGGTCGATGTTCCGCCGACTTCCAGAAAAATACCGTCGGAAACTTTTGCATACATCAACGCTGCAGTAACTCCTGCCGCAGGCCCGGACAACATTGTAAGGATAGGCCGTTTATGCATTTCTTTAATATCCATAATACCGCCGTCTGAACGCATCACCATCAACGGCGCCTTGATCCCGCTTTTACGAACAGATTCTTCTGTCATCACTGCAGTTTCGAGCATCTTTGGGAGCATGCTTGCATTGATGACTGCAGTTCGTGTTCGCACCCTCAATCCATAAAGTTTTGATATTGAACTCGCAGCAGTTGCTTTGTAACCCATTGCTTCCGCAATACGAACTACAAATTTTTCATTGGCAGCATTGTCAACTCCGAAAGCTTCCGAGGCTACGATTACTGTAGCGCCGGCTGATGTTACTGTATTGATTGCATCGGCTATAATTGTTTCGGTGACCTTTTTTCCGGTATCGATGAATTGAAAATGTGTATGCAGAAATTTTCCGGGAGCGAGCTCTATGTTTTTTAAATTAGTTTCACTTTTTGCTCTTCTTCCTTCAAGACCTTTTCCCATTCCAATGATCCCTACAGTTGCGACATCTCCTTCCAGCAGAGCATTGGTTGCCTGAGTGGTAGAGTGAGCGATCAGAATGACTTCATCAGGATTTATCTTCGCTGAAGCGAGAAGCTGGTTCATTGATTCGACAACACCCTTTGCCACACCTTCGGTAGCCTTGTGAGTGGTTAATACACATGCCTTTCCGACGATCTCAAAATGTGTAATATCGATTGCAACGGCATGCGTAAATGTTCCGCCGACATCGATTCCAATTTTTATTTTTCGTTTTGTTTTCATCAGATAAAATTACATAAACATGATTGCCGAACATATTAATCCAAGCAGTGCGAGGATCCATGTGTAGGGAATAGTATTCCACAGAATCTTTTGAACATCAATTCTCATTTCATTGGCAAGCCAAACATTCTGCGTGTTTGTCGGATCGCTGACACCTTGAATATGTCCGACGCCAAGCAACAATCCCATTACTGCTCCTGGATTCAATCCGCTTGCAAGAAAAACTGCCGCCAATCCATAACCCATTCCCCAAACATTCAATGGACCTCTATATAATGCCAACGGCGCGGCAAGTGTAAAAATGAATACATATTCAAAAGGATTGGTAGGAACAATTTTCATCATCAATGGTTTAAGAATTAATAGAACAGGCCAACCGTTGGGATAAGCATCAAGTGGTGTGCCTGGTCCCATAATTGCGACCAAGAGCATTCCAATTCCGAACATCAAAGCAACTGCCGGCATAACGACAGCGCCCCCTTCGAACATCGATTGAATAAAAATATTCAGTCGTCCTTTTTTATAGGTTGCGATAAATGTAAAAATAAGTCCGACAACGAAAGATGCGATAAAATCCATATTGTAGAGAAGGATAAGGAGCAGCGGGATCGTCGGAGCAAAGATCGTTATCCAGTGAACTTCCTGAACGTGTTCATTTTTTTTCGATATTAGTCTAATAATTGCTACGATGAAGAGGAGAATGATACAAACAGTGATCAGCCATTTCATTAGTTCACCGACTGCAGATAATGAAATTGCAATCGCAGTTCTTGCGTCGTTATTTAATAGAACGTTATAGGAATACAGAATCAGTCCGACGATTGCTAAAAAAATAATATTCCGAGAAATAATTTTTTTAATGTTTAATTGATTTCCGTCGCGATATAACTGCACTGTGATGTAAATAAGTGCGGTGATAAATGAAATCGTAAACATCACCAACGCGAACGGACGGATCTGGTCGACGGTTAAGCCCATCACCGAAATATACACTGCCCAATTTCCGACATTCAAGAGCCCGCCGATGCTCAACCCGAACAGAAATATTCCAACTGTTGTCAACGGACCGATCCCAACCGAAGCCATAATTGGAAGAACGATTGTTGCGACCATGATGATTGCACCCAAACCCCCGAGTGTACTAAAAAGAACGATGATTAATGAAAGCATAATCACCGCAATCGTCCAAGGATTATCGCCGGAAAGTTCAGCTCCTTTTTTGATAAAATTTTCAGCAACACCGGTTTTCTGTAACAATACGCTTAGCATACTTCCGAAAATGGAAATGGTATAGGCAGTTGAAAGTTTTATCGATCCTACACCGATAACATATCGGATTGTGTCATTGATCGTTATTCCGCCGGTTAAAGCAATGAGAACTGCCATAATGGGCAAAGCGATAATCGCAGGAAGTTTCCTGAGAAACATCAAAACTGCCATTATTAAAAAGAATGCTATTAGCATTATAACTTGAAGCAATTCCATTCAGATAAACCTTGTCTATATTAACATCAAAATAAGCAATTAGGCATATAAAGAACACTACACAATGATGTAGTTGAAATTCTAAAGTATATTCGGCAGTTTTAGGTGCGGTAAATGGTAATAGGGTCATATATTGAACCTAAAATTGAATATTCAGTAAACAAAAATTTTATATAATTCAAAATAATCAATAATGATGGAGCATCGTATGGCAAAAAAAATACAATTTATTTTCATCATGGCTGTTATGATGATTCTTTTTCAGGTAACAGTTCTAGCACAAGGATGGAGTTATGTTGGCGCAATAAAATTTCCCGTGAAAGATAGTATCTCTGCTCGACCCTTCCTTAGTGCGATTGATAATAATGGAAGATTATATGTTATCTCTTCTAAAGCAGATGATGCAAAGGCACATAACGCGGTCTATTATGCAAATAAGGGCGATTCAGTCTTTACATTGTTTATAGATTTTGATAATAATGGAGATTCTGATACTAGCTCAGGAAATATTGGAGCACTTCGTGGAATCACTACCATTGGAAGCGATGTTATCGTTAACGCTTCACAGCCGTATCCAAAAACAAAACCTAATACAGTAGCTTCTCTCTATTATTATAAACAAGCGGACACTACGAAAGTTGAGAAATTTGGTTTTGGTATTTCCGGCGGCGGCTATGGGTCGTATATCAATGGAATTGATATCTCGAAAGATTCAATGATCATTGCTGGAATCGATTTCGGGACTAGTTTTAGATGGTACAATTTTGGTAACACTTTCAAGAAATCATCCAGGGGTTCTTGGAACTCACCCGACACAAACAATACAACTATTTTCAGTAATGCAACTGAACCAGGTGGTCCACAAACGAGCGGATTGGATCTAATCCGTGATGTTGCATTGGTTCCGGGTGCAAATTATTATAATAAATCGAGTGTGTTCTATACTTCACGCAATGCTATCTCCAGTTCGCAGCAAACCGGAGGAATAGCTGTTTGGCAAGGAGGAACGCAAGTGCAGGCGATTACATATACTGGAAACCGAGTCACTGATTTTGGGGGATTTTTATCATTTTTAAATTTTTTCCCTTATGGAATCTCTGTCGATACAAGCGGAATTTTATGGGTTGCCGGAGTGGATTCAACTCGCCGATGGGCGAAAGGATTCAAAATTGATGGCGTAAATGCTGAACCATTATACGATCTTCCAAGCAAGAACAGTTTGGATGTTGCCAGTCCTAACGGTGCACCAATGCTTGGACCAAGCGACGTTGTGTTGAATAAAAATCAAAGTCTTGCATATGTTGTTGATCGGTACGCTCGATGTGCTTTTAAATTCAAAAGTCTTACTGTTGGAGTTCAAAATACAAATCAGCCAGTTCATAGTTTTGAGTTAGGACAAAATTATCCAAATCCTTTCAACCCGTCAACATTAATTTCATTCACTTTATCAAAACCGATGTATGTAAAATTGGTTGCAACCGATATTCTCGGAAGGGAAGTGAAAGTATTGACCGAAGGATATAAACAAGTTGGAAAACATGTTGAGGTATTTAGTGGAGCAAATATTCCCAGTGGAATTTATTTCTACACCATCATGACCCCTGAATTGAAGATCACAAAAAAAATGATGCTGATTAAATAATTTTTGCGCAATTAGAATTTTTCAATTATGTATTGAAAATTACGACAATGATCCTTCACTCATCAGACTATTCAAGAGAATAGTCTGACAACTTTGTCATTTAATATTACAATGAATAAAGTTAGGTTTTATAGTTACCAAATATTCTTTCTTTCCGTTCTGTTTCATTTAACGGTGTTGGCGCAAACCAGTAAACTTGTTGGTATCGTTACCGATGGAACAACAAAGGAGCCGTTAATCGGTGTGAATATTCTTATTGTCGGTACGAACATCGGATCAGTTACCGATGTAAACGGGCATTATTCAATATTGAACATTTCACCAGGTCGATATAATGTGAAAGCAAGTTTGCTCGGGTATGCAACAGTATTACAGCAAAGTGTCGATATCTTCATTGATCGCACAACATCGGCAGATTTTAAACTTCGCGACGCTACGATAGAATTGAACCAAGTTGTGGTTGTTGCCTCTAAACCGCAGGTGATTCGTGACCGTACTGCAACAGCAACTACAATCGAAAGTGCTCAGATTAATTCCGCGCCAGTTGAAGGACTTCGCGGTGCAATGGATCTCTACGCAGGTTTTCAAAAAAGTGCTTCCGGTGAATACTCCGTCCGCGGATCTGGTTCGTACGAATTGAATTTTCAAATTAACGGTGTTGATCAAGTCACTTCCAACACCAGCGCGCCGGGCGAATTTGGAGCAGACAAGGCAAATAATTCTTGGAAATTCGATGTAAATCCTCTTGGCGTGCAGCAAATGGAATTGATCACCGGCGGCTTTTCTGCAGAATATGGCAACGCTCAGGCAGGGGTGGTAAAAGTGGCGATGAAGGAAGGAGCTCCGAAATTGACTGGTGAGTTCCGAGTTGAATATCGTCCGCCTGGGCAATATCATTTTGGCGATTATCTTTACGATCATTCAAATTTTGAATGGCAGAAATGGGGAACGCTGGATAAGTGGATGGCGAATAGAGATAATATTGCACAGGAATTAGGATTTACTCCAAACGGGCGATACGACTATTTACTAAAGAATAAAACAAGCAGCGACTCTGCTCTCTATAATAAAATCGTTGATAGTGAAATTGATTGGGCATATCAAACTTGGGTGAAGAACCATGAGCCGGGGGACGACAATGTTCTTGGTGTGTATGATTACCGGAAATACGCGTATCAACGGTACATGTTTGGTTTTGGCGGTCCGCTCGGCGGAGATCCAAATCTTCTTAAATTTTATTTTTCAGGTGAGTATAAACGCAATCCAACACGACTTCCTTCGCCTGAAAAAGTGCAAACAATGCAAAATTATGTTCTGAGCGTTACATATCAGCCGATTCAGAACAATAAAATAAAAATTATGGGAAGTTATCAGAACTATCTCGGTGGGTTGTGGGATGGTTCCGATGATATTCGCTGGTCGGGTTTGAATGGTTCACCACCAAATCCATCCAGAAAATACGATATCAATTTCGATCCTGTTCGGAGTGAACAAACTATTGCGCAGTCAATAAATTGGGTGCATACGATCAATGCCCAATCTTTTCTTGATATGATGTTTGCACATCAGCAGGAACGCTACGAACTTCCATACATCTATCTTCCAAGTTATTCTCAGATCGTTGACCGTCTCGACAGTATCGGTGACGTGAGCGGAACAGTGCTCCGAAACGGTACATGGTGGGAATCAAATTATTTTACCGTGCTCGAACGTGTGAGTACGAATTGGTATCAAGACAGCCGTACGGAAACGTTCAGCTTCAAAACAGATTATGCAAACCAGATCACTCAGACTAATCTTCTAAAAACTGGTATTGCAGCTCATTACTATGACATGCGTAATACCGGTGTGTATGGAAGTTACCAAGCGAATTCCTATGTTGCCCGAAATGGCTTTGCAGAATACTACCGCGCCTATCCCGTTGATGTTGCTGCATATGTTCAGGACAAGATGGAATATTCCGGAATGATTGCAAACATCGGACTTCGTGGTGAGTTGTATAATTTTCAGTCCCGCGTTCCGAAAGATAAATTCTATTATCTCTATCCCGGAACGGACGGTCCGACAAAATCCGGTAACCCTGAAACGATGGACTCTGAAACAAAATTTGTATTCCAGCCACGACTTGGAGTTTCATTCCCGGTTGGTGTCGGAACGGCACTTCGAATTCAATACGGACATTTTGCTTCAATGCCAACATTCAGTCAGGCACTCTCGAACATGACATATCAGGGATGGAATGGAATTGGTAATCCGGATCTGGAACCGAAGAAGACCATTAATTACGAAATTGGACTTCAACAGGCGATCGGTGAAGAATATCGATCTGACTTTGTTCTCTATTATAATGACCGAACTTCGCAGATCGGATCGCAAACAGTTGCTGCCTTTACCGGTTCGCGTCAGCATTTCGTCGGATTCACAAATTCAAACGAATTACTGAATTCATATTCCACATATTCCAATAATGGATTTGGTTCAACGATTGGATTCGAGGCAACGTTTGAAACCATGGGTATAGATCATTGGTCATACCGACTTAGTTACAGTCTTTCGCAGACAACATCCGGTAACTATGGAACTAATATGATCTATCCGGACAATTCGAGAAATTATTCAACTCGTAATTATACGGGAGAATTTTTGGCATCCGGGGACAGAACGCATAACTTCAGAAGTTTGGTTCAGTATCGCTGGGCTGCAGGCGAAGGTCCGAGGGTTTTTGGTGTTGATATTCTTCAAAATACTGTTGCAAGCATGACCTATACGGCACAATCAGGAACTCCATATACGTACATCACTGATTTTTCGCTGAAAGATGCTGTTTATAACCGCCGTTATCCGATAGAAACGAATGTGGATCTAAATTTCTCTAAAAATTTAGTCTTGGGGTCCGTCAATTTGACCATGGGAATCAGAGTGATGAATTTGTTCGAAAATAAATTACTGACGCCGCCGTCAAACAGCGCTTCGCTCAATGATTGGGTTCAACGCGGAGTTACGATTGCGGATGCAGGTTCGGACCCGGCAAGGGTCAATCATATTGTTGCATCATACGCCGCATTTAGAAATATTCCACGTCAGGTGTTCTTTACAATTGGTGCCGGATTTAATTGATGATACAT
The DNA here is from genome assembly GCA_964355925.1 of uncultured Chitinophagaceae bacterium. Classification (GTDB taxonomy): domain Bacteria; phylum Bacteroidota; class Ignavibacteria; order UBA10030; family UBA8401; genus UBA8401. The sequence goes on from CAYHFN010000045.1 coordinate 10,700, forward strand.
CATCTTGTAAAATAAGTCTATGAAAAAAAGCAATATTATATTTTATGCCTGTATCTATTTCATCGTAATTCTGTTTGTGGTGAATGAACTAGCCGCACAAGTTCAGACATCATCGTTGTTGGTGCTAAATCGGGGAAAGTTGTGGCAAACGTATTCCTATGGAAAATCAGGACCACCGTTCGGAGATTGGGCAAAAAAAGGGATCGGACTCGATTGGCCCGGATTCGATCCGACATTGATCAATGAGAATCTCGGTGGATCAGCGTCATATCTTTCGACCGGCGGTATGTATGTTGGTGCGAAGTGGAGTAAAGACAGCGTCATCACGGTCGACGATTGGGCCATGTATGCCGGTTCAATTGCGGATGGTGCGAATTCAAAATATGTTGTTACAACAAACAAAGAGGTCTATCCCGGCGGAGAGAATTATTGGGTACAAAAGGATGCTCATGCCGGTGAGCACGTGTTTAAAACTGTGTGGGAATATAATAAGAACTACACTGATAAGAATGAAGAAGCATACAAACATATCCTTCCTATTCGCGTGACGAGAACGATTCATCAGTGGAGCGGTTCATTGTTGGATGAAAATTATGTCATCGTAGAATACGTCATCAAAAATATTTCACCGGAACTGCGTGCATCACTGCCCGCCGGTCGGTTTGTTGCAGATACTCTTTTTGATTTTATTTCCATGCAGTCATACGGGATCCATTGTAATTCTCGGGAATGGTCAGTGTTGTTTCCTGCGTTGACTCCTGGTGCGCGCAACACACAATTCCTTTATACAGCATCATCGAAAACGTTGTTTGGTTATGCGGTGGATGATCCGACCACACTCGGTTCGGTAAAAGAAGATTTTGGTTATGCAGCGTCAATGGGACCGCTTGTCCTTAAAAATACTAAATATGAACCCAGCGGAGAATATCTTGCCCCGGGTTGTGCAGGGTTCTCATTATTGTATGCAACAAAGAATAAATCCGGTACGACAACCAGCGTTACACAATATGGCTGGTCTGCAGCCGATCCGACAAGGGATTTGGGACCATTTACAAATATTCCATCATTGCCTGAACCGATGTACTCAGTATTAAAAGACATCAGCAAAACCTACCATTTTGTATCGAATCCGGCCGACACACTTTACATGAAACGATCGCGAATGTGGTCGCTTATGTCGGTTGGTCCTTGGGATATTCTTCCCGGTGATTCCATTAGAATTGTTGTCGCAGAAGTAGTTGATGGCATCGATTACAGTCGTGCCGTTGCAAATCCTCAGGTTGCTTCGAGCATAGTGAATACAGAAAGTAAAAAGGCATTTAATGCATCTGTAGCACGTGCAAAATTGACGTTCGATAATTTGTATTCTCATCCCAACCCTCCGGCATCACCAAAATTTACCGTTGATTATAACCGCAGCAGTCGAAGAATTGCAAATGTTATTCGTTGGACGAATAACGCAGAAAATATTCCTGATGCGTATGATGGATCTAAAAATCTTATAGGATATCTTGTCTATCGTTCGGCATACTTGCCAATAGGACCCTGGAAATTGATCGACACGGTTTGGAAGAACGATTCACGATATTTTTCCGGCGGTAACTATTCCTATATGGATTCTGCAGTCACTATCGGAGCTGGATATTATTATGCTTTGACAGCGTTTAATGCACCGCGAGCCACTTGGACCGGTGTGCAGACGCTGACGAACATTCCTTCAATGGAAACTTCTATTTTTGCTAATCGCACATCAACACCATTTGTCGCAACATTGCCCCCGACACAATCGGTAAACAATGTGCTCGTGGTTCCGAATCCGTTTGTGATCGGTTCAGGACTTTCGCAGCCCGGTGCCGGCGACAACCTGCAGTTTGTTAATATCCCCAATCCTTGCACAATAAGAATTTACACCGTGCGCGGAGATCTAGTGAAAACAATAAATGTTGGTGAAGATGTTGGAGCAATTGTGCCGTGGGACCAGGTTTCTGAGTATGGTCAGTTTGTCAAGAGCGGCATCTATATTTATCATCTTGAATCGCCGTTAGGTACGAAAATCGGTAAGTTTGCAATAGTTAGATAGTACGATAGCACAATGTTAGAATCATGATCTCATTTTTAAAAATCTTGAACTTGGAAAAACGCAGTATGATGTGTTCCGTCAAAATATTTACATTCATGTTCATATTGCTTGGTCTAACGAATGTATCGGCACAGGAATTTAAAAAAACTGCTACAGCTGGTTTTGTTTTTCTTGAAGTTCCTTCAACTTCACGCGGTGCCGCGCTGGGTGAGTCAGGATTAGCATTAGTTGATGAAAATTCTTCAGCCGTTTTTAATAACCCAGCCTCTCTGGGGTTTAGTGAATACCAACATTCATTCTCTGCTTCCTATGCTCCGTGGTTAGCGGACATTAAGAACTATGCTTCCAGTTACGCAATAAAAACAGATATTGGAACGTTTGGTGTTGGTCTTGTTTTGTTTGATTACGGAACGATGCCGCGGACAGTGATCGCGCAAGATAAACAGGTGTTCGATGTTGTAGGGACGTTCGATGCAAAATCGTTGGCGGCGGGTGTAACATATTCTAAAATGTTAACGGACCAATTTTCTTTTGGTACGACACTCAAATTTGTACAGGAACGGATTGATATTTACTCTGCGAGCAATATTGTCCTTGACGCAGGCGTATTGTATTACACCGGACTTGGATCATTGAGAATGGCTGCAGCAATGCAAAATTTTGGTGCGAATGCAAAATTTATTAATGATGAATTTAAAATGCCCGCAGTATTTAAATTAGGTTTAGCGGGCGAACTTTTCGGCGATGCAAATTCAGAACATCGGTTAACGCTTATGGTAGAAGCGCGACATCCGAACGATGGAAATGAAAAAGTAAATGTTGGTGCTGAGTATTCCTGGAACAATAGTATTGCGTTGCGTAGTGGTTATAAATTCTTTTATGATGAAGAGTCCTACAGTGTCGGCTTCGGTATCAACCCTCAATTACCAATGCCGGTGATGGTTGATATCGCGTATGCCAATTACGGCAGGTTCGATAACATTCTGCGATTGACAATACAAGTTGGAATGAAATGAAAATATTTACTTCAATGAATCTCAAACATAGAACATCCATTCATCAAACAAGCATTGTGATAGTATTAGGAATGTTGTTTATTCCATTCGTTCTAGAGGCACAATTACAGTCTATCACGACTTTTTCCGAATATTCTTCAACATTATCAAAACGACTTGATGTGAAAAATGCCGATGCAGTTGGCGGCGGAGTGGATGTTGTCTATTCTGTTGCAAAAAATATCACTGTTGGTCTTCGTGCGGGATATTATCTCTATTCGGTCAACCAGACAGACCAGCTCAATCGTTGGGGCTGGAGGTTTTGGGATGACAGGTATTTAAATAAGATCCAAGCGGATATGCGGGCAGATCCATCTCTTTCGGCGGTGATCGGTTCTGCACAGAAAATGGATCTTATTCCGGTCTCGTTACATTGTGATTATATATTTGTTGTTGCCGAAAATCTTACAATGGTACCGACTCTTGGTGCTGGTATAGCGTTCTATAAGCGCAGGTTGTTTGCAGACGAAACATGGACGAAAGTTTTTCCTGCTGCAAACTATTCGTTTACATATAATTTCAGAAATTTTGCGCCTGCCAAAAATGGGAATCCCATTTTTGGCACCGCCGGTGTATCCGTCCGTCACAAAATGTTCTCAACGATTGGGATTGTCTCCTCACTTCAATACACCCAATATCTTGAAACCAAGAACAGTTTTGGGTACAACGAATTTATTTTTACAAACGAATTTGGCATCAGGCTCGGATTGGAATTCTTTTATTAAAATAGTATGAACAGACCAATATCAAGTCAATCATTGCGAAATAGTATCATCGCAAACCGATTCATGGGCAGCGGAATACTATCGATCATATTGTGCATTTGCATCGGATCATCAATGGCGACCGCACAACAGCATGCGACGGTTATCGGGGCAGGTGCGGTGTATGAATTGCCGCTGGGAACTTTACATACCCGATTCCTTGGATCATTTGGTGGAATGGTGTATGCAGGCGTTGAGACCAGTCCACAGTTGACCTGGGTTGGCAAACTGGAATATGTTGAATTCAGCACCATTAATTCTTCTGCGCTCACGAAAGTGGTGACAGTTGGCCAAGGAACAAGCGCACAGCAGTACAAAGTTCCGCTACCGAAACTATCGATGACTTTAAAAACTGTCGGAGTTACGGCTGAAGCGCATATGAATCTTCTTCGTACCGATATTGTGGATGCAAACGGTGTTATCGGTTTTGGCTTCACTAACTGGGTGAATACCCGCAGTAAGTACTATGATTCTTTGTACGCAATTGATGCTTCTACCGGATCGATGGTTAAGGTTGCCGCTCTTGCTGTTCCTGCAAGCAGACAGGAAGATTGGAGCGGAACATTCAATCTTGGATTAGAACTGTCTGCCAATATTGTCGATCCGGTATGGATCACCGTTGGCGTTGATTACAAAATGATCGTCGGTGAACTTTGGCAGACGCTGGATCTTGATCTTGAAAACATTGCCGGAATGCAGTTCGTATCGATTCGAAGCGGTATTCATTTTTATTTTTAACTTCGTAATTTTATACTACTAACTTTTTGTATGGATCATCATTGAAAAAAAATATTATTTATCTCTTGTTACTTCTCTCCATTGGTATTTGCTCTCAAGCATCATCTGAAGTTAAAGCGATTCGTGGTGTCTGGTTGACCAACGTTGACAGCAAAGTATTGAGTTCTCAAAAAAATATTGATGAAGCAGTGGAACACTGTTCATCGGTTGGAATCAACACAATTTTTGTTGTTACCTGGAACAAAGCTATGACGACCTATCCGAGCAGCGTTGTGAAAGCGCTCACGGGAGTTGAAATTGATACTCTCTATATTGGAAGAGATCCATTAAAAGAGCTGATAACATCTGCCCATAAAAAAGATATTAAAGTTATCGCATGGTTCGAATTTGGATTTTCAACTTCATTTAAACAGAATGGCGGTAAGATTCTTCAATTAAAACCAGAGTGGGCGGCTTTGAACAACGAAGGAAAACTCGTTACAAAAAATGGTTTTGAATGGATGAATGGTTTTCATCCTGACGTGCAGGATTTTATGCTCTCAATGATTCTGGAAGTTGTTAAAAATTATGACGTCGATGGTATCCAGGGTGACGACAGGCTTCCAGCAATGCCATCGGAAAGCGGATATGACAAATATACTATCAACCGTTATCGTACTGAAAATGGTGGCCAAAATCCTCCGAAAGCCTTTAAAGATCCCGCATGGATTCAATGGAGAGCAGATATCCTTAATCTTTTTATGAAGAAGATCTATTTATCAGTGAAAGCAGTTAAGCCTAATATTGTAGTAACAATGGCTCCGAGTATTTATCCGTGGAGCAAAGAGGAATATTTACAAGACTGGCCGACATGGCTAAACAACGGATATGTTGATCAGATCATTCCCCAGAATTATCGGTACGATTTAAAACGATATAGAGAATCGCTGGACGAGATTGTCAATAAACAGATTGACAAAGATAAACTCAATAGATTTTATCCGGGCATTCTTCTAAAGGTTGGGAAATACTATCCATCTCAAAAATTTCTTGCTGAGATGATCAATGAAAACAGAAAACATGGAGTAAACGGAGAAGTGTTTTTCTTCTACGAAGGATTGAAAAAATACCCTAACTTCTTTAAGAATCTTTATAAAGAAAAAGCACAATATCCCTCAATTACAAACTGAGCATTGGAGAGCCGTTGAAAAGAGTTTTATTGATCCTTTCTGTTGTCTGCATCGTAGTCTCCACATTTGCTCAAAATAAGAATGAAGTCCGTGCCACTTGGCTGACCAATGTGGACAGCAATGTGCTGTCGAGCGATCAGAATATCATCGAAGCAATGGATTATCTTGCTTCCATCGGAGTTAATGTAATTTTTCCGGTTGTGTATAACGGAGGTTATACGTTGTATCCGAGCAACATCATGAGTAATCTATTCAACGCAAAAGTGCTTCCGAATTCTCCATTTGTGAACAGGGATTTTCTTGATCGATTAGTGATCGAAGCACATCGGAACGGAATTGAAGTAATACCATGGTTCGAGTATGGTTTTTCAACTTCATACAGTTCGAACGGAGGTCATATTCTTACAAAATATCCTCAGTGGGCTTTAAAAGATAACGCGGGGAAATTGGTGGTTGACAATGGATTTGATTGGATGTCGCCGTTGAATCCGGGACCACAAAATTTTATGATCTCGTTGGTGACCGAAGTGTTGGACAACTATGATATCGACGGAGTCCAAGGAGATGATCGATTACCTGCGATGCCAGTCGAGGGTGGATATGATTCAGCAACCGTTGAACTGTACAAGTTAGATTATTTTGGCGCTTCACCTCCGACAAATTTCAACACTGCGGATTGGATGAAATGGCGTGCAGACAAACTGACTCAATTCTTAGGACGCCTTCGTGATTCTGTCAAAGCTCGCGGAAGCAACACGATTCTTTCAGTATCACCGGCTCCGTATTACTGGGGTTACGCTCAATTGTTGCAGGATTCTAAATCGTGGGTGCAGCAAGGATTACTCGACAATGTTGTCCCACAACTATATCAGTATACTATCAGCGATTATAATTATTCGCTCAATACAACATGGAATGATGTTGGACAATATAATCCGCAGATTTTTACTTCAGGTGTCTTAGCAAAAGTGGGAACGTACGTTGTTGACACCACTTTTCTTGGACAAATGTTAACTGCAAATAGGAACAAAGGAGCACGGGGAGAATGTTTCTTCTTCTATGAAGGTTTGCGTGCGAATAGCAACCGATTAGGGACATTTTTAAAGAATAAATTTTATCAGTCTCCCGCAACTCTTCCGTATCGCAATGGTAAAGTGTGGATTCCCAAAGCAACCATCGTCAACGAAATTGATGCAGGCGCTTCAAAGAGTGCAAACTGGTCCGAATATTTGATGAAAGGATTTACCGGTTCGATTATTCGAACCTCAGATACTGTGAATGTTGCGGAGATACGATATACAGTAACCATACAGAATTCAGCATTTTATGATATTTATACATATCGAACGCCCAACACCCCATGGACAAAACAGGCTCGGCATACGATCTATTCTGACACAGACTCAACGACAATTATTATCGATCAAAGTGAACTGACAAAAAAAGGATGGTATAAAATTGGCACAGTATTTCTTTCCGCCGGAAATAAAGTTGCCTTAAAAATTGATAATTCTTTACTTGAACCCGGGAAGTATCTCGTAGCAGACGCAGTAATGTTAATGCTTAATCGCAAACGCTCTCCTAATGTTGTCTTAAATGTGGACGATAGACATTTTTCCGATGATCAAACGGCAATTCATTTCAATTTATCAAACAACTTCCCGAACCCTTTTAATCCATCGACAAAAATTGAATATCATGTTGAAGAAAAAAGATTAGTGGAATTGAATGTTTACAATATTCTCGGAACAAAAATTGCAATGTTGGTGAACGAAGTTAAATCACCCGGTAATTATTCGGTTACATTCACCGCAAAGAATCTGGCATCGGGAACATATTTTTATACGATGCGCTCAGGTAATTCAGCGGTGACCAGAAAAATGATCCTGATAAAATAATTGATCGTGTGAAAGATTACAATCAACGAATGAAAAAAAATATTATTTTCGTATCGCTTTTCATCTCGTCCATCCTGTATCCTCAACCCCTGAAAGAATTTCGTGCCGTTAAATTGACCAATGTAGACAGTAATGTACTATTCACCGATCAGAACATTGCTGATGCGATGGACTATCTTGCTTCAATCGGGGTGAATGTTGTGTTGCCGGTCGTGTGGAACGGTGCATACACACAATATCAAAGTGCGGTGATGGATAGTATTTTTGGAGTTCCAATCCATTCGCAATTTTCCGGCAGAGATCCACTCGCTCGGCTCGTGATTGAAGCTCATCGAGTCGGTATTGAGGTGTATCCTTGGTTCGAGTACGGTTTTGCTGCGTGGTATTCCGGAAGTAACACTCCAACCGGTGGACACATCATCCAAAAATTTCCGCAGTGGGCATTACGGACAAGCGATGGGAAGATATGCAATAAAAACGGATTTGATTGGATGTCAGCGATTAATCCGGATGTGCAAAAATTTATCAATCTACTCGTGAAAGAAGTAATCACCAAATATGAAGTTGATGGAGTGGAATTTTCAGATCGGATCCCTGCAATGCCGGTTGAAGGGGGATATGATTCCGTTACCGTTGCACTCTACAAAAACGAACATGGGGGAAGCACTCCGCCCGTAAATTATTTTGATGCTGCGTGGATGCGTTGGCGGGCGGATAAAATGAATAAATGGTATGGTGAGGTGCGAAACATCATCAAACAAAAAAGCATAAATTTGTTTGTCTCTTCAAGCCCCAGCATCTATCCATGGTCATATCAGGAATATCTCCAAGACTCAAAGAGTTGGATCGATAGCAGTATTGCCGATCACTTTATCCCGCAATTATACCGATATAATTTTAACGATTACAAATTTGAATTGCAAAATGCCATTGCACAGGTTGGATCCCAAAAGAAGAAACTGTTCCCCGGCATTTTGATGAATATTGGAACAGGCGTCAATGAATATGTTATGTCTGCAGATTATCTTCTGAATGCTGTCAAAGAAAATAGAGCCAATGGTGTTATGGGTGAAGCATTCTTCTATTATGAAGGTCTTCGGAAAAATAATAACCGTCTTGGTGATACTTTAAAAGCAACGTATTACAAAGAACATGCTCTCGTTCCTGAACGCGGTAATATTGAATGGAGAATTCCGTCAACGATCGTCAACGAGGATGATCCGAGCGTTGTGAAAACCGGTAACTGGTCTGTATATCAAATGAAGGGGTTTAAGGGTGGAATAATTCGGGCCAATGATAGTTCTCTTACATCAAATTTGATGTATTATTTTCAAGTCCCATATTCTGCTTTCTATGATGTGTATCTTTATCGTGTTCCAAATACACCATGGACAAAACAAGCTCAATACACGCTCTATTCAAAAACCGATTCTACTGTTCTTTTAATCGACCAGAGTGATCTTACAAAAAAGGGATGGTATAAGATAGGAACAGCTCAACTTCCTGCAGGAAATTCATCCGTACTAAAACTGGATAACAGTAAGAATGAACCTGGGAAATATACGGTTGCTGATGCAGTAATGATAATGATCAACAGAGTGTTGTCACCGGATGTGGTTGCCTCAGTGAAACCAAATATCTACACGGGAGAGAAACAAAATTATATGTTCGAATTATTTCAAAATTATCCCAATCCATTTAACCCGACAACAACAATAAGATATCAGCTGACAGCCAATAGCTTTACGACATTGAAAGTGCACGATATGATAGGCCGCGAAGTGGCAACAATGGTGAATGAAGTAAAGGATGCGGGAAATTATTCAATTTCATTTAATGCATCGAATCTTCCAAGCGGGATTTATTTTGCAAGACTATCATCAAATGGAAAATCTCAGATAACGAAATTATTGTTGTTAAAATAGAACGCTGGTATAAAATTGGTTATTTGATATGTTGCAATTTGGCTAGAGCCCACTTATGAAATATTTTGTTCGAATAGTTTTTTTGATCTGTATCCCGTTGTTTGTTTGGAACCAGAAGCCGATTCTTGTTGTCCTTCGTATTGATGATATTCAATCGCGGAACACATCGTATATTCCTAAAAACTTATCTACATTTGAACTTGCCGCCGAATCCCGAGGAGCTAAAGTTACATACGTTACAATACCCCACCGATTGCTTGAATCCGGTGTCAATAACGGATCACTGACCGCAGAACTGAAAAATTCAATTCTGCACGGTCATGAGATTGCTCAACATGGGTACAATCATATTTGTTTACGCTGCGGCAGCACCGGTCATGAAATGTTTTGCGATACCTATAAATCCCCAATTACCAGTGCTGTTCAGGATTCGTTGATCACAAGTGGGATGAAGATTTTGAAAGATTCACTTGGAGTTGTTCCGCAACTTTTTGTCTCGCCCGGACATCATGAAGATACGACAACATATCACCTTCTTACAGAACGTCATTTCCCTAATATATCAACAACAAAGTTGTTGCGGGGAGTAGTAACTAACGATCTGTTCAATATCCCGTCAACAAACGAATATACATGGGCAATGACGATGTCAAATTATCGTTCTCAATTCAATGCTGGTATGAATGATTTTCGATCTATCGGTGAAGGTTCCGGTTGTTTTGTTTTCCTGTTTCATGACCCATTCACCCGACAGGGATATTTGAACGGCATCGTCATTCAATGGATGGGAGAGATGCTAGATTCACTGAAGGCAAATTACGGAGATCGCCTCAAGTTTGTAACGTTAAGTGAAGCAGCAGATTATTTTAAAACACCAACGAACGTTAGTTCCATTAGACCTACAATTCCCGGTAATTTTGTTCTTGAACAAAATTATCCAAATCCATTTAATCCAACAACAACAATTACGTATCGATTACCGATATCCAATCATGTATCCATAATCGTATATGATGGTATTGGGAGGGAAGTGGCGCTGCTTGTTAATGAAGATAAAAAAACAGGTAAGTATTCTGCACTGTTTAACGGAGCATCACTCTCCAGTGGGATCTATTTTGTTCAAATGCGGTCGGGGATATTTAGGGAACAAATAAAAATATTATTGTTGAAATAAAATTTTCCTCAATTAAATAATCAACTTAACTGGTTTCTCTATGAATACAACAATTCGTCGTGCCGATGCCTTAGATGCATTACGAGGCTTAGCAGTTCTATTTATGGTGCTCTCGGGAGCAATCCATTTTGAAAATCCTCTTCCGGCGTGGATGTATCACGCACAAGTACCGCCGCCGGATTTTAAATTCAATCCAAACTTGCCGGGAATAACGTGGGTAGACCTTGTCTTCCCGTTCTTTCTGTTTGCAATGGGTGCAGCGTTTCCGTTTGGTCTGACAAAAAAGTTAGAGAGTGGAATGCAACGATGGAAAATTAATCTACAAGTCATTCAACGTGGACTTGTATTAGTAGGCTTTGCAATCTTTGTCCAACATACGAAACCGTTTGTATTCAGTGATAATCCAACACCACTGGATTGGTTCATTGGATTGATCTCATTTGTTGTTCTCTTTTTACTACTTGTCCGTTTTCCAGATTCAATAAAATCGTCATATTCTTTAGTAATTAAAGCAGTTGCAGCAATTGGTGCCATCATCATTTTAGGGATGTTGACATTCCCTGACGGATCAGGATTTTCAGTAACTCGAAGTGATATTATTATCATTGTTCTTGCAAATGTTGCACTCTTTGGTTCATTGGTCTGGATATATACACGAAACAATATTTTGCTGCGATTGGGAATACTTGGGATCCTTATTGCATTACGATTGACACAAAATATTGATGGAAGCTGGAATCAAATGTTTTGGAATTTCTCACCATTCCCATGGATGTACAAATTATATTATTTGCAATATTTATTCATCGTTATTCCGGGAACCATTGTTGGTGATTTGATCTATTCATGGATCAATTCAAGCCAGTCGGAAGAATTGGTAAAGAGCGGAATATCCCGGAATGAGATGTTCTTCCTTTTTATCGGAATGCTTTCAATGATTGTTGTTACTGTTACCGGATTATTTGTAAGAGAAATTATAGCAATTATTATAATCAATGTGGTAATAGCAAGTGGGTCGTTTATCGTTCTTCGAAAAGCAGAAAATTCTACTGAAACACTTTACAAGAAATTATTCAACTGGGGTTTATTCTGGCTGGTATTGGGGTTCTTTTTTGAAGCATACGAAGGGGGAATTAAAAAAGATCATCCCACAATGAGTTATTATTTTGTTACGACAGGGTTAGCAATATTTACATACATAGCCTTTTCTATTTTGACTGATTATTTTGAAAAATCAAAATATGTCGGATTGCTAATTGATAATGGTAAAAATCCGATGATAGCATATGTTGCCGGGAATATTTTGATATTGCCAATTCTTTCGATAACAACTCTTTCAACAAACTTGAATTATTTGACAATATCCCCGTGGCTGGGATTTATCAAAGGAGTCATCTTCACACTGCTTGTGGCTATAGCAACAAGTTATTTTACAAAGAAAAAATTGTTTTGGCGGACGTAATACTAAATCTACCTGTAACACATTTATTTTTAAGAATAAGTTGTGTTATTAAACGGGTCTTAAAAAACCCCTTCTCATGCTCTTCAAAACCAACCGGTATTGGTAACTACCCAATGATGTAGTTGAATATCGGAATTGAAATGTCAATTTTAGTGTATAAACATTCATAGCAATAATATCTGAAGCGCATAATGTTTCTTTATCTTATCAATCAATCAGGAGTAATCGTATGAAAAAATTAATGTTACTTATTTTAGTTTTGTTTGCGGTGAATATAGTTTTTGCCCAAACGACTTCGATTTGGGAAAAATCTGCAGCGAAAGGAAATTATCCTTCATTCCTCGGAACTGGAAATACAGAAAGAGGATTTGCTACAGCAACAACAACACTAAATCCTTTTGCAAAAGTTTGGGAAAAATCATCTTCAGCTGCAAACTTTCCATCATTTCTTGGAACGGGAAATACAGAACGTGGTTTTGCTTTTGGGACAATTGGCGGAAATGACCGTGTTATTTTAGTAGATCGTAAAGTATCGAACTTTGTGTATGTGTTGAATGCAGCAACAGGTGATAGTGTAGGGCGCTTGGACACGACAGGATTTTTAGCAATCTCAGGCGGAACATTACGCATTAACGATGCAGAAGTATCATCAGACGGAGTTATTTTCGCTTGCAACCTTGCAACAGGCGCAGGATCTGATACAGTGTTCCGAGTGTATAAGTGGACAAATGAATCAGCCACGCCACAATTAGTAGTGAGCTATAATGCAAAAATACGAATGGGTGATAAATTCACAGTAACCGGATCAACAGCAGATAATTCCGTAGTGATCTGGGCGGTTGGTGCTGCCAGTAAGAGTGTAGTGAAATTTACGACAGTCGATAATGGTGCGACATTCACACCGACAGTGATTACGCTGGTAGGTGGGAGCACATTGGCTGCAACTCCGGTGGCGTATCCAAATACCACAGGGAGTGAGTTTTACATAAAGTCTAACAGTGTGAATATCATGCGCTATCTGGCGAACGGGAATGTTGTTGACTCAGTTTCCAGCGGAGTTGTTGGCAGCGGAGCGAATGCGCTTCGATATTTTGAACTTGCTGGAAAAAAATACTTGGCAGTATATGTGTTTGGAACAGGGAATGAGAATGCCAGTATTCTGGATGTAACGAACGGTCTTGCAACGGCAACACTGATCGGAAAGACACCGACACTTGGCTCAGTTGCAAATGCCAACGGTACCGGTGATGTCGCTTTTAAAACGAATTTAGATAATACAATTACTCTTTATGTATTAGGCACAAACAATGGTATTGGTTCATATAAAGTAAATCCATTGAATTCTGGAACGGTAGATCGAATGTATCTTGTAGATCGTAAAGTATCGAACTTTGTGTATGTGTTGAATGCAGCAACAGGTGATAGTGTAGGGCGCTTGGACACGACAGGATTTTTAGCAATCTCAGGCGGAACATTACGCATTAACGATGCAGAAGTATCATCAGACGGAGTTATTTTCGCTTGCAACCTTGCAACAGGCGCAGGATCTGATACAGTGTTCCGAGTGTATAAGTGGACAAATGAATCAGCCACGCCACAATTAGTAGTGAGCTATAATGCAAAAATACGAATGGGTGATAAATTCACAGTAACCGGATCAACAGCAGATAATTCCGTAGTGATCTGGGCGGTTGGTGCTGCCAGTAAGAGTGTAGTGAAATTTACGACAGTCGATAATGGTGCGACATTCACACCGACAGTGATTACGCTGGTAGGTGGGAGCACATTGGCTGCAACTCCGGTGGCGTATCCAAATACCACAGGGAGTGAGTTTTACATAAAGTCTAACAGTGTGAATATCATGCGCTATCTGGCGAACGGGAATGTTGTTGACTCAGTTTCCAGCGGAGTTGTTGGCAGCGGAGCGAATGCGCTTCGATATTTTGAACTTGCTGGAAAAAAATACTTGGCAGTATATGTGTTTGGAACAGGGAATGAGAATGCCAGTATTCTGGATGTAACGAACGGTCTTGCAACGGCAACACTGATCGGAAAGACACCGACACTTGGCTCAGTTGCAAATGCCAACGGTACCGGTGATGTAAGCATTAAAGCAAATGGTGATGGCACTGAAAATATTTATGTCCTTGGAACGAATAACGGTATTGGCGCTTTTAAATTCACACCACCGTCACAAGTTGCTATTCCTTCGTTTACACCGGCTGCAGGATCTTATAATAATGCTATTTGGGTTAAAATCTCTGTTGCAACAGTGAATGCAAAAATCTATTACACAATAAACGGTTCAACTCCGGATTCTCTCGCGGGTATTTTGTTCAATGCTACAGATTCGATTAAAATTACAGATACTTCAACAACGACCATTAAAGCAATTGCATATGCATCCGGTATGCTCGCCAGTAACATAGCGAGTTCAGCATATAAAATAAATATAGCACCTGCTTCAGACGCGCTTTTTCCGTTATGGTCAAAATCAAAAGTTGCAAGTGCATTACCATCTACATTCTCTACCGGAAACTATGAAAGAGGGATGGCCTATGGAAAAGTTGGTGGAAAAGATCGAATCTATGTAGTTGCTCGTACAGGCGGTCCAAAAATACTTATATTTAACGCGTTGACCGGAGACAGTGTCGGAGTGTTATTTCCAAATCCGTCAATAACTGGCGGTACGTTTCCGTTGAATTTTGCAGGTGTTTCGGGTGATGGTATATTGTTTGCCGGCAACATGAGCTTAGATGTTTCTGCTGATGCTTTTAAGGTATATCGTTGGAATAATGATCAAAGCACTGACACTGGTAAAACCGTTATTAATTACACCAATGTTGGTTTGACTGGCGCTCGTGTCGGAGATGCATTCAGCGTATTCGGAAAAGCTAGTGATAATACATTAACGATCTTCGCTGCTGTGTCCGGCAAAGACAAAGTCATAAAATTTACAACAGCAGATAATGGTCAAAGCTTTACTGGTACGGTAATAACATTATCGAATGGTCTATTAGGCTCAGCACCAAGCGTTGCACTTGCCTCAGATGCAACATTATATGTTAAATCCTATGGTCGCCAGCTCTATCATTATTCTTCAATAGGAACTTTAGTTGATAGTGTCTCCTCTACAATAATTGGAACTGATGTTACCAATATTAAATATTACGAACGTCTTGGGAAAAAATATATAGTTTGTTATTATCCCAATGATGGAGCACCATACACCGATGAGAGAGTTACATTGGTTGATGTTACCAATCCTTCTCTTCCGTTTGTTGCATTCTCATCTAGTTCTATTGGAGATACACCAAATCTCAACGGTACGGGTGCCGTGGATATCTTACCATTGGCGTCAAATAATTTTCTTGTTCTTATTCTTGGAACGAATAATGGAATAGCAGCATTTGCGAATAGCAGTTCGGTTGTTGTCAGTACACTTGACACGTTGTTCTATGGATCTTCACAGAATCTATTAAAGAACCCATTCGGTAATGGATTTATCGTTGGGACAAATTCCTACGGTGATATTGGAAAATATCAACGTTTCGACCTGAAAAAAGGTGATAAACTTTCTGGTTTCAAAATGTGGTTTGGATATAAAAAGATTGTTGGAACGCCAGACTCTTTATGGTTGGTAGTAAAACCTGTTGCAACAGGAGGCAAACCTGATACCACGACAATAAAACTTTTGGTGAGAGCAGACAATATAGATACAACAAAAGCTGGAAATACATTTATTCTTCCCTATCCAATTACCGTCAATGGACCAACCTTTGTTGGTTTCGAGTTCACTCCATTTGGCAACGATACGATTGCTTTACTCTCTGATAAAAACGGCGAAGGTGGTACTGCAAATCGTGTATGGGAAAAATATAGTGATGGAACATATGGTGACTTTACTACAACTCAGCCAAACTGGGGGTTAGATATAGATCTTTGGATCGCTGCATATTATAAGAAAGGTAATGCGACATCTGTTGAAGGAATTGTAGCGCAAATTCCTGAACATTATAGCCTTGAACAGAATTATCCAAATCCATTCAATCCATCGACAACAATTAAATTCTCGCTTCCGGTCAATTCAAAAGTATCGTTAAAGATATTCAATATTCTTGGACAGCAGGTGGCAGAGTTACTGAACACTCAATTATCATCAGGAGTTCATAATGTGAGCTTCAATGCATCGTCACTCTCAAGTGGTGTCTATTTCTATCGACTTGAAGCAAAAGGTGGAGATGGAGCAGAATTTATGAAAGTGAAAAAATTGATGTTGTTGAAGTAGTTCTGACTTCGTATAAATCTTACACATCAGAATGCTGATTGTGTAAAAATAAATGAAAGCCTCTCTATCTTCAGATGATGGAGAGGCTTTTTATTTGAATTTCAATTTTTTACTTGATCAACAATAAATATGATGACACATTTCTTTCTGTTATTCTTATGTTTCGGAACAATGATCTTTGCCCAGCAATCGTTGAATGATTCACTCTCTCTTCGTCTTGCTAAAATTAA
>CAYHFN010000046.1:0-6599 GCA_964355925.1 uncultured Chitinophagaceae bacterium
CTCGTAGAGCGTACCATCAGTTAATAATTTAAAATAAATGAGATTTCTCTCCCGACAAACCACGTCGGGATCGAAATGACAATGATTAGGCTTTTTGGGAAATGCTTCTCATTGTTTCTTGGGTAACCATTCTCTATTTTATAAGAAATAGTGAAAGAATTCTGATGAAATATTTGTTTCTCATTGTTGTTTTTACTTCATTTCTGTTTTCTCAGCAGCCTTCCATACATCAGCAGGAGTGGGAATATTACCGCACCCATCCCGAAATGATTACACGTTCGAGTGAACCATCAGCGCCGGCGCAGCTTAAAAAAGAGAAGAATATTCGATCGCTCAACAAAGTGGTCTACGGCTTTCATCCATATTGGATGAACGGAATGGAATCAAAATATAAATATTCATTGCTCACCCATATTGCATATTTCAGCGGCGATGTGAATACGGCAAACGGAACATTTTCTTCAACAAACAGTTGGGCTTCCGCCAATGTTGTTACGCAGGCAAAACTGAACGGCGTTAAAGTACATTTTACATTCACATTATTCTCCGGTCACGCAACATTCATGAATTCTCCCGCCATCAGGGGAACATTCATCAACAATCTGATGGCACAGATCAATCTGCGCAACGCGGACGGATGCAATGTTGATGTTGAAGGACTTCCTTCCGCGCTTGCGGATAGTTTTCGTGTCTTTATCAAACAGCTTGGCGACAGTTTAAAATCGCATGGCAAAGAATTGGTCGTCGAACTTCCTGCGTGGGATTGGTCAACAGGCTGGATCGTGTATGGAACAAATTTTTTCAACACTACAAAATCGGTCGTCGATTACTATTTTTTAATGGCGTATGATTATTCATGGTCCGGAAGTACCGCTGCAGGACCTGTTGCGCCGCTGCAATCTCCGTTGGTAACCAATTGGTTCAATTGTTATTCCAGTGTAAATACATTTCTTGCAAAAGGATGTCCGCCGGAAAAATTGATCGCGGGTTTTCCATATTACGGATTTGATTGGCCGACAACATCCAATAGCGGAACAGCAGCGGCAACAGCAAACGCATCGTCGCGAACGTATACCGTAGTGAAGAACAATTATATCGATACGATCCCAACTGCACAACAATTTTGGAATTCTACCTACAACACGCGGTGGTACTATTATAATAACGGCACATCGTGGCGCGTAACGTGGTATGATGATTCAACAAGTCTAAAATTAAAATATGATATCGTCAAAGCGAAGAATCTTGCAGGAACAGGAATGTGGGCTCTCGGCTACGACGGAAGCGAACCGGAACTGTGGAACGTACTCCAGAATTCATTTACAACATCAGTCCGCAATGGAAGTGCAACGCCGGATCAATTTATTTTGGAGCAAAACTATCCGAATCCATTTAATCCTATTACAATGATCAATTATCAATTACCAATGAACAGTCTGGTAACGTTGAACGTGTACGATGTGATCGGAAGAGAAGTAGCAACCTTAGTGAATGAAGTGCAAGAAGCGGGAAGCTACACCGAGAAATTTGACGGATCGAAACTTTCCAGCGGAATATATTTCTATACACTTCGAGCTGGTAAATTCATTGCCACAAAAAAGCTGACGATGATGAAATAATAGAGTTGTGGAGTATGTGAGTCGATGAGTAGTTGAGAAAAAACCAACCGCAGAAAAACAAATAGTATTGTAGGGACGTTCGCGAGAACGTCCTTTTTTTATTTTAGAAAAGATCAAGAACTCTCACGCAAAGTCGCAAAAACGCAGAGAAAATGTAAGGTAAGGATCAGTGCAATTGCTCACAAACGGAGTTTGTGAGCAAGATGAATGGTTAAGAAATAAAACTGAAGGGACAGATAAGAATCCGTCCCTATTTTTATTATTGTGTAGCAATTGTTTTTCCTTTCTCTTACATTTTCTGTAATGAAACAAACAATCTCAGCTGCCGAAGAACGATTCGAACAATTCCGGAAACACTCCGGACTTATTGTTGCTCCAGTCATATTCCTTATTATTTATATTGCTCCAATCTCAATTCTTAATGAACAGGCGCATACATTAGCAGCCCTTGTTGGTTTCATTGTAGTTCTATGGCTCACAGAAGCATTGCCGCTCTATATTACCGGACTGCTCGTACCGGTTCTTCTTATTCTCTTAGGAATCACATCAGCACAAAAAGCATTCGCACCATTTGCTGATCCGATCATGTTTCTTTTTATCGGCGCATTCGTTCTTGCACGAGCAATTCAATTGCATGGACTTGATAAACGGTTTGCATACGCTGTCCTTACAATGAAATTTGTCGGCGGAAATCCAAGTAGAATGATGCTTGCCTATGGCGTTGTCTGTTGTGCTATCTCAATGTGGATATCAAATACAGCAACTGCGGCAATGATGTTCCCAATTGGTGTTGCCATCATTCACATGCTGCAGCGTATTGAGGGAGAGTCTGCCGTAAAAGAATATGCTGCGGGTATGATGTTGATGTGCGCATTTGCTTCGTCCGTTGGCGGACTTGCAACACCGGTCGGAACTCCCACAAATCTTATCGGACTTGGATTTATTGAACGGCAATTAGGCCGCCATATTCCTTTTTTTGAATGGATGGTATTTGCAATACCGATCGTTATCGTTATGTTTGTTTCCTTGTTTTTGTATTTGAACTATTTTTGTTCACTCAAAAAAGATCACATTGAAGGAATGAAGGAACTGATCGCCGAAGAGAAAAAAAATCTAGGCGTATTATCGCGTGCCGAGCGAAACACAATTGCTGCTTTTGGTTTAACCGTGCTGCTTTGGATCTTTCCGGGAATTCTTGCAGTAACAATTGGCGACACGCATCAGTTCACACTTGCGTACTCCAAACAAATTCCGGAAAGTGTTGCCGCGATCATTGGTGCGGTATTACTTTTTTTTCTCCCTGCAAATAACGAACATGGAGATGCAAAAGAATATACAATGAACATTTCTCGTGCAGTGGAGATTGATTGGGGAGTTCTTGCATTGTACGGCGGCGGTATCACACTTGGTCAAATGGTCTTCGAAACAAAACTTGCCGAAACCCTCGGAGGACAATTGGCAGGAATAATTCCCGCCGGTGGAATTGGTTTAATTGCGATCACATCAGCAATTGCAACATTAACGAGCGAACTCACATCGAACGTATCATCGGCAAATATGATCGTCCCGCTGGTGATCGTTCTTGCTCAACATTCCGGATTTCAAGCTGCGGTTGCGGCAACAATGGCATCATCGCTTGGTTTTATGCTTCCTATTTCCACCCCAACCAATGCAATCGTTTATAGCTCCGGTTATGTTTCACTCGGCACAATGATCCGTTATGGTTTGCTGCTCGATATTATTGGATTCATCATTATTGTTTGCGGAACTATGCTGTTGGTGCGGTGAACAAAATATTCAAACCGTGATTCGTAATAATAATAGCATGAACAGCTATTAATTTGACAGCATTAGGACATTCTATCAAATACGAATTGATGTCATTGCTGTCCAAAATAAAGTGAGTTAGAGCAAAAAAAGTAGTCATAGAACATCAAATTAGTCAAGTTTTCAGCTGAAGCGTGGAGTAGGCCACTCGATGCTGTCCAAATATTGAACCCTGATGGGGTTCGTAGAGAGTGAGGCAAAATATTAAACTACAAATTTGTTGTTCCTACGGAACAATAAATTCCCTAAGGAATGCCGTAGGCATTCAATATTTGTAGCGCAGTTTCAAAAAAAAACATACGAACACCCTAGGTGTTCAATATGTTTTGTTCTCTATTCACAAAATATTTAATTTATTTTGAACAAGTATAATATTTTAAGGCTGTTTATTTTTCATGTAATTCTGTCGCAGAACATTGGTCAAAGGAGGCATTGCGTTACCCCATTGACGGATGAATTCCTTAAAGACATCGCTGCTATACACTTTTTCCATGATCCGCTCTTTTTCGTCGTCGTGTAATCCGATATTTTTTATCGTATACATCGGTGTTATTGGAGTAAAAAATGGGGTATTCATCGATTTATTCCTTTCAAATGGAATTTGTTCATTTCCGAGGAACTATAGTGCAATCCTTCTGCCAAAAGAAGAGTTCCTTTTTGACGAAATTTTGAGTATTTAGAGTAGGTCATTTTGAAGATTCTACAAAAGTAATAATGAATTGAATACACCATAAAAAAGGTTAGAACTTACAAATAACGTCAGGCCGAGCTTGTTTCGACATCTTACATATTAGAAACGCAACTGATATCTGCTTGAATAGTGAAGTCGAGTTAGTCGTATGTAGTGTAATCTATATTTTAGCAATTCACTTGAGCGTGTTCAGAGGAAACTGAAAAAAGTGTTATGAAATGGAAAGAAAATCAAATAGGTAAATTTTTAGATCGGGCTTTGCTGACACCGCTGCTGAATTTTTTGAAACAAGGGCTTTCTCCGGAAAAATTGGCTTTGTGTGTTGCTCTTGGTCTGCTGTTGGGAACATTTCCTGTGCTTGGATCGACGTCATTACTTTGCATGTTGGCAGCTATTATTTTCCGTTTGAATATGCCGGCAATTCAATTGATCAATTATTTTACATATCCACTGCAATTGTTGTTATTCGTTCCTTTTATTCGTGCCGGTGAATTTCTTTTTAACCAACCACCAATTCCTCTCGATCTCGTTCAGATATTCACAATGCTTCAAACGGATATGCTCGGAGCTATCAGCTCGTTGTGGATTACCAATCTCCGCGCAATTGCAGCATGGTCTCTTATAACACCTCTTTTTGCAATTGCTCTATATTATCTTCTTGTTCCTATTTTTCGACGACTTGTTCAGGAAAAGTCTGTATAACGCTGTTAAATAGGACAAAATTCAAAGAAAAAATATTTTTTATCCCTGCCATTCCAAACTTACCTTGCACGCCAAGCTATATTTTCGTAAATTTATTCAATTTGTGAGGAAAAGGGTGTAATAGTTACGCAATCTTAGAGCTATTACTTTATATAGTGCTATAGGAAAACAAGTGTAAATCCCAATAATGGGTAAATGTTTAATTTAAGAGATTCGATAAGTGAAAAAGAACTTGTCTGATGATGTGAAAGGCTGTTGTTGTAAATGAAAAAAGAAATTTTAATTAACTCTGTTGGTAACGAGATCCGAATTGCGATCACCGAAGACGCCCGATTGGCGGAGTTATTTGTGGAGACACCTGAAAAAGAGCGTATGATGGGGGATATTTATTTTGGTAAGGTTGCCAAAGTAATGCCCGGTATCCAGGCCGCGTTTATCGATATTGGCTTGCAACAAGATGCATTTCTCCATTTTTCCGATATCAGCGATGTGCAGGATGAGTATAATGCAATGTTGGACGACGATGATGACGATGTTGATGATTCAGATGAACCATCCGAGAATGAAAAAGCAGCTCCTCGCGTTAAGAAACAAAAGCCCGAAAAGAAACCACGGGAAGAGAAACGACGAGCTGTTACAATAACAAAGGGTCAGGAGATCATTGTTCAGGTAACAAAAGAACCTGTCGCTAAAAAAGGTGTTCGTGTCACGTCACAGGTCTCTCTTCCGGGACGATTCTTAGTTCTTCTGCCATTCGATGGTAAGGTTGGCATTTCCAAGAAGATCAGCAGTTTCCGTGAACGTCGCCGATTGCGTCGGTTAGTGCGCAGTATTCTTCCCGCCGGATTTGGTGTTATCGTTCGTACAAATGCCGAGAATCAGGATGAAAAATTATTTTTAAATGATTTGGAATCGCTGCTTGCAAACTGGAGAGAGATTGAAAAGAGCGCTAAAGAAGAAAAACAGCCGTCATTGATCTATAAAGATATGACAACAACATCCAGTGTAATTCGCGATCTTTTCAGCGAACAAGTGGAACGAGTTGTGACCGATGATAAGAAGCTATTCAAAGAGATAAAATCGTATGTTAAAGTTTTTTCTCCAGAAATGGCAGATCGCGTTGAGTATTATTCAAAGCGTGAACCATTATTTGACTCATTCGGTATTGAAAAAGAAATTGCAACGCTGTTGGCGCGTAAAGTTTGGCTGAAACATGGCGGATATATCATTGTGGAGCAAACCGAAGCAATGGTGGTGATCGATGTGAACAGCGGACGATATGCCGCAAGCAAAGAACAAGAAGAGAACTCACTTAAAACCAATCTTGAAGCAGCACGCGAACTCTCACGTCAGATTCGTCTTCGTGATCTTGGCGGAATCATTGTTATCGATTTTATCGATATGCTTGATGACCGTAACAAGAAAAAAGTGTACGACGAAATGAAGAAAGAGTTCAAACGGGATCGCTCAAAACATACGATTCTTCCGTTGACGGATTTCTGTTTAATGCAGATCACCCGCCAACGCGCGCGACAAAGTGTTATCCATAGTTTCATGGAACCTTGTCCGGTCTGCGGAGGTTCCGGTATGATCCAATCGAAAACGACGATTATGAGCAATATTGAACGATGGCTTCGTCGTTATCGAAGTGAAGGGGGTGGAGAGTTACGTTTGCATCTTCGTATCAATCCGAGCATGGCAGAATTCATCAACGAAGGGTTCTTCAATCGTAAATGGCAGATGCGCGTGAACTTCTTGAA
>CAYHFN010000046.1:6699-27461 GCA_964355925.1 uncultured Chitinophagaceae bacterium
TCATCAACGAAGGGTTCTTCAATCGTAAATGGCAGATGCGCGTGAACTTCTTGAAGTGGATCACCATTGAAGAGGATAAGGCGCTGCAGATCGATGATTTCCATTTTATTTCTGTGAAACAGGATAAAGATATTACCCCGGAATTTGCAAACTAAAGAGTGGTAAAAATAATATTGTAATAGTCGTGAGTAAAATATGCCACAAAATCACGAAAACACGAAATTACACAAAAAAGAGTTTGGACCAATTTCGGCAGAATTGGAAGTGATCGGGAAAAAGATTGTTGACGCGGCATTTACTGTTCATAAAGCTTTAGGACCCGGCTTACTGGAAAAAGTATATGAAATTTGTTTTTGTCACGAATTAGAAAAAAGAGGTCTGCACTATTTACGGCAAGTGGAAATCCCAATTGTTTATGATGGGATAACCTTTCAAGAAGGACTTAGGTTGGATGTTCTAGTTGAAGATAAAGTAAATTGTGAAATCAAAGCGGTGGATTTAGTGAATCCGGTTTGGGAAGCACAAGTATTAAGCCACTTAAAATTAACAAATAAGCGCTTAGGTTATTTGATCAATTTTAATGTCGTAAATATTGGACAAGGTACAAGACGATTTGTTGTACAAATTGTAATTTTAGTGTTTTTGTGCTTTCGTGGCAAAAGAATAAAAACATCTTAGGTTTAAGATTTACCCTCTCTTAAAATAGAAATTAAGAGACTATTATTAGAATAACTATGGAGTAAGAAATGAAATTTTTTATCGATACAGCGAATCTTGCAGAAATTAAAGAAGCGAACGCGCTCGGAGTTCTTGACGGTGTTACCACCAATCCTTCTCTTGTTGCAAAAGAAGGAAAAGATTTTGTGACACTGTTGAAAGAGATCTGCGCGGTGGTCAACGGACCGATCAGTGCAGAAGTTGTTGCAATGGATTTCGAAGGAATGATGAAAGAAGGAAAAGAGCTTGCAAAGATCCACGATAACATCGTGATCAAACTTCCTCTTATTAAAGATGGATTAAAAGCTGCAAAGGCATTTCATTCTGAAGGAATTCGTACGAATGTTACACTTTGTTTTTCTGCGAACCAGGCATTGCTTGCTGCAAAAGCTGGAGCAACGTATATCAGCCCGTTCGTCGGACGACTTGATGATATCAGCACCAACGGTATGGAATTGATCGAACAGATCGTAACGATCTACAACAATTATGGATTTGAAACTGAAGTGCTTGTTGCAAGTGTTCGTCATCCAATTCACGTACAGCAAGCGGCGTTGATCGGCGCTCACGTCTGTACGATGCCGTTAAAAGTGATCGATCAATTGATAAAACACCCGTTGACAGACAGCGGTCTCGAAAAATTTCTTGCTGACTGGAAAAAAGGACAGCCGAAATGAAACGAACACCATTCTATGAATTCCACAAGAATGCCGGTGCGAAGATCGTTCCGTTTGCCGGATATGAAATGCCGGTGCTGTACTCCGGAATAATGGAAGAACACAAAGCAGTTCGTAATGCAGTTGGAGTATTTGATGTATCTCATATGGGAGAATTCTACGCAAAGGGTCCAAATGCGTTGTCGTTTCTCCAGACAATTACAGTGAATGATGTTTCCAAACTGACACCGGGAAAAGCGCAGTATTCCGCAATGTGTTTTGATGATGGCGGCATTGTTGACGATCTTTTGATCTATATGCTGGCAGAACATTCATATATGATCGTTGTGAATGCATCGAACATCGAAAAGGACTGGGAGTGGATGAAGAAACACTGTCCATCCGGTGTTACATTCGAAAACAAAAGTGATGACACGGCGCTTCTTGCAATTCAGGGACCAAAATCCCTTGAAACAATGAAGAAATTGACCTCATCAAATCTTTCTGTGATTCCGTATTATAATTTTATGCAGGGAAGCGTTGCAGGGATTGAGATGATCATTTCGCGAACCGGGTATACCGGTGAGTTAGGTTTCGAGATATATTTCAATATTGCGCACGCCGAAAAAATATGGAATGCAATTTTTGACGCAGGAAAAGAATTTGGAATTACTCCGATCGGTCTTGGTGCGCGTGATACATTACGATTAGAAATGGGATATTGTCTCTATGGAAACGATATCGATCAAACAACAAATCCGATCGAAGCGAATCTCGGATGGATCACCAAATTGAATAAAGGGGAGTTTGTTGCAAAATCTATTTTGGAAAAAACAAAATCCGACGGACCGAAAAGAAAATTGGTCGGAATGATGTTAAATGAAAAAGCAGTTCCACGTCATGGTTACCCTCTTGTTGTGAACGGCGTGAATGTTGGTGTTGTTACCAGCGGAACATTTTCGCCATCGTTAGAAAAGGGAATTGCGATGGGATATGTGAATGTTCCATATACAGAAGTTGGTTCAAAGATTGCAATTGATGTTCGGGGAAAAATGGTTGACGCCACGATCGTCGCCCTGCCTTTCTTAAAGAAATAAAATTAGCAAAATTATACGATGGGTTGCTCTTTTGAATTATCAATACTTTCAAATTTCGCTCATGAAATTTTCAAGCTCATCGCATAACTGAGTAATTATTGGGGAGTTTTGCCATATGAAAATTGAAGTCTTTTTTTCACCATCACAAATTGACGATCTTTTTTTGCGCGATAAGAATGTTGTTGTTATCGATGTTCTGCGTGCAAGTTCAACTGTCATCACTGCACTGAACAACGGCGCAAAAGAGATCATTCCTGTTAATACGATCGAATCAGCAGTGAAAGTATCCGGTAATTTGTTTGGTGATGTTGTGTTGCGCGGTGGTGAACGAAACGGAAAGATCATTGAAGGATTCAATCTTGGAAATTCTCCGCTCGAGTATACGGAAGATGCGGTAAAAAATAAATCGATCATCTTCTGCACATCCAACGGCGCGCCGGCAATGTGGAAAGCACGATACGCAAAGAATTTATTGATCGCAGGATTCATCAATATGTCTGCTGCGGTAAAACGAATCACGGAATTAAAAGATGATGTATATATTCTCTGTGCAGGAAAGCATACACAATTCTGTCTTGAGGATACGGTCTGTGCGGGTATGATCATTAAAGAATTGATGGAAGGAAAGAATTCCGAATTTGAATTCAACGATTCTGCCGCTGCTGCGTTCACACTCTACAAGAATGCAAGCAAAAATCTATTGAAGATGGCACGAACATGTGACCATGGAAAATTTTTGATAGAGATCGGCTGTGAGAACGATCTTGAATTTTGTACCGCTGTAGATACGATCAATGTCGTTCCTGAGCTTGCCAGCAATGTGCTTCGGCTAAAGAAAAAAGTTGATGCCGCAGCTCCTCACGTTCCGATCAGTATTGATACTACAGGCGGGAAAGGAGAATAATGGAAGACTTTCCGCTGCCATTGCAAGAAGATCAACCGGCAACACCCGCGCCTCGCCGCAAGAAACAGGAAAACGGTTCAAAAAAAAATACTCAGCAACGTAAGCAGGTACTTTCATTCCTTGTTATCGTTTTTGGATTGATGGCCATGCTTTCTATGGTTTCCTATTCACCAGGAGATGAAGCGAATGGCGATGTTCGATTTTCGGATCTCTACAAAGTGTTCACCAACGATCCGTTCATTCAGCAAAAATCCGAACTGACAACAAATTGGCTCGGTCTTTTTGGCGCTATCCTTTCAAATTTTCTCATCAATTCTACAGTCGGTCTCTTTGCATTTATCGTCCCAACATTGTTGTTGATGTGGGGATGGACAATGCTTCGCAGCGGAAATATCCGGCGTCTTGTCTACTTTACAAATTATGCGATCATCCTTGCGCTTCTGGGTTCAGCCTTTTTTGGATTATTGCGTAAAACCGGATTAGGTGAAGTGATCTCTGCAGAATGGCATGGAAGTGTTGGTGCATTCTTCGCAACGATCCTCCAGCAATCCATCGGACTCGCTGGTGGAATGATCGTTACGATTTCGCTCGGCATTGTTGCGATCACGCTTGCTGTTGATCTTGACCTTCACAAGACCTCTGAGCGAATAAAAGATTTTATCATTGCAATCGGTGAATTCTTCGGTGCAAAGATGGAAGAGTGGAAAGAACAACAAGAGATTCGCACACAACAAAAAGAAGAAGAGAAAAAGCGTGAGGATGCAGAGATCAAAGTGAAACGGATGGATACGGAAATATCTTTTTCTGAAGAAAAACCTGAGCCAAGAGTGATTCAAGCAAAGAAAGAGATCGTTCGTCCACAGCCAATTGTTAATAGAGAACAAAGTAAAGAGGTTTCTTCGTTTGACCTTCTTGATACTCCGTTAGAAATTAAAGAAGGAGTGAAAGAAAAAGAAGCAGAACTTGAAGAACGTGAAGTTGAAGATGAAGAGATCGATTATGTCTTTCCATCGGTCGATCTTCTCGATCCAAAAAAATATGAAGAGAAGATCAGCGATGAAGAGCTTAAAGCGAACGCAGCGCTGTTGCAGGCAAAACTTGCCGACTTTGATGTTGAAATTGCAAATGTTAGTGTAACGCCAGGTCCTGTTGTAACGCTGTATGAACTCGTTCCAGCCACCGGTGTGAAGGTTTCGAAGATCACCAGTCTTGCCAACGATCTTGCACTTGCAATGCAGGCGCGCGGAATTCGTATTGAAGCGCCGATCCCGGGAAAAGGAACGGTCGGCGTGGAAATTCCAAATAACAAACCACAGATCGTTACGATCCGAAGTATTTTAAATTCTGAAAAATTCCGCGACAGCAAAGCCGCACTTCCGCTTGCCATGGGGAAAACGATCACCGGCGAAATTTTCATTGATGATCTTGCAAAGATGCCGCACGTTCTTATTGCCGGCGCAACCGGAATGGGAAAAAGCGTCGGTATCAATACGATTATTGCTAGCTTGCTCTATCGGCTTCATCCGTCTGAATTGAAATTCATCCTTGTCGATCCCAAAAAGATCGAACTGAATTTTTATGAAAAAATGAAGAACCATTACCTTGCGGTATCTCCTGATATGGACGAAAAGATTATCACTCAGCCGCAGAATGCCGTGCTTGTCTTAAAATCGTGTGTGATCGAAATGGAAAAACGATACGATCTTCTGGCATCAGCCGGAGTGCGTCATGTGACCGATTATAATGTGCGTTTCAAAGATGGCAAACTGAAGGTAAAAGATACCGAAACATTAAAGCATCGCTACCTTCCTTATATTGTTGTGATCGTTGATGAACTTGCAGATCTGATGATGACGACCGCAAAAGAAGTGGAAGAATCCATTGCCCGTATTGCTCAGCTCGCCCGCGCTGTTGGAATACATCTTGTTCTTGCAACTCAGCGTCCTTCGGTTGACGTTATCACCGGTGTGATCAAAGCGAATTTTCCATCACGCATAGCGTATGCAGTTTCATCAAAGATCGATTCTCGCACAATATTGGATGGTAGTGGAGCAGAACAATTGATCGGACGCGGTGATATGTTATATCTTTCTCCGAGCAGTCCTAAGGCAATTCGTATGCAGAACGCTTACATTTCTTCGGAAGAAGTGGAAGAGATTGTTGAGCATATTGGAAAACAAAAAGGGTACAGCAAACCATACGAACTTCCTTCCGCGCTGGAAAAGAAAAGAGGCGGAAGCGCAGGCGGAACGGGTGAACGGGATGAGTTGTTCGATGAAGCGGCGAGAATCATCGTTCGCCATCAACAGGGTTCTGTTTCACTATTGCAGCGTCGTTTAAGTGTCGGTTATTCACGAGCTGCTCGACTGGTAGATCAATTGGAAGAAGCCGGCATTGTTGGTCCATTTGACGGAAGCAAAGCACGCGAAGTACGGATTCAAGAAGAATCCGATCTTGAGTTTCTGCTAAAGAATTTAGATTAAGATTCTCCCGATAAATTTTTTTTTGTAAAATTTATCCTTTCAACAACATTTAATTTTTTAATTGGATTATGATTCATCAATGAAATATTTCTTTGCCATACTGTTCCTGTACGCCCAATCATTCTCACAGCAATTTTCTCCTGCACAAGTGCTGGAGAATGTTCGTATAAAATATACGCAGATGAATGATATTTCAGCTGATTTTGTTCAAACAGTGAAACTGCGATACAAACAATCCGGACAAAAAATCACCGGCAGCATCCATTTGAAAAAAGGGAATAACTATCGGATCGAAACTGAGCAACAAACGATTGTTACCAATGGTAAAACAGTGTGGATGTACTCACCAAACAGTAAACAAGTTCTAATCGATAATTTCAAACAAAATCGACAACAGTTTTCACCTGATAAATTTTTGACCGGCTTACCGAAAGATTATTTGGCATCGAAACTTGATACAGCAAACGGTTTGTTGATTCTCACTCTTGAACCGACGAAGACCGCGGTTGTTTCTTCAATGATGACCGATGTGAAAGTATGGGTGAATAAAGGTTCGTGGATCGTTGAAAAAATTGAATACAGTGACAAAAATGGAACAGCAACATCGATCACACTTTCAAAAATTCAATTTAATAAAGGAATCGCCGATGCTACGTTCCGATTTGCGATCACCACTGAGATGAAAGTAGTGGATGTGAACGCATTAAAACAATGAAATCTGTCGTCAAAAATACTTTGAGTATGATGTTTAGTGTGGCACTTGCTGCATTCTTCCTTTATTTCGCTTTTCGTGGTAAAGATACTACTGTTATTTGGCATTCTCTTATTGATGTTCACTGGATATGGTTTGTCGTGTTGTTTATTGGCAGTGCTCTTAGTCATCTTCTCAGAGCATGGCGGTGGAAATATCTCCTTCACCCTATAAAAGAAAATGTCTCGCTTCGCAATACTTTTTCAGTGACGATGATCGGATATCTTATCAACAATGTTGTTCCGCGGCTCGGTGAATTTGTCCGTCCCTATGCGATGAAAAAGCTGGAAGGGATCTCGAAGAGCGCAACAATGGGCACGATTATCCTTGAGCGTATTTTGGATATCGTTACATTTGCACTTGTTGTTTTGACAGTTTTGGCGATCTATGCGAAGCCATTCGGTCAGTGGTTTCCTTCAATGGCGCAATTCCAATGGTTATTTTTCACCGGATCCATTGTTATGATGGTTATTTTCGTTTTGATCTTCTTGAAAGCCGATGCGTTATTTCGATTCCTTAAAAAATTTCTTTTTTTGTTCCCACAGAATCTTCGCGCCCAAATGGATAAAATATTTGAATCCTTTCTATCAGGATTTCGTGCGGCAAATAATACGGGAAATTATTTGATGATTGCAATTACCAGTGTATTGATTTGGATTTCGTATATCGTCCTGTTGTATATTCCTTTCTTTATCTACGATTTTCCGACACGTAATGGTTTGAACTTTGGATCTGCAGCTGTTTTACAGGTGGCTTCAGGACTTGCTTTTGCATTACCAACACCGAGTGGAATTGGAAGTTATCATTCGTTCACATCATTTGTTCTTACACAATTATTTTCCGTCGATGCGATTCAGGCATTAAGCTTTGCAGTCTATACACATGCGGTCGGTTTCCTTACAACTACATTGATCGGATTATATTATTTCTTTGTGGATAAGATCCATGTTGGTGACGCGATGTCGAAAAATGAGGTCAAAGAATCCGCGTGAAAATTCTGGCGTTAATCTTTTTTATTGGAGCAATACTTTCAGCTCAAACAAAATCAATTGCGGTTGAACGGAAGAATACGTTTGCGGTGTTTGGTGGAATGGGAGTGCATATGGTTTCTGCTCCTGATGTGGTAAACTATATCAATTCTGTCTCAACATTTGCTCAGCGTGTGGATGACTTCGGCGTTGCTGTGGATTTTTTTGGTGGTGTTGAATTTCCGATTGATGATGAGTGGGGATTGAAACTGGAGCATTCCTATTTGTTCAAATCATATACGTTTCCCGGAAATCTTAGCGGAACGTACGAAATATTTTATGCGAATCAATCGCCATCCATCATCCTTCAAAAGATTATTGTTGGAAAAGGATATTTTGTAAAGCTTGGAGCAGGCGGTGGATATCATTTTGGTACGTTGACCCAAAAAGTATCCACGTTTGGAACGACGACTGAATATTCATCGAACGGTGTTGGTCTAAAGACAGAAATTGTCGGTCAAACTGCATTTGATGATAATGTGTACGGTTATATCGGAGGTTCGTTAGGATGGGAGTTTATGAGTGATCTTAAAGAAAGCAACGGAAAAAAATTAACATTGCCAAATTCCGCGAAAACAGTTTCGCTGAATTATTTTCACGCAGGAATACGATTTGGAATGAACTATTATTTTTAACAATTAATAAAAAGGAACCATGAAACAATTTATAATTCTTCTTTGCGCAGCAACATTGTTCGCACAATCTTCTGCTGCACAACAAAAATCCACATCCAATAAAAAAGGAAAATCAGACGTGACAGCACAAACAGTAAATCCACAAAAAGGATTTGTCGTTGTTGAAACATCTCTTGGAAACATCACAATTCAATTGAATGATTCAGCTGCGCCGAAACATTCTGCAAACTTCCGCAAATTAGCGAAAGAAGGTTTCTATGAGAACACAACATTTCATCGTATCATTCCTGGATTTATGATCCAAGGCGGCGATCCGAATTCAAAAAACGCTGATAAAAGTACCCATGGAATGGGGGGTCCGGAATACCGTATTGATGCAGAGATCGGTTTGAAACACGACAGAGGTGTTATTGCTGCTGCTCGTCAGGGCGATCAGGTCAATCCACAGCGGATGTCGAACGGAAGTCAATTCTATATTACAGTTGCCGATGCAAAATTTTTGGATGGACAATATTCTGTGTTCGGAAAAGTAGTGGAAGGAATGGACGTTGCCGATAAGATCGTTTCAGCTCCCCGTGATCCACGTGACAACCCTCTTGAAACGATAGTCATCAAAAAAGTGACCGTCATCGAATAATGTGATCAATCCTGTAAAGGTTTTCAATTCTTTACAGGATTTTTCAAAACAGTATGGCAAAATCCAGAGAAAAATTTGATGGTGAGAAGTTTATTTCTTCATTTAAGAAGAGGGATTTTGCTCCATTGTACTTTTTCTACGGCGACGAATCGTTCATGATTGAAGAAGTTGTTGATGCTCTTTTAGAACACGCCGTTGATCCGGCAATGAGAGAATTCAATCTCGACATCTTTCATGGTAATGAGATCGATGGAAAAAGGATCGTTTCGCTAGCGGCTGCATATCCAATGATGGCAGAACGCAGAGTTGTTATCATTAAAGATTTTGATCGTGTCAATGGAAAAGAAGTGCTTGAAACATACGCGGAAAAGCCATCGTCAACGACGGTTCTTGTCATGATCGCAAATTCGCCTGATTTCCGAAAAAAACCTTACAGCACTTTCAAAAAATTAGGAGCAACACACGAATCAAGAGAGCTCTACGACAATGAAACAATTATCTGGATCGATGCGAAAATAAAGAAAATAAAACGGATTATCGAACCGGGAGCCATTCAATTACTTCATTCGTATGTCGGAAATAATCTACGCGAATTGTCAAACGAAATTGAAAAAGTAGTGATCGCCATCGGTGATCGGCAAAAAATATCCATTACAGATGTTGAAAAAGTGGTTGGTGTTTCACGAGAGTTTTCAGCGTTCCAATTATGTGATAAAATTGGAGAAAAAAATGCTTCCAGAGCTCTTGAAATCGCTGACCGGATGTTAAATTCTGGTGAAAGTGTTATTGGAATTATTGCGGCAATCACAAACCACTTTGTCCGTCTTTGGAAACTTCAGGATGCAATCAGACAGCGGAAAAGTGATCAGGAAATGCTTCAATATGTATATTTTAATTCTTTTGCACTAAAATCCAGTTTGACACAGGTTAAGAACTTTAGATCTGATGAAATTGAAAATGTATTTCTGATTCTTGCAGAAGCCGATCTTGCGGCAAAATCATCCGGAGATCCAAAATTGATCATGGCTCGTTCAATTACTGAAATTATTTCAGGAGTTATCACCGTAACCGCGGATAGTGTTTCTGTATGAAATTATTTTTTTCTCCCACATCTGGCGAATGGATCACATTTTCCGTCATTTTTGTTGCGATAGGAATTTTTATTGGCGTTGCAGAATTTCTTCGGCATAAATTCCAAGGCTCACCCGAGATCACACGCAAACTTGTTCATATCCTCACTGGTTTATTGATATTCTTCGCTCCAAATGTATTCTATTCAGGGATCCCTGCAATTCTGTTGGCGATAACGTTCATCACTATCAATTTATTTGCCATACAATTTAATTTATTGAAAGGCATGCATGGCACAAATCGGCATTCGTATGGAACGGTATACTATCCGTTATCATTTCTGATATTGGTTCTGTTGTTTTGGGATTCAGCGCCGTACATCATATCAATTTCAATTCTTGTGCTTGCGGTCGGCGATGCATCTGCAGCGATTGTAGGTGAAAATCTCCGTTCCCCTCATTTGTTTTATCTGACGAGTGACAAAAAATCGTTTGAAGGATCGGCAGTAATGTTCACAACAACATTTCTGATCGTGATCGGATCGATGTATTTTTTGAAAATTGAACCGTCATATAATTCCATCATCATCGCTTCCGTTACGTCGCTGTTTGCAACGGTGTTCGAAGCTGTTTCATCACGAGGATTTGATAATTGTACTGTTCCGTTAAGCACAGCATTTATGCTTCATCATTTTATTGCATCTCCATCATACCATCTTCCCGAACAGATGGTTATTGCAATAATTCTTGCAACGCTGATCGGAATTATTTCGGTTTATTTTAAATTTTTAGCGGTGAGCGGAAGTGTTGCAACATTCCTTCTCGCTACTATTATATATGGGGTCGGTGGTTGGGAATGGACAACACCAATTCTAACATTCTTCATTGCTTCCAGTCTTCTCTCAAAATATGGAAAAGTGCGAAAGAAAAAATTCGAAATAATGTTTGATAAGACCGATAAGAGAGATGCCGGACAGGTTGCCGCAAACGGCGGTATTGCTGGAATAATTATTATACTGTGGCATTTTATTCCTAATAATACAGAGCTGTACTATTTTTATATTGCATCGATCGCTGCTGTTACTGCGGATACGTGGGGAACAGAAATCGGAACGCTATGGAAAGGCAAACCTCGTTCAATTGTTACGTTAAAAAAAGTAGAACCGGGAACAAGCGGAGGTATTTCACTGCAGGGAACCCTTGGTGCATTCATTGGCTCAATGATAATTACGGTGTCTGCGGTACTGGTGAATAGTTCAGTCTTCTCCATATCAATGGCGGCTGCGATTATTTTTTCCGGTTTGATTGGGTCACTGATAGACAGTTTTTTTGGTGCAACGATACAGGCACAATATCAAACTTTCAACGGAAAATTAACGGAGAGAACCACAATAGATGGTGTGAAAACCACAATGGTTCGAGGAATTCGGTGGATCGATAATGATGTTGTGAATTGGGTTTGCGCATTTTCGGGCGCGATTGTGATGTTCCTGTATTTGCGTATATTTTGAATAAGAGATAAAGATTGGTACCTTACCATATTATGACAAAAGAAGTGACAGTACAAAAAATAAAAATTGGATCCGGAAATCCTCTCGTATTAATTGCCGGACCTTGCGTTGTAGAAAATCGGGATATGATCTTCTTTACAGCGGAAAAAATTAAATTAATTTGTGAAAAATATAATACGCCGGTAATTTTTAAGTCTTCATATAAAAAGGCTAATCGAACCAGCATGAGTGGATTTGTTACCATTGGAATGGATGAAGCGTTGAAGATTTTGGTTGATGTAAAAAAGGCTTTCGATTTACCAATTCTGACCGATATACACACTGCTGAAGAAGTGAACGCAGCTGCGCAGGCTGCAGATGTTTTACAAATTCCAGCGTTTCTTTGCAGACAGACTGATCTGTTGATTGCGGCAGGGAAAACGGGTAGAGCAGTAAATATAAAAAAAGGTCAATTTCTTGCTCCGGAAGATATGAAGCATCCGATTGAAAAAGTCGCATCGACGAATAATGAAAATATTCTAGTTACTGAACGCGGGACCACATTTGGTTACCACAACCTTGTTGTAGATATGCGCGGATTGGTGATGATGAAAAAATTTGGGTACCCTGTTGTGCTCGATGCAACGCATTCCGTACAATTACCGAGTGGTGAAAATGGAAAAAGTGGAGGACAACCGGAATTTATTTTTCCGTTGTCGCGTGCCGGTGTTGCCGTAGGAATTGATGCACTATTTGTAGAAACACATCCAGAGCCGGCAAAAGCATTAAGCGATGCCGCTAGCCAGCTGCCATTGAATCTTTTAGAGAATCTGTTGAAACAAGTTGTTGCGATTGATAAAATAATGAAAGATATAACGGCATAATATGTCCACCGAATCTGTTGATATACAAAAAGCAAAACGTGTTATCCGAATGGAAGCGGAAGCTGTCGCTGCATTAGAGGGAAAGATCAATGATTCTTTTCAGAAAGCCATTGATATTATCTTTCATTGCAAAGGAAGAGTTGTTGTTTCTGGAATGGGAAAATCCGGGATCATTGCGCGAAAGATGGTTGCAACGATGAATTCCACCGGAACGCCTTCAATCTTTCTTCATCCGTCCGATGCTGTTCATGGCGATCTTGGAATGGTTCGCAATGACGATGCAGTGATCTGTATTTCTAAAAGCGGCGATACGCAGGAGATTCGTCAACTGCTGCCGATGTTCAAACGAATTGGCGTGCCGATTATTTCTATGGTAGGGAATATGCATTCACATCTTGCATTACAATCAGATGTTGCTCTAGATATCTCTGTGAAGGAAGAAGCTTGCCCTCTTAATCTTGCACCGACAACATCAACAACGGTGACGCTTGCCTTAGGTGATGCACTTGCTGTAACGTTGCTGGAAAAGAAAAACTTTACAGCAGAAGATTTTGCAATGTTTCATCCCGGAGGAAATTTGGGAAAACGATTGCTTCTGAAAATTGAAGAACTTGCGATCACCGGAAGTCAAACCCCAAAGATTAGTGTGAATGCGAGTTTGAATGAAGCAATTCTTGAGATGACGACAAAACGACTTGGTGCAACGTGTGTTGTTGATGTGAATGGAAATCTTGCAGGAATTATCACCGATGGTGATCTTCGACGTTTGCTTCAAAAAACAACGAATGTTGCCGATCTTACAGCTGCACAAGTGATGTCGAAAAATCCAAAAACGATTCGTAAGGGAACACTGGCATCTATTGCTTTGCATGAGATGGAACAGTTCAGCATAACCCAGCTCATTATTGTTGACGATGAACGAAAACCGTATGGAGTTGTTCATTTACACGATCTTGTCCGTGCCGGGTTGGGTGGAGAATCAGCGGCGTGAAAAGGATTTTTATTGTTCTGATAGTGTTGATGGCAATGCTGGGATGCGCAGAAAAAGTCAGACCTTCCGTACTCAGCGGTGTCTCGAGTACGCAGCTTCCAACGCAAGAAAGCTGGAAGTCCACGATCACCTTTTCCGATTCAGGAATTGTAAAAGCAATAATAAATGCTGGACATATATACGCATTTGAAAATTCGCGTACCACATATATGGATTCCGGAGTGGTAATTGATTTCTTTGATGAGTTTGGAAAACATACAACAGTTTTAACTTCGCATCGTGGATCAGTTGATGAAGGAACGAACAATCTTGAAGCGATCGGAAATGTTATTGTAACTTCGGATAGTGGAACTGTTGTGAAGACAGAGAAAATGTTCTGGAATAATGCGAAACAACTTATCAATTCTCCTGAATTTGTGCATATAACATCACCAACGGAAGATCTTCAAGGCACCGGTTTTGAATCAGACCATAATCTGCGAAACTATCGCATCTTTAAAGTAACAGGAACGGCGGAACGAAAGTGAACGGAATGGTTCTCAATTTTGTATTAGTAAAAGATTTAAAGGTGGTAATATCTTTCTTTCAGCGGTGGAATGTGAGTGATGGAAGAGTGCAGCGGGGTAGTAAAAAACACCCATTGATGTTGTTGATGATATTTGTGATTAGTTGTTTATCCTATTCCCAACAATCCAATCTGATTATTCTTCAAAACGCAGATGAATTTGCAGGAAAACGATTAGTGAATGGTGAAGATGTTCGTGAGTTAACAGGAAATGTTAATTTTCGTCAAGGTGACGCGAGGGTCTGGTGTGATAAAGCGATCCAATTCATCAATCGAAATGAAGTTGAGTTGATTGGAAATGTTAAAATTGTAAGGGATACGATTACACTCACATCAAAACGAGGACGATATTTCGGCAATATTCATAAAGCTGATGGTGAAGGGAATGTGAAGTTAGTAACTCCACATGTAACGCTTTATGCAGATATCGGAACGTATTACCTGGATGAAAAGCGTGCTTTCTTCCAACGCAATGTAAAAGTTGTCGATTCAACTTCAATTATTTATTGTGAGCAATTGACCTATTATGAGAAGTTGAGAAAATCCGAAGCGTTGTTGAATGTTCGGATCGTTAACCCAAATGATAATGTAACAATGTTTGGAAATTATTTGATCCATTCTGATTCAACACGATATAGTAAGATGACTGATAATCCGCGGATGATCCAGATCGATACGACGGAGAAGGGTGAGATCGATACGCTTGCAGTAAAAAGTATGGTAATGGAAGCATTCGATGATTCCACAAAAAAGATGATCATCAAAGATAGTGTTGTAATCGTTCGCGGCAGTTTGGCTGCACGTAGCGGATTAGTGAAATATTTCCGTCAGGATGAAACCATAGAACTTTATTATAATCCAATTGTTTGGTATGAGAAGAATCAGGTTACTGGAGATACAATTTATTTAGCATTGGAAAAGAATCGATTGAAGACAGTATCGATACGAACGCGCGCATTTGTTCATTCGCAAAGTGACAGTTTGTTCCCGAATCGATACAATCAATTGACTGGGCGGATGATACGGATGACATTCAAAGAGAATAAATTGCAGGAAACATATGTTGAAAGAAACGCAATCAGTCTGTATTTTCTGTATAATGATTCCACAGGGAATGGCGTCAATAAAACAAGCGGCGATGCTATTACTATGAAATTTGATGCTGGTAAACCGAACACGATCTATATTATAAAAGGAATCGAAGGTTCATTTTATCCGGAAAATCTTCTTGTGAAGGATGAAACGATGTACAATTTGGACGGATTTCTCTTGCGAAACGACAGACCAAAATTCTCGACGATATTTCCGACAAAACCAAAATTATGATAGAGCATTCAATACAACCAAAATCCCAGTTGATTCTTCGTGCTGAACATCTTGTAAAAAAATACAAGAAAAGAACTGTTGTTGATGATGTTTCAGTATCTGTTGGTCAGGGCGAAATTGTTGGATTGCTTGGTCCTAATGGCGCAGGAAAATCAACGACATTTTATATGATCGTAGGAATGATCAGCCCAAATATGGGGAAGGTTTTTTTGGATGAAAAGAATATTACAAAACTGCCGATGTATAAACGTGCTCGTGCGGGAGTTGGGTATTTGACTCAAGAAGCATCGGTATTTCGCACAATGAGTGTGCGTGATAATATCCTTTCTGTTTTGCAGATGACGAAATTTTCTTCTAAAGAACAGAATATGAGAACGGATAAATTGTTGGAAGAATTTGGTCTTGCTCATATTGGGAAAAGCAAAGGCTTTATGCTCTCCGGTGGCGAGCGGCGAAGGACAGAGATCGCAAGAGCAATGGCGACAGATCCAAAATTTATTCTGCTGGATGAGCCGTTTGCAGGGATCGATCCGATCGCAGTGGAAGATATTATGGAGATCGTTAAACAATTGAAGTTCCGTAATATCGGTGTATTGATAACGGATCATAATGTCCACGAAACACTTTCGATCACTGATCGTTCCTATCTTTTGTTTGAAGGGAGGATTCTAAAGGCGGGTAGTGCAGAAGAATTGGCGAATGATCCGGAAGCGAGAAGATTGTATCTGGGCGAAGGATTTAAATTGGATAGATACGAATAGTGCGGAAACAGAATTCTGAATACAGAAAACAGAAGGTAAATAATAATGAATGAAAAGCTGCCAGCAAAGACTTTTCGTGATTTAGTGATGTGGCAAAAAGCTCATCTATTTGTTTTGGATTCATATAAGATTTCAGAAAGTTTTCCAAAACAAGAGATGTATGGACTAACATCACAACTTCGCAGAGCGGCAGTATCAATTCCTGCAAACATTGCGGAAGGCTTTAAGAAATCTGGAAAAGGAGATAAGGTGCGGTATTTAAATATCGCTCAAGGTTCGTTGGAAGAATGTCGGTATTTTTTAATCCTTATACAGGATCTACACTATGCAGATACAAAAGATATTTCAGATAGACTTGACGATATTAGTAAGATGATAGATTCATATATTCAAAAAATTAAAAATTCTAATAAATAAATTATTGCGCGCAATTCAGTTTTCTGTATTCTTATAAGGAACAATAACCAATGGTTGTAGTCGTAGAGCAAAATGCAACAGAAAAAGATATCGAAGGAATAATCAGAATCTTGAATGATTTCGGATTCGATGTGCACCGCTCAACAGGTGTTAATCAAACCGTGCTGGGGGCAATCGGTGTAAAACCGGATTTTGATACCAGGCAAGTTGAAGTGTTGCCGGGAGTTGCCCATGCATATCGTATTACCGAACCGTATAAACTTGCGAGTCGGTCGTTTAGACAGGAAAAAAGTGTTTTTAAATTTAAGAACTGCGAGATTGGCGGAGATTCAATTGTTGTTATGGCCGGTCCATGTTCCGTTG
Organism: uncultured Chitinophagaceae bacterium; assembly: GCA_964355925.1. Taxonomy (GTDB): domain Bacteria; phylum Bacteroidota; class Ignavibacteria; order UBA10030; family UBA8401; genus UBA8401. The sequence goes on from CAYHFN010000046.1 coordinate 23,475, forward strand.
AAAATGAAAAACAGATATTTGCAGTTGCTGAGTGTGTTGCCAAAGCAGGAGCGAAGTTTCTTCGAGGCGGTGCATTTAAACCTCGTTCATCACCCTATGCATTTCAAGGTCTCGGTGAAGAAGGATTGAAATTAATGCGCCGCGCAGCGGATGAGTTTGGGCTTCTCGTGATCTCCGAAGCAATGGATAGCAACCAGATCGAGGTGGTTGAAAAATATTCAGACATAATTCAAATCGGTGCACGAAATATGCAGAATTATAATTTTCTTCGTGAGTTAGGAAAATCGTCAAAACCCGTGATGCTTAAGCGCGGTCTTTCTGCTACTTTTGAAGAATGGCTGATGTCGGCTGAATATATTCTTTCCGGTGGCAATCAACAAGTGATGATGTGCGAACGAGGTATCCGCACGTTTGAAACAGCAACGAGAAATACGATGGATATCAGCGCTATTCCTGTCATTCACGCAAAAAGCCATTTGCCGATCATTGCTGATCCGTCTCATGGAATTGGTATTCGAGACAAAGTAATTCCAATGGCACGCGCTGCTGTTGCCGCTGGTGCGGATGGAATTATTGTAGAAGTACACAACGATCCGGATCACGCAAAATCAGATGGTGCGCAGTCGTTATTTCCTAATCAGTTCGAAGAGATGATGAAACAGATCCGAGTTATTGCAGAAGCAATTGGCAGAAAAATAGCATAAAAGTTTCACGAACTTTGTCAAGGTTCTAAACCTTGACAAGATTTTTTATTTAACTACAATGAATATCACAATCATCGGTCTCGGCGTTATCGGCGGTTCTCTTGGCCTGGCCATTAAACAGACCGATCCACATATTACGGTAACGGGATTTGACAGCGTTGAAAATATCGATGCGGCTCTCCATCGCGACGCCGTCGATTTTGGATCGATCTCACTTCCTTCGCTGCTTCACGATGCTGATATTATTTTCTTGTGCACACCGGTACATACAATAATTGAATTGCTGCCAACAATTGCACAGTACTGTAAACGATCCGCAATTATTACCGATGTTGGAAGCACAAAATCAGAAATTGCGGATGCTGCAAAAAAAGTATTCCGTTCAAATGGAATATTTATTGGCGGTCATCCAATGGCGGGATCAGAAGGAAAAGGGATAGAGTTTGCCGATGCACTCTTGTTCCAAAATGCAACGTATGTGTTGTGTGCCGATAATTCCCAAAAGAGAAAGATTTCTAAACTTACAACCTTGATTCATTCCATTGGTGCGCGAGTACTATTCCTTTCAGCAAAAGATCATGATAAGATTGCCTCGTCGATCAGCCATTTGCCGCAATTAATTGCGGTTGCGATGATGAATATGGTTGAACAGAAGAACAAAAAGCATCCCGGGTATTTGCAGCTTGCCGCCGGTGGATTTCGCGATATCACGCGCATCGCTTCCAGCCCGTATGCAATGTGGATTGATATTCTTGCGAGCAATAGCTTAGAAATCAGAAACGCAATGAGAGAATTTTCTTCTCTGCTAATTCAGTTTGAAAAAGATCTTCAATCATCATCGCGCCGTAATTCGTTTGCGCTACGATTCCGCAATGCAAAGATTGTGCGCGACGCCATTCCTAAAAACTCCAAAGGTTTCCTACAGCCCGTCCATGATATTTTTGTTTCTGTTGATGATAAGCCTGGCGTATTGTCACTGATAACCACCGCATTGTATAAGGCGAACATCAACATCAAAGATATGGAATTGTTGAAGATCAGAGAGGGACGAGGAGGAACGTTCCGGTTGTCGTTTGATACAAAACAGGATGCCGAACTTGCAAAAACAGTGTTGAAAAAAAAGAACATTACAACGATTTAAGAAATGTCTTTAATTGAAAAATGACTTCACGCCGAATCACGAAGTGATCCCTTCAGGACTTGTTTCGGCATCTATTGAATTTTGAACAATGCTGACATATGTGAGCATGACAAATTTATAAGGTGTATTGAAAATGACACATGACGAACCATTGAGTTACCAGCCGCCAAAGAGATCCCGTTTTGTTACAAATCTTGCATTATTTTCGATCATGGTGGGAATTTTTTTGATCTTTCAGAACATTTCGAATCTGATGATGACCAATTCATTCGAAAACAGTCCGGAATACCGGCTGGCTCAACAACTGATACCGTCGATATCGGTTTCTCCAACAACAACTCTTTTCGAAATATTTTTGCAATTCGCAGGGATTGTCGCATCGATCGGTCTGTTTGTTCGGCGGAATTGGGGAAGGATCTCGTATATGGTTCTCTTGTCAGTGATAACGGTATGGGAAATTGTTTCAAGTATTCAGTCGTATCTCTCCCTTTCCAAATATCTACAGGGATTCGGAATGGAAAGTTCTCTTAACATATTGATCTTTGGAAACATCCTCGCACTCGGTATCAACATTTATCTGATTTGGAAGTTATCAACCAGTGAAATACGAAGTGAATTTCAGCAGTTCCAAAATATTGACTGATATTATCCCTGGAAATAAATCTTCGATAAAATCCCCAACTCTATTCAGATAATTCTATCTTCATCCTAAATAATTTACAAAATTAGGACGCCTCGATGGATTATCATTTATTTATTCAATACACTGTATTGGAAGAAATAACATTGAATAAATGATAAAAATATGAATAAGTATCTTGTTTCAATTTTTGCAGTACTGTTTTTCTTTTTTGGATACGGTTTTTCAAATTATAGGGATGCAGGACTTAGGGAAGTTAATCAACCTAGCAATTTGAAATTGTTAAAATTATCCTTCAAAAAAAACAATATAACAGTACAACAAGGCTGGACAAATAATAAAATTGGCGATCATTATTTCATGTGGATATGTTTCATTGACTCAACACAAATTTATGGTATTACGGATTCAATTGTGGTTTCTACGGATGGAGGAAGTAACTGGAATGATTATTCGTTTTATGGATATCCTGGTCGTAATTCTTTCTATAAGGCATCTCAAAATACTTGGTATGTCGGAGTTCGAAATGACATACTAAAAACTACAGATAAAGGTAAAACGTGGAACCCATATTCAATACATACTTTAGATGGCAAACTGGCTAACGTTTCATCGATTTATTTCTTTAGTGAAAATATTGGATGGGCAGTATTAGGAAGATATGTTGAAAAAACCGGTAATGGAGGTACTATATGGCAAATCGTAGATTCAATGACGACCGGACTTACAGCGATAAAATTTATTACTCCAAGTAAAGGTTTTATTTTTGGGCAAGACGGATATGTCTTTATGACTCTTGATGGAGGGTCATCATGGAATCAAACTAAATTAGCAACCCTTAATTCTATTTACTCCTTTACATTTGCTGATTCGCTTTTAGGAGTAGGGGTTGGTCAAGAGGGAACGATAGTGCGTACAACTGATGGTGGTAATAATTGGGAAGTGAAGAACTGGCCTACAACTAATCCATTGAAGTCGGTATTTTTTATATCGAAAGAAATAGGTTGGATCGTTGGATGGCGTGGATTAATTTTAAAAACGACTGATGGGGGATCAACATGGACACAACAGGAAAGTAATACGTCCGATGATTTGAATGATGTGTTTTTCAGTTCTCCGGCAAAAGGGTGGATTGTTGGTGAGCATGGAACTATACTTTCCACGACGACAGGTGGTGTTTCTACAGACGTTGAACAACAATCTATTATTCCAACGAGATTCTCTCTTTCACAAAATTATCCAAATCCATTCAATCCAACTTCCACAATCGCTTTTTCACTTCCTCAAGCAAGCAATGTCTCTCTGAAAGTTTTTGACGCACTCGGTAGAGAAATTGCAATATTGGTAAATGAATTTAAATCTGAAGGATCTTACAGAGTGTTGTTCAATGGTTCTTCATTGTCGAGCGGTGTATACTTTTATCGTTTACAAGCAGGCAGGTATGTCGACACAAAGAAGTTAATTTTGATGAAATAGTATGAATGCAACCTTGCGAAGGTTTA
>CAYHFN010000047.1:0-26935 GCA_964355925.1 uncultured Chitinophagaceae bacterium
ACCCATTGTTCTGTCGGTCGGTCTTTGATCAATCCTTCGATCCAATCGAATTGCGGATGATCTTTGAGATATTTCGCAGCGTTGAATGGAAGTCCGCAGGAAGATCCCCATCGCGCACGAAAGGACATCTTCTTCGCCATTTTTGTATCGACAACTTTTCCATCATACGCCCCGAGAGGATAAAATGGTTCATCAAGTCCTGATGCCTGCGAATCCAATTCCCAATGCCCGCAAATAGCACGCGCGCCCGGTATAGATGTTTTTAAATATGTATCGGTGTGATCGGCAAGGAATAATTCCGCTTTCTTTAGATTGATCGATTCTTTGTTTTCACTCATCAACTGTTTCCATCGCACGCGGCGTGCAATATTCGGATTCTTGATGTTCAATTCGTTCGATGTCGTTTCGAAACGGAGGATCTTCGGATCTTCGGCGATATTGGATCCGGTAAAATATCCGTTTGTTGTCCTTTCAAATCCAACGTATTTTAATCCCAACTCAAGCCGAGCAATTTCATTAGTGTTGACATCGCCGACAAGCCATGCATTTGCATAGCCGCCATTGTTTCCTTTCTTCATGATTGCGCACCACTCATCGATGGAGGAGGCGTATTGCGTTGCTGTTCTCATCCGCGAAAATTCAGGGAGACCTTCTGGGTCGAACGGTTTAAAGTCGCCGATGGTTGTTTCCGAACCAATCAACCCCGCATCGGTAATGAAGAAATCGGTTCCGCTGTGGATCAATCCCGGTGCTCCCTGCATTAAAATGCGGCGACCTTTTTCCGGAACAATATCGATGACAAGATTGAAAACAGCGTAATAATATGAGCTCCACGTATTATGAGCAAGCACAATTCCACCGTCGGCGGTCATGCTTCCGGTTGCAATGAACGAACTGCACGATTCTTTTTTGGGATCGGGTGAATTGGGAGTAATAGAATCTTTAACAGTCGGCCACCATCCGCCGAGTAATTCTGATGCGGAATTATACATCACTAATTCCTCTTTGGTGATCAACGAACCTGCAGCTTTTAATCCTTCCGCAATTCCTTCGATCTCCTCAAGATTTTCAGAGTCGATCTTTGCGGCGAACAGCTTCATCGACCAATCAACGATCCATGACCACTCGAGAGCGCTTTCATATTCCCACACTTTTCGCTGAATGCGAATTCCTTCGGTGATATCTTTTGCGAGTAGATAGCCATGCTGGAATCCTCGTTCTTTTGGTTTTCCTTCAATGTGCAGATAGACCCAGCCGTTCTTTTCATGTTTTTCCGCTTTGGCAAGCCATTGCTGCTGCTGTTTCGTCAACGGGGAAGGAGATTGTGCGTTTGTTGTTGAGATGAATGCAGTAATACAGAAGAAAATAAAGGTTCGTCGGATCATAGAATTGTTTGATGAATGGAAAATATTTTTTTAACGATAACAACTTTTTTAAGTGTAGTCATGCCGAATTTATTTCGGCATCCATAATACAGGCCATGAAACAAGTTCAGGGTGACGAAGTACATTATTTCAACGTCTTCATATCGATTACAAAACGATATTTCACATCACTCTTCAATATCCGTTCATACGCTTCGTTGATGTACGCAATGTTGATCAGTTCGATATCGGAAACAATATTGTGCTCAGCACAAAAATTTAGCATTTCCTGTGTTTCCGGTATTCCGCCGATCGAAGAACCGGCTATACTTCTCCGATTTCCCAGTAAGAATGATCCGGTCAATTGGATTGGTGTCGATGGAATGCCGATGCAGATATGGACTCCATTCGTGCGGAGCATCTTCAGGTACATATTGTAATCATGGGGAGCCGAAACTGTGTCGATGATAAAATCAAAATAGTTTTTTCGCTGTCGTACTTGTTGCGGATCTGTTGTGAGACAAAAGTGATGTGCGCCAAGTCGTTTTGCATCAGCTTCTTTTTGAGGGGAAGTGCTCAACATCGTTACCTCTGCGCCGAACGCAGCAGCGAATTTCACTGCCATATGTCCAAGCCCACCCAAACCCAGCACACCAACACGATGCCCTTTTCCGACCCTCCATTTGCGAAGAGGGGAATAGGTTGTTATTCCTGCGCATAACAATGGAGCAACACCATCCAGCGGAAGATCTTTTGATATACGGACAACAAAATTTTCATCAACGATGATCTGATTGGAATAACCTCCGTAGGTTGGTGTTTTACCGTCCGCTTCGACTGAATTGTAAGTCCAGACCACTTTTCCATTTTCGCAATATTGTTGCAGTCCCTCTTTGCAATTGCTGCACTCTTGACATGAATTGACCATACAGCCAATGCCGGCTAAATCGTCAACGGAAAAATTTTTAACATTTTTTCCGATATTGATAATCCGTCCGACAATTTCATGTCCCGGCACCATCGGATATCGTGACGGTCCCCATTCGCTTCGCACTTGATGAATATCGGAATGACAGACACCGCAATAGTGAATTTCTATTTGAATGTCCTTTGGACCAACATCTCTTCGTTCAAAATTCCAGGGGGCCAGTTGATCGGTTGAATTATGAACAGCATAACCTTTGGTGGGTATCATTATATTTTTCGGTTAGTTGCGTTATATTTGTTGCCTTCAAAAAAAAGTATTTGCCACGAAAACACCAAAGCACCAAATTCACACAGTTCTATAACTTTGTGCTTTAGTGCGTTTGTGGCAATGCTATCCAAAAAAAAACGTTCTCAATCCTTGAGTCTTAAAACCTTTTCGGAATTGAGAACGAAAGTTAGATGGGAAAAAACATTACTGATTTTTTGGCAACTGATTCAGCACAAGCCAGTAATATCCGATATTTCTGATTGCTTCGGCGAACTTTTCAAAATCATCCGGTTTTACCACGTAACCATTCATCCCAAGGTTTTTACCTTCAACGATATCTTTTTCTTCCCGGGAAGTTGAAAGTATAACGACGGGAATGTTCTTTGTCCGTTCATCCGACTTGATCTCCTTCAGCACATCCAGACCGCTTTTTTTAGGAAGTTTCAGATCGAGAAAAACGACCTTTGGTGAATTTTCTATTGTTCGGGATGAGAACTCTCCGCGGCAGAAAATAAAATCGGTTGCTTCTTCACCGGTTTTTACCCAAACAAAATTTTCGGCAAGGTGGTGCATATTCAACGCTTTTAATGTAAGCTCTGCATGGTAAGGATTATCCTCAACAAGAAGAATATTTATTTTTTGATCCGACATACTTTTGTCCTTTCTGAAAGAACGAGATTTCTTCGTCCCAATGTCACCGAGATGAATAGTGAAAAATTGCTATTAATTATTCTTTTGGTAATGAAAAATAAAATGTTGCTCCTTTTCCAACTTCACCCTCTGCCCACACATCACCACGGTGGCGGTGGATCACTCTACGTACAATTGAAAGCCCGATTCCGGTCCCTTCGAATTCTTCATTTGTATGAAGGCGTGAAAAAACGCCGAATAGTTTTCCCGCATCTTTCATGTCAAACCCTGCCCCCGAATCTTTGACAAAATAGATACTCTTAGTATCTTCTGTTCGTCCCCCTATAACAATCGTGCGTTCATCTTTTGCTAAAGTAAATTTAATAGCGTTGGAAAGCAAGTTGCTCCAGACCTGACGCAACAACGTTTTATCTCCCCGCACCTTCGGTAATGGAGGAATGGTGATCAGGATCTTTTGTCGTGCTTCCGGCGAGGCGATCTCTTCATACGTTTCCTGCGCAAGTTCGGTCATATCTATCGTTATGGTATCTAATTCTTTCTTGTTCGTTTTTGACAACATCAACAACGCCGAGATTAGTTGCTGCATTGTCTGCGTATTTGTTTTTATGATTGAAAGAAGTCTTTTTCCTTCCTCATCGAGTTTTTCGCCAAGATGCATTCCAAGAAATTGAGTGAACCCGTTGACCGCAAGAAGAGGAGCGCGTAGATCGTGAGAGACAGAATAACTGAACGCTTCAAGTTCTTTGTTTGCATTTTCTAATTGTATCGTCCGTTCTGCAACACGGATCTCCAATTCTGCATTCAACGTTCTCACTTCTTCATCCGACCGCTTCATGGCTTCTTCGGCAAATACTCGTTGCGTAATATCCCGAGCCACAGCTTGAAATCCCATGATCTGACCATTATCCATCAATGGTTGAACATTTTGTCCCAACCAGAACTGGTTTCCCTCTTTGGTAACCGCGGGAAATTCCAAGTACGAACTGTATTGACCATTGAAAAATTGTGTAGCGTAATATTGCCGTGCTTTATTGCGAAAATCGGGATGGAACAACTCAAGGTAATGTTTTCCCATAAACTCATCTTCTGTATATCCAAAGATCCTAAGACTCACGGGATTTACATAAATGAATCTTCCCTCACCATCCGTTCTGTAGATGATATCAGCGGCATTTTCCACGAAGAGGCGATATTTTTCCTCGCTCTCACGTAGTTTTTCATACAATGTTTGCAAGTCGGGTTGTTGTGGTTGCATGTGGAAGATGGTGAAGTCCCGAAAATCATTAGATACTACTAGAATGTAAGCAAGATGTTACTTACTATCAACGTGAGTTTTTTGCCTTGTTTTGCTTCTTATACAGAATGGCTGCTCTTCAAATTCATATTGCGTCTCGACCCAATATTCTGTAAGATATTCGAAACAATACATTAAACATGATTTTTCCGGATCTATACAATAAACTGTTCTCACTACAATACGTTAGGAGCTATGTATGGAACAAAATAAAGTTGACATGTTTTTAATGACGCAGGGAAAATATTTTGAAGGATATCAACTGCCGGCTATCCGCGATCAATTGTTAAAAATGGACGATTCTAAGTTCATCATGCTCCAAGCAGCGAATCTGAAAGATCCGACAACGACACTTATCATCTCGATCGTCGGCGGAAGTCTTGGGATCGATCGATTCTTTCTTGGCGACACAGGGCTCGGTATTGCAAAATTGTTGACATGTGGCGGCATTGGCATCTGGGCGATCGTTGATTGGTTCCTTATTCAGGGACGTGCGCGTGAATTGAACATGGAACGATTGCAACGCGTGTTATTCTAAGCAAAATTATTGAATAATACGATGAATAAAAGAAGTTTATATTTTCTTACGCTAGCACTTTCACTTGCTGGCTACTGTTGGCTATCATGGAATCTTTTTGAACAATCTGTCCACCATGAAACTCCAACGCTCTGCCTGGTGAAGCATGTGACGGGCGCTCCCTGCCCGTCGTGCGGCACCACAACGGCGATGATCGAACTCGTTCATGGAAATATTCTTTCATCGCTGCTGATCAATCCATTTGGATTGATGATGATGGCAGCATTGATTATTTTTCCCGGATGGATCATCGTAGATATCTTTCGAACAAAGAATAGTTTTTTCGAATTCTATCAGTGGATCGAAGCACTTTTTAATCATCAGCGATGGATCTCGGTTCCCGCAGTCATTGTTGTTTTGATCAATTGGATCTGGAATATTTCAAAAGGACTGTAAGTGTGAACGACCATCCATTATTTGCACATCCCCCGAACGAATATGAAGCGGAAAAAGCATCGAACAGTTATCTGATGTCTGTAATTGCCGTGATGATCGGTCTTCCGCTTCCGGTCATCAATCTGATCGCGACGATTATATTTTTTCTTGCCAACAAACGGGCAACATATTTTGTCCGGTGGCATTGCATGCAGGCTTTGCTATCTCAAGGATTCACCTTTCCGATGAATGTAACGGGGATGTATTGGACGTTATCGATCGTATTTGGTGCGAATATCATCTCGAACAACTACATCGCATACATCATCACCATTATTATTTTTAATCTTGCAGAATTTATTGCAACCGTCTACGCCGCCGTGCAAACCCGAAAAGGAAATCATGTTGAATGGTGGTTCTTCGGTCCACTCACACATCGTTTGATCAAAGTCTGATATGAAGAAGATTCTCACGCACGGATTATTTCTTTCTATCTCGTTTTTTGGAATGTGGTATCTTCTCAGTTTGATCAATTATCGAAGCATTTTCGCGATTGAAGAACTCACGAAAGAGAACGAACAAAAATTAGGGAAACTGATCTTTGATGCTGTTGCAAAAAGCAATAAGACCATCACGCAGGACAGTATCATCTCTGTTGTTGAAGGAATAAAAAAGAGAATCTGTGATGCAAATGATATTTCTGATTCTACGATCACCGTTCATATTGCGGCTATGGATGATGTGAACGCATTTGCCCTTCCCGGAAGGCATCTTATTATCTATTCCGGATTGATCAATTACTGCGTATCTGCCGATGAACTTGCAGGAGTGATTGCGCATGAAATTGCGCATATGGAACACGATCATGTGATGAAAAAATTGGTAAAAGAAATTGGTCTTGCAATGGTGATCACGCTTAGCGGCGGTGATTCCGGATCGGAGATCGTTCGGCAGACAGTAAAACTTTTATCGTCAACAGCATTTGACCGTGAGCAGGAGAATGAGGCCGATGCAACAGGCGTTCGTTATTTGGCAAAAGCGGATATCGATCCACAGGCTAATGCAGATTTTCTCTTCAGACTTTCTCATGAAAAAGAGAATATCGCCAACCATTTTGAATGGATGAACACACATCCGAATTCTGCAGACCGAGCAGCAGAAGTTATAAAACTAAGAAAGACAGAAAAATTCACAGCGCGTCCGGTGGGGGATTCAATCTCATGGAAGAAATTTCAAGCGGCAGTGCAGCAGCGAGTCACGGAGAAAGACTTATTTTAAGATCTCCAAAAGGTCATTCATCGTTCGCTCACTCTACTTCTTCTATAGGAATATTATCACCAGCAGAAAACCGGTATCTTATTCCAAGAGAGAAAAAACGTGACGCATCTAACCGTTCTGTAGAAATAACAATAGATCCAGAAACTATGCTCATTGCCCGCTTCGTGATAGAACCAAACACAATATTCAATCCAAACGCCTCGGATAATTTTACCATCGTTCGCAACGATACTTTGGCACCCGTGATTCGTAACTGCAGATCGTCAGCATAACCTGCATAATCACCCCTGTTTGCTATCCGAACATTGTCGCCGGCAGCCGTAAGAGCTGCCAAGAATGACACGCCGGAACCCGCTCTGTATCGCAATGAAAATGAGAACGGAAGCATTATTGCACCAGCCCAGTCTTCACCCATCTTCCATCGCATTCCAAGGATCGGCATCAACAGATCACGTCCGAACAGCGCCGAATAGGATGCGCCATACATGATCAGCAATGGATCGGAAAGATGATAGGAACCGAGTGTCATCAGTTGGACTCTCATTCTCGGTGATCCGGCGATGAGCCTATCTTCCGCAAATCCTATGCTTGCCGAAAACAAATAAAAGTTTTTCTGTTCACCGATGTATAACCAGGATCCTCCAAGCCAACCCGTTGTTATGACACGCGGATCAGAGAGCAATGAAAACTCCGTTGTATTTCTACGCAAGGATCCCGTCAAGGAAATCTGCTGGAATGATCGTTCTTCGATAGCCGAATTGATCGAACGGTAAACCGGAAGGGAAGCATTGATCCCGCTCCAACGTGATTCATACGATCCGGTCTTTGCAGTGAAGTCTGTTTTTGGAATTCGTCCGAAAGAAATTCCAACCATCCCGTCGCGCGGATTCATATCAAATGTTTCTTGTGCGAGACAGGATGAGGCGATTAACACAACAGCGACAAGAATTCGATTCATTACAAACCTTCGGAAAAATTTTTTATTTGAGTAAAATGAGTTTTCTCGTTTCAACAAACGATCCCGATTCTAGACGACAGAAATAGATTCCCCCAACATTCGTGGATGCGTCCCATTGAACCGCATGTGTTCCCGCATTCAATTCTTTTGAAAGGAGTACAGAAATACTCTGTCCCAATAAATTAAATACCCGCAATGTCACATACGCAGTGTGGGGAATTGAAAACTTGATCATTGTTGTTGGGTTGAATGGGTTTGGATAGTTTTGCGAAAGGGAGATTTTTTTTGGAGTCGAATCAATATTGCTATTCGAAACATTTGTTGATGGAGCGATCACCGGATTCAATCGTTCCCAGATCTGGTTATTCAATGTTGTCGGAACAAGTGAATTGTCCGGCGCATCGCCCATGCGGATAAAGACGAGTCCAAGACTCGGAACTATATTGATGAGCTGTCCGTTTTTTCCCAACGCAGCGATCATATCCTTGGGGGCTGCCGGAGACAAATATCCGGGAAAGACCAGCTGCGTGCCCGGAAGCATAAACGATGATTTTCCATTCAGCCACCAAAGATAACCATACGAAGGATTGATAGTCTGAGACGTATTCGTCATTGCATTGAAATACGAAGTATCATTCAACACCGCAGTAGCGCCCCACGCCCCGCGACTTAATATCAGCAGTCCAAACCGTGCCATACTTCGTGGCGTAGTAATAAGAAGATTGTTATAATCACCTGATCGAAAATAGGCTCCATTCATACCGATCTTGGAACGAACACGCGATAGGTAGAATTGATTCAACGTTTCCCCGGTGGACTTTTGGATGACGGAATCAAGAAGTGTATACGGTGCGTTATGATATGCCCACCGTGTACCGACATCAGCTTTATAGATAAGACATGTTGGAAGAGTGCAATCTTTATCTATAACACCGTCATCAAGACCTGTGGTCATTGTCAGTTGGTTCCGGATAGTTATCTGGTTCTCTTTTTCGAGCGGCTCGGTCGTCCATCCATTCTTCAGCCATTTTGATGATGTATCGGAAAGAGAAAGGAATCCTTCTTGACGCGCTATTCCTACCAGAAGAGAAGTCATAGTTTTTCCGGCAGAAGCCCAATACCAAAGACTATCTTTTGTAAATGTTCCGAAATATTTTTCAAGTGCGATCTTTCCATCTTTCAAAACAATGAATGCCCGCGTATGTGAACTGTCGAGTAATGAATAGAGATAACCAACGGCGGAATTATTCCATCCTGAACTCGCAAGGGATACGGTATCCCACTGAGCACCGGTGAGAGGAGGAAAATAATAATTCTGAGCATTCAACGATACAACGCCCAAAGAGAAACACAGCATGGAAAAACGGAAAAACTTCAAATGATTACCTGTTATTTTTTGTTATTAGACACAATAAATGAGAATCTGGTTTAGTCAATCGCAGCGAATGAATTTTATCTGTTTTTGAGTGTAACAATGTAGGTATATTGTATTTTAATCATTCACAGTCAACATATTAAAAAAATGGCGGGTTTACTACATTCCATTGCCGTCGCACTAAATTAACTATTTTTTCTTTTTCAATATATTTGCACATTTACGTAAACAAAGGAGATTAAAAAATGATCAAACGGATAAGCTTCCTTTCAATTATTGTTGCCTCGTCATTGTTTTCGCAATTCTCAACCCCCCTGGAACAATCGAACTATAAAATATTGACAACAAATGTTGAACTTGTAAAATATGTTCAATCAGTTGTCGCACAATCGTCATGGATGAAGATGGATACGCTTGCCGTTTCTATCAACAGGAAGATTCTTCCTGTTCTCACAATTTCAAAAGGTAAAAGTAATAAAAAAATTAAAGTATTGATCTTTGCTCAACAACATGGAAACGAGCCTTCCGGAAAAGAAGGAGTATTGTTATTGCTTAAAGATATTGCGAACGGAAAACTTGATGCAATTTTAAAAAATGTTGATCTCTATTTGGTTCCACAAATGAATCCGGATGGAAATGATATCAATGTTCGCCGTAATGGAAATGGAATGGATCTGAATCGGAACCATTTAATTTTAACGGAACCGGAAGTGATAGGACTTCATGAATTGTACGCGAAGATCGATCCCGAAGTGACTCTGGATGTGCATGAATACAGTCCGTACGGAAAAGAGTGGAAGGAATACGGCTACCGAAAGAACTCCGAAGAGACGATCGGACTTATGACCAACCCGAACACGGATGACGCGCTCCGTTCATTCCAGAGGAATGCTTTTCTGCCGTTTCTGTATTCGTATATGCAGGAGAAGAAAGTTCGATTCGGTGAGTACACACCAATGGGTCCGCCAAACAAAGAGCGAATGCGAAACAGCACCGTGGATATCAATGATGGTCGTCAGAGTTTCGGCATCCTTGGTTCGTTCTCATTCATTCAGGAAGGAATGAACGGTCTCGACTCCATCGACAACATCCAACGCCGCTCCGAAGGACAATGTGCTGCGTTGACCGGATTCATTACATTCATGAACAACAATGCCGATACGATCCGAATGATGGTAAAGAACGCAAAAGCAACACGGGCGGATCGTGCAGTGACTGCAATTCAAATGGATCATGTGAGCGATGGGGAGAAGACTCTAAAGTTCTCGTCGTATGACGGACTTCGCGATACAACGATCGTTACTGCGAATTATCACACGAAAATAGTGCCGTTGTTGACGGTAAACCGCCCAAAAGGATATCTTGTGCCGAAGAACGATGCACTGTTAAAAGATTTTCTTACAAAACATAAATTCATTGTTGGATCATATAAACCAGCAAAGAGTGATGTTGTGAAACAGTATTTATTGGAGTATGATTCATCGTTGGTGATCGAAGAATTTGTAATACCGGTGAAGTCCGCACAGTTGAAAAAGATTAAAATAAAAGTGTCAGACTATCTGTTTGTTCCAATACGACAGAGACAAGCGCAAATGCTGATTCAAGCATTCGAACCGCAGTGCATGATTAATCTATTGCAGTATGAACGGTTTGGATATTTGATGAAAGAAAAAAAATACCTGATTCTACGAGTTGAATAGATTACGAAATCGAGGTGATCTTCATTGACATTGCCGGATTAGGAAAATGCTAATTCGGCAATTTTTGTTGTTGTAGCCCAGTTGCGCGTTGTCCCCTTTTGATTAAGGAGCTTCTCTAATTTCACGTTCGAAAAAGGCGAATCGTTTCCGCTGAACTTTGCGTCGAGTAGACAGTACAATTCGTACGCGCCGAACTGAAACGACATTCCTTTCACTTGTGTTGCAAGAACTGATTGCTGTTCACCGCGCGTCGGTTTCTTTTCAAGGAACATCACATAGTATTTTGTTTTCTTCTCGATATGTTCATCTGCAAACGGGTTTTTAGCTACAATCCTCTTCATTTCATCAGCAGAACGAATGATCGTTAGAACATCGTACCCAAGCGAATCAACAAGCATTTTTTCGATTTTCGTTTGAAGTATTTCGGTATCGGATGTCGTTGTATCGAACAGAACGTTTCCGCTTTGGATGAATGTTACGACATTCTTATATCCTGCAGTTTCAAAGATAGTCTTTAGCTTTGCCATTGGGATGATCTTATGTCCGCCGACGTTGATGCCGCGAAGCAGTGCGAGTGCTCTCATGAAATCCTAAAATTTATATTGAATATTCTGTGATGATGCATAATGCTATTGTAGGAAAACTGAAAATGGGAAACAAGCGGAGGGGGAAAATTTAGTTACATCGAAGACTGTTGGTGTTCACTCCAAGCCTTAGTGAGCACATCGGAAAATAATTGACTCGGCTGCGCACCGGAAACAGCATACCGATTGTCAAACACAAAGAAAGGAACACCGCGGGCACCGACTTGGGTTGCTTCATAAATATCGTTGTTCACTGCATCGCTAAAATCATTTCTGCTCAGCATCATGCGCGTTTCCTCAGGATTCAATCCAACATCTCCCGCAAGCGCAACAAGAGTTTCATTATCGGCAGTATTTTTTCCCTCAGTGAAATAAGCTTTGAACAAACGTTCTTCCATAGCATCTTGTTTGCCGTGTTTCTTCGCAAAATGCGAAAGGCGGTGTGCATCGAATGAATTAGCAACGATCGCTTTATCAAAATCGTATTGCAGTCCGACCTCGTTCGCCATTGCTGTCACGCGGTCATTCATCTGCTTTGCCTGTGCAATGCTGATCCCTTTATGTTCCGCCAAAAACTCGTTAATATTTTTTGATGGATTGGTCACCATGCTTGGATTAAGCTGAAAACTTTTCCACTCGATCTCAATCTGTTCTTTCTGAGGAAAATCCTGCAGCGCCATTTCAAATTTCCGTTTGCCGATGTAACAGAAGGGGCACATGACATCAGACCAGATTTCAATTTTCATTTTTCGCCGAGACTTATTCCGTTTATATTTGTTATGTTTTTCGCTTCCACATATTTATTGATATTGTACATCATTCCCACACCAAGAAACATTAAGGTGACGCAGGTGTAACCAAGAACATTATAGTTTTGGAGTGCGCCGGTACTTGTTTGTCTGATAATTGTTCCCGCAAAGACCGATGCAATCCCGCCGGAAAATTGTTGCAGTGATGAGTTGATGCTCATGAATGCTCCGCGGTCTGCCAACTCAGGAATTGCCGTCATCAATGTTGTTGCCGGAATCATTCGCGACATTATTCCTGCAAAGAGAAGAACATTGATCACCACAACCTCCCACAACGGAGTAGCAGAAAGATTTGTATAGAACACAATCATAATGCTTGCGACAATCGTACCGATGGTGAATACTTTAAACTTTCCAAATGTGTCGCTGATCCTTCCAACGATAGGAAGAATGATGATTGTTGCCATTCCTGTAAACATGAATACGAGTGGAAGGTTTACCTGAGGGATCAAAATATTGTTCACCAAGAACGCGCTTGAAAAAGGCATCATCAAAAAACCACCGATCGAAAGAAGTGCCGTGGTTGCAAATGCTTTTATGTAGTGCGGCTGTGAGATTGTTTTCCGTAAATGATTAAATGCATTGTAATCTGACGGACGCTCAATAGAAAGATGTTTATCGATCGGTCTCACCATTTTCATCATTGCAATTCCGGCAGGAATCCCAATGCAGACAATAAGCATGAATGGCGCATGCCATCCGAAGACATTTGCCAGATAAATGCCGAACGGGATACCTGCTACTTGAGCAACGGCAAACGACATTTGAATGAATCCCATCACACGGCTTCTCACATTCAGATCAAATTCGTCCGTCACGATAGCGAGTGAAACTGATGCGATGACACCGCCAAAAATTCCGGTGACAATACGTGCCAACAGCAAAAAAAAGAAATTGGTCGCGATGCCACAGAAAAATGTTCCGAGTATAAACCCTGCGTAAAAGAAGAGGAGAAATTTCTTACGATCAAATTTATCAGCAAATCCAGCAGCAAAAAATCCCGATATTCCGGCACTGAAAGCATATGCCGAAACGACCGTTCCAAATTGCGCCGGTGTTACATCCATAATTTTCATCAGTAATGCACCCAGCGGTGCAATAATGATGAAATCGAGAATGACGGTGAATTGAATGAATGAAAGGACTGCGATGATAAATACTTGATAACGCGTGAAAAGCTTTACTTTTGTTACGCCTACCGTTGGATCCGTCATAATGTTTTCTATTTTCATAAGACAAATGTAGAGGTTTTTGTCTTAATATCCTTGATAAAAGAGAACCCTTTTGTAATCGATTATTTTGAACGCTCTTTTCCCGTTACAAAATAAATTCCCGAAAGAACAAAGAGTGAACCAATTACCATGATCACCGTGATCTCTTCCTGCAGAAAAATGTAACCCCAGATGAATCCGAATACCGGAATTAAAAATGTAACGGACAACGCTTTTGCTGTTCCGAGGTTTTTTAACAAACGGTAAAAGATAACGTAAGCGACAGCGCTGCAAAAGAGCGCAAATGCAATTGTAGTCAGCGCGATTGTTACGGTCAATTCCGTGCGCGTCGGAAAAAAATAAATCAGCGGCAGCAACAATATACCGGCAACAAGTTGACTTCCGGTCGCCATTGCTGCAGGAGCAATATCTTTTGCATGTAATTTTACATAGGTGCTTGCAAGACCATACAACATTGTTGCGAGAACGCAGGCCGCCATAGCGATCGTTGTCATTGGTGTCAGTTCAAGATTTCCGGATCCCCGGATGATAATGACGCCAATAATTCCCAAAGCAATGCCGGAAATTTTCTTTGCGGTGATTCTTTCATCCAGCCAGAGAATTGAAAACAAAACACCGAACAGTGGCGTCAACGAATTGATGATGACTGAAATTGAAGATGGAAGATATAACGCCGCAAACGAGAACAACAAGAATGGAATTCCAGAATTGAGCAGACCGATGATGATATACCGCTTAAGATTTTTCAGAAGGTCAAGCCGTTGATTTCGTAAACGGAGATACAGCGTGAGCACTAGTCCAGCGATCAACAAGCGCATATCAGCCGTAACGACAGGTCCCAGCGCCGGCGCAAGTACGCGCATAAAGATGAACGAACTTCCCCAAATTGCAGACAACGTTATTAACAGAACATAATCGTAGAAAAGCATATCTCTTCCATAATGATTGAACAGATCAATTTGTTCTTTTCTTAACTGTAGTGCCACCGAAAAATTAACAGAGAATTATTATTAGATTTTGTCAGGAGGGGTTGTAAAAGTATTTCATCAATAACCGAAGTTTTTACTGAAAAATACTTATACGGATTTGGATTCATTACCCAAGAGCCAAACTAAAGCATCCTCGGTCTTATTATAGAATAATCGTACGTTTACACCGCGGATATGAGAAAGGTTTTCAGCGAACTTTAATCCTCTTTTGCTGTGCTCGGAATTCATATCCACATACGCAAGACGCAAACCGATGTTCTTTGCTCTGTTAAAGTTCTTTGTAATAACCACAAAGATATCGAATGTGTCAAGATTCGGACCAGTCAAACGTTCTTCGATCAACACATTAGAGCATCGATGTTGGATACATGCTTGATATATTTTTTCAAAATAGGAAAGAAAATTTGCCAGCGTGTTCTCTCCATTCACAATAACATGAAGGTAATTTTCTTTGAGTTCAATGTTCAGCGTATAGCTCATAAAAGGCGTTTTTCTGTATTTTTCTTAGATTAATTATAAAGATACTTTCGATAAGGTGCAATACGCGAAACCACGTAGTACCTTTTCTTTATTGGCAAACAGATTTAAAGACACGCAAATAATTTTCACCAAGGATCTTCCGCACATCACTGCGGGAATACCCGCGCCGAAGCAATGCCATTGTAAGTTTTGGCATCTTCGATACATCTTCCAATCCGACAGGCGGTGTAATTCCTCCGTCGTAATCCGAACCAATTGCGACGTGATTGATTCCGACGAGATTTTTGATATAATCGATATGCTTAATCACTGTATCGATTGTTGCTGTTGTCGTTGAAGTAATAAACGTTCTGTGGAACACTACACCTATCACCCCGCCGCCGTTTGCAATCGATTTGATCTGATCATCCGTTAAATTTCGTGTGTGATTGCGCAATGTTCGTGCTCCGGAATGACTTGCAATGATCGGATTTTTTGTCACCGTAAGAATATCTTCGATCGTTTTTATTCCCGTATGCGAAACATCGATGATCATTCCAAGAGAATCCATTGTTCTGATTACCTGCTTTCCAAATTCCGATAATCCATTTGTTGCAGACCGTGGATCTGCAGCTGAAGTTGCCCATGGAACAGTGTAATTCCATGTTATCGTAAAGTACCGCGCACCAAGCGTATAGAATGTGATCAAGTTATTCAACTTTTCTTCAATGGCATGTCCTCCTTCTACACACAGAACCGCCGCGATCTTACCGGAAGCATGCACGGATTGAATTTCAGATGTAGTTTTTGCCTGCGCGATGGTTGCAGGGTTTCGATTGAACTGCGCAATACACGTATCATACATTTGAATCGTTCGTTGATATGGAGTTGTCGGCGTTGTGCTTGAATCAGTCCATAGCACGATCATTTGTCCGTCTATTCCGCCGTCAATGAATCTTGGAATGTCGCTCTGATTGCTTGTATGACGCACTCCGATCTGATATCCATCGATCATATATTCCGCAACATCATTATGCAGATCAAAGACGAACGCACGGTGATGAACGCTTGACAAAGAAAAATTGATGTTTTGATTGTTAGTATTCGGAACAACGACAGAATCCGATTCGTAGCCGATCTTGGATGTTCTCACCATAAATTCTGCCGCACTTTTTTTTCCGAAAGATGACGATGAAGCAAAACCGCCGACCAGTACCGCATCACCAAATCCCCCACCATGATTGCCGTCCAACTGGATCATTTTTTTCGTAAATGATTGTCCGTTGAAAAAGATGGTATAAAAAAGAACACCAGCAGCGCCGTTACTATTCCACCGGATATTGTACGTTCCCGATGAAAGATCGAATGATCGTTCGGAAATTTTTTGGCCGACAATGTTATGAACCATTAGTGTTACGTGTCCCGCCTGATGGATTGAAAACGGTATAATCGTAGATGGATTGAATGGGTTTGGAAAATTCTGTTGCAGTTCGAAATGCGTAGGCACCGATTCAGTATTTTCAACACCCGAACTTTGAAATGTATATGACCATTTTCCAGCTGAGTTGGTGTAGGTTAGATATTTTTCTGTGAGATTTGCAGGATTAATGATCTCAACTTTTACAGAATCGATAAATAATGTTGTGGCTGAATCTCTCACTACACCGTCAATTGTCATTGTTTGAGAAAGGAGGGGGGTGGAGAAGGAAAGAATAAATACCGATATAAATATAGACGAAGGAAAAAGATTCATAAAATCACCCAAAATAATTCTACTAATATTCTACAGAATTACAATTGCAGAAGCAAGATGCAAAATGTAAGATAATACTATAATAGTTTTAACTCAAAACGGCTTGATCTATAACCATACTCATCTCACAAATATTTTTATAGAATAATCTTAAATTCACCAAAATAATCTACGTAATACCACGTATTGTGTTTATTAGAGAAAAAACCGATTTTATGTAACGGCATGATTATTCATCACTGCGGATTTTGGTAATTCCATCAAAATCTATAACCGATATTCAATTGCAAAAACAAATACAGAGTATACAATTGTTTTAAAGACAATGATCGCAGCGATAAAAAAATATCTTCAACCTCCCGAATCTTTCACGGATTATTTTCCGGATCTGGGAAAGACCGCACATTATATCTTCATCATCACGATCGTTGCACTGCTCTACCCGTTTTGGGCAGAGATTCAACGACAATTTGCCGCACCGTCGACCGACTATCTCGCAAGAATAATTATTTTTTCAATACAAATTATCGCCATCTGTATATGTTTTATCCTTAATAAAAAAAGGCAAACGCTTCGCGCCACAACGATATATTCTTTTAGTATCACACTATTCATATTCCCATTAGTATTATTTTCTGATCTCAGAGTGCATGATGTTGCAATGTTTGTGTATGGAGCATCATTTATTCTTGCATCTATTTTTTTGGATAAAAAATTATATTCGGTCTTTGTCATTCTACAATTGTCCTTCATTGGTATCACTTATTTTGTTGAATTCCACGACCCGAAGATACCTGGCTATGCTCCGCAATTATTGCTTGACGATTTGATCAATACATTGATCTCAAACGTCATCATCGCTATCGGAACATTCATCCTTGCGGATAACATGAAAAAGGGATACCGACAAGCAACACAAAACAGCGCTGCGCTGCGCGAAAGCGAACAACGGCTTAATTCCATCATAAACACCACTCCAAGCGGTATCATGATGTTCGATAAGAGCGGGAAAATTACATTTGTGAATAAGATTGGTCAACATATCTACGAAATACCGCAGCCCTCCGAAATGGGAACGTACGACCACTCACGGGTCTGGACTCTTTATACCGTGCAGGGTGAAAAAATATCCGATGAAGATCATCCGTTTAAGACCGTACAGCGTACAGGACAATCAATTGTTTGGCAGAATTACAAAATAGTATTTCCGGACGGGCGGTATAAAGTATTGACGATGAATATCGCCCCGCTCCATGGAGAGGATGCGGTACTTCAAGGATCGATCGCTTCGTTCAGCGATATCACCGACCAGATTAAAGCAGAAGAAGAACTTGTAATGCGGAGAGAACAAATTTCGAGCATCACTTCCAATCTTCATTCTGTTTTCTACCGGGTTGAACTGAAAAAAGGAAAGATGATTAAACCGCTCTTCATCAGCGATGGTGCAAAAGAATTGTTGGGGCATAGCTCCGACGAACTGATGCACGATATTCGAAAATTCATGAGTTCGATCTATCGCGTTGATGCCATGAAGGATTTTAAGATTCTCCGCGAATTGGCAGAACATCCCAAACCATTCGACCTTGAACACCGTGTAATAAAAAAAACAGGGGAGGTGCGTTGGCAACGGAACACCGGAACTCCTTTCACTATGCCGGACGGCACCGTTATTATCGATGGATTTATTCTTGATATCACCACCCAAAAGGAAGCAGAGCAACAGTTGGAGATGCTTGGTCAGGCGGTCAATAATTCATCTGAAGTCATCTTTATGACCGATATTCGCGGATTGTTGATCTTTATCAATCCCCGATTCACAGAGCTGTACGGATATACTCCCGAAGAAGTTATCGGAAAAGAAACGCCGAAAATACTGGAACATCTTCCGAACGACGTTGTGACTCACCAAATGTTGTGGAAGCAATTGGAGGAATTCAAGGTTGTCACAACATCGTTCATCAACAAATCAAAATCCGGAATTCAAATCGAGGTCGAGAGTACCATCACTCCAATCATCGATCGGAATGGAAAATTGCAGGGGTACCTTTCGATCCAGCGCGATATTACCGAACGTCATAAGATCGAAGAAGCGATCCAACAATCAAAAAAGATGGAGAGTTTGTCGACCCTCGCAGGCGGGGTCGCTCACGAGTTCAACAATCTTCTGACGACGATTCTTGGCCGGGCAACCATGCAGCAAAAGAAGACAGAAACCGGAACTCCGGTGCACAGTGCGTTTGTCAAGATCGAACAGGCGGCTCTTCGGGCGGCAGAGTTGACCAAACAATTAACGGCATATTCCGGGCGATCGAAATTTGAGATACGGATTGTGAACATGAACGATATCATAAACGAGAACCTCCATTCTCTTACTATTTCTGCTGCTGTTCCCATTCAGATCCGTACACACCTCGCACAAGACCTCTTACCGGTCCGTGCCGATATCCGTCAAATGAAACAATTAATCGTGAATATTATTACCAACGCGATCGAGGCAACAACGGAAAAAAACAAATCGATCGATGTGCGAACAACAATGCGGTCGATGGACCAAGCCCAAACAGAGGAATGGATATTCATTCCAAAAACAACGATGGTGGCCGGGGAATATGTGATAATCGAAGTTGAGGATATGGGTATTGGAATGACCAATGATGTACAACAAAAAATATTCGATCCATTCTTTTCAACAAAATTCACCGGACGGGGGCTAGGACTTTCTGCCGTGATGGGTATTCTTCAGGGACACCATGGGGGAGTGATCGTTCAGAGCGTACCGAATACGGGAACAACGATCAAGGTAGCAATTCCGGCATATCGTACCGAACAGGCAAAAGAAACCAAACACCGCAAGACAGGTATTATGACGATCGATGATGATTCACTGAATCTGGAACTTGTGCGCGACATTTACGAATCGGAAGGAGTTGCGGTTTATAGTTCAACTACTGCTGACGCCGCACTGATGCTTTTTAAAGAACATCAAGAGAACATTGTATTCATACTTCTTGATGTGAACATTCCAGGATCGTCATGCAAAGAAACGGTCTACCGCTTACGTGAGATCAATAAGCGAATTCCCATTGTCTTGACATCGGGCCTTCATTCGGATTCCATCGAAGACTTTTCAGTGATGGCGGTCGACGATTTTCTGCAGAAACCGTACACATCGGATGCATTAATGGGGATGGTTAATAAATTTTCCGCACCCTAACAGTCCCTCACTCTTCGTTCAAGAGTTGTACTGCTTCAACAAACGCCGTTAGTATAAACGGTTTCGGAATGAACAGGCTATTATCCGGCAAGTAGTTATTCGTCGAAATAATATCTTCGGTATAGCTCGACATGAACATCGCCTTGATCTCCGGTTTCTCTGCCGTGATCGTTTCAAACAGTTGTCTGCCATTTCCGTCGGGGAGGATGATATCCGTGATTAGCCGATCGATGATATCGCGATGCGACCTGAACACCTTCAGCGCATCAGTTACCGAAGATGCAGTGAATATTGTATAGCCTTCTTCAGTCAACACCTCCTGTATCAATTCCAGAATTTGTTCATGATCTTCCACCACAAGGATGGTCCGCTTTTGTGACTGTGAACTGACGTTTGTCTTTTGCATCGTGGTCTGTTCATCATCACCGCCGGAATAGTAGGGGAAATAGATCTTAAACGTTGTGCCAATGCCAACTTCACTATACACCGAAATGAATCCCCGATGCTGCTTCACGATTCCGTAGACGGTTGACAATCCCAGCCCGGTTCCTTTCCCTTTTTCTTTTGTGGTAAAGAACGGATCGTAGATTTTTGAGAGTATTTCTTTTGGAATTCCGGAACCGGTGTCGCTTACGGACAACACCACATATTCACCCAACTCCATTTCTTTTTCTTCATCGCTGAAAAGTATTCTGTCGTTGATCGAGATATTCTTTGTTTCAATGATCAGCGTTCCACCCTTCGGCATTGCATGCATCGCATTGACGGAAAGATTCAGAACGATCTGTTCGATCTGTCCCGCATCGCCGTGAATGATCGGCGGTATTTCATCGAGATGTGTTTGTATGATAATATTTTCCGTTAATGTTCTGCTTAAGATCTTCTGGAAATCGGTAATGACACTGTTCAAGTCGATCCGTTTCACATCAAGATTTTGCTTTCGTGCAAAAGCGAGAAGTTTTGAGACAAGATTTCTCGAGCTTTCCGCCGCATGAATGATCTGGAGGATCTTGCTCAAACGGGGATCGTTGTCGGCGAACGATTTTCGAAGGATCTCACCGAAGCCAAGAATGGGTGTGAGCATGTTGTTAAAGTCGTGAGCAATGCCGCCGGCAAGCCGGCCGAACGAATCCATTTTTTGCGAATGAAGCAGCTGATCTTCCAGTTTTTTCTTCTCTTCTTCACCCCGTTTTATTTCCGTAAGGTCGGTCATGACCCCGATCAATGATTCGGGAGCACCATCCGATCCGCGAACAGCCGAAAGAGAGACAAATACCGGAAATTCGATCCCGCCCTTCTTCACATGGAAGAGTTCACCATGCCACCCCTCGGTGTAATTGTTCTTACGAAGCACATCAACGGCTTTGATCGTATTTTTTTGAGAACGAATGATCCCGATATCCTTTCCAATGATCTCTTCTTCCTCGAATCCATATACTTTTTTGAACTCTTCGTTCACATACAGAACAGAATCGTCGAGACCGATGATGCAAATACATTCCCGGACACTCTTCATGGCGTGCGCCAGCAAGCGGATCTGTTCTTCCGAGCGTTTCCGTTCAGAAATATCACGTACAATGGCTTGTATTTGTATCCCCGGCGAAATATGAATTTTATTCAATGTTACTTCAGCGTCGAATGTTGATCCGTCGGGTCGAGAATGGGTCCATTCAAAACTTTGTGATTGACCACGCAATGCCTCATGGATCTTTTCAAGCGCTTTTTCTTTTGATTGTCGGCCATCCGGCTGTATCGTTGGAGAAAATTCGTACGGCCGATGACCAATTATCTGTTCACGGGTACACCGGAACAGATCCAGCGTCTTCTGATTGCATTCTATGAACTCATCCTCATTCATGATAAAGATGGCATCTCCTGCTGTTTCAAAAAGACGGGTGTATTTTTCCTCATTTTCGCGTATCGCTTGTTCCGCCAATTTTCTATCGGTAATATTGAGCGAGATGGATAACAGACATTTTTCCCCATTGATGGTGATGACCTCGCAATTGTACAAACGGTTTGTTATTGACCCATTCTTCTTTCGCAGATCTAATTCGAGATCAATGATTCGACCGTTCTTTTCGAGCATCGCTATTGTTCTTGCTCTCTCTTCTTTTGACAGCCACTGTAAATCAGTTGCAGTTTTTCCGATGATCTCTTCAGGGTGATAACCGGAATAGTTAAAACATTGATTATTAACTTCGATAAATCTTCCGTCTTCATACGTGCTGATTGTCATTAATAATGGAGCATTGTTAAATGCTATCGAGAATCTTTCTGCAACGGCTTTTTGTTCGGTGATATCTCTGGAAACGCCCAAAAATCCTGACAGCGTACCATGGTCATCATAAACCGGAGTAACAACAAGAGAGACAAATAGATGACTTCCGTTTTTTCTGACGTATGTCCATTCCCGTTCTTCGTGTTCTCCCTTACGCGCTTTGTGTACGAAGATCTCGAACCCGTTAACAGGGTATCCGTACTGAGTCGTTAATTCTTTGCTCCTTGCTTCCATTTCCGTTGCAAGATGGAAGACGGAAGGCGATTGCTTGTCGACCATTTCATCAGCACTGTATCCTAACATTAACTCGGCACCCGGATTAAAGGCGGTGATATTTCCGGTGAGATCGACTGAGATGATTGATGAACGGGATGCCGACCGAATAATATTCCGAAGCTGATGGTTTGTCTGATCGATGATCGCGGATTGACGTTTTTGAAGATCGATGTCGCGCATGACAGTTATTCGAACATTTTTGCTGTCTATAATTGCTTTTTTGCCGTGGACTTCAACCCAAAATTCTGTACCATCCTTTTTAAGAGCCAAGTGTTCGTATAGTTCTTCTTTTCCAGAAACGATCATTTGACGGACGACCTCTTTTGATTTTTGGGAAACAAATTCCGATACCTTCTTTCCGATGATCTCCGTGCGAATATACCCCAGCATTACTGCCAACTGGTCATTTGCTTCGATGACGACTCCGTCAGCGGTTATCCCGATTCCTTCGAACGCCGATTCGGAAAGAATCCGTAACCGTTGTTCATTCTCACGCAGCGCTTCATCAACTTTTCGTTTTTCGCTGATGTCACGAACAACTGTAAGGATCCTTTTTTTTCCGCCGATCTGCGAAGCCCTTAGGGAAACCTCTGTCCAGAAAAGGTCGCCATTCTTTTTTCGAGAATGCCATTCAAACACTTTAACTATACCAGCAGCGGCTTCCCGTATGAATTTCTGCGCTTCTACTTGTGTAAATCCTGATTCGTTCAAACTAAGGTCGACGACACCAAGCGATGTTATTTCTTTCTTGGAATCGTAACCATACATTCGTACTGCGGTTTCGTTGACATCCAATATATTTCCGTTGTCGGGGTCTTGAATAAAGATTGCCTCGTTGGTTGCGTTGAATACTTCTCGGTAATTTTGATCGCTCTCCTGCAGCGAATCTTCTGCTTTCAGCCGTTCTTTCAATTCTTTCCGTGCTTTTGCTAAAGATTCCCGGATCGTGGTGATTGAATACCGAATGAAGATAATCGAAATCAAAAAGAGTGTGGCATTAACAAACAATGCCAACATAGGTGAACGGTAGAATCTTACAACAAGAAATTCTGTTGATGGAAAGTATAGTGCAAGAAATATTCCGTAAACGATAGAGATGACCGTGACTGCAACGGCAGAACGAAGACCGATCAGGAGTGACGATATAAAAATGAGCAAAAAGAAACCCGATCTGAACCCAAAAGAATACACCCCGCCGTTGTAGGGAGTTGAAGCGGCAAACGCAAGCCAAATAGTTCCGACGAATAAATAGGCGGCTTGTTTATAAAATCCTATTTTTAAAAGTACAACAATAACCAAACATCCTAAAATGCGAAATACTGAAGATAATAATAATAATTTCGGAGTATCCGCAGAATAATCAACGACAAAATGGAATACGATACTCACCAATAGAGTGATAAGATTCGTGTAGAAAAGAACACGTGTTAATTGTGTTTTTTCTTCATCATCAGGAAAAACGGGAGGAGTGAAGACTGAAAATATTTTTGAAGTGAAACTGCGATTGTCGTCCATAATCACCTACTCGATCAAGGAACAAATAGTCGTTTACAGTTTGAATGTTACTATTTTTCACATTACAGTCAACAGATAAAACAAAAAGCTTCTAATAACATCATTTAATAATATTTTGTAGCATTATTAATTTGATCCAAACTATGCACGATCATTGTTTATCCTGAGCGCTTAAGCAATACATAAGATCACCGCACCATCCCAAACTGTTTGTTGACAACGGTCATTGTAATGAAATAGTTCAATCTTTTCTGAAACACTTCCGGGCGATGCCGTGACGCATCGATCCAGCCAATACGGATGTGTTTATATGGAGTGGAAAACTTCTGAAAATTCTTCCACGCATCTGGATTCTTTTTCAGCAACGAAAGAATATCATTAGGCAAAATAAATTTCTTCGGTGTTGATGTTTTTTTTTCCAGATGGTACTCAATGCTTTTCAATCCGAATCGTGTCATCTTTTTTGCTTTGATCAGACGGCGTATGCGCTCTTTATTCATTTCGGAAAGGACGCTCTTCTTTTTGCGCGGCGAGAATCGCTGAACCCAGCTTTCTTCATTTCGGGGTTTCAAAATGCTATCAATCCATCCATAGCACAACGCTTCTTCAACTGCATCATTGTACGGAATACGCAGTTTACCCGAGTCTTTTCTATAGAAAATCACCCAGATCTCTTTGGAGGTTTTGCGGTGTTTTGAAAGCCACGTGCGCCACTCTTTTCTATTCTTCGGATAATATGTTTTGCCGACATTCATTGACAGCTACGTATATAAAAGATCATCCACATAACGGGCAATGGCTGGAGACGATGTCAACCCCGGTGATTCGATACCAATGAGATTCACGAATCCGCTCATACCCCGATCGGATTCATGAGCGATGATAAAATCTTTTGCCGGGTCACCTTCGCGCTGCAATTTTGGACGAATACCGCTCATATCGGGAGTGATATCATTATCGGAAATTTGCGGCAGGATTTTTCGGATAGCATTTCCGAATGCGGGACGTTTCGTTTCATCCACGGAAAATTCAAATGGCGGTCCATCTACATAATCAACATCGGGTCCGAATTTCAATCGTCCATTCAAATCGATCAACGCATGAACTCCAAGTCCTTCATTTTGCGGAACAGGGTAGACCAACCGAGATATCAATTTTGCTTTTGCTGGCAAGACTGCAAAGTATGATCCTTTTGCAAAGGCCAATCGATATCCCGCTTTATCAATATCTATTCCGCTCAGCTCAGCAATGCTGTCGGCATAGAGACCGGCGGCATTGATGACGATCTCGGAAGTGAATGAAGAAATAGTTCCATTTTCATTAATTGAAATTTCATAATCCCTATTCACCTTCCGAGTGATACCGACGACGGCGCATTGTTCCTGAAGAGTTCCGCCATTCTCAATGATCGAATGGTGGAAAAAATCCATTAATCCGTGTGCGCTGATCACTCCCGTATCGGGAGAATAAATTCCTCCCGCGGTGAGGATATTTCGTTCAAGACTCAACACCTCATCTTTTGTTATCATACGAAGTGTTGCACCATTTGTGGTTCCGTTCTTAAAGATCGGTTCAAGTTTTGGAAGTTCATGCGGTGTTGAAGCAGAAATAATTTTGGTGATCCGTTTATGAGGGATGGAATATTGTTCACACAATGAATACAATGCCGCTCCTCCTTCAACGCACAATTGCGCCTTCAATGATCCCGGTGTATAATAGATTCCCGCGTGGATCACTTCGCTGTTGCGGCTGGAAGTTTCCATTCCGTATTTTTTATTTTTCTCCAGAACAACAAGATGCGGATGATTTTTAGAAAGACGCGCACCGATGGCCAGCCCAACGACACCCGCTCCGATAATTGTGATCTCAAAATCTGCCATAGAAATATTCGGACATGATAAAAATACCATGCATCTTGCTGCCACGCATCGTATCTTCGTTTCTGCTGCTTCAAACGTAGATCATTTAAGGGATCATTTCAAACCGTATCTATCAGCAATTGCTTTGCGCTCATCACGCGCAGTGGCAGAATGAACGATACCAAATTTTTCAGCTAAAAAATCCTTCTCTTTTTTCTTCTTCTCAGAATTGTCGGGGTAACCGTTTTCCGGTGTTAGTTCATGAAAAGTCCGTTCTAAATACTCCTCAAACGGTTGATTGAAATACATATCAACAAAACGCAACGATGTATCCGATGCATTCCAAAATGTATGTTTGATACGACGCGGACGCAAATGCCAGCCCCCGGCTTCCACTTGAACAACATCATCACCGATAAGAATACTCGCAGTTCCTTCAAGCACGAACATCAGCTCATCCAATTCTTTGTGGTAGTGCGGCGAAGGTCCCATCAGTTTTGGTGCTACCGCACATTCCACACTTGAAAACAAACCATTGGTCATTGCCGAACGCATCCAAACCCGAATATCCATACCTCCCTTATGTTCTAACGGCGGCATTGATGGCAGAAGAACGGGTTTCAACGCATCACCTAATGGTGATGCTTGAATTGCTCCAAAAGCATTTTGCGGCAGAGCACTGAATGCAGACAAGATGCTTGCCGACAGCAAAAAATCACGTCGTTCCATTCGAATTTATTTCCTTAAGAGTGAAAAATATGATATTTATGTATTGATATAATACCGAAGCAGCAATAATTCTTTGCTGATTCGTTGTGTCGGAGAAATGATCTACAATTCAAACCAGCTCTTCGTCATCTTCTCCAATGCACCGTTCTCATTCTTATGATGATATTCGTTTGAGTGCTGATCGTACGTGTAATCATCGCCCCATTCAGAAATATTTTTTTCAACTTGCGCAAGAGCATTGGTGATAAAAATTACTTCTTCGTCTGTTGTTGTAGGATGAAGCGAGATGCGTATCCATCCCGGTTTTTCAGAAAGATCACCTGCATCAATCTTGTCGGTGATGGATTTAGAATGCTGCGGATCAACATGAAGCAGATAGTGTCCGTACGTTCCCGCACATGAACATCCGCCTCGCGCTTGAATACCGAAACGATCATTCAATAATTTCACCACAAGATTGTAATGAAT
>CAYHFN010000048.1:0-26000 GCA_964355925.1 uncultured Chitinophagaceae bacterium
TCATTGCTTCTTCTGCTTCATTCAAAATCGAACTCGTTTTATCCAGATACTCTTTTGTTTGTTCAAAATTTTTACCGAGCGTTCGTTTTGCAGTTTCAATAAACAATCCTGCACTGCCAACGGTCGATGCAAG
The DNA here is from genome assembly GCA_964355925.1 of uncultured Chitinophagaceae bacterium. Taxonomy (GTDB): domain Bacteria; phylum Bacteroidota; class Ignavibacteria; order UBA10030; family UBA8401; genus UBA8401. The sequence goes on from CAYHFN010000048.1 coordinate 134, forward strand.
ATCATCATGCAGATCCCGCGCAATTTTGTCCCGAATTCTCATCCGTTCTTCCAGTTTTTCTTTTTCCAGCTCATACTGCTTCATCTGTTTTCTGACCTTCCGTGTAAAATAATAACGAATCACTAAAAAAACGTTGCCGATAATAATGATGATCGTCAGAAGGATAAACCACCAACGCTTCCACACCGGCGGAATGATAATCACGTGAATCGTTAATTCATTCTTTCCCAATATTGCGTCTGCATTCGTTGCTCGGACGCGAAATGTATAGTCGCCATCCGCCAGATTTGTATACCGCGCATCGCGCCGCGTTCCCGCATCAATCCATTCTCGTTCAAGACTCTCTAATTTATATTTATAGCGGATGTTTTTTGAATTAGTAAAATCAAGTCCGGCAAAAGAAAATGTAAACGTGTTCTCATCGAATGGTAAAACAATTTCTTTCAACAAATAAATTGCTTGCGTTGTGACAACTGATTGATCAAATTTTTTGAAATCAGTCAGCACAATGTTCGGTGAATATTCAGAATCTTTTATTGAATCCGGATAGAAATATGTAACACCGCCAATGCCGCCAAAAAACATCATTCCTGTTGCGGGATTTCGGAAAAATGCACCGGTGTTAAATTCCGATGCCTGCAATCCGTCTTCAATTGTATAGTTACGAAAAGTTTTTTCTTTCGGATTGAATTTACTCAATCCACGATTGGTGCTGATCCACAGATTTCCTTTCGTATCAGGCAATATTCCGTACACAAACGAATTTGGCAACCCATCTTTTTCAAAATATTTTATAAATCTATTCTCTGATTCATTGTAGTTATTCAATCCATTCTCTGTTCCGATCCACAAAATTCCCGGTGCTTCTTCAAAGATTCCTCGAATTCCTGCAGAGCTGATGCTGTTCGTATCTTTTGCCGTAGGATTGAAATGTTTCCATTCATTGTTGGTTTGATTATAACGGTGAAGTCCGTTTGCAAACGAGCCGACCCAAAATATATTGCGGGAATCACATAAAATTGAAGTGCAAACTCCTTTTCTTAATGTATCCGAAAAATAATTAGGACGAGAGTACGTTTTATTTCGTGGGTCAAACAGAAGCATCCCGTCGGTGGTAAGCCAAAACATTCCATCCGGTGCTATAGCAATACTATTGACTTGTGTTGCCGTTGCGTGAAAAATATCTTGGGGAATATCATAATTCACAAATCTATTTCTCTTTTTGTCGAACGAACTAATTCCAAACTGCGTTGAAATCCAGAGCATTCCGACTCGATCTTCAATGATCGAATAGATTTGATTCCCGAGTGCTTTGGTTGTATTGATGTGGTGCGGATATACTTCAGTATTTTTTGTCCGGAGATCGTACCTATTTAGACCATTCCCCGAACCTATCCACACAATGCCTTCGCTATCTTGATAGATTGCCTTTACAAAATTATCGCTGAGCGAGGATTTGTTGTTCGGATCATTCTTTATCAATTCAAAAGGCTTCGGGAAAAGCTGCGTAACACTAATTCCGCCTCCATCGGTACCAATCCACAAATTATCATTCGCATCAATAAACAATTTGCGGATAACATCGAACCCAAGACTTTTTGAATTGAAAGTATTATTTCTGAAATGCTTTGTTTCATTCGTAGCAGGATTCAATGAAAACAAACCATATTCGTATGTTGAAAGCCAGAGTGTTCCTGTTTTATCAAACACAATTGCGTTGATGACGCTGACCTCTTTTTTTTCACACTTAAAAATCGTATGGTCGAAGTGGCGAACTTTTTTGCGCGTTGGTGAAATTGAATAAAGCCCATCGAACTGTGTTCCCACCCATAGCGTTCCATCATCACTTTCGGCAAAACTACGGATGGTTTTTCCAAAAAAATCTTTCTCAGCAAATGGAACAAAATAATTTTTAGCGGTATCAAAAATATATAAACCATTTTCCGTTCCGATCCATTGTCTTCCATTATGATCTTCAAAAATAGTATAGGTACGAGGAAGAGAAAAGATGTTGTTGTCGGAAGATATTCCATAATGAAGTGTAAATTTTTTTCCGCTATCAGCCGAACTATACACACCGGATATTAATGCAACCCATACTGTACCGTTCTTCGCTGAAACAATTCCATACACATTGTCATCTTTTTGAGGCTCTGGAAATCTATTGATAGCTGAAATCGATGTAAAATTATTTGTCAGCGGATGATACTGCGAGAGAGAATTGTTGAGGCCAAACCATAATGTTCCATCTTTACACGGAACAATTGATCGAGCAAAAGATTTTAACAATGAAAGCGAATCGTTCGGGTTGGGATGAAAAATGGTAAAGGTATAGCCATCAAATTTATTTACACCATCCGCTGTAGAAAACCACATGAAGCCAGCAGTGTCTTGTGTAATTCCATACACAGAGTTTTGCGAAAGACCATCTTCAACGGTATAATGACGAAACACCCGTTCCTGTGGTAAGAGAAACTGAATAAGAAATATGAAAGTAGCGATTCTGGACATTCTTGAAAATACGATAGTGCGTTCGTCGATGCAAGAAGATTAGGATAAAAATGGTTAGTCGATTTCCAACCAAAATTAATACATCCTTATTGATGATCCATGTTTATAATCCCTTGCAATAATCAATTCTCTTCTGTAATATTCCAAAACGTTCAGGCTGGTCAATTTCTATTTCACTCTATATAAAGGATACAAGAAATGAAGGAAGAAAAACCGATCGTTCAAAATTCCTCTGAATGGTATCATCCATCTCCAGAAGTGTTGGCTCAGGCAAACGTGAGAGATCCCGAATCAGTGCGCAGAGAAGCAGCAAAAGACATTCAAACATATTGGGCAAAGCGCGCCGAAGAGTTGGACTGGTACAAAAAATGGGACAAAGTTCTGGATGATTCGGATAAACCGTTCTATAAATGGTTCACCGGCGGAAAGACCAATATTGTTTTGAATGCGTTGGATCGTCATGTAAAGACATGGAGACGAAATAAACTTGCATTGATATGGGAAAGCGAAAAAGGTGAGGTCAGAACGTTCTCCTACCATGCAATGAATCGTGAAGTGTGTAAATTTGCAAATGTTCTTAAGAGTATGGGAGTAGTAAAAGGTGACCTTGTAACGATCTATATGCCCCGAATTCCGGAGACAATCATTGCAATGCTTGCAACTGCAAAGATCGGCGCAGTGCATTCGGTTGTTTATGGCGGATTTTCTGTTGAAGCATTACACGGAAGAATTGAAGATAGTGGATCTAAAGTAGTCATCACCGCCGATGGCGGAAATATGAACGGCAAGAAAATTGAGTTAAAAAAAATTGTTGATGAAGCATTAAAGCGTTCTGGTGCTCCGGAACATGTGGTGGTCATTAAGCATCTCGGAATTGATGTTATGATGGAACAAGGCCGCGATTACTGGTATCACGAATTAATGACGCTTCCAATGTCAAAGAATGGTATAAAGTGTGAAACAGTTGAGATGGATGCAGAAGATCCACTCTTTATTCTTTATACATCAGGCACGACAGGAAAACCAAAAGCAATTCTTCATACTCACGGCGGATACTCCGTTGGTATTCACGCCACCATCAAAGATGTGTTCGATTTGAAAGAAGAAGATCGCTGGTGGTGCACGGCTGATCCGGGCTGGATCACCGGACATTCCTATATTGTTTATGGTCCGTTGATAGCTGGAGCAACTTCCATCATGTATGAAGGAGCACCGACATATCCATATCCGGATCGTTGGTGGTCAATCATCGAAAAATATGGCGTTACCATTTTCTATTCAACACCAACCGCAATACGTGGGTTGATGCGTTTCGGCGAATCGTGGGCTAATCGACACGACCTTTCCTCTCTTCGTTTGTTAGGAAGCGTCGGCGAACCGATCAATCCTGAAGCGTGGCGATGGTTCTACAAAATTATTGGAAAAGAAAAATGTCCAATTATGGATACATGGTGGCAAACCGAGACCGGAATGTTCATGATGGCACCTATGCCTGCGCAACCGCTAAAACCTGGTTCTGCAACAAAACCCCTTCCGGGAATCGATGCAGATGTTGTAAATGCGGAAGGTAAACCTGTTGCTGCAGGCGAAGAAGGATTTCTTATTTTAAAAAATCCATGGCCTGCAATGATGAGAACTATTTTCAAAGATCCGGAACGGTATGTAAAAACATATTGGTCCACATATCCCGGATATTATTTTGCGGGCGATTCAGCTCGTAAAGATAGCGATGGATATTTTTGGGTGATTGGGCGCGTTGATGATGTAATCAAAGTAAGCGGCTATCGATTAGGAACTGCAGAGATCGAATCTGCATTCATTACTCATCACGCAGTTGCCGAAGCCGCTGTCATTGGTCTTCCGCACGAAATAAAAGGAATGGCGATCCACGCATATCTGATATTGAAAGCAGGAAACGAGCCGAACGATCTGTTGGCGGAAGATCTTCGCAAGCATATTTCACACGAACTCGGACCAATTGCAAAACCTGAAAAGATCGAGTTCGTTCAGTCCCTGCCAAAAACGCGAAGTGGAAAAATTATGCGTCGTGTTTTAAAAGCAAGAGCTCAAGGATTAAGTGAAGGAGATATTTCGACACTGGAAGAGTAAATGATATTGTAATCAAAATGACTGTCACTGAGGAGGTGACGGTCATTTTATATAATAAATTCTATTATCAAGTTATAACCCAAAACTGAACTGACAATCAACAGTACAAGTCCAAAAAACCGCGTAATCTTTCTTATCCTGTTAATTTCAAATTTTACTTTTTGTTTCTCAACCAATTCCACCAACGTAAAAAACCAGCCAATCACTCCGACTCCAGTGCCCAAAGCAAATAAAGCATTGTCCAGCAATGTTGCGTGAATGATATGATACCCATGAACAATTCCAGCGATTGTTATCCAATATGCAAGAAACGATGGGTTAGAAAAATACATTGCCATTCCGAGAAGGAAATAACGTTTAAAGCCTGGAGCATCCTCTTCATTAGGTTGAAAATGTGTTTCAGGCAATTTCCCGAATGTAGTTTTTAGTCCATAAACGAAAAAAATTAGAAAAGTTGAAATACGAAAAGTCAATTCAAGTGAAGGATGAGAGATGAGTGAACCAATTCCAAAAACTGCTGCGGCACAATAGATTACATCCATTAATGCTGAACCTGTTCCAATCAATAATGCCTGCATGGTGTGATTGCGTAATGCCTTCATCACCACAGCAAGATTTATAGGTCCCATCGGGATTGTCGTCAAATATCCGATAATAAAACCAACAATAAAAGCGATCATTGTATCTCAATTTATGATTATTTCATATTAGATAAGGAAGTTTCGAGGAAAGTGCAAGAGTATATATAAATTTGTAACACTGCGAAGGTGTAAGCAACCTTGCGAAGGTTTTATAGTTTTTTGCATACAACCTTCGCAAGGTTTTGCATAAAGGTTTTATAGTTTTTGTATACAATCTTCGCAGGGTTTACAAGCTCAATCGTTCACAGGGTTTATTAAGCAGCAATCTCTGCAGTAGTAAACATTCCCTCTTCAATATGTCCTTTTTCTTTTACCGATTGAAGCAGATCAATAATCGGTTGGGCTTCAACATAGATCATTAAATGATTGCGAAGTTTTGAAGCATTCGCTTCCCCTTTCAAATATCCGATATAAAACTTTCGCATCTCAATGACGGCACGACGTTCCCCTTTTCGTTCAACGGAAAGTTGCAGCAGTTCTACGCATTTATCAATTCGTTCAGCAAGAGTCCGTTTCGGATTTACTTCTCCGGTTGCAAAATAATGTTTGGTATCGGAAAAGATCCATGGATTATCAATTGCACCACGACCAATCATCACGCCGTCACAACCGGTTTCATCAAACACGTCTTTGATCTGTTTTGGCTCAACTAAACTTCCGTTGATAAATATTGGAATAGAAACTTCTTTTTTAACTTTTGGGATCCATGAATAATCAGGATCACCATTATGCCCTTGAGATCGAGTTCGGCAATGAATCGTTAATCCTTGAACACCAATTCCTTCCAACATTTTTGCAACTTCAATAATTTTAATTGAAGATTCATCCCATCCTAATCGTGTTTTAACAGTCACCGGAATTTTTGTTGCTTTTATTACATTCGAAACGAGACGTTCCATCCGTGGAATATCTTTCAACAATCCAGCACCCGCACCACGACCTGCAACTTGTTTTACCCAGCAGCCCGCGTTGATATCTATCAAATCAGGATTGAGTGAATCAGCTAATCGCGCTGCACCTTCCATAGCACTTTCATCACCACCATAGATTTGAATTCCAAACGTCCGTTCTTCTTCCAAAAATCGCATCTTCTCAAATGTCTTTTTGTTATTACGCACCAATCCATCGGAATTAACGAATTCCGTGTACATAATATCCGCACCAAGTTTTTTGCAGACAAGCCGGAACGGCATATCCGTAACATCTTCCATCGGAGCAAGAATCAAAGGACGATCTATATTTATTTTTCCAATTTTCATATTTTGCTCAACCTTGCGATGGTTTTTAAGTTTTCTTAATATACTCTTCGCAGGGTTTTAAATTAATTTGACTTAATATGCTGAACAATAAAATCTGCAAATTGTTTTGTCCCAATGTTTGAATTCGGATTTAAATCTCGAGTAACTTCTTTGGGATTCTTCAATGTTTCACGAATTGCTTTATAAATCTTATCAGCAGAAGTATGTTCACCCAAATGATTCAACATCATCGCTGCACCAAGAATAAGCGCTGATGGATTTGCAATATCTTTCCCAGCAATATCCGGTGCGCTGCCGTGAACCGCTTCAAATATTGCTGCATCTTTTCCAATGTTTGCACCGGGAGCAACACCTAGTCCTCCAACCAATCCTGAACACAAATCAGACAGGATGTCTCCAAACAAATTTGTTGTCACAATCACATCGTATTGATTAGGATTCAATACAAGCTGCATCGCCATATTGTCGATGATGACGTCATTGCATTGAATATCCGGAAATTCTTCGGCAACTTTTTTTGCCACCTCTAAAAAAAGTCCACCGGTAAATTTCATAATATTTGCTTTGTGAACGATAGAAACTTTCCTTCGATTGAACTTCTGTGCATACTCAAATGCTGCGCGAACAATTCGCTCGCTCCCATAACGAGTAATAATTCCAATCGTTTCTGCTGCACTTTTTTGGGCATCAATATAATGTTCAATACCGGAATAGAATTCTTCAATATTTTCACGAAACATCACAATATCAACATTGCTGTATCTCGAAGGAACACCTTCAAACGATTTTGCAGGACGGAGATTAATATAGAGATCAAATTCTTTCCGAAGTGCTACATTTACGCTGCGAAATCCTTTTCCCAGTTGTGTTGTCAAAGGACCTTTTAGAGCTACTTTATTTTGGGTAATTGAAGCAATCGTCTGTTCAGGAATTGGATCTTTGTGCTTCTCAATTCCCGCCAATCCCGCAAATTGTTCATCCCATTGAATATCTACACCAGTGGCTTCAATCACTTTTACTGTAGCTTCAGTAATACTTGGACCAATTCCATCGCCAGGAATAAGGGTAACTTTGTGCATTATCAACCTATATTTGAAAATTTATAAAATATACAAAAAAATGGAGTGCGAACAAAAAAGTCTTTTTTCAATACTTTGACCTTAAAAAACAGTTGCTTTACTAAGCAATGGATTGTATATTGTATACAATATACAATAACTAAAACTATGGCCAAAAAACAAAATACTTCCTTGAACGTCGACTTCACAGATCTTGCTCCTCTTCGCGATCGAATTGCATCGTCTATCAGAAATGCAATAATGGATGGAAGATTGAAACCAGGGTCGCGGTTGACAGAACAAGAACTTGTATTGATGCTTGGTGTTAGCAGAACACCACTGCGCGAAGCACTGCTTCTTTTAGATTCAGAAGGATTTATTAATGTTCTTCCCCGACGCGGTGCGGTAGTAAGTGATATTTCACAGAATGATGTTGAAGAAATTTATGGAGCAAAAAGTATTCTTGAATCTGCGGCTGCAAAACTTGCATGCGATTTGATTTCGATGAAGACGATCAATGAACTATCAGCACTTACTGATGAGATGGAAAGAACTGCAAAAGATAAACGAAAAGATTATAGAACACTGCTCAACTTAAATTCTGAATTCCATCAGCTACTAAGTGATGCCGGTGGAAATAAAAAAATTTCACAATTCATAAAAAATCTTCGTGGCCAGACACTTCGGTATAATTACATTTATCTTTCGCTCAAATCCAGAATTGATTCATCTGTCTCCGATCATCGAAAAATTATTGAAGCACTGAAACAAAAAAACAAAGAAAGCATTGAACAAATAATAAAAGAACATAATGAATCCGCTTGCCGATCGCTTTGTGTATTCATCCAACAACAATCACTTAAGAATCCTCACAAGGATTTACATTTGGAGTAACCATGGAAAAAATAAATGTTGCCATTGTCGGTTTCGGTAACGTTGGAAAATGTGCTGTCGAATCAATTCTCAACGAACCGGATATGAATCTAATAGGAATAGTCGAAGTACCTGAAATAGTTTCTGCAAAATGTCTCCTTACCAACAAACAACCGATTGCGCTTACGAATACAAAGATCGTCAGTGAATTAAAAGAACTTGAACAAGTCGATGTAGCAATCCTCAGTTGCCCTTCTCGTCTTATCAAGGAAACAGCAACAAAAGTTCATAAGCTCGGTATTAACACTGTCGATAGTTTTGATATCCATCAGGAAATTCCTCAGATGAGAAAATATCTTGATGGACTTGCGAAAGAGAATAATACGGTTTCAATTCTCTCTGCGGGATGGGATCCAGGAATTGATTCGATCATTCGATGTTGGTTCGAAACAATGGCACCTCGAGGAATAACATATACTAATTTTGGTCCCGGAATGTCTATGGGACATTCCGTCGCAGTAAAATCAATTCCCGGCGTGAAGAATGCGATTTCAATTACCGTTCCTGCAAGCATGGGCGTTCATCGTCGAATGGTCTATGTTGAGCTGAACGATGGAACAGATTTTCATGAAGTTGAAGATCGAATTAAAAAAGATCCCTATTTCATTAAAGATAGAACGTATGTGTTTCAGGTGGATAATGTTGAGAATCTCATGGATGTCAGTCATGGCGTTTCGATGGAGCGTAATGGTGTTTCGGGAATGACGCATAACCAATCGATGAAATTCCAATTGAAGGTGAACAATCCTGCTTTAACCGCACAAGTAATGGTTTCAGCCGCACGCGCAGCAATGCGACAGAAATCTGGATGTTACACAATGATAGAATTACCGGCCATCGATTTTCTGTATGGCGATGTAGATTCATTCGTCACAAAATTTGTATAGGAACATATCATGGCAGATCCATACGAAAGAAAATTAGTGACCCAAAATTTTTACCACAGCAAAGTTGAGATCAAGGGCAAGATCGTTGTAGTTCTCGACGGATTGCTTGAAAATCGTGGATTGAGTTTAATCAAACCTCCATCCAGAGCATTTCCCAGTGGAACGATCATTGAATTGATCGGAACAGACGAAGAAGATGCTAGTCCGGGTGGATTTGTAGAAAAAATCGCTTATCTCGCATTTGTTGAACTCACCAACGGCGGAGTATTGTTGAACGGTGATCCTGTCTATTGTAACTCGCAATTGATCGGCACACTCGTAGGATACGACGATACTCACATGCCGAATCATCAAAACACAATCGTAAAAATGAAAGAACGAAAATCCGGCGTGCAGTTAGGCTTTGCACTTGGCGATGAAATTATTATTCAAGGTTTCAAGAAATAACTGAACAATTATTCTAAGAAAGGTTACTACAATGGCAGCACCAAAATATAAATTTCAGATGTATAAACGCTTACAAGCAGAGACGCAGGCAATCTATGCTAAAGCAAAAAAAGCAGCCGAAACTCTTAATATGCCGGCAGAATTAAAAGGAGCAATCGGTCTTACCGGTGCAATTTCCGGATGCCCTGCCCCGCTTCGCGAAGATTTGGAAAAAGTTATTCAAACTGAATCAAAGAAAGTTGTTCCGTTGGCATTTTATGTCGATCAAATCCGTGAGATTGTAAAAGATGTTTACGGCGATGACTACGATGCAGCTCCAGTCAGTACTTGCGAAGCAGGATTATGGGTTTCAATAGATTCTCTTTTGACTCCCCCTATGCACGGTCGCGGAGAAAATTATCGAGCACGATATATTCTTCCGATGGAACGACATATTCATCATCATGGCGGATATGGACGCCCGGTCCCTCCAAAATACAAAGACATACTTGCAGACCGTGGCAGCACAGCAGGTGAACTCGGTTTCTCAGGTAAACGACAGAACAATCTTGATACGGTCTATGTACCGATGGAAGGCGCAGATTATCCTGTACATGGAATAAAATATTATTCCGTTCCATTGATGAAAAATCTGAAAGTAAAAGAATCGCTTGAAGCAATGCGTTCAGCTGCGAAACGAAATGAAACATTGGTATCAGGATTTGCTTCACTTGGTTATGATACTCCCGGATATGGTTATGGTGATAGAGATGCCGACGGAACTCCGAATCTTTCTAAAGGAATTGCACAACTCGCAAGAGAATACAATGTTCCGTACATCATTGATAATGCTTGGGGACTTCCTCTTGTCGGAACAAGCATTAAAAAAATTGGTGCCGACGTGATGATTTATAGTATTGATAAAGCACCAAGTTTTCCTCACGGCGGATTGATCATTGGAAAAGAAGAAGCTATGATTCCAATTCGTCGCGCAATGGGTCTTCACGGAAATCGTTATGGAACAACCGGTTCATACGGCAAAGCAGCATATGTTGCGTTCGATCCGGGAAAAGAATCTCTCTCCGGAATGGTTGCGGCGTTGAAACTGCTCCGAGATAATCCAAAGAATGTTACCAAAACTGTTGATGATCTGTATGAAGTAGTCGTTGCTGAATTCGCCAAGATCGATCCACGCATAAAGCAATTCTTCAAGATCACGAAAAGTTACAATAGCTGTGCTGTTGAGATCAATTATGAAGATAGCTGGAAGAATGGAAAACTTGGAATCCCAATTTTCTCCATTGAAGATATGTACGCAGGTTCAAACTTACTGCAGGATGGTTGCTCACAGATGGGAATCATTCCGACAATTTCGTATGACGCAAATATTTTCATCTCTCCCGGACTAGGAACATCTGACAATCAAGGTCAGCTCATTCCGGAACGGGCACACATGGTCGTTCGCGGTTTAGTGATGCTCCTTGAAATCATTTGCGAACATTCCGGTATGTACGAACAACAATAATTTCACCCATGCTTCTCTTCTTCTATCTATTGAAGAAGAGAAGCATTTTATTTTTTAAAGGTGACGAATGGAAAATGAATCGGCTTTCGACAACATTATGGATGGACTTGATATTGAGACATATCTCGTCTGCAGCGACAAACAGGAAGGCAAACGTCTTGCGTTGCAACTTGGTAAAGAAATGAATCTTGGCGATGTGGATATTATGTTCGAAGAGTTTGACGGGTATGGGATGCGTGTACGTCTCCGAAAATATATTTACAAGCCCGGAAATTCCTATCGTTGGCTAAAGTAAACCCACAAACTGTTGTTTTGTGTCTAAACAAATTGTCATTTATAGTTTGGGACTTAAAAAATGGAACCACTGATAATGCAAGCAAAAAAAATTCTTTGCATACCGCTCGATCCTGTCCACGATGTCGGCATTAAACTCATTACTGCTGAATTATCGAAACACGGACACAAAACAGAACTTCTTGCACCCGATCTTCCGATAGAAAGTATCATAAAAAAAGCCGCAGGCAATAGTTACGATTTTATTTTGGTAAGCCGTACTCTCGGCTATGGCATTGCAGAATTACTTGCTCGATTTGTTGATCAGCTGGATGCTGCAGGAATTCGAGACCATTCAAAAATCGTAATCGGCGGAAAAGCAATCACGCCTGAACTTGCTGCTGAGCTCGGTTTCGACAAAGGGTTTGACGAGCATTCTTCGATAGAAAGTATTCTCGCCTATATTGAAGGAAGAACGATTGAACAAAATTCAGCAACAGCAATAAAAATAAAAAAAAATATTTCGACGAATCATTCATACAAATTCCACCATAAAGAGATTGAAACACTTCTTGAGCAAATTGTTGAAAAAACTCTTCTCTGGTCCGGAGGAAAAACATCTCCCGGAATTAAACGTGCTCACCTTCGTGCAGAATTGCTTCACGCTCAAAACAATAATCAACGTGAACAATTGCAAACAGCATACAATCTATTAAGTGATAAAGAAATTGTTGATGGAAATACGAAACACCAATTCCCCAAAGGTGTTCGTTTTGTCACCAAAGATGAATTACATAATCTTGAGCATATGCTCACTTCACACACTTCTAACCACACACTGAAAATTCAACACAATGAACATCAGCCGCTAGTCTTTAAATTTTTAGGAAGCGGATGTCCAATAATGGATATTGCACACGGAAAGATATGTGAACGTTGGGGAATTGACGGATTTCTGATTATCAATCCATCATGGGAAGCGCGTTTTGAAGGTTTGTTTGAAGGAATGCTGACACATGAGAATGATGGAACGATTACATCATTTGAAAATATTCAATTAATGAAACGATGGCTTGATCCTGCAACATTGTTAACTGTGCGCGCTCACCGAGGATTGAATACGCCGGAAACTACCTTACTTGCCGGTGAAGCAGGAGCCGATCTTACAAAAATAGATCTTGTATACGGATCGCTTGGTGCTGGAACTGATCCTGAACGTCTAACAATAGATGGGATTGAATCGATTAAAATTGCAGGACGTTACAATATGGCATTTGATATTCCGGGAAATGACGAATTGAGCGGAGTTCCAGCATGGAAAACACTCGCCGGTTTACTCATCAACGTTATGCTTGGAAAAAAACTCGGAACCAATGCTATTCTTAAACCACTGTTCTGCTATGGACCGCATATTGTTATCAATGGTCAAATGAAATTGAATTTTGTTGATTACAATGCTGCAAAAATTCTCGCACTGAAAGATATCGTTGATTGTCCAATTTGGCCCGGTGAACCGATCGCGTTTATGACTCAGACTGAAGATCGTGTTCAATCTGCAAATGCAACATCGTACCACGCTGCACTTGCTGCATCACTCGACGTTGATGCCATCACCATTGCGTCAACCGATGAAGCATATTCACGTGGACCAATTTCAATTTCTTCGCGTATTGATAGTATTCGCGCAGTGACCGATGCCTTCCGTTTTATGGGTAATGCAGGTTTCTCTCCAACATCGGAAATGCAAATATTCAAAGATCAACTTATTGAAAAGATCACAGAAACATTACGCGCTGTTGCGCAAGCAGACAATCTTCCCGATGCAATCAACAAAGGCTTTTTAGGTAATGCCGAAGATGGAGCATATCCTGGAAAGTTTGGGAAAGGAACCGTCACTCTTGCCGGCATCTGATGTAAAATATTCCGGAAGGAAAATAAATATCATTGGAATCGCCGGAACCGCAAAGAACACCGGAAAGACGACGACCCTTAATTGTTTATTGAAAGAAAGCGCTCAAAGAAATCTTTCCGTTGGCATAACAGGTATTGGATTTGATGGTGAAGAATTAGACAATGTCACTCTCCTTCCTAAACCACGAGTCACTGTTTATCCTAATTCCATCGTAACCACATCAGAACGGTGTTTGGATATTTCAACCGCTCACGTTGAAATACTTCATCGTACAGGAATGTTTACATCGCTTGGCGAAATTTTGGTGATACGTGTGGTTCAAACCGGGTTGATTGTTATTGCCGGACCAAGTAAAAGGAAAGATTTGGAAATCGTTATTGAGAAAATGAAATCATATAATATAGATTGCATTTTTGTAGATGGCTCTCTGAACCGTATCTCACCAATGTCTGTTGTCAATTCGATCATTTTTACTACTGGTGCTTCACGATCTACAGACATTGCCATTTTAAGTTCCGAAATGCAGGCATTAGAATATTTATTCCAACTTCCTATCACCGCGTCTGATGAAAAATCAATTCCGAGTACAATAGAAGTGCCATTATTATTAGAAGCTGTTGATGTTGAAGAACTCAAAGTAAAATTTTTACGAAAAGATCAAACACTTTTTATTTCAAAACTAATTTCAGTAATAGCATTAGAGCGATTGACTGCTCATTGTATAAACGGTTCAATTTCAATTCAGAGCATAATATTTTCCGATCCGTTTGCGCTATTGATCAATGAAAATATTTTTCAAACGTATAAATATATATCTGAACTAAAAGCGTCAAATATTCCGGTCACATATCGTTATGTTCCAAAGCTCTCTTGCATCACCGCTAATCCGTTCTTCCCTCAATTTATCGGGAATAAATATTTTCCAGGTTACATTGATAAAATAGAACTTGCAAATCAACTACGGTTGAAGTGTTCAACTCCAATATTCAATACACAAGAAACTGAGTCTTCAGTTATATTTGATTCGTGTTTTAGATAAATGTATCCTTTCGTTGTTATTCATTCTACCACCACGATTGCCAACAAACTGAACAGTCTACTCCCGGTTTCGCATATATTAGTATTGAACAAAGCAGACTCTTCGGTCTAAAAATCATCTTTGTAAAACGGCAAAATTTCGGTACCTTTGTAAGATTTATTCACAATGAGCAGTCTGAATTGAAAAAATATCTATCGTTTATTAAAATAGAACACACGCTTTTCTCTTTGCCGATGATCTATAGCGGCGTATTTCTTGCGTCAAAAGAAAGACCTTCCATTCTATTACTTGTTCTCGTACTAATCGCCGCTGTCGGTGCCCGATTAGTTGCAATGACATTGAATCGAATTATCGACCGTAAAATCGACCAGCACAACCCCCGAACGATCAATCGCGAACTACCAAGTGGAAAGATGAACTTAAAAGAAAGTTACGGCGTTTTGCTTGTAGGTTTAATGCTGTATCTTGTTTCAGCAAAGATGATCTCTGATTTTTGCTTTTTTCTCTCTCCGATTCCATTAATTGTGTTTGTGATATATCCATACCTTAAAAGGTTTACACCTCTCGCGCATTTCGGGGTTGGGATGGGATTGGCAATGGGACCACTTGGGGGATTTTTTGCTGTCACTGGTTCAATAGATCGATTTGGATTGGCATTGTTGCTTCCTCTGTTCAATCTTTTTTGGGCAACAGGATTTGACATCATATATTCTACGCTAGATGAACAATTTGATAAAAAAGCAGGATTGTATTCGTTCCCTTCTCGTTTCGGGAAAGTGCGTGCGTTACAAATTTCAGGTTTGTTGCATATTTTAGCATTTTTTGTTCTAGTTGCACTCGTCGTAATATCTTTAAAGGCTTTGATTGCTTTGCCATTTTTATTATTGAGTGGATTTCTTCTCTGGTTGGAGCAGCACAAAGCGGAAGATGTGGAATTGGCATTCTTTAAGATCAATATTGTGGTTGGTTTTTCAATTTTAGTTATGATTTTAGTTAGTATTTAAGCATACGTTCTTAGCTTTTGGCTGTTAACAGTTTGCTAACAGCCAAAAGCTAAGTGCAAAGAGTTCAAAAAATGAAAATAGTCTTAGGCATTACAGGAAGTTCCGGCGCAGTGTATGCTTTGGATTTTCTGAAGAAATCTCAATCAGATAAATTTCTCGTTGTCAGCAAATGGGGAAAAGCATTGTTGAAAGACGAATTGAAAATGTCCGACAAAGATTTGTCGCCATACATTAAACGCCAATTTTCTGACGATGATCTTGCAGCACCGATCGCTTCCGGTTCAAATTTTTTTGACGCATATGTGATCCTTCCCTGCTCCACTTCAACAATTGGAAAGATCGCTTCAGGAATTGGTGATACGTTAATTACTCGTACGGCTCAGGTCGCATTAAAAGAGCGATACAAATTAATTATTTGTGTCCGTGAAACTCCTCTGTCAACATTAACACTGGAACAGTTGAGCAAACTTTCAAGTTTCGGCGCTATCATTATGCCGATATCATCGCCGCTTTATTTTGTTCCTGAAACTGTTGATGAATATGTTGGCGCTTTTACGGATAAAGTTCTTGGCGCAATCGGTGAAAAACGTGGACGCGGCTGGAGAGCGGAAGAGTTTGAATAATAATTGATAATTCTCTTTGCGTCTTAGCGGCTAATGAAAAAATATTATGTTTGATAATCTACAAGATTTTGTAAAACATCTCGAAAAGAACGGAGAACTTCATCGCGTAAAAGTTGAAGTCGATCCTGAATTGGAAATTACCGAGATCGCAACTCGTGCATTAAAGCTCGGCAAGCCTGCATTATTATTTGAGAATGTTAAAGGAGCGGATTTCCCACTTGTCATTAATATGCTAGCCAGTGAGCGGCGTATAGAACTTGCCCTCAACAAACATCCCGATGAAATTGGTGAAGAATTAATTGCATTTGCTGAGAAAATAATGCCACCATCGCCAAAGATTCTTTTTGAAGAATCAGCGATGATCCGTCGATTATACAATGCACGACCAAAGAATGTAACGATCGCGCGTTCTCAAGCTGTAATCGAAGAACCAAATCTTTCTGCACTTCCCATCTTAAAAACGTGGCCTGAAGATGGAGGACGATTTATTACGCTTCCACAGGTGATTACCTACGATCCGAAAACAGGGAAGCGAAATATTGGAATGTATCGTATTCAAAAATACGATGATCGAACAACAGGAATGCATTGGCAGATCGGAAAAGGAGGCGGTTATCATTATCACGAAGCTGAGAAAATGAGTCAACCTCTTGAAGTTGCACTTGTTATCGGAACTGATCCCGCTCTTCTTCTTGCAACTGTTGCCGCCCTTCCCGAAGGAATTGATGAAGCGATGTTTGCCGGTTTCTTACGCGGCAAACCGACGGAGTTTGTGAAAGGTCGTTCGATCAATATTTCTGTTCCTGCAAACGCAGAGTTTGTGTTTGAAGGAATCGTGAAACCAAAAGAGCGAAAACTTGAAGGTCCATTTGGAGATCATTTCGGTCATTATTCAAATGCTGCAGATTTTCCCGTTTTTCATATTCATACAATGACACGGCGCAAAGAACCAATTTATCCAGCAACTATTGTTGGAATCCCGCCAATGGAAGATAAGTTCATCGGTGATGCAACACAGCAAATACTTGCACCGCTCGCACGATTGATCCATCACGAAGTAAAAAAAATCTGGGCATATTATGAAGCCGGATTTCATAATCTTCTTGTTGTATCGGTAAATGAACGTTATCAAAAAGAAGCGATGAAAGCTGCGCTCGGATTGATGGGAACCGGACAACTATCGCTTACAAAATGTTTGGTCACAGTTTCGGAAAATATTGATGTCCGTAATTTCAATGATGTGCTGAAAGCGATCCGCGATAACTTCGATCCGCATTTTGATTTTGTGATGATCCCGAAGGTGCCTCTTGATACGCTCGATTTTACTTCATTCAAAATGAATCTCGGTTCTAAAATGATCATTGACGCAACGGAGAAGAAAAAGCCGAAACAAAAAGTGAACGTGAAAAAATTGAATGATGTTGTAAAAACTCTCTCTTCGTATGATAGACGAATCATTGACGCGCGTCTTATCGAAGGTTCGTTCTTATTGGTCAAAGTGAAGAAAGATGGTGACGCAGTTATCAAAAAAATTGTGAAACATCCCAGTCTTGATGGTGTTAAGATTGCCGCTACTGTAAGTTTTGACGTAGATATTAATGAACAAGAAAGTTATATTTGGGGTGTCTTTACACGCTTCGACTGCGAACGAGATATTATTTTCACCGAACAAAAGCTCATCGGCATCTCCCCCATCTATACTGGAATTTTAGGAATTGACGCTACATGGAAAATCGGTTATCCAAATCCATTAACAATGGATGAAGCGATCGTTAAAAGAGTGGACGAGCGCTGGGATAGTTACTGGCGATGATTTTTATCGGAACGCGTCGAAGCATCCTTAAAACAAGAATAAAACAATGAATACTTCTATACATTTCAGAGACAAAAATCTATTCCCTATTTGGGACAAAGTTCAAATTGGTAAGCGTCTTTCTTTGGAAGACGGACTGACAATGTTTGCATCGAATGATTTAATTTCTATCGGTAAGATGGCGAACGCCGTTCAACAGATGAAAAGCGGCGATGCTGTTTATTATGTTGTCAATCAAAAAATTGAACCAACCAATATTTGCGTTCTGTCGTGCAAGTTCTGTGATTTTGCCGTAAAACAAGGGACACCTCTTGCTTACGAAATGACGATCGAAGAGATTCTTTCTAAACTCAATTCCGATGTCCACGAAGTCCATATTACCGGCGGCTTACATCCTGATTGGCCGTGGGAATATTATGTTGGAATGGTTCGTGATATTAAAAAAGCATTTCCACAGATCGACGTAAAAGCATTCACTGCAGTTGAGATCGATTTCTTTCACAAAAAATTCAAAATGCCGATCGAAGAAGTTCTTCGTCAATTGTATGCTGTGGGATTACGAACAATGCCCGGTGGAGGCGCTGAAGTATTCTCGGAACGCGTACGGAAACTTCTCTTCAATCAAAAAATCGGTGCAAAGACCTGGTTTGAAGTTCACAAGACTGCACACAAGATGGGAATTCCTTCGAACGCAACATTACTGTACGGTCATATTGAGACATACGAAGAACGTGTGACTCACATGACGAAGTTGCGCGATGCACAGGATGAAACACACGGATTTCTTTCGTTCATTCCACTCGCCTTTCAACCGGGCGATACTGGCATAAAATTAAAAAATGATTTCACATCAGCGATCGAAGACCTTAAGACAATTGCAATTTCCAGATTGATGCTCGATAATTTCCCACACATTAAAGCATATTGGGTGATGTTAACGGAAGAAGTTGCTTCCGTTGCATTGAACTTTGGTGCAGATGACATGGATGGAACTGTCGGCGGCGAAAAAATTGCCCACGATGCCGGGGCAACGAGCCCATTGGCAATGGCAAAAGATAAACTCATTAAGATCATTAACGATGCAGGCAAGATTCCTGTTGAACGGGATGTCTATTATAATGCGATTAATGTAAACACGGAAAATGTTATCGGAAAAATTCCGTACCTCAATTCAGTTCCTTTTTACGAAAACTTTGAGCAGCGGCAATTCAAGATACTACCTATTGCTCCAAGACGAATGGGTCAACTTTCTAGAAAAGATCAGATTGATGCCGGCTTGTTCTCAATGATGGATTATTTTGCTCAAGAAAAAAATCTTGAATTGATGAATTTTTGTATCTCCACGCGAGATCAAGTAAAAAGTGTTATGCTCTTTTCAAAAGAAGGCTGGCAGGGTTTGAATGGAAAGAATATTGGAATTATTGACGATACTGCAACATCGGTTCGACTTCTTCAAGTTCTTCTTGAAAAAAAATACGGCGTTAAAGCAAATTTTGTTCGAATGCACTCAAGCGTCAACGACTTTTCGCAATTTGACGCGATTCTTTTGATCGGTGATGAAGCATTAAAAGCAAATAAATCCGGTTTGACAGGATTCGATCTGGTGTTCGATCTCGCAAAAGAATGGTATGATTGGCAAAAAATGCCCTTTGTTTTCGCAGTATGGGCACATAAAAAATCTCTTTCTTCGGACAAAAAAGAACAACTTCAGCAGATTATTCTCCAATCACTCGAAAAGGGTGAAAACCAGCTCGATTCGATTGGAACACTTCATGGCAGAACAATCACAATGTCTCCTTCGGAGACTTCAGAATATTTGCAAGGATTTAATTATCGGCTCGGTGAGCGTGAAAAAAAAGCAATGAACATCTTCAAAAAACTTATTGAAGAAGTTGTTGTAATTATGTAACTTAATGAACCTACAACGATAATTGAGATAATGGACCAACAGATTGTAACAAAAATTCAAGAGCTAATTCAACAAGGTGAAAAACTAACCCCTGAAGGTGGTCACGAGTTTTCGGGATATAACGCAAAGATGCAAAGCCAATATTTGATGTGGCGGAAATCTTGCCTTGATACAATTGCGAAGATCGGCGACAAAGCGAATCCCCATCGAGAAAAAATCACAAAAGATGAGAATGGTGCTTATTTTTATCAAAGTTCAGCGCAACTGATTCTTGAAATGATAAAACAATCTCTTGTCTTGGCTGAAATTGAAATAAAGAAGAACACACCGGCACAAACTGTCCCAAAAAGTGTTCCACCGCCAATATCTCCAAAAGGTGAACCTTTTGTGCAGCCTCAACCTGCTCCTTTGGTTGAGAAACAAGAAAAACCAAAAACTGCACCGCAACATGTAACTGTAAAACAAGAATTGCCAAAAACTCAACCGGCAACTCCGGTTCCTCAAGTAACTTTGCCAAATGCTATTGTGCCCGTTTCAACTGAAGAATCTATTTCAAAAAAACAAGTGCTTGTTCTTTCCTCATCTGAATCTGAATTGCAAAATCAACTTTCCAACTTGTTGAAAGAAATGGGTATTGAAGGAATCATGTTCCAGCGAAGCAGTGCGCCCAATTCAATCGTTGAATACTTGGAAAAATATCCCACTGTAAAATATGCATACTATCTTTACAATCCGGAAGATATAAACAGTGCAATGTTTGAACTCGGTTATCTTATCGGTAAAGTTGGATCGAACCGCGTTTGCTGTATTCACAGAAAAGATGATGCTCCCCCAAAAGGCGTTCCCGGAATCTCCTACAAAGAAATAGTTGTTAAACTGGAAGAGATCAGTTTCAGTTTAATCAAAGATCTAAAAGCTGCCGGATATACCGTAACATTTTAATTTATTTATTACAACAGTACCTTCCGTTAATTAAAAACTAGCCGAAGGTTTTTTTCGATATGACACTTTCTGAAATTTATACCAAAGTTCGAGCAAGCCAACGCATCAACAGAGAAGAAGGATTGTTTCTTCTTCGTAATGCTCAATTATTAGATCTTGGTGACCTTGCAAACGAGATCCGTTTCAAAAAAAATCCCAATACTGCCGTAACATTCGTCCTCGACTCGAATCCAAATTATACCAATGTTTGCAATATCGATTGTATCTTCTGTGCATTTTATCGTCATCCCGGTGAAGAGGGAGTTTACACTCACTCCGTTGATGAAATGATTCTAAAATTCAAAGAATCCGCAAAAAAAGGAATTACGACGATTCTTCTTCAGGGAGGTGTTAACCCTGAACTACCCTTCGAATATTATATTGAAATGGTTGAACGAACAATCAAAGAAGTTCCGGAAGTGTATCCACACTTTTATTCTACATCAGAAATTATTGAAATGGCACGAGTTTCAGGTCTCACGCTTGTTCAAGTTTTACAACGATTATGGAATGCAGGTCAGCGATCAATTCCAGGCGGAGGAGCTGAGATCCTTTCCGATAAAGTGAAAAAAAAGATCAGCAGTAAAAAAGGAACTTCGGCAGATTGGTTGAATGTGATGCGCGAGGCACACAAGATTGGATTCAAATCGACGGCAACGATGATGTACGGCCATCTTGAAAATGATGAGGACATTATTGAACATCTTGAAGTGGTCAGAGAATTACAGGATGAGTTCAATGGATTTACAGCATTTGTACCCTGGAGTTTTAAACCGGGAAACACACCGCTTGAAAAAATTATTCCAACCTATGCAACTCCAAAGCGCTATTTGGAAACGATTGCTTTTTCAAGGATCTATTTGGATAATTTCGATCATGTTCAAGCATCGTGGTTCAGCGAAGGAAAAAAGACCGGACAAATTGCACTCCATTTCGGTGCAGATGATTTTGGCGGAACGCTTCTTGAAGAAAATGTTCACGCTGCTGCAAATTTCGTGAATAAAACGAATACTGAAGAATGTATCCAACTCATTCACGAATCAGGTTTTGATGCTGCACAACGGGGAACACTGTATGATATCAAACGAGTATTTTCTATAACAAAAGCTGCGTGATCTAAAATTGATCGTCAACTGAGATAATCCCAACAAGCATTCTCCCCTCTTCTAACAAACGTTTTAATTCATCTTCCGTTCTTCCTTCTGCATAGATCCGTATCATCGGTTCGGTCTGTGAAGCACGAATAAGAAGCCAGCGCGAATCGCCAAATAGAAATTTTATCCCGTTCAACATTTCTTTGTCATATAATTTTCTGACTTTTTCAATAAAAAATTCCTCTAAAACCTTTGACGGTTTAAAATGCTCACATCGAATAAATATTTCTTCACGATTCATTGTTCCCGCAGGAATATCAATTCTTTTGTAATGAATTTTGCCAACTATTTGTTCGATGTCGCTCCACAGTTCATACAACGATTTTCCACTTATCGCAAGAAGTTCACAAAATAGTAATCCTGATAAAATTCCGTCTCGTTCCGGTAAATGTCCTTGAATACCAAATCCGGCACTTTCTTCCACCCCCAGCAAAAAATCTGTCTTCAGCATGATATCAGCAATGTTCTGAAAACTGACATTCACTTCATAAAAAGGAAGATTCCATCGTTCTGCAAGGACTCGCACCTTATCGGTAACCGGGACAGATTTGATAATTGCACCGCGTAATTTTTTGTATTCGTATAAATGCCACACTAACAAAAGAATTGTTTGCTGAACAGAAATCCATTTCCCATCTTCAAAACAGATTGCACATCGATCGCCATCTCCATCAGTTGCTATTCCAAGAATAGCATCCGTCGCACTAACATTGTATAATAACGGTTCAAGGTTCTTTTCGATTGGCTCTGGTTTGCGGTCGTAAAAATTCGGTTCTGGTGATCCAAAAATTGTTTGTGCCCTCCATCCGAGCGGAATGAGAATATCTTCAAGAATCGTTTGACCTACTCCTCCCATAGAGTCGATGATGACACTTGGATTATTTGCCGGGTTTTCAGCAAAGGATTTTAATGCGGAGAAATCAACGATTGATTGAAGATGATGAAGATAATCAGACAGAAAATCTTTTCGAAAAATATTTACATCATTCCGTTTCCTCTCTATTTCATCACGAAGAAATTCTTTCACTTTTCGGGTCTCTTCAACAATAAACGGTCCGCCATATTCTGCCTTAAATTTTACTCCATTATATGATGAAGGATTATGACTAGCGGTGATCATTATTCCTGCAGAACAATTCAAATGTTTTACGGAAAATGATAGAACAGGCGTTGGGATAATTGCTTGAGAAAGAATTACGGAAATATTATTTCCCGAAATAATTTGTGCAAATATTTCCGCAAACTTTTCTGAATTTATTCTTCCATCAAATCCAATCGCAACTGGTTTTGATGTTAAATTATTTGCTTGAAGATAACGGACAAATGCTTCGGCAACTCTGATAAGGTTCTTTTCATTGAAAACTTCACCGGTGAGCGCACGCCATCCGTCGTTACCGAATTTAATTGTGTTCAATTTCTCCATCGGGGGATTCCTCGTTCACAATTTTCAATGCTTCAAGATATTGACTTGCAGGAACAAAAATTTTAATTGGATATTTAAAGATCGTGCGTCCAAGGGAATTATCCATAAATCCATCTGCCATAACACCAATATTGGTAGTATTCAGAGCATTTGTATTGATTCCTGCGCTTTCTAATTTTCCGCGAACGATTTGTGATTCATAAAAGTCTGTTGATGAGAATACAACCGTCCATCCTTCAACTGCTTCGATCATTGCATGATCATTGCAATAATTACGTTTGTTCTTTTCATTCAAACATTCATTGCAAAATAATTGCTGACACACCACGCAAACACCGGTCGCAACTCCCGTTGGATGGTTGGTGCAGGAATATTGATCGTCGGCAAATAGCGATCCGCACTGCGGACAGAAATCAGAATCAAGATCCACTTCACCTCCACAATTATCGCATTCATTTATCGGATCAGGCTTGGGAAGTGACGTAACAAGAAGGATATTGCAATCGGAACAGAAGATTGCCTCATCGGTATATTCAGTTTTACACTCAGGACAGAATTTCATATGTTCTAT
This sequence comes from uncultured Chitinophagaceae bacterium, assembly GCA_964355925.1. Lineage (GTDB taxonomy): Bacteria > Bacteroidota > Ignavibacteria > UBA10030 > UBA8401 > UBA8401. The sequence continues at coordinate 24,185 of CAYHFN010000048.1, forward strand.
GAAAATTATTTTGTCATTCCGATGCGGAAGCCGGAATCCACATTGAGTTTATATTGTTGGTTTTAAAGTTCTGGATTCCCGCTTTCGCGGGAATGACAATTGATTTAAGGACAAAATAATTATTCGAGATTATTATACATTAAATCTAAAGTGACAGATATCCCCATCTTCCATAAGATACTCGCGCCCTTCAACATGAAGCAAGCCATTCTCTTTTACTGCCGCTTCAGTCTTCAACCTAAAAAGATCATCGCACTTCATTACTTCTGCACGGATAAATCCTTTTTCAAAATCAGTGTGTATCACTCCGGCTGCTTCAGGTGCCATTGCACCCTTGCGAAGAGTCCACGCATGAACTTCTTTTGGTCCGGCAGTAAAGAATGTGATCAAACCGAGAAGATCCATTCCTTCACGGATAACCTGCTGTAAGCCGGATTCTTTCAACCCAAGACCTTCCAAAAAGATGGCTCGATCTTCTTTAGGAAGTTCTGCAACTTCTGCTTCAACTGCTGCACTTACGATGACAACTTTAGCTCCTTCGATCGCGGCGATCTCTTTTACTTGTTCAACATAATTATTCCCAGTAGAAATCTCTTTTTCGTGCACATTACAAACATACATCACCGGTTTATAGGTCAACAAATGCATGTCACGCATAAATATCTTTTCTTCATCATTATGAATCTGAACATACCGCGCAAGTCTACCGGTAGCAAGATGATCCTTCACCTTTATGTAAAATTCCGCTTCAGGACGTGCTTTCTTATCGTTCTTTCCGCGATGTTCAGCATCCCGAACTTTCTTTTCGATCGTCTCAAGATCTTTTATAATCAATTCTGTTTCGATGACTTCAATGTCACGCTTTGGGTTCACACTTCCGTCAACATGAATGATATTCGGATCATCAAAACATCGAACGACGTGTGCAATTGCATCTACATCACGAATGTGAGAAAGGAATTGATTTCCAAGTCCTTCCCCTTTGCTTGCTCCTTTGACAAGTCCGGCAATATCAACAAATTCAATTGATGACGGGACAATTTTTTGAGAATTGTATACTGTAACAAGTTTATCGATTCGTTCATCCTCAACAAGTACAACGCCAACGTTAGGCTCAATCGTACAGAAAGGATAATTCGCCGCTTCAGCACCGGCAGATGTTATCGCGTTAAAAAGAGTTGATTTACCAACGTTCGGAAGTCCGACAATACCGCAATTAAAGCCCATATTTCAATTACCAATTAACAATGATCAAAAAAACCAAAACAATTGTCATACTGAGCATAGTCGAAGTATGACAATACAGAATAGATGTTTGGATTGAATTACGAGGAAAGATACGGAAAAAATGCAGGGCATCCAAAAATGAATTGTGAACTTATTTAATAATTTATGTTACGTAGGACAAAAAAAACGGTCATGGTGAGCAAGGCGCAGATTAAATTAGTGAAGTCATCCTTCGACGCATCCATCAAAAAGCGAAGGATTTGTACAGGATGACCGCTGTTTCTGCGTCGCGTCGAACCACTGTTTTCTCTTTGCGTAACATCATTTAATAAATTTTAATAAAATACTTATTGCATAATTATTCATCTTCTTGTATATTTATGCAAATGAAAAAACGCATATCGATTATCGGTGCTTCCGGATATTCCGGAGCAGAACTTTTGAAGATCCTTCTTCGACATCCCAGCATTGAAGTAACGCACATTTTTGCCAATTCATCTGCCGGGAAAAGAGTTGACGAACTGTATCCTCATTTTCGTGCCGTAACAAACCTCGTCTATGAAGAGTATTCGATTGATAAAGTAATTAA
>CAYHFN010000049.1:0-11711 GCA_964355925.1 uncultured Chitinophagaceae bacterium
TTTATGGAATCTTTCTCAACCAAGTATTAGACAATCCAACGTCACCAATCAATAAAAATAGAGCAACAAAAATAAATGTGTAGAATAGTTCTGTATACCGTCGATACGAACGGACTTCAATTCGCGTCTTTTCAAGCTGATCGATCTCTTGATAGATTGCGCGCAATTTTTTGTTATCCGTTGCACGAAAATATTTTCCATCAGTCAAATCGGCAACCTGCTTAAGAACTTTCTCATCAATCTCAACGGGAACCATTTGATATCGAATTCCAAACGGAGTCTGAACGGGGTACGGTGCTTCACCCATCGTACCGACACCGACCGTATATACTCTTATTCCAAATGACTTAGCAATCTCCGCTGCCGTGATTGGATCTATCTCACCGCGGTTATTCACGCCATCAGTTAATAGGATAATGATCTTGCTTTTTGCTTTGCTTTCCCGCAAACGATTCACAGCGTTAGCAAGACCAAGCCCGATCGCTGTTCCATCTTCAATCATTCCGCTCTTTAGTGGTTTTATCAGTGTCTTTAGAACTTCATAATCTACGGTTAAAGGACACTGCGTAAAACTCTCTCCCGAAAAGATTACCAAACCAATTCTGTCATTCGTTCGACCGCTGATAAAATCCTGCGCAACATTTTTTGCTGCTTCAATTCTGTTTGGTTGAAAATCTTCGGCAAGCATACTGCCGGAAATATCCAATGCAAGTACAATGTCAATACCTTCGGAATAGACATTCTGTCCTTTCGATGTCGATTGAGGACGAGCAAGTGCAATAATCACTAACGCTAATGCAATCAATCGAAGTATGAACGGAAGATGTCGCAGTCGTTCTTTCATACTATATTTGATCATTGCAAACGGTTGCAAGGTTGAATAGCGAATATCGCTCTCTTTAGCGTTGAGCCGATAGTAATACCACACCGCAAGCCCGGGAATGAGCAGTAGAAATAATAATAATTCTGGATTAGCAAATGTAATATCTGTCATTTTTTAGTCACTAAAGCATGAAAACACTAAAAATCTTATGAAACAATATTCACAGAATTAGTTGTTTTGTTTTCAATATTGTTCTCGGAAATTTTTGGGCCGCTATCTGGTTTTGTCTGTTCAATTATTGAACGGGCTTGACCAAGCACTTGATCGTTTTCCGATGCAATTGGTTGATGTTTTGCAAACTTCACAAGATCAGCACTTGATAAAAACTGATCGATCGATGAACAACTATTCTTTTCTAATTTGAATTTCTCTAACTGCTCCATCACTTCGCCGGTCGTCATTTCAAGAGCAATAAAACCGTATCGTAATTCAAAATAGCGACGAACAATTTCTGTTGCTTCACTATAGAATGCTTTAATCTCACCTGATTGCCACAATCGTTTCGCTTCCAATTCTTCCAGTTGGATCAACGCCAAAACGTGCGGCGGAATAGATGGTTTTACTTCTACAATCAATCCTGCTTTTTTCTTCTTCTGTTGTATATAGTAGTATATCCCGTAACCCACGCCTGCAATTGCCAAAACAATTCCTATGTATAGAGCAATTTCTTCGGCAGACATTGGAACTGTGAGCTGAGGTTTGACATCTTTGATTGCAAGAGAAGTATCAACTGCAACACCACGAATCTCAATTGGAATTGGATTTGAAAGAGCTGAATGGATCTTTCCAGTAGTATCCTTGTATTGAACTTCAAACGGCTGCACATAAAAATTTCCGGCATCATATTTTGCGATGATGAAATTCTTTTTCAACTCAATCTCACCATTCAATTCTGTTTTCAATAAAGAGTCTTGCTGAACAATCTCGAATACACCAATCGTATCTTTGAATGTCGGAAAGCCGATTGGAGTTGAGGAAGGGTATTTTACATTGACTGAATAATGGATCCAATCACCGATGGAGACCGACTGAGAATCAACACTTGCTGTAACGGTTACATCTTGAGAAAATGTGAACAATACTATAAAGGATGAAACAAACAGCAATTGAAACAGCCGCATCATACCCTCGCCTCTCTCATCTTAAAGAAATCAACCAATGGACGAATGTACGGTTTATGCGTTTCGATGGTAATACGGTCAACTTTTGTGGAAAGGAATGCTTTCTTCATCCGTTCATCATGCTGCTTCCAATATTGCTGGAATGAAGATTGGATCCCCTTGTCGCTTGTATCAATCCATCGTTCAAGTCCGGATTCAGCATCTTTCATTTTGATCAAGCCGATCTTCGGCAATTCACGTTCACGCGGATCATTTAATGTTACGGCAATAACATCGTGGCGTTTACTGACGATACGAAGTGCGTTGTCATAATCCTTATCAATGAAATCAGAAACGATAAAACTAATGGAACGTTTCTTTATAACGTTGTTCAGATATTGGAGCGCAACACTGACATTCGTTCCTGTCCCTTTTGGTTCAAAGGAAAGTAATTCACGAACGATGCGAAGGATGTGGGATTTTCCTTTGTTCGGTGCGATAAATTTCTCTACGCCATCCGAGAACATGATCAATCCGACTTTGTCATTATTTCGAATTGCTGAAAACGCGAGCACTGCGCAAATTTCGATTGCAATCTCATTCTTTGTTGCGGTAACAGTTCCAAACTGTCCGGACTTGCTCACGTCAACAACAAGCATCACGGTCAATTCACGTTCTTCTTCAAATATTTTAACGAACGGCTTATTGGCGCGCGCCGTAACATTCCAGTCGATCTTTCGGATGTCATCGCCATAGGAATATTCACGCACTTCGGAAAATTCCATTCCTCTTCCCTTAAAGACCGAATGATATTCTCCAGAGAAGACCTGATTCACCATTCCGCGGGTCTTGATCTCAACTTGGCGTACTTTTTTTAATAGTTCTGATGTTGTCATAATAGTACTTGAGTAGATGAGTTGTTGAGTAGATGAGAATATTCCAAAAGCAGTCTTAACTACTCTACAACTCAAATACTTATAGACTTTCTACGGAACTTCAACTTTATTCAAAATTTCCTGCACGATTGTCTCTGATGTTACTTGTTCTGCCTCTGCTTCGTACGTAACACCAATACGATGGCGCATAACATCGAGAGCAACTGCGCGGACATCTTCAGGAATAACATACCCACGACGTCTAATGAATGCATATGCTTTTGATGCAAGTGCCATGGATATTGTCGCGCGAGGTGATGCACCATAGTTTATCAAGTTTGCCAGATTTGGAAGCTGTGCATCTTTTGGATTTCGAGTTGTAAAAACGATATCAAGAATGTAACGCTCAATCTTTTCATCCATATAAATTTCCTGCATTGCCGCGCGGGCTTTTAAAATCTCTTTACCGGTAACAACAGCTTTCACTTCGGAATATTTTCCGGTAACGTTCTGACGCATAATGAGAAGTTCATCATCTTTCGACGGATAATCGATCTTTACTTTCAACATAAAACGATCGACCTGTGCTTCGGGAAGCGGATAGGTTCCTTCTTGTTCGATCGGGTTTTGTGTGGCAAGAACTAAAAATGGTTCATCGAGTTTAAATGTCTCTTCACCGATCGTTACTTGACGTTCCTGCATCGCTTCAAGAAGCGCACTTTGAACTTTTGCAGGGGAACGGTTAATCTCGTCCGCAAGAATAAAGTTCGAAAAGATAGGACCTTTCTTTGTCTGGAATTTCCCATCTTTCTGATTATAGATAAGCGTTCCTACAAGATCGGCCGGAAGAAGATCAGGCGTAAATTGAATACGCTGAAATTTTGCATCGATTGCAGAAGCCAACGTTTTAATTGCCAGTGTTTTTGCAAGGCCGGGAACACCTTCCAATAAAATATGTCCGTTTGCAAGTAAGCCGATCAATAAGCGTTCGACCATATGCTTTTGACCAATGATGACCTTGTTGATCTCCATGGTGAGCAGATCGACGAATGCGCTCTCCTTTTGGATTTTTTCATTGATTGCTTTGATGTCGTAGTTCATTGTTCCTCCGAATTTAAAATCAAGATGTCAGACACCAGGCGAAATGAGTTCCACGGTTGAGGTGGCTGACATTTTAGTTTTTTTATTGCAGTTATTGTCTGTTTAGACGTTGGTAAAATAAAAAATGTTCCGATGAAAAAGAAGAAAGAATATTTTTTATTTTGAAAAATCTTTCGTACTATTGTACAGGTTTATAGAATCAAGAAAGGATTATATAATGAAATATAGTGTAATTGTTATTGCTGTGCTTGTATTACTGGTAGGATGTTCTGAACCTAAAGCTGATGTTGAAAAATTAAACCACGCAAATGCGTTGGTAAACACAGCTCAGTTTGAAGAAGGGGTAAAACAACTGGAAGAGATCCAAAAAAGGAGTCCAAACGATCCGGCGTTGAAACAATCAATGGTATCCGCTTATATAAAATATGGACTTTTTTTCATGAATAACGATACTCTTGCGCCAAAGGTAAAATATCCGACTGCATTAAAGTATTATCGTGCAGCATTGAAGATCGATCCAAATAACAAAGACGCAAAGGACAACGCAGATCTGATCATCGGTATTTACAAAGATATGGGACGCGAAGTTCCGAACGTGTAATTATTTTCTAAGCATACCGTTTGTTTAATACGAACGGTATGCTTTAACTCAACAAAGATTTTTATGAACACCATTACAACAACTATTAACTCTACCACTGCGCGAAGACTTTCAAAGATCGCTAAAGAAAAAAATGTTTCCCAATCTGATTTGTTCCTCGAAGCAATCAATGATCTAATTGATGAAAACAATGTAAGCGCAGAGTTTGTGAAAGAATTGAAATCCTCACAACGAAGAATGAAACGCGGAAGTGTAACAACTCACCAAGATTTTTGGAAAACGATTAATGCGTAAAATTGTTTACGATGCGGCGCTGTTAAAAAGACACAGAGCCTCGTTACAAGCGATTCCAAAAAATGTACTGGAGATGATTAAGCATAAAATTGAAAGTGCTGCAATCGATAATTATCCTCATCTATATCTTACCGGAGCATTAAAAGGATTTTGCAAACTCAAGATAGCCCAATACAGAGTTATTTACAGCGTCGATGAAAAAGAAAATATATTACATGTTCACAAAATAGGGCATCGTCATAATATTTATAATTTATAAGATGGTGGGACGCGAAGTTCCGAACGTGTAATTATAGTATAGCTACAAAATATAAAAACCGGGTGATGAACTCGGTTTTTATATTTTAAAGATAAGAGCTCTCAGCAAATTCTCGGCAGTTGTTCGCCGGATATCATGTCAACGACACGTTCGCCGCCGATTCTTGTCTGTAGTACTACTACTGATGGATGATCGTTTGTTACCTCTCCTATTATAGAAGAATCTTTCCCAAAAGGATGCTGTTTCATAGCGGCGAGAATTTTTTCCGCATCATTTAGTGAAACGATAGCAATCAACTTTCCTTCATTTGCAACGTACAACGGATCGAAGCCAAGGATCTCGCAGGCTGAACGGACGTTTCCATTCACTGGAATTGCCTGTTCAAATAATCGAATCCCTTTCTGGGCAGATGAAGCAATCTCATTCATAGTGCTGGCAACACCGCCACGCGTTGGATCGCGTAAAAAATTTATATTGGAAGAACCTTGGTACATTGTTTCAACTATTCCGTTCAGAGCGCACGTATCCGAACGGATCTCCGATTCAAATTCCAATCCTTCGCGCACGGACATCACCGCCATTCCGTGATCACCAATCGTTCCGCTGATAATGATCTTATCTCCAGCATTGATCTTTGAAGGATGAATATTTCTTCCTTCAGGAATCATTCCGATACCGGACGTTGTAATGAAAATTTTATCCGCTTTACCGCGCGGAACAACTTTGGTGTCTCCTGTAACGATCAGAACTCCGGCTTTTTTGGCAGAGTTCGCCATTGATTCAACGATTATTTCCAGTTCGTCAATCCGCAATCCTTCCTCAAGAATGAATGACGCAGTTAAATACTTCGGCTGTGCGCCGCACATTGCAATATCGTTCACCGTTCCATTCACAGCAAGTTCGCCAATATTTCCACCGGGAAAAATGATCGGACTGACAACATACGAATCTGTCGATATCGCAATTCTTCCTTTTTCAACCTCAAGCATCGCACCATCGTGCATCAGATCAAGATCGGGATTCGAGAAATGTTTTTTGAATACCTGTTCGACCAACTGATGTGTCAATTTTCCGCCGCCGCCGTGAGCAAGAATGATAGTAGGATAGTTGTCCATCGGAAGCGAGCAGTTGAATCCTTGAGAGATGTCGTTTGTCATAGATTTCGTTCGTCATAATAATAGAACACGGATGACGCGGATTAGGCTGATCTTCGCGGATTTAAATCCGTGAGAATCTGTTATATCAGTGTATTCCGTGTTCCATCCTTTAGATTCATATCAGTTAGAATTTGAAACTTCTTGGCGTTTATAGTTAAAATACGCTGCACATGCACCTTCAGATGAAACCATCGGCGCACCAAGCGGATGTTCCGGTGAACATTCTTTTCCAAATGCAGAACACTCGAATGGCTTTTTCAATCCTCGTAAAATTTCTCCAGCGATACAGAGTGGAGATTCCTGCACATCGATCAAACCAAGATCGAATTTAATCTCCGCATCAAACATCTGAAATTCTCTCTTAAGCCGATATCCGCTTAAAGGAATTTCACCAATTCCGCGCCATTTTCTGTGTGAGATCTCGAATACGTTAAAAATCATTTGCTGAGCAGAGATATTCCCTTCCCGCTTTACAACTCTTGCGTATTGATTCTCTAGATCGTGCAGCCCTTCTTCCAATTGCGTAATCAGCATTAATACTCCATGAAGAATATCGATCGGTTCAAAACCGGTGACAACGATCGGAACTTTATATTTTTCCACAAGCGGAAAATATTCTTCGTATCCCATAATCGTGCAGACATGACCGGCGGCGAGAAATCCTTGCACTCGATTTTCTGCCGACGACAACAAAGCTTCCATCGCCGGTGGGACAAGAACATGTGAACAAAGGATAGAGAAGTTCTTTACATTATTTTTGTGCGCGTGCCACACCGCCATTGCGTTTGCCGGCGCAGTTGTTTCAAATCCAACAGCAAAAAAGACAATTTCTTTTTCAGGATTTTTTTGAGCAATGGTTACTGCGTCAAGCGGGGAATAAACGATCCTAACATCTCCTCCGCTCGCTTTTACATGAAGAAGGTCGGTAGAATTTCCTGGAACGCGAAGCATATCACCAAACGATGTGAAAATCACATTCGGTTTTGAAGCTATTAAAACGGCTTTTTCAATAATATCCAACGGGGTAACACAAACGGGACATCCGGGTCCATGAACAATTGAGATCGAGGCAGGAAGTAATTTTTCTAAACCGGATTTTACGATGGAATGAGTCTGACCACCGCAAATTTCCATAATCGTCCACGGCTTCGATGTAACGGTGTGGATCTTTTCGGAAAGTTTTTTTGCCATCACAGGATCGCGATATTCATCGAGATACTTCATACTTCCCCTTCCAGTTCTTTCTTCACTTCATCCATTCCCAGCATTTGGAGCGTCTCTTTCGCTTCTTCCTCATCCACAATACTAATGGCAAAACCGACATGGACAAGCACATAATCATTCACGGCTGCTTCGGGAAGCATTTCAAAACAGATCACTTTACGGATCCCACCGAAATTCACTTTCCCCATTTTAGGATACGATTCTCCTTCGAACATTTCAACTTTACCAGGGATTGCTAAACACATAATTTTCTCGATCTACGTTTTGAAAAATTGTCACACATCGACTTCGTTCAGTGTGACGTTCCTATTTTTAAGGTACAGTAATTGATGCATATAAATTTGTCCAACGGAAATCCCGCCATCATTCGTCGGAATGCGTTGATGCCAATACGGAGTGAATCCATTTTCCCGCAGTTGAAGTACAACACCTTCCAATAAGATCGTATTTTGGAAACATCCGCCTGAAAGAAGAACTTTCTTTTTGTTTACTCTCATCGCAATAGCAACAATGATTTCAATCAAAGTATTATGGAATCGTTTTGCAATATCCTTTACAGCGACATTATTTTGTATGTCTTTCAAAATTGCCGCTAACATATCTACCCAATTGACAACAAAGCAAAGAGAATCAGATTGCATTATAGAATAATGATAAATAATCTTATCGCTGCTTAGTTGAGCAGAAAATTCTACCTGCATTGCAGTTTGTCCTTCAAAGTTTGCACGATGCTGCAAATTTAGCAGAGCACCGACTGCATCAAACATTCTGCCAACACTTGAAGTCAGAGGAGAATTAATTTCGAGTTTCATCATTTGCAGGATCAACCGTTGTTCTTTTTCGGACATTGAATTCTTTACAGGCTCACATTCAAATAGTCTATCGCCAAATATTTCATACAACATTCCAACCGAACTGCGAATCGATTCTTTAATCGCAGCGTCGCCTCCCGGTAATCGAAAAGGCTTGAACGAACCAACACGAGAGAATTTGTCTCCATCAAATTCAATGAATTCTCCTCCCCAAATCGTTCCATCGGTGCCGTAACCGGTACCGTCCCATGCAATTCCAAGCAACGGCTCATTCAGTTCATTCTCCGCCATGCAGGACGCAATATGAGCAAAATGATGCTGGAATGATTTTTTCTCGCCATTCATTTGTTGAGCATACGATGTTGAGACATAGTTCGGATGCAGATCATGCAGAATTGTTGTTGGATGGACTTTGTACAATTTCTCAATATCATCGATTGTCTGTTTAAAACAATCGAGCGCAGGAATGGTTTCAAGATCGCCGATATGCTGACTGACGAAGATCATATTTTCTTTTTGCACTGCAATAGTGTTCTTCAAGTGTCCGCCGACAGCAATGATCGGTTCATCGGTGAATGATTTGATAATGATCGGCAGCGGAACATATCCGCGCGCGCGCCGGATCATCATTTCTCGATCCAACACAATTCGTACAATCGAATCATCCACATACCGATGGATCGGACGATCATGAACGAGGAAGAGTTCTGCAATCATTCCTAGTTTTCTCAATGCTTCATGTTCATCAATACACATCGGTTCATCGGAAATGTTTCCGCTGGTCGCAACAATCGGAATATTCAATTCTTTCATTAATAAATGATGAAGCGGTGTGTACGGAAGCATCACGCCGAAATACGGATTATGCGGAGAGACATAATCGGATATAGCTGAGGAGATTGCACTATCACTGCGCTCTTGGCAATGACTCCTTCTTTTGGATTTTAATAACACAATAGGGGATTCCGATGAAAGTAGTAATCTTTCTTCGGAATCAGATACGACACAATCAGAATGAATGCATTCCATTGACGGAAACATCACTGCGAATGGTTTTTCTTCGCGGTGTTTTCGAGATCGTAATCGTTGCACCGCATCATCATTTGTTGCATCAACTAATAATTGGAATCCTCCCAATCCTTTTAAGGCAACAATCTTCCCGTTCTTTAACGCTGTGGCTGCTTTTTGAAGAGCTTCATGTTGTGAACCAATAGTCGTTCCGTCACTTTCCCATAATTCTATACGCGGTCCGCACTTTGGACAAGCAATTGGCTGAGCATGAAACCGGCGATCATTCGGATTGTTGTATTCCATTTCGCAATCAGAACACATCACAAATTTTTTCATTGTAGTATTCGGACGATCGTACGGAAGAGATTGTATGATGGAATAGCGGGGTCCGCAATGCGTGCAATTGATGAAGGGATATTGATAACGGTGATTTGTCGGATCTACCATTTCCTTCAAGCACTCGTCGCACACAGCAATATCCGGTAAAATCAATGCCGTTGGTTCTTCAGTTGAAACACTTTGCTGAATGGTAAAATCAGTATATCCTGTGGGATCGAGAAATGAGGTTTCAGTACTTTGGATGAATGAATGCCGCGGTTTTTCGGATTGTATCTTTGACAGAAATATTTGAAGAACACTCTGTGTTCCTTCCGCCTCAATAATAACACCCTGAGAAGTATTGGAAACCCAGCCGTTCAGTTTTAAATCGGATGCAAGACGATACACAAATGGACGGAATCCGACCCCTTGCACCGCACCGCGAATAATAACTTTTACGCGTTCCGTTTTTTCGTCTGACTTCTCAACCACTCGCACCATTCTGGAATTCCTTTATTCGTTGTGCAGGATGTTTCAAATATTTTTAAAGCCGGATTAATTTGCAAGGCATTCTTTTTGATCACTTCGGGATTTGAATTAACATACGGAACGAGATCGATCTTATTGACCATCAGCACCGAAGCATTGTGGAACATTCCGGGATATTTCAACGGTTTGTCGTCACCTTCCGTTGTGCTGACAACAACAACTTTCATCGCTTCACCCAGATCATAATTTGCAGGACAAACAAGATTGCCGACATTTTCAATCACCAGGAGATCAACATTTTCTAGCACAAATGTGGAAAGCGAATCCTGTACAAGTTTCGCTTCAAGATGGCAGCCGCCGTTCGTTACAATTTGAACTACCGGAACATTATACTTTGCAATGCGTTGTGCATCAAAATCAGTCTGCACATCTCCTTCTACCACAGCAACTCGAAGCGACGAGCTGAGATATTCGAGCGTCCGTTCTAAAATACTTGTCTTTCCCGAACCGGGTGAACTGACGAGGTTGATAACAAAGAGATCGTTCTTCGCAAAAAGTTTTCGATTTTGCTCTGCCACAACATCATTTTTTTCCAACACTTTTCGTTCAATCGTTAGGATGCTCATGTCTGCTCCTGATTATTATCATCCAATTCAATTTCTTTAATTTGTAATTCTTTTCCGGAAATTATTGTTGTGTCTATGCTTCCACACAACGGACAAATAGAAATACCTTCTTCACCTGTGGAATCTTTCTTACATTCTGCGCAGTGGATGATAAAAGGAATATTTTCAATAACGAGCGACGACCGTTCAAGATCCGTTGAAGCAGTGATTGCTTGATATGCAAATTCCAACGAATCGGGGACAACTCCGGAAAACCTGCCCACTTTTAAAAATACCGATCTCACACTGCTCAACCGTTCTTTCGCAACGTTTTGACGAATGATCTCTACAATATTATCGGCAATCGATAGTTCGTGCATATTTTTTACAGTCCTAAAAATTGAACGGCAATTCCGCACATGAATATTGCGAAACCGCCAAGAGCGTGACTATACTGCTCCATTTTTTTCATCGACACAAACGACATACCATACAATGCGCTAAAGACGATCGTTAACATTGTAGCGATTGTGGCAATACTGAATACCGAACAGACAAGGATCACATCTGTAATCGTTCCACGGGCTGCAGGGTACATCAAGACCGGGATCAACGGTTCGCACGGACCAAAAACAAAAATTGTAAAGATGATCCAAATTCGCATTGAAGATTTATTCTCATTGTGGTCATGTTCTTTTTCATGGTCATGAAAATGTAATTCCATCGAGCCATCGTGATGAATGTGTGTGTGACTATGCGGTTTATTTAAAATTGCACGTCGAATTCCCCACACCATATACAAAAGACCAAACAACAGCAAGAGCCAACCGGCAATATCTCCACGATATGATTCAATACTTTCCAAATGAAATACAGAATAGCCGAATGCGATTCCCAAGAATCCTAAAACAATCGTGCTCCCCACATGACCGATACCGCAAAGTATCGTTACCCACAATGTTTTGAACTTTGACCAATTCCC
>CAYHFN010000049.1:11811-25520 GCA_964355925.1 uncultured Chitinophagaceae bacterium
CGCTTCATCTCGTCAATGATGCTTCCATTTTCATCAATCAGTTCTATCCACAACGGCATTTCTCCTGCTGCATGAGTAGAGCAGCTTAAACAAGGATCGTAACACCGGATACCTGCTTCAACTCTGTTCAATATCGGCTCGGTAATTTTCTTTCCGTCAATGAATCGCATTGCGATCTGTTTTACAGTACGATTCATAGCCATATTATTTTGCGCAGTGGCAATTAACATATTCACTTTTTGTATCACGCCATTTTCATCAACGTTGTAATGATGGAATAGCGTTCCGCGCGGTGCTTCTGCAAAGCCAACTCCTTCCAATCGATTGATCTCCGCTTTTGATCTTACATGCTTTCCGAGAATACTGGGATCGTGCAGCAGCTCTTCAATTTTTTCAACAGCAAACACTGTTTCGATCATTCTCGCGTAATGGTAATAGAATGAATTGTTCACCGATTCCATTTTCGGCGCCAATTGTTTGAACAATTTTCGTTCTTTTTCCGCAAGGGGAGTTTCAATAGAATCACAAATATTCAATCGCGCCAATGGACCAACGCGATAGATTCCGTTCGGGTATCCGAGCGGTTTGTAATATGGAAATTTCAAATACGACCACGATTCGCTAGCTTCGCCAAAGTGTTTATAGTATTCACGCGGATCGATATTGTCTGCAATGATATTTCCGCCGCTATCCATTATTCGCAATGTTCCGCCATAGTATTCCATTTCACCTTTGGGACCGACGAGTCCTACATAGAGAGAATGGAAATTTCCAAAGCTCGGTATTTCTGAATGAAATTTTTCGTGAGTTTTTTTGATGACATCAACAGCAAGAAGCGCCGTCTCCTTCACTTCGGGATACCATTCGAGGAGTTTTTCTTGCTCTTCTTTTGTGAACGGTTCACGAACTCCACCGGCAACTGCCCATGGCGTGTGAATTCTTCGTCCGCCAAGAAACTCAATGATCTGTTGACCGAACTTGCGAAGTCGAATTCCACGTCGGGCAAAATCTTTATCGTGCTGCATCAACCCGAAGATATTTCTCACCGCAGGATCGGCTTCAAATCCTAACAAGAAATCGGGAGACGATAAATGAAAGAAACTAAGGGCGTGGGATTGAACCCATTGTCCAAGTGTCAATATTCGGCGGAGTTTCTCCGCTGTCTCCGGAATTCCGATCGCAAGAATATCATCTCCCGCTTTTGCTGATGTAACAAGATGGCTTCCGGGGCAAATGCCGCAAATTCGCGATGTTATTCCTGGCATTTCCCATACAAGGCGCCCTTCACAAAATTTTTCAAAACCGCGGAATTCATTGACGTGAAATCGAGCATCCTCCACTTCCCCTTTTGAGTTGAGGTGGATGGTGATTTTCGCGTGACCTTCAATTCGTGTTACCGGTGATATTGTTATAACATTCGACATATTTTTCTCTATTTTTATCCCCAAAGTCGCTAAGCCGCTATGATTTGATATTGTTAATCCTTAATGTCTTAGTGCCTTTGTGGTGAATTAATTCAATTTGAATACAACTGATATTTTAACCGTATCGTAAAAATTGTGTTTTAAATATTGGAATGCGTCCTTGCAGCAATTCGTTGATTGCAAACCAGATCTCATCCGGCGTGGGTGGACAACCATGTAAGAACGCATCAACACGAATAACGTGGTGCAACGGAATTGCCTGTTCCAGTAATTTTGCGATCAATGTATGATCGTTTGGAACCGAATTACAAATGTCTGCAAGTTCACCGTACGCGCGGTTGATCAGTTCTTCATTCGTAAACCGGTTCCGCATTGCGGTAACATTACCGGTCGTTGCACAATCACCAAAGGAGATGACATATTTTGAATTTTTTCTCACACGATGAGCCATCTCTTCATTCTCGTCATTTGATACTGCGCCTTCAACCAATGTTACATCAACATCCTCGGGGAATGTTTTGACATCAGCGATTGGTGAAAAAACAAAATCGACCTTATCCGCCAGTTCGATCAATCGTTCATCAAGATCCAGAAATGACATGTGGCAGCCGGAACATCCGCCGAGCCATACTGTTGCAATACGTGGTTTGCTATTATTTGCACTCATAAATTCTCTTCAATTCGAAATGAATATAATTGTTGGTCATTTGTTACTCTTTTTATTATCAAATGGTCACCCTTTGCCAAACCGGACCATTTTACAAAATAATGCTCGTGTGGTTTATCGGGTCCCTGGCACTCACAGTGATATGATTCTATCTTGACTTTCTTTTTCGTCGGTCCATTCTTCATAGAAAATGTCGACCCTTCTTCCGGAAAGAATGAAAGTTTATTTTTCAACACAAGAAAGTACCCTTGCCGCGCTTCTTCCGATGAGATATTTCGTTCGTAAATATTTTTCATTATTTACTTTCTTGTAAAAATGCTTCTTAATTGTCTTTCCGAACTCAGTGAGGAATTTCGTTTTACTATAGAAGACAAAACTAAGATTTCTCGATGCATTAATAATCTCTATTCATTGGCAATTGAAATCCATTCTTTTTTCTGACGCGCGGTGATGATATATTTCAAAAATCCTTTTTTCTTTTCCATTTCAGATACTGTTGAACCTTTATCAAACAATGCTCCGGTCGGACAGACCATAACGCATTTTCCACATGCAGTACAAGTCTCAGAAGTTCCCCAATCATCATCCAATCCGGTAACAATCTCACAATTGATCCCGCGTCCGGCAACATCCCAAACGTGCGCACCTTCAACTTCATCGCATACACGGACACAACGGGTACAAAGAACGCAACGATTATGGTCCATGACATATTCTTTGTGAGTTGCATCCAACGTCTTTTTGGGGAAAAGATACGGATACCGAACGCGCACCAATCCAACACTATACGCAAGATCCTGCAGCTCGCAATGATTGTTTGCAACACAGACTGCGCAGACATGATTTCCTTCCGACGCAAGAAGCGCGATGATCATTCGCCTATATTTGTTCAACTTTTCATTCGTCGTTTGAACAACCATTCCTTCTTCTACTTTTGTTGTACAGGCAGGCAGAAGTTTTGGAATTCCTTCGATCTGCACAACGCACAATCGACATGCGCCGACCGTTGACAATCCTTCCAAATGACAGAGGGTTGGAATTGGAATTTTATGCTGTCGCGCAACGGTGAGGATCGATTCACCTTCCTGCGCACTGAATTGTTGACCATCGATTGTTAATGTTTTAACTGCCATAAGAATTGTCTCTTGTATTTTTTACTTTTTTTTGAACTCGTTGTCTCTTAAATCAATGTCATTCCCGCAAAAGCGGGAATCCAGAAAATATTTAGCATAGTCTCATATTCGAAGTGGATTCCGGCTTGCGCTACGGAATGACAACGATTTTATTTCATGGTTTATATTTTTCAAAATCTACTACCACAGCATCGCCGCCCATATATGTTTCTACAGGCTGAAGCAGCTCTTCATATTCATTTTTAAAGAAGCGCAATGTCGAAAGAACAGGATTCGGCGCCGACTGTCCCAATCCGCACAGACTTGTTTCTTTCACCATCATACATAATTCTTCCAACAGCACCATATCATCTTGTGTTGCTTTCTTTTTTGAGATCTTATCTAATAACCCATAAATGTGACGAGTACCAACTCTGCACGGAATACATTTTCCGCACGATTCATCCATACAGAACTGCATAAAAAATTTCGCCACTTCCACCATCTTAGAAGTTGAATCCATAACAATCAACCCGCCGCTTCCCATGATTGAACCCACTTTTGCAAGCGATTCATAGTCAACGGGAAGATCAAGATGTTCTGTTGGAATGCATCCGCCGGAAGGTCCACCTGTTTGCGCTGCTTTGAATTCTGTTCCGTCGGGAGTTCCACCGCCAATATCAAAAATAATTTTGCGGAGAGGAATTCCCATCGGCACTTCGATCAAACCGGTGTTCTTTATATTTCCTGCAAGGGCAAAAACTTTTGTTCCTTTGCTTTTTTCCGTTCCGATATTCGAGAACCATTCGCTTCCATTTCGTATGATGGGAGCAATGTTCGCAAATGTTTCCACATTATTGATCAGTGTCGGCATTCCCCACAAACCTTTTTCTGAAGGATATGGCGGACGAGGTTTTGGATTTCCACGTTTCCCTTCAATCGATTGGAGTAACGCAGTTTCTTCTCCGCAGACAAATGCGCCGGCACCGATTCGAATATCAATTCGGAAATTGAATTGTGATTCAAGAATTCTGTTGCCGAGTAATCCCATCTTTTCCGCTTGTTTGATCGCGAGTTTCAATCGTTCGATTGCCAGTGGATATTCAGCGCGGCAATAAATATATCCTTGCGACGCACCAATCGCGTGTCCGGCAATTGCCATTCCTTCCAACACTCTGTGCGGATCTCCTTCCAATACACTGCGATCCATAAATGCACCCGGATCACCTTCATCAGCATTGCAGACAATATATTTTTGTTCTCCTTGCGCTTTACGGACAATTCCCCATTTCAGTCCTGTGGAATATCCTGCACCCCCACGACCGCGCAATCCACTTTTACGGATCTCTTCAATCACGTCACCGGGTTCCATTTCGGTCACTGCTTTGGCAAGCGCTTCGTATCCTCGAGCGGCGATATATTCATCAATGCTTTCAGAATTGATCATACCGCAATTTTCTAAGACAATCTTTGTCTGTGAAGCAAAGAATGGCGCCGATGTATCGGTGACATGCTGGTCAACTTTTTTATTGTGCAGAATATGTGACTCGATGATTTTTTCTGCGACGCGGACATCAACGTTTTGATAGAGCGTATTATCGCTTTGCACTTTTACGAGTGGACCTTCACCGCACAATCCGAGACACCCGGTTCCGATCACTTCGCACTCTTTTTCGAGTGCATGTTCTTTGATTTTCGTTTTTAAAGCATCACTCACTTTTTCACTGCCGCATGAAGCACATCCCGCAGCGGAACAATACAAAATGCGATGCTTCTTTTCCGATTGACGCTGCTGTTCTTTGTCTGATAATTCTTGCAGATCTTCCAATGTCATGCTAATACCTCACGTGGAGTATTCTTTAGTTGTTCAACACGTTTAATTGATTCTTCCGGATTCAGTTTGCCGACAACAGCATCATCCAAAACTGCTACCGGTGCAAGTCCGCAGGACCCAACACAGCGTGCGGTGATGAAAGATATCTTGTTATCTTTTGTCGTTTGTCCGAACTTACATTGATGATGTTCTTCCAATGCTGTTTGAATATGTTCTGCACCTTTTACATAACATGCCGTTCCCATGCAGAGCACAAAGGTATGTTCACCGTTCGGTTTTAAATTAAAGAAATGATAGAACGTTGCAACGCCGTATACTCTACTGAGCGGAAGTTTTAGGGCATGGGCAACGTAGATAAGAAGATCGTTTTCGAGATAACCGAAGATCCCTTGCGCAACGTGGAGCACTTCGATCAGTGAGTCGCCACGTCCTTGATGTTTGGTGACCGCGCGATCTAATAGTTTGAAACGATTGTCACCGCTTGGATGTTGTTGTTTTTCAACTTGAGCCATAGTCGTATGGTAGTGGATGTGGGAGGAAATTATTCAGATAGCATTGCACAAATCTTCAATGCTATCACAATATAGCACTACAAATAGTGTGCTAATTTTTTATTGGTTTTAGTTCAATATTTCGACAGAACAATCTGGTCTGGTTTCCGATTATGGGAATAAAACTCAATTATTTTGCAAAAAGAGAAATGGTAGTTTATATATTCAACGTTGCTTTTTTTGACAATGGAACTGTTTTTTGACTTTAATTCCACAAGTTGTTGAAAACACAGTGCCGTGCGTAAACGAAAAACGGCGACCCCTCAATAATATCAGGATCGCCGTTTTGATTCCACAGTTGCCATTAAGGATTATTTTAACAATGTCATCTTCTTTATTTGTATTTTTTCTCCGCTTTGCAATCGTGTAAAATAAATCCCGGTTGATAATTTTGAACCGTCGAACTTTACAGAATAACTTCCTGCTTCTTCTGTTTCATTTACCAGTATTACAATTTCTCTCCCAATCGCATCATACACTTTTAATGATACGTGATTGGTCATTGATAGTTGATAACTGATCACAGTAGAAGGATTAAATGGGTTTGGGTAGTTCTGTTGAAGCTGAAATTGAAATGTATTGTGATCATTCCGTAGAAGAACGGCAGTGGATCCACCTTCCAAATAATCGATAGCGTTCTTAATGACCGCTCTTACTGTTGTATCATTCGAAGCAGTTTCGAGTGCAAACGAAAGATAAATTATTTTTCCGGGAGTCTGGGATGTTCCGAATGTTCCTGCATACTGAATCCCAGCAGCTTTATTGTTGCCATAGCGCAGACAGACTGTGCTGCCATTCACAGCATCTATTTCGTCAGGAGAATCCTCAACATACACCTGTCCAATAGTAAAGGCGGCTCCTGAATAAAATCCGTCCGCAACACCGTTCACCGTACTCGACAATGCATTGTCTGTTTTGTACGTTGCCTTAAGATAGTCAGAATAAAATTCCTTGTCCGTTGCTGTTCCGTTCTGCGACAGATCCCAACCGATCTCACTTCCTGTAACAAATAATTTTTTGCCATCCTTCAGATATGACTTAAGCAGTGCTTGCTCCTGTGCAGAAAATGTTTCCTGCGCCGTTCCCTCGTCACCCAAAAACCAGATGACGCCATCATAATTATTGAACGCAGGAGAGTCAATTGTCGAAAGAAAATTTTTCATTGTAGAAAAGGTCACTCCTGCCCGCTTCACAGCAGAACCATAACGTATAGCAAAGGTGTGAGCTGAGCTCTGCCAGCTGGCGGTGAGCCGTTCAAGTCCATCAACAATAAGATAATGTGAAGCACCGCGGGTTCGTGATGCACCCATGGCGTTCGACCAATCGCTTTCCGTTTTTGCTGCATCATTTTTTACGCTTGTGATGCGGTAGAATTCTGCATCGTTGGTCATTGGAACAACAATACCGGATACTTTCCCCACGGTAGATTCATTCTTTAAAAGATTCCACAAGGTTCCATCAACTGAAGTATAAATACGGTAACCGAGCAATCCGGTCGTATCGCAATTCCAAGTAAGTGCGGCGTTGTTCCCGCCATTTGTAATGACTCTCGTCAACACTGGACGTTGGAATGAAAAATTTGGTTCCATAGAATTATAGAATCGCGGTGTATAGACTCCTTGTAGATCGGAAGGAGCAAATGTCCAATAACTCACATCCCAATTTCGTCCGGCTGATTCGACAACGCGAAAACCTCCGTTCGCTGATCGTTCGATGAATAGCCGCACGTGACCGACCTTATGAATTGCATCGCCAGGTTTCAGACTATCCCAACTTGTATACTGTGTTGTAATCGACGGCATCATACTGGTGGAGGAATGATACGTCATCTGCCAACAACGACTAACAAATCCGGAACAGTCGACTCCGACTGAATACGAGGAGACACCGCTTGTATTGATATCACCTGCAAATTTTCCCGATTTCAATCCGGCATCGAATTGTGTTATTGACGAGAAGCCACCCCACATGTACGGTATCCGAGCATTCGTTCCGGAAAGAAGCCAAGGCGGAGTCCGAACAACATCACCGTCTGGTGCTGTTACATCGGATGAAGAAAGGTTTGTCGTCGCGCAGACATATTTATGCATTGCATATGATTCGCCAATGCGTAGCGCAAGAGTACGACTCGCAATTGCAGTGGGCTGCTGTACCGATTCTCCGGGCGATTCATCTGTCGTGACAAAACTATTATAGTGAAGTGAATACGAATACTCCGAAGAGTACCTAATTGGTTCGTTATGATAAACCGTAAGATCCGACCAACAGAAAATAATCATTCGGTCAACAGTTGTCATCATGTGATAAAGTTTTCCTTCAGCATCGATACGAAAGTCTTTATCGGTTGAAAGATATTTAATATTGGGAATTTCTAGAGTCGATAGTCGATTACCATCAGCATCAAGCGTTAGAACTTCGCGCTGAATTTTAAGCGGCATTTCAGAAAGATATCTCTCAATCAGTAAAAAGTGATTGCCGGATGTGTCGATGCCAATTAGTTCTGCATACGCAAGATCACCAGAAAATGGTAAACGGATCTCCTTTTGCAATCCGGATAAATTAGAGGAAATCGTTAAACTATTTCTTCCTATCGTGCGAAGCGACAATCGTTTTCCGGATGCATCTGAGTAACTACCATTGCGGTCATCAGCAAGCGAATGACCATCGTGATGAAGAGATTCCGCTGAGAATACTTCACGATTCTTTCTGTCCGAATCGGATTGGCTTTTCAGTGACCCGTCATTTTGGATGTCATACTTTTCATCCCGATCCGAAGTCACAATACTAATTTTGTTGTTTGAAACGGTGAATGTTGAGATTGCATAAATGCCGGAATTTTCTGTTCGGACGCTGAATGGAAGCGCCTGGTATTCAATTTCGGCAACTTTAACAGGAGTCAACTGTGCAAAAAGTGGAATTGCCAGGAAAAGAATTAACATATTTTTTTTCATAGAAGGTTTCATAATGAGATATATTAAATAAGAGAAGCCATTCGCCGATAAATTGGTCTGAAATAACAAACCCGCTTATAAGCGGGTTTGTTATTCGTAATATTTCGTCTTTGTTAACTGCACAGTATCTCCACCGTGTTACAATGAATGAGAGAGCTATTTCATTAACATTAATTTTTTTATTTGAGATTTTCCCACTGAAGTTAGTTTCGCAAAATATATCCCTGATGACAATTTTGTTCCGTCGAACTTTACAGAATAATTTCCCGCTTCTTTTGTTTCATCCACTAACACCGCAACTTCTTTTCCAAGAATATCAAGCACTTTCAGCGACGTATGACTGGTCACTGCTAATTGATAATTGATCACTGTAACAGGATTAAATGGATTTGGATAATTTTGATTCAGTACAAAAGAATCTATACCCTCTTTTGTTCCTGAAACTCCTGTAACACTTTCCAAAATACTTAAAATAATTTTTGTTGTCGCACCGCTTTTACTGCCTTGCAATCCGCTTAAATACATTTTTACTTCTCCACTCCCCGCTGCCGGAGCTGTCCATTTAAAGACCGCCTCATCAATATTATTAACGCTTGCTCGAACTCCGCTTTCGCTACCGGCAACGGAATATAATGCAGAATTTGTCGAAGCGGTAAATGTTCCGGCTGTTGTTGTGGTTGCTCCTTTACGCGATGAAGCATTGAAATTTGAGATTGTCGATCCCCCGTTGTGTTTCACTGTAATCGTGTATATTGTCAACGGCACATACGTTGCTGGGAGTCCAGTGACAGTTATTGTTCCAGTTCCGCTTCCGTGACAAGATGAAGCACACGTTCCTTTGCTACCAGCTGCACCGGAATAAGCTGTGTACGAAGCATGAGCAACCAGCAAGGTTGAAAACAGGATCGATAACAAAAATATTTTTTTCATGTAATTTCACCTAACACTATTATGAAGCAACATCAATTTCCGTCATTCGATTTTCCTGATGATGGGTCGGACGTTCGCACGAATAAAGAAATTCCTGCATTGCTTGAAGTTTGGTTGAAAGCGTTCCGACCTGTACTTTCATCGCTGCTATCTTTGCTTCATGTTCTTTTGCCACGTGAAGTTCGTGGATCTCTCGTGTAAGTTTTATAACACTATCTTGCATCGATGCAATTTCTTTAATGGTTTCTTCAATAGCATTGAACATTCGTTCTTTTGACTTCATGATCCTCTCCTTAAAAAAAATCGTGTTCCCATCACCATCTGTAGTGATAAGAACACGATATTGAACATTTACCAGTACATCTTATTTTTTTCCTTTTTTCAAATCTTTCAACGCTGCACGTGCCGCGGCAAGTTTTGCAATAGGAACACGGAAAGGTGAACAACTGACATAGTTGTTTCCGATCTGATGACAGAATTCAACCGATGAAGGATCTCCGCCATGTTCGCCGCAAATTCCAACTTTTAATGTCGGTCGGGTTTTGCGTCCTTTTTCGATCGCAATTTTCATCAACTCGCCAACACCGTCGCGGTCAAGAACTTCGAACGGATCTTTTCCATAGATTTCGCGTGCAACATACGGTACCAAGAAACTTGACGAATCGTCGCGGCTCATACCCATAGTGGTTTGCGTCAGGTCGTTCGTTCCGAAAGAGAAGAACTCAGCAACTTTTGCAATTGCATCCGCTGTAACGGCACCGCGCGGAACTTCGATCATTGTTCCTACGAGATATGGGAATTTTACCTTCTTTTCCGCCATTACTTCTGCGGCAACACGACGTACAATTTTTTCTTGATCAGCTAATTCTTTCACATTTCCAACAAGCGGAATCATAACTTCAGGAAGAACTTTAATCCCTTTTGCCTGGGTTTGTGCCGCTGCTTCAAAAATTGCGCGCGATTGCATTTCGGTAATCTCAGGATAGATTATTCCCAAACGGCATCCGCGGAAACCTAACATTGGATTGAATTCATGAAGACTCGCAACCCGGCGTTTCACTTTTTCATAACTTACGCCCATAGCTTGCGCTAATTCGCGCTGTTCTTTTTCTTCGTGCGGAACAAATTCATGAAGCGGCGGATCAATTGTACGAATTGTAACAGGTCGGCCGTTCATTGCTTCAAAGATCCCTGCAAAGTCTTCGCGTTGCAACGGCAATAATTTTGCCAGTGCTTTCTTCCGGTCTTCAACATTTTCTGCAAGAATCATTTCGCGCATTGGACCAATTTTTCCTTCGCCAAAGAACATGTGTTCTGTACGGCAAAGTCCAATTCCTTCAGCGCCAAATGCGACGGCATTGATCGCTTGATCCGGCTGATCGGCATTGGTACGAATGTTCAACTTACGATATTTATCTGCCCACACCATAACTTTTGCATAGGTTTGATAAATAGGAGCCTTTTTAGGATCGAGAGTTTTGTCAACAAGAACTTGAAGAACTTCTGAAGGTTTCGTTGGAATTTTACCTTCAAACACTTCGCCCGTTGTTCCATCCAAAGAAATCCAATCGCCTTCTTTAATTGTTTTTCCTTTTACAACCATTGTGTGCAATGTGTAATCGATGTTTAATTCCGAACAGCCTGCAACGCAAACTTTTCCCATTTGGCGCGCAACAAGTGCCGCATGTGAAGTCATTCCACCGCGTGCCGTTAGAATACCTTCGGAAGCATCCATCCCTTTAATATCTTCCGGCGAAGTTTCAATACGAACAAGAATAATTTTCTCTCCGCGGCTCTTCCACTCTTCGGCATCCGGCGCATTAAATACAACACGACCGGTAGCGGCACCGGGACCGGCGTTCAATCCTTTTGCAAGCAAGCGGCCATTTTTCACTGCTGCATCTTTTTCCTTCAGATCAAAAATCGGACGGAGCAATTGATTGAGTTGTTCAGGATCGATTCTTTCGAGTGCTTCTTTGTCGGTGATAAGTTTTTCTGTTACCATATCAACTGCAATTTTGATCGCTGCAAATGCGGTACGTTTTCCGGTACGACATTGCAACATATACAGTTTGCCTTGTTGAATGGTGAACTCAATATCGTTCATGTCTCGATAATGTTTTTCGAGTTTCAAACGGATCTTATCGAGCTCTTTGTAGATTTTTGGATTTTGTCTTGCAAGATCGGAGATTGGAAGCGGTGTACGTGTTCCGGCAACAACATCTTCGCCTTGAGCGTTCATTAAATATTCACCATAGAACACATTCTCACCCGTTGCAGCATCGCGGGTAAACGCAACACCTGTTCCTGAATCTTCACCCATATTTCCGAAGACCATGGATTGAATATTTATCGCAGTTCCCCATGCTACCGGTATGTCGTACATTTTTCTATAGGCAATTGCACGGTCGTTGTTCCATGAATTGAACACAGCACCCGCTGCTCCCCACAATTGTTTCATTGGGTCTTGCGGAAAATCATGTCCGGTCTTTTCTTTCACCGCTTTTTTGAACTTCACAATTAAATCTTTCATGTCATCTGCGGAAAGATCGGTATCAAGATGAACACCTTTTTCTTTTTTCTTCTCTTCAATGATCACTTCAAACGGATCAATCTCATCTTTGTGAACCGGTTTCAATCCAAGAACAACATCGCCATACATTTGAACGAAGCGACGATATGAATCATAAACAAAACGTGGATTGCCGGTTTTCTTTACAAGGCCTTCAGCAACGGCATCATTAATTCCAAGATTCAAAATTGTATCCATCATTCCCGGCATCGAAGCGCGTGCGCCTGAACGAACAGACATTAATAACGGATTTTTCACATCACCAAATTTTGCGCCCATTGCCTTTTCAACTTTTTTTATCGCGGCACGAACTTCTTTGTCCAATGATTTTGGAAGTGTTTTTTTGTGGTCGTAATAGTACGTGCAAACTTCTGTAGAGATAGTGAATCCGGCAGGAACCGGAAGTCCGATCTTGACCATTTCGGCAAGATTTGCTCCTTTTCCACCAAGAAGATTTTTCATTTCAGCTTTACCTTCGGCACGACCACCCCCAAAGCTATATACATATTTAGGCATTGCATTTCCTTTCTTATTTAAGTGAATTGATATTTGAAATCATTAACTACAATTTAAGTGCCACTGTACGTATGTAAAATAGCGAAAAATACCATAATTTTTAAGGAATATATTTGATTCGTTTCCATTGGTAAGAATCAAAAAATGAATTTTGTCAAAAAGGGGAAGTTTCAATTTTAATTCATTGAAATAACCCCGTTTTTTAATGGCATATAACTTGCTAATTATAAATGTAGCTATGACAACAAAAAATCAGAACAATCCAATTTATCCTATTGGAACTGCAGCACGAATGCTCGATGTCTCCGTCCAAACTCTTCGGTTGTATGAAAGTGAAGGCTTGATCATTATCTCAAAAACCGAGGGAAATCAGAGAATCTACTCGGATTCGGATATTGAACGCCTTCGATGTATTCGAAAAGCGATCAATGAAGACAAGATCAGTATCGGCGGTATGAAACGTCTTCACGGAATGATTCCTTGCTGGGATATTATTAAATGCTCTACTGAAGAGCGAACCGTATGCCCTGCATACAAGAATCATCTTGGCGGATGCTGGACATACAAACACGTGCATTCCGTTTGTGCTGAACTTGATTGCAGATTATGCGAAGTCTATAAGCTTTCCAGCAACTGCGGAAATATAAAAGAACAGATCACAAAAATTTCAATTGTTCAATCAGAACAACTCTTGAAACACTCCCCGGTGAATGATGAAGTCGCTGCGGGAGCTGTTTCTTGAGGAATAAAAATCCATGAATACTTATCAAAATATCATATGAAACGATTCATCATTCCGATGCTCACTATAGCAATCATTGCTCTCATTTTTATAGCTACGATCACAAAAAAAGAAGTCGAACCAACTCCTCTATCAGAACTAAAGACTCAATTCAAAAAAGAAAAACCATCCGTCGATCATTCCAAATTTTCACAACTGAAAAGAACATTTGGTAAACCGCAGGATGTTACCGCCGCATGTATAGACTGCCATAACGAACGCCACACGGAAGTGATGAAATCTTCCCACTGGAATTGGGAGCGCGAAGAATACATTGAAGGTCGCGGCATCCGATATGTCGGTAAAAAGAATATTTTGAATAATTTTTGTATCGGCATTAACACCAACGAACAAAGCTGCAACAAATGTCA
>CAYHFN010000050.1:0-24437 GCA_964355925.1 uncultured Chitinophagaceae bacterium
TTTTTCGGATATAGTGAACGGATCCGTGGTCATTTCAATACGATCCTGGAAGGTGAGCAGATCGCCGGTTCTACGATTGAAGCACATTACCCGATTATTTCTCCGCGATATATTCGATATGATTTTATTCCGTTTGAACAGTTTCGCGATTTTCGGTATGCTGTTAACGTTGCCGTATTTGCCGATGCGGGAGCTACCTGGATGAGAAAGAATTCGGTCTCGCTTAGCAATATTTATTCAGGCTATGGAGCTGGTCTTCATTTTTTATTAGCGTATAGTGCTGTGGTGCGTGTTGAATTCGGAATTCCATATAGGAAAAATATTTCTAAGGGAGAATTGATCTTGGATATTGGAGCGGCGCTGTAAGAAACCGTTGAGTAGATGAGTAATAAAGTAGTTGAAATGAAACATTGTTCTCAACCGTATTATTACTTTCCTCGACGACTCAGATACTCAACCACTTATCTACTCAACAAACTATGAGCGAATATTTTTACATTCCCGCAGAATATATTCTCGATCAGCATGTAGCGATCGAAGGTGAAGAAGCGCGTCACATTTCACGTGTGTTGCGAAAGCAACCAGGAGATTTGATTTGGGTGGTAGATGGAGCAGGAAAAGCGTATGAAGTTGTCATCCGTCTTGTCGCGCCGGAAATGATCGAGTGTGAAATTCTGTATGAACATCATCACCATCACGAGCCGGATATTGAAGTGACACTTGCGGTTGCACAATTGAAGAATCCTTCACGGATGGATTGGTTGATCGAAAAAGCAACGGAACTTGGTGTGCGGACAATTATTCCATTACAAACAACGCGTACCATTGCGCGCTCTCCAAAAGAAGACCGCTGGAACAACATTGCACTTGCTGCAATGAAACAATCCGGACGATGCATACTACCCAAAGTTCTACCACCGATGGATTTCAGTGATATTATTTCTAATTCTTCACAGTATGACTGCAAACTTATTCCGTATGAACGGACAGATCATGTTATTTTTATTTCCGAAGCATTGAAACACCGCAAACCGCCCCGTTCCGTATTGATTGTTATAGGACCGGAAGGTGGTTTTACGGATGAAGAGATCATTCATGCAGAGAAATCACAATTTGTACAGGTCTCACTCGGAAGAAGGAGATTGAGAACTGAAACCGCAGCAATCGTTGCCGTCAGCTGGGTTGTGGGAAATGAATAAGTTGTTATGAAATTATTTTTACTCTTTCTGCCTTAGAGATTTTTCGATTAATAGCCCACACCGATTTTCGTTCTTCCAACATATAGATCGGTTATTTTCTTCTCAACAGTTTCCTTCGTTATTACACATTTTGTTACATGGATTTTGAAGGAAGTTCGCACTTAATATCCCGCATGATATCTTAAACAATGGAACGGAACGCACGCCAATTCCTCTAGCAATCGTTTTTCTTACGATCAGATGCAATCCTCCCCCTTTTAATCAAAATCGATATGGAATTATGTGAACATTAAATACAGTCTAACCAAACACTTATGTATGCTATATTATACAAAATGTAAAGCATACTTGACATATTGTAAAATATATCATACCTTTGAATAGTCAATTAATGAAAAAATTATGAAAACTAATTTACGTAAACATCGATTCAATAACGGCGAGCTAAGCCAACAAGAGCTAGCCGCACGAGTGAATGTTTCACGGCAGACAATTATTGCCATCGAAAGTGGTGATTATAGTCCATCTGTGAAACTCGCTTTGCTTCTTGCAAAAAATTTACAAACAACGGTTGATCAATTATTTGAACTGGAGGAAAAAGATTATGAATAACCGGGATTCCATTACGTGGTGGGCGACAGGCATTTTTGTGTTGAGTATTGCACTTTTTACCATTACAAAGAATGATTCATTCTTACTTATTATGGTTGCTTCCTATATGTTGCGGCCAACATTATATGCTCTTGGTGTTGCAGTAAAACATGCGGATGAACGACAAATGCTCATCCAGTATCGTTCAGGAAACCTTGCTCTCACTGTTGTTATTTTCACGGTAATAATCTTTATCGTAAAAAATAGAATGGAAGGAAAACCTTCCGATGATTTTAACGTTCTTCTTATCGTTGCGCTTGCTGCGCGCGGGCTTTCGGGAATCATGCTGATAAAGAATTATCTCGAGACCGCAGTAAGAATTACTCTTGGTGTTGGCTTGCTTATGATGTTGTTTTATTTTGCAGAAAACGGTTTTTCTCTAAACGCGTTAGTGGAATCAATTCCCGCATTTATCATTCTTGCTTTGGGGGTGTTGGGGAAGAAAAAACCATTTATCAGTGCCATTGCGTTTGCTGTTCTTACCGTCGTTGCATTGGTGGCGATTATGTTTTTTGCTCGACCCGGTTTTACTTTCTATCAAGTCATTACAGCTCTTGTTGTTAGTTTGCCGCTCAGTTCAGTTGCATATTGTTTTTATCGTGGATCCCAATCCCTTACACCTACCGGAGTTGAAAAACTATGAAAACATCGAAAATAAATATTTCTTTGGTAATAACCAGTGTATTGTGCCTTGTCGTATTATCGTCTTGCGACGAATGGCGTGTTCCTAAAGAATTACAAGGGGTGTGGAGCGGAAAGCAATATTTAAAAGTACGGCTCGAAGATGAAAACGGAAAATACCAATTTCCAGGTGACACTGTCACAATATCCATTGTGGTTGATGAGAAAGGGATCGTTTCCGGTACAGTTGGCGACGCAGTTCTCCAAAACTGCTCAATTGAAAAAAACAGAGGGTGGTTTGGAAAAACGTTTAACCTTGCAACCGATTATCGCTTTAATGGTAAACTCATTGGAAAAATATTTTCGGCAGATAAAACTGATGAAAAGGAAATAAGCGCACCGTTTAATCTTATCGGCACCAATGCAACGATTGGATCGTTATTTACCGGTTCAGGCTTTGCAATATTTCCGATGTCTGGTCTTTCATTGCAAAAACAATAACGAGAATTTATAATGAAACAAATCTTGAAAAGCATTGGTCTCGGACTCCTTACTCCGTTCATCGGTATTATCGGTGCAGAACCATTCGAAGTGCCTGGCCAGAATCCGGTGATGGAGAGGATCGGCGCAGGTGTGGCCGTAGCAATTTATTGTGCGGTCTGCCAGTTCTTGATCACACGACAAAATGTGAAATCGAACAGCCCACTATTACCACCGA
This sequence comes from uncultured Chitinophagaceae bacterium, assembly GCA_964355925.1. GTDB lineage: Bacteria > Bacteroidota > Ignavibacteria > UBA10030 > UBA8401 > UBA8401. Next base: position 3,190 of record CAYHFN010000050.1, read on the forward strand.
TTGCGGCAATGGTGTTAGCGATCGGTGCAGTCTGCATTATTCTGATTGCTGTCGAAGGGCCCGGATCGTTAATATATTTCGGCGGTCCTATTCTTGTTGCAGGCTTCATTGGGGCGGTTAGCGGTATGATTCTCGGTCGCATCAATAGTGTATCGGGTGACGTGTAATACCCCGTCTATCTGTCGCGCAGCTCTTTGTACAAAATAATCAGATTATAAAAATCAGTCAGCTGCCGCTCACGACATTGTAATACGTTGTTAAGCGCAACGTCAGCATTATAGAGTGGACACAGAAAGATTGATTTTATTTCCGAAGAATATTCCGGCTGGCGTTTTAGCTTTATTTGCACTCATTGGGCTTCATTAGTACTCTTTGGCGTTGGCGAGTCGAACGAGCAAGTCGCGATCGTTGGAATTATAGCATATCTTCTTCATCATCTGATAATAGCAATATGCTGCTATTTCATTATTCGGGCTCATAAGCAAAGTTGGTGGTATGTTCCTTTGATTTATAATGCAGTGACAATCGCGGCGATGCTAATTGGCAAAAGGGAATCGAAACGTTCAATTGTTGAAAAAATGTAACACGTGTCGTGCGCCTAACCGAGTCGCTCAATGCAAAGATTGGGATTAAGAGAAAGATATAATGCATATGAGCAATAAAAAAAATCCCGTCTCAAAGACGGGATTTTTAATTTCTCACTTTCTGCCGTAAATGTTCTACGCCGATTTTCGTTCTTCCAAAACATAGATCGGTTCTTTTTTCTTCTCAACAGTTTCTTTTGTAATGACGCATTTCGTCACGTTGGATTTTGAAGGGAGTTCATACATAATATCCCGCATGATATCTTCCACAACGGAACGAAGTGCGCGAGCACCGGTTCCTCTGGCAATTGCTTTTGTAACGATCTGATGCAATGCCGCCTCTTCAAAATCGAGTTCAACCCCTTCGTATTTGAATAATTTTTTGAACTGTTTAATGATAGCATTTCGGGGCTCTGTTAAAATGTTCATCAATGCTTTTTCATCCAGCGAATGAAGTGTCGTTAAGACGGGGAGACGACCGATGAATTCCGGGATCAATCCAAACTTTAACAGATCATCCGGTTCAGCTAATTGCAGATACGCATCGCCCGCTTTTTCTTTATTACTTTTAATATCTGCACCGAAACCGATTGCATTTTTATGAACGCGGCGTGATATGATTTTTTCCAAACCTTCAAATGCACCGCCGCAAATAAACAGAATATTTTTCGTATTGATGTTGATAAGACTTTGTTCAGGATGTTTCCGTCCACCTTTCGGTGGGACACCGGCAACAGTTCCTTCCAAAATTTTAAGCAACGCCTGCTGAACACCTTCACCGGAAACATCGCGCGTAATGGAAGCGCTGTCACTTTTTCGTGCGATCTTATCGATCTCGTCAACATAAACAATTCCGCGCTCTGCACGTTCAACGTTATATTCTGCATTTTGTAAAAGATGGACAAGAATTGTCTCAACATCATCGCCGACATAACCTGCTTCGGTCAATGTTGTTGCATCGGCAATAGCGAACGGAACATCAAGAATGCGCGCTAATGTCTGCGCGAGCAATGTCTTTCCAGTTCCGGTGGTTCCGATGAGCATCACGTTGCTCTTTTCAATTTCAACATTCTCTGGATCATGGAATATTTCCTGTGTATCAATCCTTTTGTAATGATTGTACACAGCAACAGCCAATGTTTTCTTTGCCTGATCTTGGCCGATCACATACTCATCCAACGCAGATTTTATCTGTGCCGGAGTCAGTAAACCTTTGTTCTTGATCTTTTTTGTTCGTGCAGATGACAAATTGGTGCGGATAATATCCATCGAAGTTGAAACACACATATCGCAGATATAGACATCTGGTCCTGCAATAATACTGGTCACCTCTTCCGGTCGTCGTCCACAGAATGAACAACGGACTTTGTCTTCATTTTTTTGCTTACCCATAGACTACTTTTCTTTTTTTGTATCTGCTGCTGGTCGTTTGGCTAGCACTTTGTCAATAAGACCGTATTCGCGTGCTTGTTCAGCAGACATATAATTATCTCGGTCGGTATCTTTTTCAACTTCTTCAACAGATTTTCCGGTATGCTGAGCAATGATCTCATTGAGACGTTTTTTTGTCTTCAAAATTTCTACTGCTTGAATGCTAATATCGGATGCAGTTCCCTGAACGCCGCCCCACGGCTGGTGGATCATAATCCGTGAGTTTGGAAGTGCTTGGCGTTTTCCTTTTTCTCCTGCAAGCAAAAGAATTGCTCCCATACTTGCAGCCATTCCGACACAGATCGTACCTACCTGAGGACGAATTAACTGCATTGTGTCGTAAATAGCAAGTCCTGCAGTAACGGAACCGCCGGGAGAATTGATATAAACCGAAATATCTTTTTCCGGATCTTCTGCTTCAAGATGAAGCATTTGTGCGATTGCAAGTGAAGCAATATAATCATCGATTGCAGTGCCGATGAATACGATACGCTCTTTTAATAACCGGGAAAAAATATCATACGCGCGTTCACCACGGCTCGTTTGCTCAACAACCATTGGAACGAGCTGATTGTATAATTCGTACGGTTTTGTTTGAATTGATTTTTCGATGATCATAACACTCCTTAAATGTTGTAAATATACTGTCAGACAATTAGACGTATGAACCGTCAAAAAATTGCCACTTTTTATTGCTGGACAGCAAATTTACTGTAATCGTCGGTAACAACTTCCGTAATCTTAACATTTTGTTTCAAAATGTCAATCAGGCGATTGTATTTTAAACGTTCCAACGCATTATCTGAACTTTTATAGAAATTGACCAATCGCTCTTTGTCAATATTAAGTTTTGCAGATTCTTCTTCGGCAATCTTTTCTATCTCCGAGTCAGCGATTTCGATCTTTTCTTTTGTAATGAACTTTTCTTTGATCAAGAGCCATTTGGACTGCCAGATAGCCGTTTCACGCGATTGTTCGCGGTATTGTTTTTCGTTGAAGTTCTTCGGCAGTTGTTTGTTGGGTTGCTGATTCTTAGCATCGTCAATGAAAGTATCGGTAACATTTTGTATCAACGATTCAGGAATGGTGAAATCATACTGCTTCACAATTTCAGAAAGGAGATCATTCTCAAATCGTCGATCGCCCCGTTCTTTCCAGAAATCTTCCAGATCTTTTTTGATATTTTGTTTCAATTCTTCTATCGTTTGGAATTTTCCGTTACTTATTTTTTGAGCAAGCGCGTCATCAACCGCAGGGAGAATGACCTTCTCAATTTTCTTTACGGTTAACTGAAGATGGACATTGTGAGAATGATCGCCATGTTGATGTGTGAATTTCACTTCTTTTACTTCGCCAACGGATATTCCTTGCAATGCTTCTTTGATCTCCTTCTCAGTCGATTTTTCTTTTAGATAGATCCGCATTCCTTCTCGTTTGGAAGTTGATAGAATTTTTCCATTTTCATCAAAATCCACCATGTCCACTGTTGCAACATAGTTGTCATCGTCGATCTTTTGAGCTTCTTCTAATGTGGAATTTGTTTGCTGCAATCGTTCTATCTCGTTGTTAAGCTCTGTATCGTTCGAGGTGTGAATATATTTTTCGATCGTAAGTCCGGAATAATCTTTCAGTTCAAACTGCGGACGCACTTCGTATTTGATCGCATAGGTTAATGGTGTACCCGGTTTGAAATCCAATTTTACAATGGTCGGCGTTCCTATTGGATTGATATCACGAGCTTCAATTTCTTTTCGAAAAATATCGTTGGAAATATCCTCTACAGCCTGATATTCAATGCTGGCTCCAAACATTTTTTTGATCATGTGCATCGGCACTTTTCCTTTACGGAAACCTTTAATCTCTAACGCCGGTGCTGCTTCGCGATATGCTTTTTCAAAATGTGGTGCTAATTCTTCTTGCGACATTGTAATTTGCATCTCTTGTTCGCAATCTGTGTTGCTTTTTATTGTTACTTCCACTGCAAAAACTCCTTACGTATTCAAAAATGAAAAAAATCCCGACAAATCGGGATTCAAAAATGTTAATAAAAATACAAAATTATGTCCAAAATCTCAAGAAACCATTTTGAATACTTAATTGTAGAGACACCTGAAAACGTCTGGCAATGACGTTGAAGTAAGGTTTTTTAGACGTCTCTTGTAATTACTTATTCAAACCCGAAGGGTTTATTGGGAGATGACCAGTGTTTCGACGCCGCACCGAATCTTTGAGTCAAAATATTGGATCCAGATGAAACAAAAGTCACGAAATAAGTCTTAAAAAACCAATAGGAATATGGGAGGACATAAGGGAATCTCTAAAAACTATTTGATTGTTTCTTAAAAATTATATAACCTTGCGAAGGTTCAGCAAAATTCTCTCATAACCTTCGCAAGGTTGCTTGCACAGATTACATTTTGATGTTTTTAGAGATACCCATAAGTCAGATTTTACCAATCGGTTTTTTATAAAAAAAATTCCTTTATGTTGCGTCTATTATTCAAACAGACTATATTCTCTTATTAGCGTTCTTTAGACCGATATTAAAACACTTATTCATTTAATATAATCAATATATCATTCTCTAATAGGAGGTAGCATGAAGAGACTTGTTTCTCTATTTACCGTAGCGTTGGTGGCATTGAGCGGAATTATGTTTGCAGATGTATTTGCTTCGAGAACAAAAATTACAAATCCTAACGGCAGTCCGTTTGATGGTAAATTAAATGACGGAACCGGTGCAAAGATTTGGTATTACCTCAATGATACGGCAACCGTAGTCATTGCGAAAGTGATGAATGCCAGTACCAATGCGGTCGTTGCAACGATCAATGCTTCCAATCAAGGGCGTTCCTCAAATCCAAATTCAGTTACATGGGATGGAACGGGTTCAGTGGTTGGTGTAAAATATTATGTTACCATTACTACGACGGGTTTAGTTTATTCCGATACACGATATACCTCATTTTATTTTCAACAAACTTCTCCATTAGGAGATATTACCACAGGAATATTTACTCGTGGCGTGGATATAAATAATAATATGAACACCAAAGGTTTTGGATATTGGTATGCAAGTAATTCTGATGCAGGTTCGGGCGGTTACAAAACAGGCGCGATTCGATACAATCCCGATGGATCATTTGCCGGAACTGTTGCAGGTCATCCGAGTTTAACGAATTCGCTGGGAACTGCAAACGGCGGAACATTTAATTGGGGAGCAACAGCTCCGTGGACAGCAGCACTTGATAGCAAAGGACGAATATATCAAGTCAGTAACGGTGGAAATTTTGTAACACGCTTAGATAATGACTCAGCTACTCCCAAAATTATTTTTAGAAATATAGTAGCACCACGTGGAGTTTTTGCAACAGGTGAAGGAGCAAATTTAAAATTATATATCGCTGCAGATACGGTTGTATGGAGAGCTAATATTGGCAACAGTGATACATTAACGACACCACTTGAATTAGTGGCTTCGTTAGGCGCTTACGTACGCGATGTGATCCTTGATGATGCCGGATTTTTGATTGCAACTTTACGAACAGGAGCTGGAGGAGTCGCACCCGGATATGTTGAACGATTCGATATCTCAAGTGGTTTGCCGAAGAAACGATCAAATGCGACCTTTTCTATCACTCATATAACAGGGTTGCCAGTCTGCCTTGCATTAAAACATGGTGCCGACAAAAATAGTGCAACCGACGATACTCTCTATTACAGCATTCGCGGATTAAATGGAACAGATACGCTCAATCTTGGGATTCATGAAGTTACAGCCCTTGACGGTTTCTTTGAAGAGAAAAGAATTTTTAAATCAGGCGATGTTCCGGGAAGTCTTGGCGGAAATAATAATGCAAACGCAGACTTAGCATTGGATTGGGCTGGAAATATTGTGTGGTTTGAGAATGCCAATGAAGAGATCTTTATGGTTGCAACTCCTCGTAAAACTGCAACGGTAACTCTAACTACGAGGGCGTATGATACGATCTCTGTGCAAAATTCTGCTTCTGTTGGGCAAAATGGGATCAAACCTGATGAATTTGTACTACATCAAAACTATCCTAATCCATTCAATCCTTCAACGGTAATCGGATATACATTACCGTCAAATTCCAAGGTTTCCGTTGTTGTTTATGATATTCTTGGAAATATCGTTAATGAATTGTTTGAAGGTGAAGCACAGCAAGGGTACAATGCAATTGTATGGAATGGGTCAAACTCTTTCGGACTAAAAGTGGCAAGCGGAATGTATCTTTACCGAATAACGGCTCAAATGGAAGGTGGACGTTCGTTCAGCGATACAAAGAGAATGTTGATGTTAAAATAATTTCATATTTTAACAGAGACCCTACTTTTTTTATAGCGGGGATGTTATTGAAGTAAATTTTTATTACACTAATCCCGTTGTACCAATAGTGGTACAACGGGATTTCTTTTTCTAGTTAACTCTATGAAAACAATTATTTTCTTTTTGGTGTTTGTTATGACTACTCAACTTGCAAATTCACAATTCTCGAAAACGTTGTTTGAATCCTACGACAGTTATAAATTCAACGACATTTCTTCCAGAAGATTTAAACATGGTGAATTGGTGAAACATCTTGCAACGCTCAAAAAATCATTGGGAGATATGGTATCGATAGAACAGATTGGTAGTTCTGCCGAAAATCGTTCTATTAATCTGCTCACACTCGGAACCGGAAAAACGAAAATATTTTTGTGGTCGCAAATGCATGGCGATGAACCGACGGCGACAATGGGCTTGCTGGATATTCTTAACTATATTACCAAGAATAGAAATTCTCCCGAAGTAAAAAAAATACTTTCTGAAACGACCCTTTTAATCATTCCAATGCTAAATCCTGACGGAGCCGAACGGTTTCAGCGTCGTACTTCGCAGGGAATTGATATGAATCGCGATGCAATGCGTCTTCAAACACCTGAAGCAAGAATATTAAAGGCGACGCGCGACAGATTTAATCCTGAAATCGGTTTTAATCTTCACGATCAAGATCCTCGATATTCGGTTGGAGACAAGGGAACTGTTTCGGTAATCTCTCTTCTTGCGCCTGCATATAATGTTGAAAAAACAGATAATGCTGTTCGCACTCGCGCCAAAAAAGTAGCATCGGAATTAACGCTCGTCTTGCAGCAATTTGTGATTAACCATATCGGAAAATATGATGATACATTTGAACCGCGAGCATTTGGAGACAATATTCAAAAATGGGGAACCAGTGTAGTGCTGATCGAATCCGGCGGATGGAACAATGATGGTGAAAAAATGTTTATTCGTAAATTAAATTGTGTTGGATTGCTTTCAGTATTCCATTCCATTGCAACAAAGTCGTATGAAAAAACGAGTATTGATGTGTATGAAAACATTCCCATGAACACAAAAAATCTTTTTGATATAATTATTGAAAAAATAACGATATCATTTTTGGATGGTCGTAGTTCGATTGTTGCAGACATAGCTATTAACAAAGAAGAAGTCCATGACTCGACCGGTATTGTGTGGAAAGGAAGAGTGGTCGATCTTGGCGATCTTTCTGTCTTTTCTGCAAACGAAAAATGGAACGGCACCGGAAAATCGATTGATGCGTCATTGATTGAAATGAATGATACTGTAAATATCGAAGTGTTGAAAAATATTTTTCTAAAATAAAAATTAAAAAATAGGACAATACGTTTAGAAAGTGGTAAACGTATATATTCTCGACAGTGAGTGTTGTAAATATCAACGTAATAGATTTGCTCTTTGTAAACATATTCCGCCATATTTTCCCTAAACCAGCAATCTCCTGTTGAAAAATTCATCATTCATTAGGCGTTCGTTTTTTCATCATACCTTTCTCAATAATTCCATTGCAGTAACCTGTTTAATTTTATAGAGTTATCTGTCTATTAATTTTTTGACAAAATAATATTCTTTGGCACGTTACTTGTCATATTTAGATTGTCAACATAATTAAATAACCGAACGAACATTGAGAAAGGATACAACAATGACAGTCTTATTATTCATATCGACAATAACGGTTTTTTTGACCATCGACTATTTCGTTCAACGAAATAGAAAAACAGCGATTGCAGCACAACCGATTCCAATCCGAACAGTTCAAATGAGAACACCGGCTGGAATTTTCTTTTCAAAATCTCACACATGGCTCAGTTTATTCCCGTCGGGAAAAGTTCAGATCGGTATCGATGATTTTGTGGCTCGGATGTTCAATCGACCCGAAATTGAAATGCTGAAGGCTAAAGGTGATTCAATTAAAAAGGGTGATGCTATTCTTCGTTTGAAACAAGAAGAAAAAGAACTGATCGTTCGTTCTCCGATTGAAGGAATTATTGAACTAACAAATATGCAGCTTTCAAAAAAACCTCATCTTTTAAATGAAGCACTGTTCAGCGAAGGCTGGGCATATACAATTACACCTTCAAGAACAAATGATTTGCGTGCATTTTATCTTGGAAGTGATACACGAGTGTGGTTGAAAGAAGAAATGGGTCGATTGCGAGATTTCTTTGCACATATGTCTTCGCCGATTCCTGCATATATGCAAGATGGTGGAGATATAGTACCTGGCGTGTTTAAGAATTTGAACAAAGAGCAATGCAAACAATTTGAGAACCAATTTCTTCTTGTAGATTAAGGTGAGGATGATATGCTAAAGAAAAAAGCAATGTTAATTGATCTTACGCTCTGTGTCGGATGTAATGCTTGTCAAACGGCATGTAAAGAAGTGAATAAACTTTCCGGCGATGAAGAAAAAACTTTGTCGCCAACTGCTTATACAGCACTTCAGGAATATGATGGAGTGTTTGTCCGACGAATGTGCCAACACTGTGACGATCCAACGTGTGCTTCTGTATGTCCCGTTGGTGCTTTAACGAAGAAGCCTGAAGGTCCGGTAATCTATGAAGTGGATAAATGTATCGGTTGCAGGTATTGTATGCAAGCGTGTCCTTTTCAGGTTCCGCGATACGAATGGTCAAGCACCTATCCACGAGTACACAAATGTATCATGTGTCATGAACGGATTGCAAAGGGTTTACCAACGGCATGTTCTGAAGCGTGCCCGACAGGCGCAACGAAGTTTGGTGACAGAGACGATTTGCTGAAGGAAGCATACGAACGCATTAATGCAGAACCGGATAAATATGTTCATAAGATCTATGGAGAAAATGAGGTAGGCGGAACATCAATTCTGTATCTCTCATCGGTACCGTTTGAAAATATCGGATTCCATACATCATTGCAGACAACACCATTGCCCCAGTTGACTTGGAACGCATTATCAAAGATTCCCGGAGTCGTATCAGTCGGCGGTGTTTTGCTTGCAGGTATCTGGTGGATCACTAATCGTCGGCAGGAAGTTCAAGAGTACGAACGAAAGATGCACGACACGAATCATTCCACTAACGGTAAAGAATAGGAAACTTCATGAAAAAATTTCTCTCTACATTCGGGTTCTGGAAAGTTGTAGCGATTGCAATCATTACGGCTGGACTCTATTCTACATATGTTCGATTCTTTTACGGACTTGGAGCATCAACGAACTTGAGTGATCAATTTCCGTGGGGGATCTGGATCGGATTCGATGTGTTGTGCGGTGTCGGTCTGGCAGCCGGGGGATTCACGCTTGCAGCAATCGTATACATCTTCAATATTAAACGGTTTGAACCCATCATTCGTCCGACAATTTTAACTGCATTTCTTGGCTATGTTCTTGTTGTTGTTGGTTTGATGTTCGATCTTGGACGACCGTTACAGATCTGGCATGCCATAATCATGTGGAATCCACGCTCTGTAATGTTTGAAGTAGCATGGTGCGTAATGCTGTACACGACCGTGCTGGCATTAGAATTCTCCCCGGTTATTCTTGAACGATTTAAAATGACAAAGACAATAAAAGCTGTGAAACGGATCAGTATTCCTTTAATTATTCTCGGAGTTCTTCTTTCGACTTTACATCAATCATCGCTCGGTTCGTTGTATTTAATCGTCCCGGAAAAAATGTACCCATTGTGGTATTCGCCGTACATGCCGGTGTTTTTCTATACGTCCGCAATTGCTGCTGGGTGTGGGATGATCATTTTCGAATCATTCTTGAGCAGTCGTGCATTTAAGCGCGGATTGGAGATGAACCTGTTGACGGAAATAGCGCGCGTGTGTGTCGTGATGTTAGCAGTGTATGCAACGATGAAAATTATGGATCTTTCAGACAGGAAAATGTTCTCACTGCTCTTTGTTCCGCGGTTCGAAACATATATGTTCTGGTTTGAAGTGACCATTGGAATCATTGTTCCCTTTATATTGCTCTCACAAAAAAGGGTCCGCCAAAATCCAACCGGACTATTTATTGGTGCAGCATTTGTAGTTGCAGGTTTTGTCATGAATCGTATGAACATCGCAATTACCGGAATGGAAGGATGGTCCGGTACATCATACTTCCCATCGTTCACGGAATTTATGATTACAGCGATGATCGTAACAATCGGTTTCATAGCATTTTATTTGATCGCAAAATATTTTCCTGTCTTCACGCATGAAGAGCACCACGAAGAAAAGGAAGTTGCGCATGCCGCAGCCGCGTGGAAACGCGATATTGAATCGGTATCAAAAATTGTAGAAGTACGAAACTAGGTGCTTCAAAAAAATTGAATGGTGATTTATGGAAACAGGATCATATAATATTATACCGGACAATGAACGACAATGTGTATGGATGGAAGCCGGATTAGTAAATTATAAACTATGTGATAAAAATTTTGATTGCGAGACCTGTCCGTTTGATGGAGTAATGCGGACTCAAAATAAAACGTTTGCTGAACGCGCTTCCGAACAATTTTCTCCAGTTGTCGGAAGCGGCGTGCCGCACAATGGAAATAATGCCTACGAAGAAATTGTTGATCAACTTGTTTCTCCATTGAAAAAAATTATATTTCCTGCTGATAGGTTATATTGTTCATCACACACCTGGATCCAGAACAGAAATGATGGAACAATGCACATTGGAATTGATGGATTTCTTGCCAAATTACTCCATCCAATTGTTGGTGTGGCATTGGTACATTCTCCTTCGCACATCGGATCAAGCGAGCCATATGCATGGTTAATTCGTGATTCCGAAACATTTGCCCTTTATAATCCTGTCGCTGCAATTACAGCGACATTAAATTCCTCATTATCATCAAAACCATCATTGTTGAACAATGATCCATACGATCAAGGCTGGTTGCTTTCAGTGATTCCGTCCAAACCTCTTTCAGACACTTCTCAATATTTAACATCAGAGGAATATCAAAAAGTGGTGAATATTGAAATCGAAAAAATTTCTCAAACAATAAATTCTGCAATACGAAAAAATCATTCCTCAGTCGGTTCAACAATGTATGATGGCGGAAAACGGATTGAAAATATAGAGCAATTCATCGGTGAAAAACGATACACGAAATTATTATTAAGACTTTTAAGTCCTCAATAATTGAAGATTCTCATTGTTATTGAACCAAATTCCCAATACATTTTTACAATTCTTCTGTTGAACTTTTGGAAGTGTTGACACTTTCAGCACCCCTATGAAATATACACGCCTGCTTGTGTATCGTCTTCTGGTGGGAATTTTTGTTGTGATGGTTGTCGGTGTTGGGGTTCTTACATTTGTTCTTGTAAAAATTCAGACCGAACGTTATACACAAATTTCCATTGCTACCGCACAACGTGTCAGCGATATCGTGAAACGTTCAACGCAGTATAGTATGCTGTTGAACCGACGTGAAGATATTTATCATATCATAAAAACCATCGGTTCTGAGCCCGGCATCGAAGCGATAAGAATTTATAATAAAAAAGGTGACGTATCATTTTCAACGAACGAGGCTGAGTTAAATACCACCGTTGATATGAACGCAGAAGCATGTATTGCATGCCATCCCTCCGGAAAAAGTAATATTGTAACACCCACTAATGTTGAACGAGTCAGGTTCTTTCGCTCTTCCGTAGGGCATAATCTTATCGGTGTAATCACCCCGATCAAAAATCAACAGAGTTGCTACGAAGCAGATTGCCATGCACATAATAGATCTCAGACGATACTTGGCGTTCTCGACGTGATGATTCCATTGTCAGAGACAGAAAAAAATATCGCAGAGATAGAAACACTTCAATATAGCGGAGGTCTTTTGTTATTGGTGATCCTAACGTCGTTTTGCGGAGTATTTTTATGGAGAATGGTGAATATTCCGGTTCAGCGTTTAACGGAAGGCACCATTGCAGTGATGAAAGGAGATCTTGATCATTCCATTGATGTTCAGACAAATGATGAGATCGGATTTTTAACGAAATCGTTCAATCACATGACGCGCACGTTGAAACAAACACAAGAAGAACTTCAACTGCTCAACCAAACACTGGAAGAACGTGTGCAGCGCAAGACGGAAGCACTTCGCCGTGCTCAGGCAAATCTTATCCAAGTGGAAAAAATGGTTTCACTTGGAACGCTTGCGGCAACGGTAGCACACGAGTTGAATAATCCGTTGGAAGGAATATTGACCTTCGCAAAACTTATTCGTAAACGGATGAGTAAACCCGATCTTACCGAAGAAGGTAAAAATGTGATCATTGAAGAACTGACGATGATCGCAAATGAAACGGCTCGTTGTGGGAATATTGTTAAGAATCTACTTCTTTTTTCCCGAAAAAAAGTAGGTGAGTTTATAGAAAATGATATTCGTGCTCTAGTTGAACAGAGCACAAAATTGGTTGAACATCATTTAAAAATACATAATATCATTCTTCAGCAATCATTTGATGATCGTTTGTCTTTTGTTGTTTGTGACAGTGAACAGATTCTACAAGCATTGTTGGCGCTTGAGATCAATGCAGTTGAATCAATGCCGCACGAAGGTAAACTTTCCATTGATGTGAAAAAATCAGGAGAGGACGAATTAACAATTGCTCTTTCTGATACTGGAATCGGTATTCGAGATGAAGATCTGCCGCATATCTTTGAACCATTCTTCACAACAAAAAAAGAAGGAAAAGGAACAGGACTTGGTCTTGCTGTTGTTTACGGAATTATTGAACGTCACAATGGAAAAATAACTGTTACTTCAGAGGTAAACAAAGGGACTACGTTCACCATTACAATGCCGATTAAAAGGGAAGTTTAACCAAAGCAGGTTTTTTTAATACGAAATATAAAATTTGATCAGGAGAAATGAATATGTCAGAAAATAAAAAATCAAGTATTTTAATCGTCGATGATGAACCAATTGTTAGAGAATCTCTAACAAAATGGTTTCGTCAAGATGGATTTCGCGTTGAAGCAGCTGAACATGCAAATGCTGCATTGAAATTAATGGAAAAAGGTCCGTGGGATGTCGTTATTCTTGACATTAAAATGCCGGGAATGAGCGGATTAGAATTGCTTAAACGACTTCGCGAGATCGATCGTAATGCCCAGGTCATTATGGCGACAGCATTTGCTTCTGTTGAAAGTGCGGTTCAGGCATTGAAAGACGGAGCGTTCGATTATGTAACCAAACCGATTGATCCTGATCATCTTTCACATCTCGTTTCAAATGCATTGCAACAACGTAAACTGGAAGATGAAAATTCAATATTACGTGAACACATTACCGAAATTTCGGGAGTAAATGAGATCGTTGGTGAGAGTCCACAAATGAAACGCGTGACAGATCTTTCGCTTACCGTTGCTCAGACCGATACTACCGTAATGATTCGTGGAGAAAGCGGAACCGGAAAAGAACTGATTGCTCGAACGATACACGCAAATAGTTCGCGCCGATATTTTCCAATAATTACGGTCAACTGCGGTGCAGTTGCTGAAACACTGTTGGAAAGTGAACTTTTTGGTCACGAACGTGGCGCATTTACCGGAGCACAATATCGCCGCAAAGGTAAGTTTGAGATGGCGGACGGCGGAACGATTTTCCTGGATGAGATTGGAACAGTCAGTCCGAAAATGCAGATCGAATTATTGAGAGTGATCGAGACGAAACAATTCACCCGTGTTGGCGGAAACGACTTGATCTCCAGTGATTTCCGTATTATCTGTGCAACGAACAAAAATCTTGAATCGGCGATCAAAGATGGTTCGTTCAGAGAGGATCTTTATTATCGATTGAATGTGTTTAGCGTTTTGATTCCTCCGTTAAGGGAGCGACGAATGGATATTCCGGTTTTAGCACAATTTTTTATGAAAAAATATGCGGCGATTATGAATAGAGCGGTGAGCGAAATTTCCGGTGATGCGATGGATATGCTCATACGCTATGATTGGCCGGGAAATGTCCGCGAATTAGAGAATGTAATCGAACGCGCAATGGTTCTTGCACAATCATCATCCATTCGTGCAACAGATCTTCCGTTTCAAAACAGTACAAAATTAGAAATGCCAAAAGATGATACGCTGGAAGCAATAGAGCGTGTACATATTGAGTCGATATTAGATTCTGCAAAATGGAATATTACCCGATCCGCTGAAATTCTTGATATTGACCGTGTGACACTGTACAATAAAATAGCCAAGTACGGATTTAAAAAACCATAAAAATAATATCGATGTAAATTGTTAATTTATTTGTTTGAACTCAACGATTTGCTTCGTAAAATCTTATTATGATTGCTCCAATCCGACTTGTACCGTTATTACCAGTATCAAGTGAGTTAGTGTTATCGCTTGTTCATCCGCTGCAATCAATCTTTCGCACGGAAATAGTTGTCGATCATCCGCTCAACAAAATTATCAATACAGTATACGACAATTCTCGTCTTCAATATAATTCAACTGATTTGATTAGAGAATTGCTTAAACGTTTTTCTCCAACTTCGTCCAAAATTATTGGAATAACTTCGGTTGATCTTTTTGTCCCCATATTAACGTATGTTTTTGGTGAAGCACAGTTGGATGGAACTGTTGCAGTTGTCTCAACCTTTCGACTGGACAATACAATCTATGGTTTAGATCCTGATCCGATTCTTTTCTTTGAACGATCATTGATAGAAACTATTCATGAACTCGGACACACATACGGACTCTACCACTGTAAGAATCAGGAATGCGCAATGCATTCATCTACTGCTGCGGAGGATATTGATTTAAAGCGCGCGATGCTTTGCGTGAAGTGTCGTGAACAACTCGGAATCAGTAATTGATAAAATAAAGTCTTACGTTGAATGTGTCGGAAGCATTCCATCTATTTCTTGCCAAATGATCTCGTGAATCGATTCGATCGGTTGTTTACCGTCGATGACAACGAATCGACCCGGTTCTTCTTTTGCCAGTTCCAAATAGCCCTGCCGTACCCTATTAAAAAAATCATCATTGCTCATTTCCATCCGATCAATTTCCTGATTTCCTGACTGTCTCCGAGAGTGCATTTCTTGAACGGTGATATCTATAAAAAAAGTTTTCTTCGGCATCACACCAATTGTTGCTAAAGAATTTATTCCTTTAATACCGCCATGATGTAAACCACGTCCATGACCTTGATATACCGTTGTTGAATCAACGTATCGGTCGGAAATCACCACGATGTTATTTAAAAGCGCTGGTTTTATTACTTCACTAACAAGTTGTGCTCTACTTGCTGAAAATAAAAGCAATTCGGCAATTTGAGTCATTTTCAGGTTCTTTTTGTTCAGAAGGATATTGCGTATCTGCTCAGAAATTTCGGTTCCGCCAGGTTCACGCAAAAAGAGAACTTTCCGGTTTTCTTCTTCAAGTTTCTTAACCAATAGTTTTGCCTGCGTGGATTTTCCGCTGCCGTCAATACCTTCAAATGAAATGAACATACTTTCCTCAATAGTTACTGAATCTATGTACGACTTTTTATGAAGTTTTACAAGGTTCAAACTCATAATGTTTATTATAATGATAAAAACTTCATTTGACACTTCGCTTTACATTTATTAAACTACCAGCGCAATTTCATTCAATAGAAAGGTATAATTATGCCAGAAGAAATTCGAATACCCGAACCATCCAACGAAATGTCCATCAGTGATAAATTTGTTGGAATACTTTCGTCACCCGGCGAAGTGTATCAAACAATTGTCGGAACTGAACCAAACACAAAGAATTGGGCGCTGCCTCTTGTGCTTACAATAATTATTGGGATTATTTTTACGTTTGTTGTTTTTTCGCAGCCCGCTATACAAGACCAAATGTCTGAAACACAGAACAAAGCAATGCAAAAAAGTGTTGCTGAGGGAAAAATGACACAGGAACAAATGGATCGTGCCCAGGAAATGAATCCCGCGAAACCCGGCTCCCCAATGTTCTTAATATTTGGCTCGGTCGGTGTCGTATTTGTTATGGCAATTTCATTGTTTCTATATTCGTTTGTTTATTTTTTAGCAGGAAAATTTGCGTTTCACTCGATGGTTCCTTACTCAAAAATTTTAGAAGTGAATGGACTTGCATTATATGTTGCAGCAGTTGTATCGCTACTAACAATGGTGATGGTAGTTGCCATGGGCTCTATCCACGCATCGTTGAGTCCGGCGTTACTGATCTCAGATTTCGATCCGACAAATAAGCAGCACAAAATATTGGCGGCTTTGAATCTTTTTGAATTCTGGAATTTATTTGTTATTAGCACAGGACTTTCAAAAGTATGGAATGTGACTATTGGAAAATCATTAGGAGTTGTTGGAGGTGTTTGGATAGTGTGGGTGGTGATTAAAATATTTGTCGGCGGTGCATTCGGAATGTGATCTATAAAATTCCTGCCGGATCAACATCAACAGTAATCTTTACTTTATTTTTTGTTGATTGACTTGAAAGTTCATTGACAACACGCGCCACGGAATGCCGGGCGCGTGTTCCATTTTTATCAACCTCTTTATCCGCTTTAATAATAATTTGCCATCGGTATTCATTCTTTATTTTTGAGAGCACCGCCGGAGATGGTCCTAAGATGGAATCTCGATTTAACAATGTGAAAAGTAATTTGCCAAAACCAACTGAAGTTTGCTCAACGTTCTTTTCATTTCTTCCTTTAAATTCCACAACAATTACTCTCGAGAACGGCGGATAGTTGATTGATTTCCTGAATTCGATCTCTTCATTATAGAATCCGACAAAGTCATGCTCTCGAACATGTTTTAAAGCATAATGATTTGGTTGAGATGTTTGAATAATAACCTCGCCGGCAAGCGTACTTCGTCCTGCTCGACCGGCAACCTGTGTGAGTAATTGAAAAGTGCGCTCTGCAGAACGAAAATCCGGGAGCATCATTTGTGTATCAGCAGAGATCACTCCTACTAATGTCACTCGTGGAAAATCGAGTCCTTTTGCAACCATTTGAGTCCCAAGGAGAATGTCCACCCCCCCTTCACCGAATTGATGCAATATCTTCTCGTGTGACCCCTTACGAGTCGTAGTATCCATGTCCATTCGCATTGTCACTGCTGTTGGAAACAAAGCAGATAATTCTTGTTCTACGCGTTGCGTTCCAAATCCATTGAAAGCAAATTCAAATCCGGAGCATTGCGGACAAGAAGTTGGAGCCGGCTTAACTTTTCCGCAATAATGACAACGCATATGTTTTTTTGTAGTATGATAGGTCATTGTAACGTTACAATGATCACATTGCTCAACATATCCGCAGGATTTACATTCAATAAATGGTGCAAACCCCCTTCGGTTTTGCAATAGAATTATTCCTTCTTTCTTTTCCAATCGATCACGTATTTTTAATTCTAATAATCGCGAAATGCTATGAGAAAGATTTTCGAATGCTTTTTTTCCGATCTCTTTAGAATGTATTTTTGCTTCCGCATACAATTGCTTCCGTTCGTCGACCATATTTACAATTGAAACAGGGGGTAGAACTGCATTATCAGCTCGTTCGGGTAGTGTCAGTAGTGTATATTTTTTGTTTAGTGCATTTGTATACGATTCAATAGAAGGGGTCGCAGAACCTAAAATAACAACAGCATTATTTAGCGAAGCACGAACAATTGCTACATCTCGTGCATTATACCGCGGAATTGAATCGAATTGTTTGTATGACGATTCATGCTCTTCATCAACGATAATAACTCCAATATTATTTAGCGGTGCAAATAATGCAGAGCGGGGACCGATTACAATTTTATATTTACCGGACTGTGCCAATCGCCATGCATCATACCGTTCACCATCCGACATTCTGCTATGTATCCAAACAACTTGATCGCCGAAATGGATCTGGAATCGTTTTACTGTTTGAGGAGTAAGAGAAATTTCCGGAATTAGAACGATTGCAGTTTTGCCAAGATTTAACACTTTACGGATTGATTCTATATACACTTGTGTCTTGCCGCTGCCAGTGATTCCAAAGAGTAAAAATGTTTGAGGAACGTTTTCCGCCAATGCAGTTGAAATATTCCGCACAGCTTCTATTTGATCGTTGTTCAATTGGATTGATAAACTTTTTGTAAGGTGTTCATCCTCAAGGAAAGCACTGTTTCGACTTAATTCTTTCTGATAAACCGTAATAAGTTTTTTCTGTTCAAGACTTTTTAGAATTGACAACGATGACGATGTCGCTTTCAGAAATGATGTTGCATTGATTTCATCTTGATTTAATGCAAGAATTGATTCCCACACTAATTGTTGTTTTTTACTTCGAAATTGTAATACCGAATCATTTGATATTCTTCTAAAGAATCGTTCGTTCTTAATCGAAGGTCTTTTCGATGTTTCTTCACTAACAGTCACAACCCCTTCCGCATCAAGCTCACTAATAATCGAATAAATATTCTTTATTCCCGATTTTTTTTTGAGTTGCATTATTGTTGCTGATTGATCAGCAAGAAGCTGAACGATCTTCGATTTTGTAACGGAAAGCTTTTTACTCTTATCATATAAATCCGAAAGTGAAACAATTTTCTTACTCGATTGACTAAACCCAGCTGGAAGAAAAATCTTTACCACCTCACCCAATGGACTGCCGTAATATTCAGCGATCCATTCCGCCAATTTTAAATCATTTTGATGTATTGTTGGTGTGAGATCAATAATATCGACAATGTTTTTCAATGCAATATTTGGTTTTTCAATCCGAAATGAAATGATGACTCCGGTAAGAATTTTATTTCCAAACGGTACCACTACCATGGAACCTTGCTTTGCCATAGGTTCAAGGTGAGAAGGGATGCTATATGTAAATAGTCGCGGAATCGGAATGGGAAGCGCAACATCAACAAGTTTTACATTCATTTATTTGAGATATGGTTCAAGATATTGTAGAAATCGTTCAGTGGCACCGCAATTATCATAAACAAATGACTTGGAAATATTTCCGGCAATCTCCCTTTTTTGGTTATTATATAAAAGAGATCGAAGCGTTCGATACAATTCTTTCTTGTTCACAACAACAAAACCACCGCCATTACGCGCCAATTCAACGGCTTCTTGAGAGTTTGTATGTCTGGGTCCAAATATAACAGGATTGCCGAAGACTGCCGGTTCAAGAACGTTGTGGATTCCTTGTTTGAAACTCCCCCCGATGTAAACAATATGAGCGTATTTATAAAGGGCAACCAGAATCCCAACACTGTCGATTAAAATTATCTTCTCATTGTTGTAGTTGTTCATTTCTGAAAAGCGAATGAACGATATTTTTCCAATTAATTTTGATTCTAATTCTTCAAGGTGTTCAATAGTAGGTTCATGAGGAACAATGATTGTAAGAAGTTTCGGTTCTACGTTTTGGATCTTGAGTAGAACGGGTATTATGACATCATCATCTTCAGCCCAGCTTTGTCCGACGATGAATATATTTTTATTTTCGGTAACACTATATGCGAGCAGGTTCTTCTGACGAGCATCTTCACTTCTCATCATTACTTGATCGAAGCGTGTATCACCAATTGAAGCAATCACTGGATTTGTGGTTTTATAATCCATGAATGATTGTGCATCCTTTGTTGACACTGTTAAGATTTGTGAAAAACAATTATAGAGGAAATGATGGAAATGAATTATCAGCGGAAATTTTCGTAAAGATTGTTGTTGCATTGTTGCATTTGCGATCATTATTGGGATGGAATTCTTTTGTAATGCAAAGATCATATTTGGCCAAATATCGTACCGTACCATAATTGCTACATCTGGTTTTATAATCTTTAGAAATCTGTAAACATTCGAATATGAATCGAATGGAATATAGGAGATGATGTTTGCAAGCTTATAATTTTTTGAATTCTCGAATCCGGAAGGAGAAAAAAAAGTAACGATAATATTTATCGTCGGATATTTCTTTTTAAGCAATGAAACAATTGGCTTTGCTTGCTCAAACTCTCCAAGTGACGATGCATGAAACCAAAATCGATGTGACCCATTCAGTTTTTTTGAATTTAATTCTAATTGTCCGAAGAGGTTTTTTCTTCCAATAATTCCGGCCTTGATTTTTTTGTTGAAACTCTGTCCCAGTTGAAAAACAACCCAGAGTAGCGGAACAATTAATATATTATAAAGGAGTTGAAAAAATATCATAGTGTCACAATATATACATAGGTATAAATTAGTGCAACGCATTGATTTTATTGAAAAGAATATAGAGTTGGAAAACGGTCATATTCCTTGGAGACATTCTTAAAGAAAATTAATTAATCATATGGATATAACCTTGACTTCTGGGGTAACAAGTGTTATATTAAAAACTCAGAAATGAATTGTTCTTTAAGAAAAGTTATATTTGGTAGTTGACAATCGGTATCAAATGTATTATATTTGAGACCCGTTTAGAAACAAACCAACGGTAAATGTTCTTTGAAAATTTGTGTGTACGGCTCAACAAGTCAAAAAACTGACGTTTCAATTTTACAAATTCTCACAGTTGAAAATAAAGAAATTTATTACAATGGAGAGTTTGATCCTGGCTCAGGACGAACGCTGGCGGCGTGCCTAACACATGCAAGTCTGGGAGAATTGGGTAGCAATATCCATAGTAAACCGGCGCACGGGTGAGTAATATATAGGTAATATGCCTTTTGGTTTGGAATAACCCCGCGAAAGCGGGACTAATACTGAATGATGCAGCGTCTCCGCATGGGGATGCTGTCAAAGCTTCGGCGCCAAAAGATTAACCTGTATCCCATTAGATAGTTGGCGAGGTAACGGCTCACCAAGTCTGCGATGGGTAGCTGATCTGAGAGGATGATCAGCCACACTGGAACTGAGACACGGTCCAGACTCCTACGGG
>CAYHFN010000051.1:0-2176 GCA_964355925.1 uncultured Chitinophagaceae bacterium
TTGCGTTAACACTTAAATTCATTAACACTTGATGCATGTGATTTGGATCGGCCGTAATTTTCGGAAGATTTTTTTCTAATTCAAGAGAGACAGTAATTGTTTTCGGAAATGTTTCTGAAATAAGTTTAGCGATATCTTCAACAACGTCATTAATAAAAAGGGGGATATAATTTTCTTTTGTTTTTCGGGCAAACATTAACAGTTGTTTTACCAGATGCATTCCGCGCGTTGCTGAACTTGCAATAGCGTTAATTCGCCGGACATTCTTTTCATCAAGTGAGCTTTTGTTTAGCAAGTCGCTGTTCCCTACGATTACGTTAAGAATATTATTAAAATCGTGGGCAATTCCGGATGCAAGAGTTCCGATTGATTCAAGTTTTTGTGATTGCAGCAACTGTGTCTGTAGCGTCTTGCGTTCGGTATTGTCGCGCACAATGTTCATGATCGCCGGTCTGTTATAATAGTTGATAACATGAGCACTCATCTCGACCTGAATAATATTTCCATTTTTGTGGAGAAGTTCTGTCTCAAAATTTTTCGAACCGCTGGTTTTTAGAACGTCCATCCTCTCTTTTATTTTTTCTTCTGTATTGGAATGCTCAAATTCTGAAGGATGCCGTCCGATGAATTCTGTAAGATCATACCCCAGCATCTTTGCGGCAGAGTTGTTGGCAATGGCAATTGGAGAAATCGTATTATCTTCATTGATATAAAAGATGAAAATTCCATCGCTGTTCGCATTAAAGAGTGAACGATACTTATCCTCGCTTTCACGTAACGCTTCTTCTGCACGTTTATGCTCCGTGATGTTCTCGTGCATTAAAACAAATTGTTCAGGCTTATCATTGCTGTCGTTTAACGGAAAACCGATAGTTCTGGTCCAAACAGAAACATCCATCAACCCGGGGATGGAATCTTTGGGATTGAAACACACATCAGGAAAGCGAACGATCCGGCCGGTTCGTAATTTGTCAAAGATCTCGTTCAATCCTTGCTGTGCAAATTGTTTGTCACTAAAGATCGAATAGCCCGGAGGTGGAGCAGATCCAAAAAGCTGTGTGAACGAATTGTTGACCTCCAGTGTATACCCGTCCTTATCCAAAATTTGAATCGACATCGGATTCTTGGTGATAATTTCCTTAAATTTTTTCTCCGCAATCTTCCGTTCGGTGATTTCAAGACTTAATGTGGAAGTCTTTACATTCACTTGCCGTTGAAGCGAACGATTCCAAAACACGATTGCAAGAACTGCCAAGAAAACTGCTGAAAGTATCCCGACAATCAAATTCCATGAAATGAAACTCCACCAGTATGTCTGAACCTGTAATCCTAGCCATTTTTTATTCATCTGTTCTCGCTGATCAAGCGGAATAGAATTTAATGCTTTATCGATGATCGATTTCAGAACCAGTTGATTCCTGCTAAATCCGAATGAAAGTTCAGACCGTTCATTATAGTTTCCGGCAACCCGAAGATTGTTTAACCCCGTTTTCTCTATATAGTACGAAGCAGCACCCATATTAAGAATTGTGGCATCGGCAGTACCAAATGATACAGCATACATTGATGCGTATCCTGCGCCGGCGGGAACAATTGTAATACCCGGATAGTTGATCCGAATTTCTTCATGCACTGCATTATTTTTTGGGATCGCAACCCGCATTCCAATCAAAGAATCAATAGTCATGGCGTGAGTAATGGAAGAACGGACGATGATGACATCCCTTGAATATGCAATCGGCTGAGAAAAGAGGAAGTCTTTTTGGCGGAGAGGCGTTTTCTTTACAGAACCTAATACATCAATACGACCATCGAGCAACGCCTGCCATCGAGCATCGCGACCATCGTTTCGAATAGTTTTAATGGAAATACCAAGTTTTTTTCCGATCACGTGAAACAGATCGGCAGATAAACCGGAATATTCTCCATCGTCATCATAAAATTCGTACGGTGGGAAAATTGGGTTTGGACTGACGGTAATTGTTGGATGATCCTTCAGCCATTGGCGTTCTTCAACCGTCAACTGAATTTGATCTTCACGACCGAAGTTGAAATACCACACTGAAACGGCAATTACAATGGCAAGGAGTGACATCCACATTCGGCGATAAAATATGAAGTTACTCAAATCAAAGATTTTTGTCATCTGCACGTACCTTGCATAAATTTCTTAAAT
>CAYHFN010000051.1:2276-4983 GCA_964355925.1 uncultured Chitinophagaceae bacterium
TATAGAAAATAAATCAACAACACATTCCATTGTCCTGTAGGTCTACGACCTTGTAGAAGGAGAACATAATAATCTTATCCCATCAATTAATTGTTTTTTTGTCAGATAGGATATTTGCGACCCACTGCACAAGTGTATCCGTATCATACGGCTTTTGGAAAAATCCTGCAGGTTTCACTTTTCCAAATTCCGACAATGTATCTGCTTCAGGATAACCTGAACAGAGAAGAACCATTACATCGTTATTGATCTGCAAGAGCTTCTCAAATGCATCTTTACCATTCATATTCGGCATTGAAAAATCCAGGATAACCATTGCAATATTCTGAAATTCTTTGCGATAGAGTTCTATTCCTTCCAATGGATCTGACGCACCGATCACGTTGAAATTGACCTCAGACAAAACATCTTCGAGCAGTTGGAACACGATAGGATCATCATCAATAACTAAAATTGTTTTGCCTTCTCCTCCCACTACTGCTATTTCTTTTTTCTCCGGAATATCGGTCTTCTTGGAAGGTTCAATTAATGG
Organism: uncultured Chitinophagaceae bacterium; assembly: GCA_964355925.1. Taxonomy (GTDB): domain Bacteria; phylum Bacteroidota; class Ignavibacteria; order UBA10030; family UBA8401; genus UBA8401. The sequence continues at coordinate 2,809 of CAYHFN010000051.1, forward strand.
CCACACAATCTCGAACATTGTTCCTTTTCCTACTTCAGTCTCTATTCGCAATCCGCCGTAATGTCCTTTAATGATACCAAGAACTGCCGAAAGTCCAAGTCCGCGACCTGTAAATTTTGTCGTAAAGAACGGATCGAAAATAAGTGCAAGCATTTCCTGATTGATACCGCTGCCGGTATCTTTTATTTGTAACAGTGCATAACTGCCCGCTGCAAGCGATGTGTTGGTATATTTTGAATATTCTTTATTATTTTCTGTCAGTTCAATCCGGCTCGTACGAACAGTAATGAATCCCGGATTCGTTCCCATTGCTTCACCGGCATTGATAATAAGATTCATGATCACTTGTTGTATCTGGCTGATATCACCAATCATATAAATGGATGGAGAACAGAGTTCATACCTCAATTGTGTGGTCTTTGGAATTGATATTTCGAGCATATTAATATTTTCTTTGACCAAATTATTGAGATCGATCTCAACGGTAAAAAATTTTCCTTTACCGGAATACGCAAGAAGCTGCCGAACAAGGTCGGCGGCACGTTCGGATGCACTGATAGATTTTTTGATGTTGCCAGCAGCGGGACTATCGGTTGGAATCTTTTTAAGAGCCAGTCCAGATTGTCCTAATATTCCAACAAGAAGATTGTTAAAGTCGTGGGCAATTCCTCCGGCAAGCGTACCGATACTATCCATTTTCTGCGACTGACGAAGTGTTTCTTCCGTTTTTTTACGTTCGGTAATGTCTTGGTAATTACCCAACACTCCACGAATATCAGGATCGTGCAAGAGATTAACCCCCGTAAATTCTATCCATTTATAAGTTCCATCTTTACACAAATAGCGGATTTCTGCTGTTCTGCTTGCATTTGGTTCTCTCATTAAATTGCCAATAAACTTTTGTGCAAATTCTAAATCTTCGGGATGAACGGTTTTCCCGATATTGAATCCAACAAGCTCTTCCGGTTTCCAGCCAAACCATTTTTCAACGTTCGGACTTTTATATCTGTTGATCCCGTCCTGATCGATAATAACGATCACATCGCCAATATTTGAAACCATTTTTCCGTGTTTTAAATCATTCATCCGCAGTGTTTCTTCTGCAATCTTGCGTTCGGTAACATCTCGTATTACACCTTCGTGAAAAAGTATATTCTCTTTATCATCAAGAATAAGTCGTCCTTGATCTTCAACCCAGACTTCCGATCCATCTTTTTTCTTTAGACGATAGACAGAGCGTTCATTGAGTTCCTCGTCCAACGTAACACTTTCTCGATCTCCCTCCTTAAAATACAATTGTGTTTTAATATCAATCGCCAATAATTCTTCCTTGCTGTCGTACCCAAGAATCTTAACCATTGCCGGGTTAATTTCGATAAACTTTCCATCATGGCTACTTTTATAAACACCATCCGGCATTGTTTCGATCAATTGACGGTATAGTGCTTCACTTTTTTCTAACGCCTCTTCCGAACGTCTGCGTTCGGTAATATCGCGAAAACTCCATGTACGGCCGACCACTAATTTGTTAATCCGTTGGGGTTGTGAGAACCGTTCGAACACTCGACCATCCATTAATTCCAGAATATCGAAACTAATTTTCTCTGGCATGCTGTACAGATCCCGAACTGTTTTTATGAAAAGTTCCGGTTCCTTTAGTTGATCGAGAACGAAACTGATTGCAGCATTATCGTCTTTGGCAGAGATAATTGATTCGGGAATGCCCCACATTTTCTTAAATTTTTCGTTGAAGCGAACAATTTTTCCATTACCGTCTGCAACCAAAATACCATCGGCGGTAGATTCCATTGTGGATTCCAAAATGGACAATGTTTGTTCCATTTCAATTTCCGCTTTTTTACGTTCGGTAATGTCTCGTTGAATTCCCAAATATCCTACGATATTATTTTCATTATCTAGGATTGAACTTGCTGATCCATCGATTGTAACCAAACTGCCGTCTTTTCGCTTATTGAGAATCTCTCCTTTCACTTCCTGTTTGGAAGTGATTATTTTCCAAAAATTTTTATATACTTCTGCCGAAAGCAAACCACTTTTAAGTATACGCGGCGTTTTTTTACCAATCACCTCATTGGATGTATACCCGTACAGAGCAGTAAATCCTGGATTGATATATGTAAAAATGCCTTCGCTATCTGTAAGAAAGATCGCTTC
>CAYHFN010000051.1:5083-8791 GCA_964355925.1 uncultured Chitinophagaceae bacterium
ATCGTCAACATCAAGATCCTGCAAATTCATATTGTTCATTTCGTCAACGGTGTAGCCATGCATTTTTGCAAACGAATTATTTATTTGAACAATTTTGGCATTGGATGAGACATACATTATACCATCACTGGCATTTTCAAAAAGAGCCCTGAAGTGTGTTTCACTTACCCGCAGTGCTTCTTCCGAAGCCTTTCCGGTTTGAATCAATTGCCATTCGCGTAATGCACTTTCCAATAAATGCGGAAGCGTTTCAAATGACTCGGGAGATTTGGCAACATAATCGAGCGCTCCGGATTTAATCGCCTGCACTGCTAATTGTTCGTCTCCGTGCGAGGTGAGCATCACAACCGGAAATGAATCTTTTCCCAACGCAATAATTAAATCTCCTTGCCCATCCGGCAGTCGGTAATCGACCAATGCAAGGTCTGGTGTTTGTTTGGCAACAAGAAGCTGCGCTTCTTGTATTGTGGAAGCGACGGCGATAATAAATTTTCCCGGTGTTCCCTCCAGTGACCGGCGAATTAGCTCTATGTGCCCGGATTCATCTTCAACAAGAAGTATATGGATGTTTGTCTCTTTTTTGTTCATGTAAATAATCTTTCAAAAAAAAATTAAATCTTTATGGTAATCATTCCCACAACGAAAGACGTTAGATACTTACGTTACGCCATGCCTTCAAAAATCTACATATAAAAAATATTTCGTCTCTGACGGGACTTGAAAAATGATTCTTGAACTTCTACAAATATCATGTCTCTACCGGGAGATCGGAACAAGCGAATTAGTTCATACCTTTAACGGTTTTCAAAAGCGCCGTAGGCGCGTAATATTTGTAGTACATTCCGATTTCCAAGTTGAGAGTCCCTTTAGGGACGAGATAAGAAGAATTTTTAATTTTGCGTAACGTGAGTTATTAACATCAACCGGAGGTCGTTGACACATCTTTTGTAATTTAGCACCGACCGGCGATACATTTTTTACAGAGTCTCTTATTATTAGTCTCGTAAAGGAATAAACCAATTTCATTTTCACCAGGGGCGTTTATTCCACGCCAGCCAATAGAAGCCGATATCTTTTAGTAATTCCGCAAATTTATCAAAATCCACCGGCTTTGTAACATAACTGTTGGCATGATACTCATACGCCATTGCCATATCACGCTCTCCATCGGATGTTGTAAGGATAACAACGGGAATAATGTGTAGATCTTTGTTGCTCTTTATTTCCTTCAATACTTCCAATCCATCAATGCGCGGAATACGCAGATCCAGTAGAATAAGATCGGGGAGAGGGAATTTTTTTCGGTCGGCATATGCACCGCGCCCGTGCACATAATCCAGCGCCGCTTCGCCATCTTCCACATGAAATATTTTATTTGCCACTTGAAATTCTTCAAGATTACGTTGTACTAATACTGCATGGTCCGGATTATCCTCCACCAGCAAAATTGTTAACGGGTCGCCATTCATACTGTTGATTCCTTTCGTGTAGGTTGCGGCTGAATTGCCGGCAGCGTAAAATAGAATGTTGCGCCGCGATTTGTTCCATCAGATTCTACCCAGATTCTACCACCGTGCACTTCTATAATGCGTCGAGCAAGAGCAAGCCCAATACCGGTTCCCTCGGTGGATGCATCAAGTTTATTAAAAAGACCAAAGATCGTTTCGTGATATCGTGGATCGATTCCGTTTCCATTGTCGCGAACGAAAAAAACACGTTCGTTGTTTTTATATTGCATTCCAATTTCGATGCGCGGTTCTTGATGTTCTCCGGTAAATTTAAGTGCATTTTCCAATAGATTCTGTACCACTTCAAATAACCGTCTTCGGTCGGCATACACTACTGGAAGACCTTCCTGTACAATAACATTCGCCTTTCGTTTGGTGATGGAACCGGAAAGCAATGTTACAACTTCGTTAACCAAAATATCAAAAGCAATATCACTTGGCGGATTTACGATACGTCCAATTCGAGACAATTCCAACAGATCATTGAGCAGTCCGCTCATCTTGTCCGCCGCATCGTTAATGCGCTTCAAATCGGACTCGAACCGATCGTGTCTGCCGAGCGAAATATCTTTTAAAAGTCCGCCGGAAAAACCTTTGATAGTGATAAGAGGACTTTTCAAATCGTGAGAGACGGTGTACGTAAATCGTTCCAACTCGGAATTCTTTTCACGCAATTCTTTTTCAGCGCGCTTGCGTTCGGTGATATCTTCAAAAACTGTTGCAAAGAATCCTTTTCCGGGAGATATAACGCCAATGTGAAAATGCCGGTTGAGAGGAGCAAAGAATGTTTCGAACGCGATTGGCTTACCGGAAAACGCAACACCGACAAACTCATCAAAGTATGGCGGAGATCCGGTACCATAGAGCGTGCTTGCTAATAATCCACGCGCATGTGTTTGCATAAGACCTGTATGCTTTTCGTATGCCGGATTGATATCGATGATGCGGTAATCAATTGCTTTGTCCCCATCGTAGATCACTTCATGAAGTGCAACCCCTTCAGTCATATTCTCGAACAATGTCCGGAATTTTCGTTCGCTTTCCTTCAGCGATTCTTCAATTTTTTTCCGTTCTTGAATATTTCTTGAAACACCAATAATGCCGATTCCTTTTTCGTTCTCGTCATACATAATTCGCGCAACAACTTCTGTCCAAACACTGGAGCCATCTTTACATGGCTGTTCCACTTCAACCGTTTCGTTCGGTAATTGTCTTCCATTGCCCGCTATACTAAATTGATTCTGTAATTTCTCCATCACAATTTTTTGCGAACCCGGAGAAATTGTTTCTTCAAATGTTTGGTGCAATATTTCTTCAGGAGTGAACCCGCGTAATTGTTTTACCGATGGACTTATATAGGTGAACTTGCCGGTCATATCCATTGTCCAGATAACATCGAAAGAATTATCTGCCAACATCCGGTAACGAGATTCACTAGTTCGCAACGCATCTGTCATTTTTTTTTGGTCTGTGATATTGCGGCTGATGGTAAGAAGACCAACAATAGTATTGAGATGATCGCGCACCGGCACTTTTGATGTGAGATACCATTGAAGTTCTTTCTTTTCCTCGTCGAAAAATTGTTCTTCATATTCAAGCTTAGATTTCCCTGAATTCAAAACTTCAATTTCTTTATTAATCTGTTCTTTAATGTTTGCGAGAGGATAAAAATCCAAAATAGTTTTTCCGATACTTTCTTCCTGCTTGCTTAATCCTAACGTACGAAGGTGAACAATATTGTTGAGTTGATACCGTAACTCAGAATCCTTTAGGTGTACTTTATCCGGCAGATTATCGATGAGCGTGCGAAGAAGATTTTTTTCTCGTAAGATCTCTTCTTCCGCCAGTTTGCGTTCGGTGATGTCAATCCCCATTCCTATTAAACAGCGTTTACCTTCAAACCAAAACAATTGTCCCGTAAAGAAATACTGTTTTTGAGTCCGGTTTTTTGATGTGAATTTTCCTTCTACAATAACATTGCCGGTTGTCCAGACCTGCTGGATGGCAGTTGCAATGTTACTTTTATCTGGCTCCGTGAAGTAATCCAATGGTGACATTCTCGAGATTTCTTCGGCTGAATACCCTGAAACTTCTTCGTAGTTCTTATTCCAGCGCAGGTAATGACCTTGTTCGTCGAAGAGATAAAATAGACCCGGCAGGCTATCGATAGCTGCCTGATTGAATTTTTTTTCTTGCAAAA
>CAYHFN010000051.1:8891-24365 GCA_964355925.1 uncultured Chitinophagaceae bacterium
AATAGACCCGGCAGGCTATCGATAGCTGCCTGATTGAATTTTTTTTCTTGCAAAATGGATTCTTGTGCCAGTTTGCGTTCACTAATATCTCGAGTGAATCCTACGGTACCCAACAGCTCATTGTTACTGCCAATTACAGGAGCTTTATACGTTTCGAACCATTTGCGTACGCCCTGATCTACAATTTCTTCTTCTACTATCTTCTTCTCGCGTGAAGCCAGCACGGAACGATCATCCGCCTGGTATGCTTCGGCATCCTCGCGAGGCGCAATATCGAAATCATTCTTTCCGACAAGTTCATCGGCATTGAGAGCATTAAATGTTGTTGCAAATAATTGGTTCACAGCAAGAAATCGACTTTCATTGTCCTTCAGCCATACGGCAAATGGAAAATTATCCAGCAAGGCACGTTGATAGCGTTCTTTTTTTTGCAGTGTTTCTTCCGTACGCTTGCGTTCACTAATGTCGCGCGCAAAAGCGCAATTAAATTCTTCATCACCAAAGCGAATATAATTAGCAACAATTTCTACCGGAACGGTACTGCCATCTTTTGCACGTTGTTCAGATTCAAAATGTAACGTTCCACGTTTCCGAAGTTCAGGGAAATGTTGATCCCAAACTTCCGCGTTGTAATGTACATCCACATCCGAAACTGACAACCGTAGTAATTCTTCGCGTGTATAACCGAGTGATCGACAAGCCGCATCATTCACATTAATGATCTTGCCATTGGGCTTCATCCAAAAGAGTGCATCAGATGCGGACTCGACACTCAATTGTGTCAGCATAAGCGCTTTCTCCGTTTGTTTGCGCTCGGTAACATCCGTAATAACTGCAACTGACCGAAATATTTTACCGTTCTTATCAGATTCAGAAACGGCAGAGAGCAAAGTATCGATAATATCGCCGTTCTTTTTAACGAACTGATATTCAATATTCTTACAAAAACCGCTTTTCATAAATTCCGGCAAAACGATTTCTGCTGCATATTTTGCAGACGCCTTGGTAAGGAATTCGGAAGATCTTTTCCCGATCACTTCTTCTCTATTATAGCCTAATGTAGCAAGCCAAAAATCACTGACGCTAATAAGAACGCCGCTTGAATCTATTGAGTGAAGCATCACCGGTGTATTATTGTAGAGAGAACGATATTTTTCTTCACTCTTAAGCAAGTCTGTTTCCGATTTTTTTCGCTCGGTGATGTCGCGGAAAACACCGTATGTTCCAATGAAACCTTTTTCTTTTTCAAAATATGGAACGGCGGTAATAATAATCATTCGCTTTTCACCGTTTGGCCGCACGATCTCAAGTTCATAAACACTTTTATTTCCTTGAACTCTTTGCGTTGTCTCTTTTTGAACTACTTTGTACTGTGTTTCAGAAACAAAATCATTCAAATTCATTCCCACCAACGTGCCGGACGCAACGCCGAATATCTCTTCCGCCGCTCTATTAACAAATTCAAATTGTTCTTTCGGATTGACAAATCCAATTCCTTCGCCGGTGTTTTCAACAATTGCGCGAAAACGCTCTTCACTTTTGCGCAACATTTCTGCAGATTCAATCTGTAAACGAAAATTTTTCAGATTGTTTTGTTTGATAATAAACCCAACTGAAGTACCGGCACTCAACACAAGCAGAAGAATTGTGAGAACAACAATCAATTGTCGTTCGTTGTATGATGCATAAATTTCTGATTTATCCATCTTTGAAATAATAAACCATGGCGAACCGGGAATTGCTCGTATATCAGCAATTACTTCTACACCGCGGTAATCAATCCCTTCTGTAAGTCCTGTTGCTCCCATTAATGCTTTTGCCGCCGGTAATTCCTTATTCTTCACAAAATCAAATCGTAATTTTAGTGCCGCATTATCCTTAAATCGAAGTTGATTGACATAGACAACGTCATTCCCTTCGCGGCGGATAAGGAGTGTCTCTCCCGATTTAGAATCTGAAGGCCACCGTTGAATAAGAGGGTATAAGTAGTCATTCGGATCTACTCTTAATACAACAATTCCTATGACATTATTTTTTTTGTTCTCGTCAATTACCGGGACCAGTATCTTTAGATAGATTTTATTACTAATCTCGTTATAATAAAAATCTTCAAACACTATCTTGCCGGCACTAACACTATCCATTGATTGTTGAGATATAAAAGAAAACATACGGTCTTTAACATCGCTCACAATAATTTGTTCTTTATACATTTTGTCTATCAAGAAAATTGCGTCGTATAAATCAGCGTTGTACATCTTGGTCATCATTAATTTAATCCGGTTTCCAAGATGTTTGTCTTTTGTTGTAGAAAGGTATTTCTTCGATAGGATGGAGAATTCGGTGTTCTTATAAAAAAACTCAGCATCGTTCAATCGTTCTTTGCGCCACTGCATTAATTCATCTGCCTTTAATTCAGAAACCGCAGAGAGTTGATGCGCAATGTTTGTATTGAATTCTTTTTTATAACTAGCAAAATACAAATAACCGGAAATAATAAATCCGAAACTCAAGATAATAAGTAGGGTAATAAAGAGAAGATCAAACTTTTTATATTTTAGGAAGAAGTTTTTCATAGTGGTATCGTTTCTATTTGTTACTAGAGCCGTTTCAATAAATAAAAGTTGTATCTATAGAGGACGAAATATCTTTCCATTAATAAAGATGTGCATACAATCAGTCAATAACTGATTGTATGCAAGACTGAAAATTCTTCCTATCTCGTCCCTACTTTTCGTTCTATTTCCGCTTTAATGTAAAAATAAGTCCCCAATTCGTCAACACAACATTTTCAGAGCGTTATTTTTGTCGAAACAACCAGACAAAATTATCTACTATCATTGGCAATTTTATTTCTTTTACAAGAGTCAATGATTTTTCAAACTTATCCAAAATAAATATTTTGTGAATAGAGAAAAACATATTGAACACCTACGGTGTTCGTATATGTGTTGTGAAACTGCGCTACAAATATTGAATGCCTACGGCATTCCTTAACGATTTCATTGTTCCGTAGGAACAACATATTTGTAGTTTAATTTTTTGCCTTACTTTTTACGAACCCCATCGGGGTTCAATATTTGGACAACATGGAGCAGCCTACTCCATGCTTCAACTGAAAACTTGGCCAATTTGTTACTCTATAAATACTTATTTACTCTAACTCACTTTATTTTGGTCAGCGATGATGATTTTTCCAAAATAATATTTATAATTTTTTTTCCATTGCTTCTTTCAGCACAGTATACTGCATCTCAAGTTCACGTATATTGGCTTTTACCGTTACCAGATCTTTCGCTTTTCCATCTTTTTCCATTTGGAAGGCAACGGCTCGCAGTCTTTCGCCACCAACACTCGCCGCCGCACCTTTAATAGAATGAGCCTGGCGTTCTACTCCTGCAACGTCTCCGGTTTCCAGACAATCCTTCAATGCAGCAATTTCCAAAGGAGCATCGTTCAGAAATACACCAACCATCTCTTTCGCAAAATCCTCATCATCCATCATCCGAGACATCATTCCCGGCCAGTCGAACACCGGCAGCTCCGTATCAAGCACCATTACCGTTGAAATTATTTCGGGAACTACTGAAGATGGTTCTGATATTTCCATTGTTTCCTTTGGCAGCCATCTATCTAACACGTCCGACAATGCCTTTGGTGAAACTGGTTTTGTAACGTAGTCATTCATTCCCGCATTCAAACAGATTTCCCTATCCCCCTGCATTGCGTGTGCTGTCATGGCGATAATGGGAACCGATTGTTTACCTAATGAAGATTGCATAATACGGATTTGTCGAGTGGCTTCCATCCCGTCCATAATTGGCATCTGAACATCCATTAGCACCAGATCGTAGGGAATTGTTTTTATGGCGTTAACAGCTTCCTCACCGTTTGCAACTGCATCTGCGGTAAGACCAAATTTCTTTAATATTCCAAGTGCCACCTGTTGGTTTGTAATGTTGTCTTCCGCCAGAAGGATTCGGGATTTACGACCAGCAAACAGGTTCACCTTTTCCCGAACAACAGTCGGAGTTTCAATTAGCTGCTGCATCAATTCCGTTCCGTCATTATCCTTTATTACCATGGATAAAATACTTTTTAGTTCCTGATGACGGATCGGCTTGGTCGCAAACGCAGCGAATCCAATCTCCTTATAATGACGGGATTTGCCATGCGACCCGAGAGACGTCAGCAAAATCATCCGTGTATCGGAAATGCGTTTATCTCCTTTAATGATTCGTCCAAGTTCTTCTCCATCCATTTCAGGCATCTGCATATCGATCACGGAAATTTTGAAAGGATCATTCTCATCAAGTGAACGGTATAAGAGCTTAAGCGCCGACGGACCATCTTCCGCTTCCGATGGCCGCATGCCCCACGAGGTAAGACGAGTGTTTAGGATTTCGCGGTTGGTTGCATTATCATCTACAATCAGTACGCGCAGGTCGCGCAGGTTTGCAGGCGGAATAATTTCTCCTTGTTTTCCAACTTCCTGTTTCCCAAACCGTACGGTAAACCAGAAATCTGAACCTTTGCCTTCTTCACTTTTTACACCGGCATCGCCCCCCATCAGTTCAGCCAATTGTTTTGAGATGGCCAACCCAAGACCCGTACCGCCATATTTCCGCGTGGTAGAAGCATCCACCTGACTGAATTTTCCAAAGAGCAACCCAATCTTATCTTTTGGAATTCCAATACCAGTATCGCGTACGGAGAAGTTTAACAGAACATCATTTTCATTATTTACCATCAACGAAACACGGACTGCTACCTCGCCGGATTCGGTGAACTTAATTGCATTACCTACAAGATTGGTAAGGATCTGTCGCAGACGACCCGGGTCACCGCGCAATAATGTGGGAACAACAGGATCTGCAGTGCAGAGCAGTTCCAATCCTTTTTCGGCGGAACGCATTGCCAAAGCGGAAGCAAAGTCGTCCAGCAAAATTGAAAGATCGAAATCTATCGTTTCAAGATCGAGTTTTTTTGCTTCAATTTTTGAAAAGTCGAGAATGTCATTGATCAGACAAAGCAGCGATTCACCGCTGGCCCGCACAATAACAGCATAGCGTCGCTGCTCATCATTCAGATCCGTATCCAGCAACAATCCGGTCATACCAATAACGCCATTCATCGGAGTTCTAATTTCGTGGCTCATGTTCGCAAGAAACTCGCTCTTCGCAATGCTCGCCATCTCGGCTTGCTCTGCCAAATGATTGGCACGGGCGGTGGCTTCCTCTAGAAAACTATTTGTCTCCTGAAGATCTTCGCCAATTCGTTTAAATTCTTCCTCTGCTTTTTTGCGTTCGGTGATATTACGGATGATTGCCGTAAAGAATTTCCCGGAATCAGTTTCCCATTGCGATATTGAAATTTCAATTGGAAACTGATTTCCATTTTTATGCAAGCCATGTACTTCAACCGTTTTGCCTATAATGTGTTTATCTCCGCTCCGCGACATCCGTTCCAATCCGGTACTATGTTGTTCAACATAGTGCTGCGGCATTATTTTTGTAAGATATCTTCCGACAATCTCTTCTTCTTGATAACCGAATATTTTCTCTGCCCCTTTATTCCAGTCAATAATTATTCCCATACTATCTGAAGTAATAATTGCATCGTTTGCGGATTTAGTAACCGATCGGAATCGTTCTTCACTTTTTAGCAGCGACTCCTCGGACTGCTTACGCTCAATGGCAATCGCAATTTGCGTAGCGGCCATTTCCAATATTGCCACATCCTTAACATTATAGGCGTAACCGTTGTGATAATCCTGCACCACCATAACGCCAATTGCATTTTCACGTAACATCAACGGAATTCCGAGCCAGCACTTTGGCTCAGTTCCCCACACTTTATTCCTGCCGGTTGAATACCGTTCTTGAAGTTGTACCACATTCAATAATAGTGATTGTTCTGTGTCCAGAACTTCAACTGTCAATGATTGTGAATTGAATAGATCCATATCTGTCCAATCTTCAAGATTTTTATCAAATTCGTCCTTGGCATACGGAAATGACAACGCTTTTCCGTTTTTTGTCAGCAATGCAATAAATAAATTGTCCGCCGGGATGATGCTCGATAAAAGATTGTGAATGGATTGGAATAATTCGTTAATAGAAACGGTCGAATAGATCGCTTTAGATATTTCGTAGAGCACCTCCGTAACTTTCTCCGCCTGTTTTTTCTCTGTAATATCTTTTATTGTACCAACCATCGTAATTGGTTGGTTCTTTTCATTAAATTTAATTTCACCAATTCCATGAACCCATCGTTCACTGTTATCAGTCCGCCGAATAATTTTATATTCTTTATCAAATTTTGATTTAGTGCCCATCACCACTTGGATAAAATAATCAGTCATTATTTTTTGCCATTCAGGATGAATGATTGATCCCCATCCTTCAACGGATCGATCATACTCTCCATCAATTCCAAAAATAGTATCGAGAACTTCAGAGCTTTTCCATTTACCGGAAGTGATATCCATAGTATATGTTCCAAGCTCAGCAATGATCTGGGTTTCTTTTAAGAATCGTTCATTCTCTCTAATCGCATCTTCCGCCTGCTTACGTACGGTGATATCGTGGGCGATACCTACCAATCCAATAATTTGATCGTTTCTGTCTCGTAATGGCAACTTAGAGGTAAGCAGCCATCGTTTCTCACCTTTCTCGTCCATGATAAATTCTTCTCTGCTTAACACCGCTTTACCTGTTTGTAACACCAATTGATCATCGGCATAGAACTTTTCCGCAAGTTCTTTTGGAAATAAATCAAAATCATTCTTTCCCATTACATCCTCACCTGATGTTAATCCCATATTCTTCAGGTCCGCCGCATTGGTAAGAGTCTTTCGGCACGCTAAATCCTTGGAATAAATTGCATCGGGAATATTGTCGATAAGAGTACGTAGCAGTAATCGTTCATTTACCAGCACCTCTTCTGCACGCTTGTGCTCAGTAATATCTCGACCGATACCGACCAAACCGATAACATGTTTGTCCTTATCATACAATGGAAGTTTTGTGGAAAGCAACCAACGTTTCTCTCCTTTTTCATCAAGAATATATTCTTCTTTATTCAACACCGGCGTACCGGTTTGAATCACCAATTGATCGCTTGCAAAGAACTTCTCCGCAATTTCTTTGGGGAAAAAAGCAAAATCATCTTTTCCTAAAACTTCAGCCTCAGATTTTGCACCTACGTTACGCACAGATGCAGTGTTAGCAAGTGTCTTACGGCAGTTTAAGTCTTTGGAATAAATTGAATCAGGAATATTATCGATAAGAGTGCGGAGCAGTAATCGTTCATTCACTTGTACCTCTTCTGCACGCTTGTGCTCGGTGATATCTTCTTTTACCGCCAAAAAGTGAGTCGTTTCGCCCAACTCATTTTTGATCGGTGAAATAGTTGCAGATTCCCAAAACAGTTCACCATTCTTTTTTTTGTTTTGAAACTCTCCATGCCATTGTGCGCCAATCGTGAGAGTTTTCCAAAGTTTTAAATATTCGTCTGGGGATGTGTGTCCAGATTTTAATACTCGTGGATTTTTTCCGATCACTTCATCAAAACCATATCCGGTTACCTCGGTAAATCTTGGGTTCACATACTGGATGGAACCGGTAATATCGGTAATAATAATCGTTGCCGGACTTTGTTCTACCGCTTGCGAAAGTTGACGGAGTTTTTCTTCTGATTGTTTGAATTCCGTAATATCGGTCGCTACACCAACCATTCCAATAATTTCACCATTCGCGTCTCGTAATGGCGTTGTTGAAAGACTGATTGGAAAATCTATGCCCCCTTTCCGTCGGTTAATAAGTTCACCTTTCCACCCGCCGGCTAATGTTTTCGGGCGGATGTTTTTTGTCACTTCAGGATCATTGAGCGGTGAACGAATAATTTCAATACTATTTCCGATCAATTCTACTTCACTATATCCATATGTTTTAATGAAGGCATCATTGACAAAAATATAACGATCTTCAATATCGGTAATACTAATACATTCGCGCACATCTTGAACCATTTGAGCAAGCATGTTCATTCGTTCATCTGACCGTTTTCGTTTGGTGATATCGTGATCAATCCCAATAACACCGGTAATGTTCCCATTGTTATCAACCAATGGTATTTTACTTGTAAGATGCCAACGTTTTTCATTTTTATTTCGATTCAGTACTATTTCTTCTTTTTCAAGCAGCGGTTCTCCGGAGTGAATCACCTTCATTTCATCATCGGAAAATAATGCAGCTTCTTCTGATGGGAAAAAATCGAATACAGTTTTTCCTATAATATCTTCGAACCGAGTTGCTCCAATAAATTCCAAATGTGCGCGATTATCCAGAACATACCGACCTTCAGCATCTTTAAAATAGATCAAGTCCGGAATACTGTTGAGCAACAGAGACATCCGCGATTCAGATTCAAGCAGCGCACGGTGAGATCGTTCGCGAGCGTTTATATCATGTAATATCTTTCGTCCCCCAAGCAATATTCCACCAAGACCAACAATCCATATGAGAGTGATCACATAAATGAACGTCGATCGTTGGTGCTGTTCCAAATGGAAAAACGATTCCATCGGCATCGTAATACTAATTCCTCCGCGAATATCTCCTAAACGATACCCTTGATCACTGTGACATTGTAAACACCGTTCTTCAATCACCAATGGTTCCATGAAACGCAGAGATCTGGATTCTCCTTTTCCAATCAACTTTGAAACTTCTTTTTCTCCCCGTTCAAATGCCATCAACGCTTCTTTTTCCCAGGAGTCAGGTGAATTTTTCCCATCCACCAAATTCAAACTTGTAATATGTCCAATAATATCTATTCCATTTTGAGAAGAAATATTAATATTTACATTTCCGGTGTTCCAATGTCCATTAATAATTTCTGCCTGAAATAATATGTGTGCCTGCGCTTGAGCCGTTTCAACAATTTCATTTTTTTGAAAATAAATATTGAACACAATCATGATTCCAATGACAAGTGTCCAGATTCCGGAGGCAATCCAGATATAAACCCTCATTTGGTGTTTTTCATTAGGTACCGTTTTTAATTCATCCACGATCGTAGTTCCTTTTATCAAAGTTCCACATTATAAATTTTTAGCTATTCTTGAACAGATTCTTGAGCAAAATATTTTAAGAGCACTATCTACCGGTATTCATAAAAAATATGATGTTTCACTCTATAAATTTCGTTTAGTCACAAAACGTCAATAATCACTATCCAATAATCATTCCATATTAAATCACTGATTTTTCAACATTTTCGATAGTTATATGGTCGTATTCGGTATATTTTCAATCAAATTGTCTAATATTGTTCACTTACTCTATATCAAACACCAAGAATGCAAAGACTCAAAATTTTTATAAATTAGCGTTTCATTTCAAAGCAACATTATTTTAAGAACGTGTGATTTAATTGCAGGGAAATGGCAAATTCATTGTGCTTTACCCACTTCGCTGGTTTAGAGCATCTCTAAAAATTATTCCACTCTATTCATGATTAACAACGGATTGGCTATAAAAAAAAGGAGGTTAAATTTTTGTATCAGCGTCTCCCAAAGGGATTTTCGTAGAATCCTTTGGACCTTTGGAACTTTAAGGATTCGATTTTGTCAAAGGAAACCATACTTTTAGGTTTAGAGAAGCTCATAAGAGATGCTCTTTAATTAGAATTTTCTAACAACCATATTCTTGAATTTTATTTTTAACAACAGTATACTGTATATATTATTAACGGAATACGTTATACCCATCTATGAATATATTCAGTACTTTTGTTGGCCAATTTAAGAACACTTCAAATTCTGCTCTTCTGAAGCAAACCGGCAATACATCCGGCACAAAGATATCCTCTGAAATAGATAAATCGCGGTTTGAAGAAGTTTTATTGAGAAGAGGGGTTCCATCTAATCTAATAGAGAAACTTTTTAATACGATTGATGTGAATGGAGACGGGAAGGTCAACAAAAACGATTTCCAGAGAGTGCTTCAAACGAATGCTCAAACTATTCGAACATCAGATATTCCTGAAACTACTAACAGCACAAGAGTAAAAACAAACGAAACAACTATTTCTAACATCCCGCCGATACAAAAAAAAACCTATCCAGCTCATACGCAAAAACCAAATACAATTGAAGACAGGGTTGGAACGATTGCAAAACACGCAACGACATACAATAAGAACGGCGTCCCTCATATTTCCGCAATTAGCGCATTTATAAATAAAACCGTCTAATATCTTTCAAAATAATATTTCAATAAATTTTATTTTCGTTCGCATCATCATCTCATGAAGTGATCTTTTGGAATCGGAAACGCAATACAGCTAAAACTTGTGACAGTTTTTATCTTCACGACCCATCTGCTCAACATCTCAATTACTAACTCACTTCTCCCATCACAAACGGTTTTTCCTTTTTGCTTTTTAACAACCGTATCACCTCATCAACATTCTTTTTATCAACAATAAAGATCAATCCAACGCCTAGATTGAATGTGCGGGTCGTATCATATTCCTGCAGTTGCCTTACGGTTTAAAACAGACATCCGCGAAATCTCAGAGATTTTGGGGATGTCGAAACTACTATACAGCAGAAACCTGATATGATAACGGTTTATATTTTGGCTGGGGAATTTGTTTTTTATGTTTTTTCGCACTCAGGAGCCAAGCATTTTTTGCAATAAGAACCTCACGCAATGCGTCATCTGGTGTAGTTCCAAATGCAGAGCAATGCCGTAAATCCGGTATATCAGCAATATACCCTTGATCATCTTCACTATAAAATATGTTAATATGATAGTCTTTCATAGTTATTCTCCCAACTGTAAATTATATTTTTCAATCAACGATAAGAATTGTTTAATCTGATACGGTTTTGCTTTTCCTTTGACATTCTGAATATTCACTAATTCTTCAACGTTCGGATGTATATAAATATGATGACTTCCACTCACTCTGTCAAGCCTAAAATTAAACGCTTCAACAAGTGACTGGAATTCAGCAAACCGAATGTTTGATGAACCAGCAAGTATTTTTTGTAAAAGTTTTCTTTTCTTCATACTAATGTACCTCCCCCATCACAAACGGCTTTTCCTTTTTACTCTTTAACAACCTTATTACTGCATCAACATTTTTTTTATCAACAATAAAGATCAATCCAACACCAAGGTTGAATGTGCGGGTCATATCATATTCCGGTACCTGACCAACGGATTGAATCAGATCATAAATGAACGGACGCTGCCAGGCAAACCAATCAATAGTTAACTTCAATCCTTTTGGAAGAATACGCATTGTGTTGCCGATAATTCCACCTCCGGTAATATGCGACATTCCCTTCGCAAGATTTTTACTGGTCACCGCTTGAATTGGGTTTAGGTAGGAACGATGAACCGCAAGAAGTGCGTCGCCAAGTGTGCCGTTCAATTCAATATATTTTTTCTTCAATGATATTTTTGGAATTAATACGTGACGTGCAAGCGAATATCCGTTGGTGTGAAGTCCTGCTGAAGGTAACCCGATTAGCACATCCCCTTTTTTGATACTTCTTCCATTCACAATTTTCTTTTTATCAACGACGCCAACAATTGTCCCTGCAATATCAAATTCGCCTGCGGGATAAAAGCCCGGCATTTCAGCAGTTTCTCCGCCAATGATAGAACAGCCGTTCTCTTTGCATGCTTTTGCAAATCCGTTGATCACATTTTCGGTGACGGATGGAGCAAGTTTTCCGGTTGCAAAGTAATCCATAAAATACAAAGGAACAGCACCGCAGACCGCAATATCATTCACACAATGGTTTACCAAGTCTTGACCAACTGTGTCATAGCGCTTCATCGCAAAAGCAATCTTCAGCTTTGTTCCAACTCCATCAACACTCGAAACCAACACTGGTTCTTTCAATTTTGGAAATTTCGCTTCGTAAAAAGCCCCGAACATTCCAATATCAGTGAGAACATTTTTGGTGAATGTTGAACGGACTGATTTTTTGATGCGTTGAACAACTTCTTCGCCTGCATCAATGTTAACACCTGCTTTTTTGTATGTATTTGCCAATTGTTCAACCTTTCATATTTGCATTAGAATATAAAAAAAATTAAGTTATATAAGAAATTGAGAAAGGATTCCATATGACGGAAACAAAACAAAATGCAATTGATCTAATCAAGTCGTTACCTGATCAATCAACGATTGACGATATTATCAGCGAATTGCATTTCAAAATTCAAGTTGATACTGGATTAAAACAACTTGATGAAGGAAAAGGACTCCCACATTCAGAAGTTGAAAAACGGTTCGAAAAATGGCTGACAAAATAAGATGGTCACCTCGAGCTTCCGATGATTTAGAAGATATATGCAAATATATTGCACGCGATTCAGAACGATATGCTGCAATTTTTGTCCAAAATATTTTTCAAATCATCACCCAAATTCCAGACTTTCCTAACTCCGGTAGAATTGTTCCTGAATACAATAATAAAACTCTCCGCGAAAAAATATTCGGTAATTATCGAATTGTTTATCGTTTAAAGAATGAAATTATAGAAATTGTGGCAATTCACCACGGTGCAAGAATTTTCATATTATAATCCCTCCTTGTAAAACTTTTCAATTGTGGGTATATTGCCTTACCTATGAAAACAATAACTCTCCTCCCATCAAACAAAAAGATCCGGGCAAACAACATCTTCTGTGTTGGGCAAAACTATGCCGATCACGCAAAAGAAATGGGCGGCGTTCCCCAAAAAGAACCGATCATTTTTTTGAAACCGACTTCCGCCATTATTGAGGATGGGCAAAACATTATTATCCCAAAAATGTCTAGTAATGTTCACCACGAAGTTGAATTGACAGTGTTGATCGGCAGACAAGGAAAAAATATTCCGCTGTCCGAAGCGATGAATTATATTGCAGGATACGGAGTCGGTTTAGATATGACAATGCGCGACAAGCAGTCAGAAGCAAAGAAAGCCGGAAATCCCTGGGCTGTTGCAAAAGGATTTGATACATCGGCGGCGCTCTCTCCTTTTATAGATGCATCAAATATTTCCTATCCGCAAGATCTTGAGATCAATCTTACAGTGAATGGAACAATGCGGCAGCATTCCAACACAAAGAATATGATCTATACAATAGATGTTCTTATCGCTTTTCTTTCTTCGGTTTTTACGTTGGAAGAAGGTGATATTATTTATACCGGAACACCGAAAGGTGTCGCGCAAGTTTTTGCAGGAGATGTTTTGGAAGCAGAAATTCCGGGCGTTGGTAAAATTCAACACACTGTTCAATGAAAAAATCTTCTTCAATAAAACAAGTTTTTAGAATTTTGCGTGGGAACCAAATTGTTCAGATGACAATTGCTATTTTTATTGTCATTAATGTTACTGCCGCCATAGTTTATTTTTTTGAACACAGACACAATGCAGAACAATACAAAAATTACGGCGATGCATTATGGTGGTCGATCGTAACTGTAGCAACCGTCGGGTATGGAGACATTGTTCCAAAAACCGAACTCGGAAGGATCTTTGCATCGCTGACAATTCTCAGCGGGGTAATTCTATTATCACTATTAACCGCAACCATTTCATCGGTGTTTGTTGCAAGAAAAATTAAGGAGAGCCAGGGATTGCAAGATATCGACTTCACAAAACACACGCTTATCTGCGGATGGAACGCGCAGGTAGAAGACGTTCTTCGAATATTTGACCGTTACCAAAATAAACAAATGCAGATGGTGCTGGTGAATGAAGCCCCGCCGGAAAAGATCGAAGCAGTTATCAATGCATATCAGAATATCGAAATAAAATTTGTTCGCGGAGATTTTTCTCGTGAGACAATACTGAATCGCGCAAACGTAAAATTCGCATCGGATGCAATTGTAGTTCCAGACACCGGTAGCATCGGTGCCGATGAAAAGACTCTTCTATCGATCCTTACAATGAAGAGTCTGAATCCGAAATTAAAAGTATGCGCTCATATTTTGAACAAAGAAAATCGGCAGCACATTAAGAGAGCTAATGCTGACGAAGTTGTCGTCAGCGATCAACACACTGCATTTTTTCTTGCGAACAATATTTTGTATCCCGGTGCGGCACAAGTTGCAAGTGAAATGCTGGATTACGAACGCGGAAATGACGTCCATAGAGTAGCGGTACCAATGCACTTCATCGGGAAAACGTTCGGCGAATTGTATGTTGACTTTAAAAAAACAAAGAACTGGACGATCCTCGGTTTAGTGAATGAAGAAGAGACCGTAAACTTAAGTGATATTCTCTCACACGATACATCGGCAATTGATGCATTCATCGAACGCAAGTTCCGCGAAGCTGGGATCAATGTGGCCGAAAAATCCGGTACTCGTGTCAATGTCAATCCACCGTTCGATTATATTTTGCAGAAGAAAGACATCGCTGTTATCCTCGGGACATTTGAATGAAAACACTTGACTTAGATTTTTTAAAAAAGATTCCGCTCTTTGTCGGGCTAAAAAAAGAAGAGCTGGAGCAGGTACGTTCTATTATGACAATACGGACAGTTACGGAAGGATCGTTCATCATTAGAGAAAATGAACAAGGACATGAGATGTTCGTCCTATTAGATGGTGAAGTTGAAGTTTCCCGCACACTGCTCCTTAAGATTTCTGGCAGCGGTATGGATCAACGAGATAAGATGCTTAATAAGCTGACAGCGAACGATTATGCTTTCTTTGGTGAAATGGGTTTATTTGATGATAAGTACGAGCGTTCTGCCAGTGTTATTGCAAAGACACGATGTTCGGTCGCAGTATTGGAACGAGATTCTTTTTTCCATTTAGCTGAAAGTGACAAAGGGATCGGATATGTCATCCTAAAGAATATTCTAAAGATCGTTAGTGACAGATTGGATAAGACATCAAAGGACGTTCTAAAATTGACAACCGCATTGAGTTTAGCGCTGGAACGGTAATATATCTTTAAAAAGAAACTTTCAAAATCCCGCATAAAAGCGGGATTTTTTGTTCATTTTTTTTTATTTTATGATAATACTATAATGAAAAAACCTCGCATATACATTGATACTTCTGTTTTCGGTGGTTGTTTTGAACCGGAATTTGAAGTTTGGTCGAATGGTTTGATGGACGATTTTAAGAATGGAATTTATTCACCCGTAGTTTCGCAAGTAGTATCAAATGAAATCTCCAAAGCACCTTCGTTTGTTAAAGCAAAGTATTCAGAGCTATCGAACTATAATCTGGAAATTTTGCCGCTGACAAATGAAGTGTATTCACTTGCAGAAACATATAAATTGAGACAAATTCTTACACCAAAATATTTTGAGGACTTACTGCATATTGCGATCGCAACAATTTATAATATTGACATTCTCGTCAGTTGGAATTTTAAACATATTGTCCACTATGAAAAAATAAGACTATTTAATGCTGTAAACTTAGAGTTAAGCTATA
>CAYHFN010000052.1:0-1759 GCA_964355925.1 uncultured Chitinophagaceae bacterium
ACGATCGTTTTTTCATATTCGGCTGAAAGTTTATTGATACTTTCACGATATGTTTCAATTCGTGTTGCAAAATCACTGATCTTTACAGGATCGCTTGCAAGAACTATGTCTCGTGAATTGACACGAATTCTCTGAAAGAACACTGCTATATCCCCCATTTGACTGAGCGGCACTGTAAAGTTTTCATACAGCTCTGTATCGGCATTGTCTGCCGCTGTTAATTTGGTAATTCCGAAATAACCAACAAATGCGGCAATACCGGCAACAAGAAGAAAACTGGAGATCAGTTTTGTTCCGATTTGTAGATCTAAGAACCATTTCATGATGTATCTCCTTATATAGATGATGATTGTGGAAATTACGGCAAGCGGCAGCAAATAAAATAATATTCCAAACGAATCATCCTTTGGTACTTCCAACGATGCTTTGGTAATATTGCTGTTGCTTACCATTGTGGTTTGTTGTGTTTCTGTTTTTGATTCTTGTTCAATTTTTGCGGGGGATGAAACAACTATTGTTTGCTGAACCTGTTTTGTTTTTTTTATTTTTGGCTGGGCAATAACAGAAGCCGTTACGGCAACCGATTTATTTTTTACCGCAGCTTTTGCCGGCACTATTTTTTCTGCTTTCGCTTCAGTTTTTGTTTCTTTCTTCGCATCCTGTTTTGATTCTTGCTGCATCATTTCCAGCAATTTTTCTTTGGCAGTTTTTTGTTTTTCCTGCGCTAATGCAGAAAATGCCGCGCTCAATAGAATTGCTGCAGCAAACAGCAGTATGTTTATTTTTAGAGTTTTCATAATAGTAACCTGTTAGTGTAATCCACCAAAGGTTTCCCTTTGGGTCTTGTGAAGGCTCCAAACCTTCGCAAGGTTATATTAATGTCCTTTGTCTTCCGAATCGTTACGATGCTCACCGGAAGACGAGTCGGATAATTTTGACGACAGGAAGCGAACCGTTCCTGATTCCAAACTATAGACAGCACCCACAATTGCCAACTCTCCCTTTTCATTCATCTCTCGTAACACATCGCTTTGCTTCAGAGACTGTTTCATTTGCTCGCGCACATTTTCTTCAACGCAAGCGTTTACCAACTGCGCATCTTTCAACAATGCTTTTCGAGATTTTACGAACGATACCGAAGGTTTTATCCGTTTCATTAACGACGCAATATTTGGAGGTACTTCTCCACCGTTAATTGTTGCCGCAACCGCGCCGCAACTTTCATGCCCCAACACGATCATAAATTTTGTGTGAAGGTGCTCTGCCGCGTATTCAATACTCCCAAGCGCAACGGAATCAACAACATTTCCTGCAACACGAACAATAAATAATTGACCAAGCGATTCATCAAACAATAATTCGGGCGGAACACGTGAATCTGCACATGATAATACGATCGCAAACGGATGCTGGCTTTTGGTCAGCTCGGCGCGTTGATGAACGAAATCTTTCGTGGAAGTGTGACCGGAAATAAATCGAGCATTCCCTTCAAGTAAACGAATGATCAATTCATACGAATCCGAATCATGGTTTGCTTTTTTTCCCGTTGTTGGTTCACTGCCATGTGTTTCTTTCTTCTCTTGCGCTACTGCCTTCTCCGAGGATGCTTTCTCGGTCGAATGAACTGTCGTTGGTTCTTTCTGCGCTTGTTTTCCGTTCTGTTCTGCTTTTATCTCTTTGATGATATCAACAAGTTTCTTCCCTTCTTGTGCAAAGCCATAATTCAAACAAAATACTGAGATGATGATGCCGGCTAAAA
>CAYHFN010000052.1:1859-4484 GCA_964355925.1 uncultured Chitinophagaceae bacterium
TTTTCTCGTTCCCAAGTTCCACTTGGGAACGAGAAAACCTTTTATAATCTTTTTAGAAACGCCCTAATGTTATTCCACAACCGTCGTGATTCCATCCTTTACACATTGTGCAAGGCAGATATCAGTTTTCATAATATGATTTTTCAGCCAATCTCCCATTGCATCTTTAATCTCAATCACCGATTTCACCGTGGGGCCTTCCAGTTCAATGTTTTTTTTCATCCGTTTAAAATATTCAAGAAATTCTTCATGAGCTTTTTTGTTTGCTTGAGCGCTCGGACATTGATATTGAATCATACACCCTTCTTCGTGAGCAAAATGAAGTACCGCATATTTTTCAAGAAAGTTTAATACTGTATATATTTCTTTTCTCCCGTTTCCGGATTTCATATCAACATTTAGTTTGTTGATCCAAACAATAAGGAGTTTATGTGCATCATCAACTTCCTTTATTCCGGTGGCCATGGCATCATCCCATTCAACTCTCATGGCGTTCTCCGAAATAGATAGATGATACGATCCGTTGATGATGTTGAATTATATTCCATTAAAGTCATACGATGAGTCTCGCTATGCCGAGATATTGTGTTTATTATTTTACACACGTTAACAATGCCGTATCGATCTTCATAATATGATTCTTCAGCCAATCACCTAATGCATTTTGCAGATCTAGCACGGTTACAGTTGTCACTCCGTTCTTTTCAATGTCACCCTTCATTTTTGTGAAGTACGTTAAAAAGTCTGAATGAGCTTTCATGTTTGCCTGCGCCGTAGGGCACTTAAGTTTATTCATGCATCCTTCTTCGCTGGAGAAATGTGTTGTTGCATATTTTCCGAGAAACGAAAGAATATTTAATACTTCATCTTTTCCTTTTCCGGTTCTCATTGCATCACCCAGTTTATTCACCCAAAGGATCAGTGTTTTATGAGCATCATCATATTCTTTAAAACCTGTTGTCATCGAATCGTTCCATTGTATTGCCATTGTCGTATCCTTATATTTTTATAGATCGTTGATTGAATTTTTATTCTTGTTTCCAAGTTCCATCTAGAGATGATTTTCTTAAGACTAAATAATCTTGCGAAGGTTATTTGAATTTTTAAAGGTAACTATTACTTAAAAACTCACAATTACATGAAAGAACCAGCGATTTTCAAAATCGATTAACACATTGTCAAATTGTTTCATAGTTTTCGTCTCGGAATTTGTCCATTGGCGATCGAGGGCAAGAACAATTTTATCAACCGGTTTGTACGTTAAGCCAAGAATTTTTAAACGCGTTTGATCTCCCCCTTTTAGATCGTTTGGTTCAACAACATCGTACCGCCAAAGAAGAGAAACTTTGTCTTTCCATTCGTCCAATGGTGCTTTTATTTCTCCAAAAAATGAAAGCGCCGTTCCGGAAACAAGTGTGTCGGCATATTTTGGTGCATCTTGACGGGAATTGAATTCTACGGTTGCCGACGCTACCGAATATGTGTAGCTGACCAATCCGCCAAATCTATTTCTCGGCAAAACTGTTGATGTTGTGCTCATATTGCTTCCTTTGTACACATATCCTGCAACGAGCAATGGTTTTAACAATGGATCATCAACAAACGGTGTAACGCTGGCACGCAATGCGAAATCTTTGTAGCGATTTGTTTCTGCCGATGTGAATCCGCTTCCATTCAAAATAAATCCGGACACATCACCCATTTTTCCCGGCAGCGCATACGAGACGGAAACTCCCATATCAGCTGTTGGATAATACGATTGAAGATCGGAGACGGTAGCACTAATACCGCGGTATTTCCACACACCATCAACCAAACTTGGCCATACAGTCGGAATCAATCCAAATTTTACCGAAAGAAAACTCACCGGAGCATAATCCATAAATGCAAACTTCATTCGCACGGCAAATCCTCCGTAATACATTTTTGCGATCGAATCCGGCTGTCGATACGACGTACCGCGGAACAAGTCTGTTGTTACCTGAATTTTTGCATCATCAAATACTTGTCCTTTTGCGGTAAGATATATTCTATCCAGATCGAAGCGATTAAAATCTTTTCCTTCTTTACCTTCCGTGGAATAGACAAAGTACGAGAACAGTACGCCGCTGATCTGAATTGGCGACGGTGCCGGTGCTTTTACTGCTGCCGGTTTTTGCTGGGCTTGTTTTCCCTCTTCCATTACTTTTTTAAATTCAACAATAAGCTGATCGAGAAGATGTGATACATACGCTCCATTGATCGTTGAATTTGTGTCGTTGGATTTTTGTTCGAGCAATGCTATCCGCTCAACAATGCTTTTCGATTCTGATGAGGCATAGTTCAACAATTCAGCATCGTTGAATTTCATTGTGTTCATCAATAACTTTTTGATGGCCGCAAGATCTGTTTTAATTGAATTGATCTCGGACGAGCGAGTCTGTTCTTCTTTCGCAAACTTTACGGTCATTGAATCTTCAAGATTGCCGACAATCTCGATCACTTTTGCAAAATTTTGCGCAGACGAGGTTGTAGTAAGAAATAATAGTATTGTAAGAATTAAAATTATTCGAGACTGTTTCATTGGTTCACCCTTAAAGTAACCCTGCGAAGGATTAACGAAAACTTTTTCATAACCTTCGCAAG
>CAYHFN010000052.1:4584-24338 GCA_964355925.1 uncultured Chitinophagaceae bacterium
CCCTTAAAGTAACCCTGCGAAGGATTAACGAAAACTTTTTCATAACCTTCGCAAGGTTTTTACAATGTTCAAAAAATATTATGCTGCAATGGCTTCCATCTCTGCATGTTCTTCAGTCGTTAAGACTCGTTCCAGATCCAACAGAATAAGGAGTCGATTCTCTAATTTTGCGATTGCAGTGATATAATCGGCATCAATGCCGGCAATAATTGGCGGCGGTGGTTCCGAAAGAGATTTTTTTATTCGCAGTACTTCGCTGACAGCATCAACCACAAAACCAAGAACCTTACCGCTCAATTCAACAACAATAATTCTTGTGTTCTTGTCTTTTTCTTTCCGTGCCATTCCAAAGCGGCGGCGAAGATCGATAATTGGTATCACTTTTCCGCGAAGATTAATAACGCCGTCAACATACTCCGGTGTATTCGGTACACGGGTTACATCCACCATTCGGTTAATTTCCTGAACTTTCAGAATATCAACGCCGAATTCTTCTTCGCCAATATTAAAACTGACAAGCTGCAACAGCTCATCTGATACACTTTGTTTTGCAGCTGCTTCTTTTGAGTTATCCATGACTACTTCTCCTTAAATAGGTGATAATGAATGATGTACATCTTTATTTCGTTCTACTTCTTTAAAAGCTTTTGCATACACCGCAAGTGTTGTTCCGCATCCATGCACGGCATGCGTAAACAAAATGTATCCATCCGGAAACGGAACCGCCGTGTGTTTCCCTGCAAATTGATAGCCATTGACCAATAATGTTCTGTCTTGTAAGAAATCATCTTCAGAACCCCATTCTTTTTTACAAAACGGGCATAGTTTGAATAGTCCGGGCATTTTTATTCTCTTGTTCAAAGTAAATGAAGAGCATCTTCAATAGTTAATGAGGCTCCTACAATAGATATGCCAAACTATTCGATTAATTATGTTAAGGAAATTGAGGTTTTGAGGAATTTTTATAAAACTGATGGTGTCTACTATCGGTGGTGTTGGCGAACTTCTTCCAGTTGGTTAATATTACACAATGACAGAATCATACATTTACTTTTGCATTGAATTTTTCCTCACACTCCGGACAATAGGAAGTGGTAAATTGCGCTTTGCTTCTCATTGAAACATAACTTTTTACTTCTTCCCAACTGTCATCGGTGTTGCGAACATTTTTACAATACGAACACATCGGAAGTAATCCTTCAAGCGTGGATACTTTCGTTTCAAGCGAAAGAATGCGTTGGGCAACATATAGTTTTATCCCGATAATATCACTATCGGCCGGTTTTTGAAGAAAATCATCCGCGCCGGATTCCATGCCGAGAAGAAAATTTTCTTTTCCGGTGTTTGATGTGAGTAAAATAATATATGTATACCGGGTATTTCTTTTAGTGCGGATCTTTTTACAAAGTTCGATCCCGCTCAGTTTCGGCATGATCCAATCCGTTATAACCACATCGGGTTCCTTGGAAAGATAAAGCTCCCATGCAATTTCCCCATTTTCTGCAGAGTACACTTCATATCCCAACGATTTTAACCTGGCGGTTAAAGTCATCAACGAAATTATTTCATCATCGGCTACTAATATTTTCATACTATACCTTATTAACTGACGTTACGCAGCGTATATTTTTTTAAGGAAAAAACATTTTTTCACAAAATTAATGTAGGCGCGGATGAAAATCCGTGCCCCTATTTAAGTTTGGAACGGTCTTTCGACCGTTCCTACATTATGTTTGTGCCCATCAGTAGCTAATTACAATTGAACCGATGTGTCCCTTCTCCGATTCTTAAATTCTTCAATTTGCGGTTTCATCACAGTTTCATAACACGTAGGGCAAACTCCATGAGAAAGCGATGCGTTCGATTTTTCATTCAATAGCAATTCAATTGAAGCCCACGTTTTATTTTCCTGCATAATTCGTTTACAACCGGGACAAACGTTAAACATTCCTTCAAGTTTTTTGGCATGGGTTTGCAAACGAATAGTACGTTCTGCTACATGCAGCCGAACGCGTAACTCATCGGTATCCACCGGTTTTGTAATAAAATCATCCGCTCCCGCATGGATACTTTCAATGTAGCTCCCTTTTCCGCTCAAGATCGTCAGAAAGAATATGTAGGTATACGGAAAATGATTATGATTGCGGATCATTCTTGCGAATTCTAATCCGTTGATCTTCGGCATCATCCAATCGGTAATAACAATGCTCGGATTCCGTTCAACAAATATCTTCCACGCTTCTTCACCGTCGTGCGCGCACAGAACGGGATAGCCAAACGATTGCAGTTTTTTTTCTACGACCTCAAGCACTATCGGATCATCGTCCGCAAGCAATATTTGAATCGATTTATCCTGCATGTAAGTACCCTGCTTCCAGATGTCGTTGTGTTAATGCAAATTCTTTCAGCAAACGATCAAAGATATTCTGCACTTCACCAAACCCGTTTGAAGTAATTGGTTGTTCCAATAATTCTGTTAACGCATTAATCCGCACCGCACCAATATTTAAACTGCTTCCTCGCAGTTTATGAGCTTGTTGATAGATCATTTCATTATTCTGCTGAAATATTGCCTTTTGCAATTCTTCTAATATTATTTGACTGTTCGTGATATATGTTTTTATCAAAGAATTCAGCCACTCACCGCTCTCGCCTTCATTAAGCATTCGTAGATCTTCCAAAATATGTCTATTCACAATTGGTTCGCTCTCTTCATCCATTGTAATAGTCTGAACACCCTGCTCCGCAATATCAACCTCAATCGGCTTCATCCATTTAGTCAAGATCTGTTCCAGCGCTTTTAGCGTCAGTGGTTTCGAAAGATAATCATTCATACCGCATGCGAGACATTCACCGACATTTTCTTTTACTGCATTGGCAGTTAATGCAATTACCGTTATAGTGGAATTTGAACTCTTCAGCAATCGAATATTCTTTGTTGCTTCGAAACCATCCATCACCGGCATTTGACAATCCATCAACACCAGTGCGTATGAATTCAATGTAATTTTTTCCAACGCTTCGGCACCATTGTTTGCAATGTCGGCAGAATAACCAAGCTTTTTCAACATCCGTAATGCAACTTCCTGGTTCACTTCATTATCTTCAACAACAAGCAAACGGCTCGTAGATTGAGGAAGATTTCTGCGTTGATCGATATGGTTGTCCCTCCTCGCATTTTTTATATTATCTGCTGAACTGCCCACAAGAGATTGAATTTGTGCCAGTAACTCTTTTCTTCGTATAGGTTTCAATAATACTGCATCAGCAACATTCTTATCGCTTTTATTTTCCTGTTCGTCAGTCTGTTCATTTTTGAGGATCGCTTTCATCACTGCAAGCTTCACCGGTGAAAGCTCGGTTGACTGACGAATTCTGCGAACAAGTTCATCACCGCTCATCTCCGGCATATTCTCGTCAATCAACACAATATCAAACGGTGAATTCTTTTCAACTTCGGATTGCAGCATAAATAATGCATCGATACCGTTACGTGCCAGGCATACCTGTATAAAATGTCCCTCCAAAAAATTACCAAGAGCTACTCCATGGGTTGAATTATCATCAACAATCAATACTCGAATAGGCTTGCCGGAAACAACGAACGATTCTTTAATTTCAATCGAATCTTCAAATGTGAATTGCAATTCAAATGAAAATGTCGTTCCAACATCCGGTGAACTTTTTAAAGAAATTTCACCCCCCATAAGATTGACCAGAGTTTGCGATATCACCAATCCCAAACCGGTTCCGCCAAATTTTCTTGTAGTCGAACTATCCGCCTGCGTAAATGGCTGAAATAATTTCTTTTGATTCTCTTCAGAAATTCCTACACCGGTATCGGTGATTGAAAATCGGAGCATTACCGATAGACCGGAACATTCTACGACCTCAACCGAAAGGACAACTTCTCCGTGATGAGTAAATTTAACGGCGTTACCAAGCAAATTCGTGATCACTTGCCGCAACCGTACCTGATCGCCAAGAATGACCTTTGGAACTGAATTTCCGATCGAAGAAATTATCTCCAACCCTTTTACATGCGCACGCTGGGACAATAGTGAAACAGTTTCTTCGATGATCGGTTCAAGTTCAAATGGAAGATATTCCAACGATAATTTGCCCGCTTCGATCTTTGAAAAATCGAGGATGTCGTTGATGATGTTCAACAATAAATTCCCCGAGCTGATAATGATATCAAGGAACTTTTGTTGTTCACTATCCAGTTCGGTATCCTTAAGCAGTTCAGCCATCCCGATTACTCCGTTCATCGGAGTTCTAATTTCGTGGCTCATGTTGGCAACAAATGCCGATTTTAGACGAGATCCCTCTAACGCTGTTTCCCGCGCAGCGATCAATTCAATTGCCTGAGCATTCAATATTTCAGTCTGTTTTTCCGCTCGCTCTTTTGCAGCGCGAAGATCTTTTGCTTGCAGTTCCAACGCTTCGGTTCGTTCGCTTACCAGATCCTGCAAATGGTCTTTGTGACGCACAAGATTCAGAACAATCTCACGTTTCTCCAACAAATTGGAAATATTATTGAAGATCAACCGAAGAAGACTATGCGAAATTTCATTCACCGATGCATGTTCTTCTTCAATGATCCCGGCAAAGAATCCGAAATTATTGGACCGTGTTGCGAGCGGATAGAATAAATATATTTTTTTTGGGATCGAAGTTGGAAGATGCACCACTCGCTTTTGTTTGGAAAGCCACTGACGCATCTGTACAGTAAGCACTTTTTCAACTCCGTCCAACATTGTCAACGATGCGGATTCCGGAAAATGGAAATCCGGAGCATTGCTTACAAATGATGTTTCTCCAAGATAAAAACCGCCGATGATGAATTGGTTGACCCTCATTAACTGCTGCGCACCGGCGATTAAAATATTTTTCTTGTCCTGCTCAAGGTCCACCATGGAATGAACCTTGTCAATGGAAACAACAAGATCCAACGCATCAAGCAGCGCACGATTCTTATTTTTCAACGAATCGATATATTCTATCTGTTCCTGCGTTGATATTTGATCTTTATTGCTCAGGCTTCAACCTCTTTCGATTGGAACATATTCAAGACCAAGTTCACTTCATGTTCAATTACATGGATTAATTTTGACAATTGATTGAGAGAAAGATTCAATTTGTGCCAGCTTTCCTTATGCATTCGTGGAACGTAGAGTTCCCCGCTGGTTCCATAACGCAATGTGTGCGCAATTGTATCCGCAACATGAACGATCACCGTTTCCAAAGGATATTGCTGGGCACGTTCCGGAGAATGGTGAAACATTGCAACATCCTGATAATATTGCGGCAGCTTCCATGCATCAAGCAGCGCACGACCGATCTCCGCATGAGAGCACCCTATCTCATCATATTCAACTTCCACCATCGGTCTTTTCTCATTCAGCGCGCGCTGTAGAATAATTTTCGATTCATCCGGTGCTTTGCTGAACATAACAAGCCTGCCAATATCGTGCAGAACTCCGGCAACAAAGAAACGCTCAAACTCCGGCTCACCGGTTGTTTCAGCAATTATTTTTGCTCCTACACCGCACGCCAGGCTGTGCATCCAAAACTTTTCCATATTCATTAGATCGCTCGGAATTCCGCTGAATGTGCTCATCATTGTTGTTGCTAACGCAACATCTCGCACTTGCTGGCTGCCTACAAGAAAGACCGCCTCCGAAATAGTCCCGATCTTCTGCGGAAATCCATAAAAAGGACTGTTGACAAGTTTCAATAACCGTGCAGAAAGAGAAGCATCCTCACTAATTACATTACTGATCTTATGGATTGATGTGTTCGGATCATTGATTGCTTCGTTCAGTTTAAAATATATTATCGGAAGCGATGCTGTTCCTTTGAAATCTGCAACTAATCTGGATGGCAATAGCATGGTAATTATTCCTCTTCCATTTTCGTACGTACGTCTTTTAGCACTGCAAGCCGGTGTAGTTCTTTCATAACATCCCACTCCTTATCCACCAACGCGAAAGCAGGATCAAGTGCATCCGTGGACTGCTGCATCATCTCCGGTGTGATATTCTCATCACCATTTAGGGAAGAAGAATCACCACCGACAATATCAACTTCCGTTACGCCGGACGATGCCAATTTTCCAATATGCCATTCAGTTAATTCGCAACCGCACTTTAGAAGTACGCGCCCTGTTCGGTCGGACACTTCGGTATCCAGTATCATTCCCGGCTGAAGCTTATCAATTGTTATTAGTCCCATATTTTTTTAAGGTGCCAATCCCGTTATGCAAAAAAAATTGTAACCCCTCAGCGTATTATTTATTATCTCATGGTACGCAAAAATGAAAATTCTTCTCATCTCGTCCCTAAAGGGACGAAATATTCTTTCATCAATAAAGAGGTGCGTAACATCATTTATTAACTGACGTTACGCAGTTTCCCTTTTTCCTTATCAACGAAGTATTTGCTTATTTGGGAAGGTGTAACTCAAGAAATGTGCCATGATGAGTCTGGCAATAAAAGGAAGAAAAAGCGGAAGTATTGCTAAAATTCAGTTAAAACGATGAAAAAATAACTACTTGAGGAATATTGTTATGCAGAGTTTCTATCAGTTGGCTGTTATTGTTCACCCGTTGTAACTTCTAAGCGTGTTAAGGGTATCTCTAAAAACATCAAAATATAATCTGTGCAAGCAACCTTGCGAAGGTTATGAAAGAATTTTGCTGAACCTTCGCAAGGTTTTATAATTTTTAAGAAACGATCAAATAGTTTTTAGTCTACGACTCGTAAAGAGATACCCATAAATAACGATGTGCGTAACATTAGTTATTGAGTAGTTACTACCCGTTATTTGTAAAGCACCTCACATACCGTTTGAACAAATAACTCCGGGTCGAATGGTTTTTGAAGTGCACGTAAATTTTCTTCTGCCAATAATGAAGATATCAGTGTGTCGGTAACAAAACCGCTGCAGAAAAACGCCTTTACCTCCGGAAATATCTTTTTCAATTCAACAAACGTCTGTCCACCGTCAAGTTCCGGCATAACCAGATCTAAAACAACAAGACCAATTTCTTTATGGCGTTCACGATAAATAGCAATTGCTTCTTTTCCGTTCGCCGCTGTTACAACACGAAATCCCACTTCCTCAAGAAGTTCGGTTCCAAGCAGTCTCATCGACGCTTCATCATCAACAATTAAGATAAGTTCGTTATTCTTCGCCGTGAATATTCCATCAGAATACATTGAATCCGATTGAGATGTAAATTCCACTGCAGGAATATAAATTGTAAAAGTCGTTCCGACATTGGGTTTGCTTTCTACGGTAACTGCTCCGTGATGATGTTTAATTGTATTATGAACGATGGAAAGACCCAGCCCGGTTCCTCTCTGCGAATCACCGGTCTTTGTTGTAAAGAATGGATCGAATATCTTTTCTTTAATATCGTCCGGAATCCCGGAACCGTTATCACTCACAGAGATCATCACTGCGTTGTCCGGTCTTTTATTACCGAACCAGTGAAGCGTATCATTGGATGTAGAATAGTTTTTTACCGTAATGGTAATCAACCCGGGACCATTCTTACCGGCGCACTGATTGATCGCGTCACGGGCATTCACGCAAAGATTCAATAACAATTGATATAAACTGCTTTTATCACCGTACACATCCCATACTAGTTCATCGTTGACCAATTTAATTTCCGCGCTTCGCATAAATGTTTCATTGCACATATCAACAACTTCGTTGATCACATCGATAACTTTCAACGGTCCGATCTCTGAATTCTTTTGCCGCACAAACGCCAATAATTTTGTCGAGATCTGCGCCCCTCGTTTTGCAGACTGACTGATCGTTTCGGCATATCTGCGAACCTTATCGGGATTCAAATAATATTTCATTATCTGATTGCTGAATCCGGTAATATTGTTTAAAATATTATTAAAATCGTGTGCAAT
Organism: uncultured Chitinophagaceae bacterium; assembly: GCA_964355925.1. Taxonomy (GTDB): domain Bacteria; phylum Bacteroidota; class Ignavibacteria; order UBA10030; family UBA8401; genus UBA8401. The sequence continues at coordinate 12,522 of CAYHFN010000052.1, forward strand.
ACCGCTGGCAAGCGTTCCAATACTTTCTAATTTTTGCGCTTGAAGCAATTGTTGTTCAATTTCTTTTCGATGGGTGTTATCAGTGATCATTCCCACAATCTCTACTAAATGCCCCTCAGCATCAAACTTGCCCGATGCGCTCACTTGTCCGGTAAACAATGATCCATCCTTTTTGATCCCATGAAATTCATTGTGCTCAATTTTTTGGCCGTTCAATAATTGAGCAATAAAAGCATTCCGTTCTTCGGGATTTGCATACATCGAACGAACATTTAATGCATACATATCATCACTGGAACTATAGCCGAATATTTTTGGACACTGGTCGTTGCACATAACAATTGTTCCATCTGCTTTTGTAACAAATTCTCCGGTGACCTCATCTTCAAATATTCGCTGATAAAAATCAGCTTTGTGTCGTAATGTTTCATATTCTTTTTTCTCTTCGGTGATATCGCGTTGGATGCCATAAAATCCGATGATGTTCCGGGATTGATCGTACAAACAAACAGCATTTCCTTCAACTACAATTTCCGTTTTATCAGGCCGGTGCATCACTGCAGTATAATTTACTTTTGATGAATCGAACAGTTTCACCAAAAATCGTTCGGATTCAATGCTCCGCACAAACAATGAACTGAACACCCTGCCAACAACCACCTCTTGATCCACCAGAAATTGTTGTGCAAATGCAATATTCGCATCGGTGATCTCGATCGTTGCCAAACAGATGGGAAGCACACTTCTTCGATCGGTATCGTCATTCCACACAAGCGGTTGAGCGAACATTGCAAAATAACAACCGTCCAACGTTTGAGTAAAGAATGTATCGAGCAATTCTTTTGTTTCACGTAATCTCGCTTCGGCTTTTTTTCGGTCTGTAATATCAATGCACGATCCTATAAAACCGATGAATTCCCCGTTCGGAAGAAAATTAGGAGCACCTTTATCAAGTATCCACCGAAGATCATTATCATAACGACGCAATCTGTATTCGATCTCAAACGGTTTTTGTTGTTTAAAAGCGTTATTTGAAACTTCATCCCGGCGTTGTTTATCATCATGGTGAACCCAGCTGCCCCAACCGGTTTCCTGTTGATCATCAAATGAACTGCCGGTGAATTCGAGCCATCCTTTATTAAAATAATTGCACAATCCATTTACATCGGTTTTCCAGATCAACACCGGCGAATTATCTGCCAATATTCTGAACCGTTCTTCACTTTCTTTCAATTCCAATTGGATACGACTCTTTTGTCGCTGCTCTTCGGCTTCTTTTAAAGCATGTTGTATTGAAGTACACAATCGTCCCAGCTTGTCTTTTAATAGATAATCACTGCTTCCTGCTTTGATAAGTTGTATCGCAACATCCTCGCCGATAACACCGGAAACGATCAAAAATGGGACATCCGGGCATTGTGATTGTGTTATTTCTAATGCAAGATGACCGCTGAACATTGGAAGAGAATAATCTGAGATGACGATATCGGGATGTGTGTTACTGAGTGCGCTGCGGAAATTCTTTTCGTTGTCAACTACTGTCAGTGCAAACGATAATCCCCCTTTGGTCAACTCATACCGGAGAATCTCCACATCATTCGGGTTATCTTCAACTAATATTATTTGGATCAGTGGCTTCATAAAAATCTCAATTTATTTTGGGCAACTCTCTACGAGTCGTACACTAACAACATCAAAATGTAATCTGTGAATCCCCGCCTGCCATAAATACAATGTATGCGTGGCGGGCAGGTACGGTAACGATTTTTCTTAATGTTTTAACAGAATAATTTTGAAAAAATAAATACACTGAATAGTTTCAAAAACGTTCAAATATATTTTAGAAAAACCTTAACACCGTTCGTTATGAATGAATTATATGCTTTGGTATTATTAAAGTTTTAGTTTCGGCACCGATAGTGTAAAACGAGCTCCAGTATTCAGTACGCCATACGCCGAAACAGTGCCGCCATGCCGTTGTACGATCCTGCGAACAATTGCAAGACCAACACCGGTCCCTTCGTACTCAAGTTCCGAATGAAGACGTTGAAAAACTCCGAACAGTTTATTGCTGTAATTCATATCAAATCCACAACCATTGTCTTGAATAGTGATTTCTGTTTCAAAAAGAGTCTCCGATCCGCTGATGGTGATCTTTGGTGTTTCACTGTTTCGAGTGAACTTAATCGCATTTCCGATCAGATTCACAAATACTTGACTGAGCAATGACGGATCTCCGGTAATTTTTGGGAGAACATCCACCGATATTTCGATATTTCTATTTGTTTCTTCCTTCAACAGTTCTTCCAATACTTTTTTAACAAGAATATTAACATCAACGGATATTTTTTTTACTTCAACTTTGCTCGTGCGTGCGAAGGAAAGCAAATCATCGATCATTACGCTCATTATTGCACTGTTTTTGCGAATGATCTCAAACCGATTCTTTCCCTCCTCACTTAATTGTGCATATTCCTCGTCAAGAATCATCCTCGCAAATGTATCGATCGCGCGAAGCGGCGTACGAAGATCGTTAGAAACAGAGCCAGAGAATGATTCCAGCTGCTTGTTTGTTTCAGCCAGATCAAATGTTCTTGCCTTCACCTCATCTTCAAGGGTTTCGGACAACGCACGATATTTTTCTTCACTTTCACGGAGAATATTTTCTGCTTCAATTCTGTCTGTGATATCCCGAACAACGGCTTGAATATAAGGTTCATTATTCAGAAGCAACTTATTCAATTGAACTTCCGCTTCAAATAATGTTCCGTCCAATCGTTTTTGAGTCCAAGTAAATATCTGACTTTCTCCATTCATCAAATCGTGATAACTTTTTAGCGATTTATCTTTTGATGATTTCCCGTCGGATTGATATTCCGGTGAAAATGTCAGCACTTTTGCATCAATAATGTCTTCCCGAGAACACCGGTATAATCTAAGCGCAACGTAATTACAATCCACAAATCGTCCGTTCAATATCAAAAATATTGCATCCTTGGCAGTATCAAATAACAGCCGGTATTTATCCTCTTTTTCTTTCAGTTCTTTTCTGCGCTCAACAGAGCTTAGCACCTCTCGTACACTTTTATGACCAAGAACTAATGTCAGTGACAAAAAACCAACTCCGTTAAAGAAATATCCAACGAATGGCGAAACAAGTTTTTGATCGATCAATATACTAACAAGCATAACAATCGTAACAGGCGGTATCAATGAACCAGCGATCATATATCCCTCAACTCTCCGATGGTTCTTAAAGGCAAAAATAGATGCCTTGAGCATGTAGATGATCAAACCTGCAATAAAAAGGTAAACGATATTTACAAAATATGATATTGTCAGCGTAATGCTGTTAACTTTTTCACCCCATGGAGTAATATTTTTTTCAATTGAGGCGATCGTATCCACTACCATTCCATAAGGAAGAATATGATTTAAGAACAATAACCCAAGAGCAATGACAAAGAGGGTATTAAAAAATAATCTCGATTGAAAACCGGACATGTGGGAGACAAGCTGTAGGTACACTAAAGCGCAAATTACCAGGCTAATATTTGTTAATTTTTCGAAGATGATGTAATTATTTAACGTAAGAACTTCGACGGATACCGCAATGGTGTTTGCTGTGTTATAAATAATTATCGTCAACACAACAACTGCGAAATATATATTGAACGTTCTCTCATAATTTTTGACGGCAAGGATAATGGAGAAAATCATGCTTAAGAAAAGCATCCCGATGATTACGAATGATATAAATTGGATGTAATTCATTATTGATCTGTTGTTTTTTATAAATATTGTAAGGACATCTCTAACAACTTTCTACCTACCATCACTACGTATCTAACTGCTTGGGAATGGTAAACGTAAATGTTGCTCCGTTATCAATTTCTCCCACGGCCTGAATCGTTCCGCCATGGCGCTGGATAATACGATGTACAATTGCAAGACCTACACCGGTTCCCTCAAACTCGGATTCTGTATGGAGACGTTGAAAAATTCCGAACAGTTTATCCAAATATCGCATATCAAAACCGGCGCCGTTATCCTTTATATAGAATGTTGTCTCCATTGTGGATTCAGATCCGCCGATCTCAATGATCGAAATATCTCGATGTTTTGAAAATTTAACTGCGTTCCCAATAAGATTGATAAACACCTGACGGAACAACGAAGGATCTCCAAATACTTTCGGCATAGAATGAATTTGCGCCTCAATTTTTCTCTCCGGATTTGTTGAGGTAACATCAGTTAAGATCTTTCGTACCAAAATATTCATATCGAACGGCATCTTTTTTATCTCGCTCCGATTAGATCGGGAGAATTCCAACAGATCGTCGATCAATCTGTTCATGCGGGCAGTATTCTCGCGGATTAGCGCTATTTGGCGTTTGCCATTGTCACTGAGATGTACCACCTCCTCTTCAAAGAGGATCCGTGAGAATGTATCTATTGCACGAAGCGGTGCTCGCAGATCGTGCGAGACGGAATACGAGAATGTCTCAAGCTGTTTGTTCATTTCCTGCAGTTGACGAGTTCTATCCACAATTTTTTCTTCAAGGTGTTCGTTCAGGTCGTTGATCTCTAATTGGATCTTTTTAAATATTGAAATATCCGTATGCGTGCCGATGATCCGAGAAGGCTTACCGTTCGTTTGCAGGTGCATTGTCTTTCCGCGTTTCAGTATCCATTTATATTCGCCGTTCTTGCAGAGCAATCGATATTCAATTGCGAACGATTCGGTTTTACCATCCATACAACTTCGCAGCGCATTTTTGAACAACGCAATATCTTCCGGATGGACCAGGCGTTCTGCTTCGTTAGATGAATCTGATACTTCACTCTCCAAATATCCCAGCATCTCTTTCCAACGTTTTGAACGGAATACTTTGTTGGTCACAAAATCCCATTCCCACACTGCATCTCCGGCACCTTCCAAAGCATAGCGCCATCGACGTTCGCTTTCCGTAAATGCATCTTCGGCCTGCTTACGCAGAACGATATCCCATGCTAAGTTTGCAAGTTGTTCAACTATTTTCGTATCATTTTCATTAAATAACGTTTTTTTGTTACCAACGCCAAGTATTCCTGTCACTTTGTTGTTCCTTATGATTGGAACAACAAGTTCGCGAATGACAGTTGCATGTCCTTCGGGCATTCCTTTGCGATACGGTAATGAATCATAATCATTGTGAACAACCGGCTTCCGTGTAGCAATACAGTCCACCCAAACTCCGGCTTTCGAAATTGGATAGTGACTTCCCTGTCCCTTTGCTGTACACATTGTTGCGAGTGTATTTGTAGACCATATCTGGAGTGAAAGATTTTCTTGATCGGGTTCAACAAAATGAAAGAAACCTATACAGCTTCCAGTCAACAATTCTGCTTCGTCAAGTGTCTTTTGCATAAGAGCATGCAGTGTATTATCTTTTGCAAATTCACTGATCCGAAGACGCGCTAATATTAATTTCTGAGATTGTTTTTGTTCGGTAATGTCTTCTGCAACGCCAACTAATGCTACAATTTCACCCAGTTCATTCTTTACTTGCGAGGTACTGAGATGAATTGGAAATTCATTTCCATTTTTTGAGATATTTAACAGTTCACCTTTCCATCCTCCCATATTTGTATGCTGCAGCAATTCATTTCCAATATCTTTATGATTATTATTCGACCATAATAATCCGATATGCTTCCCGATCACCTCTTCTTTTGAATAACCGAATACTTCCGAGAATGCTTTATTCACATAGATCAATCGGTCTTCAAGGTCGGTAACGGTCACTGCTTCCGAAATACTTTCTATTGTATGCGCCAGCATTCGATTCTTTTCTTCAGCGAGTTTCCTTTCTGTGATATCATGATTGATACCAAGAAATCCGGCGTTCACTCCATTGGTATCTTTAAGCAAAAGCTTGTTTCCGATCAGCCACCGACGTTCACCGGTTGATGAAAGAAATGTCCCTTCATAATTATTTAAGGAGTTACCGGTCCGCAGGATCATTTCCTCTTCATAACTACTGTGTGCGGCTATATCCTCCGGATAAAGTTCAGCATCTGTTTTACCAAGAACCTCTTCAACCGTTTGTTTCCCGGCGTAATGCGCGTCGGCAATATTTGCTAATATCTTTCTCCCTTGAAGATCCTTCACATAGATCGGATCGGGAATATTATCAATCACCGTTCTGAGAAGCGTTCGCTCACGGTTAAGTTCTTGCTGTGCATGTTTGCGTGTAGTGATATCATGAAATACACTTAGCAACATTGTCGGTTGTTCCGGTATTGTTAAGAATGTATGAACAGCTTCAACAAAGATCGATACTCCATTCCACAACCACATTTCACCTTCAAAACGCGGATTGACTGTGCGGTTCCTGAAATTTTCACAGTATTTTTGTAGCGTTTCCCGCTCATCCGATAAATACACAGATCCTATCGAACATCCTACCAGTTCTTCATTGTTTTTCCCAACAAGATCGCAATATGCTTTGTTGACCAAAGTAATTGTGCCGTTCTCATCCGCCAATCTCATTGCATCCAGAGAGTTTTCCCACACAAGCCGGAATTTGTTTTCAGAGTTGATAATTACTTGTTGGGCAAGCTTACGTTCTGTAATATCCTGAATAGTTCCCATCATCCTGATCGGTGCTCCGGTAGTATCAAACTCCAATTCTCCAATTCCATTCACCCAACGTACTTCACCTGTATTCTTCTTTTGAATTTTATATTCTTTATCAAATCGATTTTTTTTTCCGATTACTTCGTGCAAAAAATAATCCGCCATCTCTTTCTGCTGATCGGAATGAACAACAGATACCCATCCTTCTACAGAGTGATCATCACTATTTTCTATGCCAAAAATACTGTTTAATACATCCGAACCGCTCCATACTCCGTTCTTAATATCTAAAATATAACTTCCTATCTTTGATATTTTTTGATCTTCTTTCAATAAATGTTCACTGTCGCGTAAATTATTTTCTGCATTGTTCTTTTCCGTAACATCTCTAAACGACCATACTCTGCCAACAATATCTTCGTTCAGTTTTAATGCTGTTGAATATCGTTCAAACACTCTTTTATCGTTGAAGCGGATAATGTCAAAGTCAGACCGGTCTGAATTATTTGAAATCTGTATCCCTGATAGGAATTCTTGAGGATTCACTAATTGATCTTGCATATGTTGTAATAGTTCTTTGTCAACTGCAGATTTTAGCAACTCTTCCGGAATATTCCATAATTCTGCAAATCGTTTGTTTGCTTTAATCACTGTTCCATTATTATCAACGGCGAGAATTCCGTCATCGGTCGATTCCAATATTCCATGTAAATATATTTCATTTTCTTGAATTCTTTTTTCAGCTTCTCTTCGTTCGGTAATGTCAACCATCGATCCAAAGAGTTTCACTGCTTTTCCATACGCATCACTAATAATATTTCCCCGATCGTTCACTACAATGTACGTTCCATCTTTTTTTCGAACACGGTATTCTCGATCGAATTGCGACTGACCTGATAAGAGATCAATATTCCTGTTGTTTACTACCATCTCTCTATCATCAGGATGAATGAACTTATTGTCCGCTGTCAGATCGTTTGGAATCTCTTCAACGGTATATCCTAATATTTGTTCAAAATTTTGTGAACGATATGCTTTATTTGTTTCAAGATCGATCTCATACAGATACCCGTTCAACGCATCCATTGCAATCCTAAATCGCTCTTCACTGTGTTGCAGTTGTTCTTCTTTCTTCAGTTTTTCCGATAGATCCCGGATATAACCAACTCGAACTTCCTTGTCATCGTACATAAATATACTGCCGGAGATTTCTGCCGGGAAAATTGTCCCATCCTTCCTTTTAAAGTATCGAAGACTAATGGCATTGATATTATTTCTGAATGAATGTTCTGTATTAGATTGTTCGGCAGAAAGTTCTAATGCATGTTTACCGATCAATTCCTTCTGAGAATAACCAAAATACTCAATCATCGCGTGGTTACAATCAAGGATGATAAATGTTTTATTGTCAATCAATACAACCGCATCGGATGAAGTCTCAAAGATGCTGCGATATTTCAATTCGCTTGACCGTAATTGTTCATTCGATTTGGTGAGGGAGGTAAAGATCGGAGCTGTTAAAATGACACCAACCATTAGACTGAATGATACAACAAATTCTGATATTTCTGAAATTGGATAGGCACTGAATAAATCATTCACAATCAACACATCATACAATTCGAGTAAATTTGCAAATCCCAACAACAGACTCGGCGCTATCAATAAGACCCATAATGATATACGCATATAATGTTTTGCACGAATCAAAAGAAATGTTGAGGTTACAAAATTAATGACAACTCCAAATGAAAGAATGGTGGTCAGAACATATTTCTCTCCGAACCTACTAAGAAGATTCTTTATGATGAATGGGAATACCAAATACGACAGGACGGAGATTAGTAACGTGAAGATAAGCCAAAGGGTTACCCGCTTGCCTGCCTCAGATTTTAATTTATTGATTGAAAATATTTTCATGGTTCACCTCAGTATCTAAGTCTGTCATTCGTTTCAAACGAATACTATACTTCACCAATGATAGTTATGCATTAATTTTATATCCACGCTGTTCTGGGTGAATGCCTAATTGTTCCATTCGATACCGAAGTTTCGATCTGGTAATTCCAAGTATTTTTGATGCTTGAACTTGATTTCCGTTGGTGATGGATAATGTTTTTAAGATCAGATCGCGCAGTACTTCTTTCATGGAAATACCCTGCGACGGAACGATAAGAGAGAACTTATTGTCGGTCCATCCATTCTGATTTTTATTGAGAATATGCGCGGGTTGTAAGAACTTAAAGTATTCCGGAAGAAGTACTTCGGCATCCGCAAGAAGAACAACACGTTCAATTGCGTTCCGCAGCTCACGAACATTTCCCTTCCAGTGGTACGCTTCAAGAAGCTGCATTGCTTCGGGAGAAATGAATTGAACCAATTTGTTGAACTTTGTTGCAAATTCTTGCACAAACGAATTGGCGATCAACAAAATATCATCGCGCCGTTCCCGAAGCGGCATAATCCGCAGTACGGCAACATTCAGCCGGTAATAGAGATCTTCGCGAAATCTTCCGTTCTCTACTTCTAATTTTAGATTTCTGTTTGTTGCAGCAATAATGCGAACATCAACATGGATCTCTTTTACTCCGCCAAGCCGATAGAATTTCTGTTCTTCAAGCACGCGAAGTAATTTCACCTGCATATCCTGCGATAGTTCGCCTACTTCATCCAGCAAAAGCGTTCCGCCGTTGGCAAGTTCAAATTTTCCCTGTTTCATTCGTTCTGTCGCACCCGTAAATGCTCCTTTTTCATATCCGAAGAATTCACTCTCTGCCAGATCTTTTGGGATTGCACCACAATTGATGGTAATGAACGGTTTATCTACACGAACGCTCCGTTGATGAATATATCGTGCGAACAATTCTTTTCCTGTTCCGCTTTCGCCTTCAAGAAGTACGGTTGTATTTTCACCGGATGCCAATCGCTCCGCAGTCGTTAACAATTGTTGCATAACAGCACTTTTACAAATAATACCATGCTTAGGTTTTTGTTCGGCAACTTCTTGTTCCAATACTTTTACTTTATTTTTCAGGCGGGAAAGTTCCAATGTTTTTTCAATGATCATTGAAAGATGTTTTAGATCGAACGGCTTTACAATAAAATCGTGCGCTCCTTCTTTCATCGCTTCAACGGCCAGAGATATTTCCCCAAAAGCCGTCATTAGAATTGTAGGAATATCGATCCCTTGTGCTCGAGATTGTTTGAGCAGACGTAAACCATTATGCTCGCCAAAATAAATATCCAGCATGATCATATCCGGATTATGCTGTTCTGTTGTTGCGATAAATTGTTCACCGCGATTACAAACGATGACTGTATATCCTTGACTGGACAGGACTTTGTTCAAGGACGAAGTTAATATTTCTTCATCATCGGCTATCAATATTTTCCCTTTGGTCATGATCTCTCCTAACGATTATTGTTTGTGTAAAAAAAATAATTGGACTTCCGTTCCACCTTCCGGAACGGATGCGATTCGAATTTCTCCGTTGTGTTGATTCATAATACGTTTTGATAATGCCAATCCTAATCCTGTGCCGGCATTTTTGGTGGTGCGGAACAATTCAAAAGCATTCTTCAAATACTCCTCCGAAATTCCGGCGCCGCTGTCGCGGATCGTTACAACTATCCTCGATGTTTGCGTCCCGGTTGGAATTTCATAGTTGCTGGTAATAATAATTGTTCCGTTCTCCGGCGTTGCTTCAATTGCATTCCGCAGAATGTTAAGTACAACCTGCATAATCTGTTTCGAATCCATTTTAATTCTCGGCAGATCGTTTGCCAGGTCAGTTTCAATGGTAATTCTTTTCTTATGAATGGTCAGCATCAACAAACTCAATGACTGCGTGCACACGTCGTTGATCATACCGAAATGTATTTCCGGTACAGATGACCGCGCAATATTGAGTGTATTCTCAATTACTTTTTCAATATGTTTTGTCCCTTCAATCGCTAACCGCACCGTGTCTATATCAGGATGTGAATCTCCGAATTTTTGTTCAAGAAATTGAAGGGACAATTTCACTCCGGCAAGAGGGTTACGCACTTCGTGTGCAATACCAGCGGCAACTGTTCCAAGCAAAGAGAGTTTCTCGGTTTTGAATATTTTTTCCATCATCACTTTCTTTTCGGTAACATCGTGCGCAACTAGCAGTATCCTCTTTACTTTATCAAAGTCGATTAGACTTGCCGTCGCTTCAAAACAGATGATCTTATTGTTCTTGGATGTGACGGTGAATTCACCCGAAAAATCCGGCGCAAAGATGGAGGATGTTTGCAGATCACTTTCTGCCAATGGAAGTTTTTTTAGCTCCAGAAGTTCTTCCCTCGTATAACCGAGAAGATTCACCGCTTCAGCATTAACGTCCAATAATTCTTCGCCGTTGGCATCCAGCACAAATATTGGGATGCTTGCGTGTTCAAATAATAAACGATAGCGGAGTTCTGAACTATAAAGTTCATCATTTTTATGGAGTAGCTGTAGAGAGTATGCTTCTAAATTCACCATCTTCTCTTCGAGCTTCTTGATCAAAATTTTATCATGCCGTTCAATGAATGTATATTCATCCAAAGAAGTAGAAGTGTTTGTATCGGAATTTTGATCGTCCGGATTGGAAGTATATGTTTTTTTAATGAGTTGTTCTACTGCTTCAATCAATCCAATACTGTCGCCGGATTTTATTACATATTTGTCTACCCCGATATTTTGTGCTAGAGCCATATCCTCATCATCAATATAATCGCTAGTATAAATGATGAATGGAATTTTTACGGTAGCCGGGCTGTTTTTAACGATCTTGCAAAACTGAAAGCCATCCATCTTCGGCATCATCGCATCCGAAATGATGAGATGCACAGTTTCCCGTTCCAATTTTTTTAATGCTTCAACACCGTTCCCTGCAAGAATTGTCCGAAGATTTTGTTCATTAAATAGATCTTCCAGCAATAAAAGATTTTCCGGATTGTCATCGACAATTAAAATTGTAAATTCTGAAACTAATGCGGCAGGTAACAATTCTAAAGTTTTTTGCATATAAATACGGGGTGGTTAATAGTGTTCTGTTTTTCAATTACTGTACAAAATTATGCAACTAAGATATTACTATTAGCCAACTGTCCGCAATACGTGATTTCACGTATTTTTAAAAATATATCGGAGTGTTTTGTCTCTTTAAATTGTAGCAGCAATTCGA
>CAYHFN010000053.1:0-23624 GCA_964355925.1 uncultured Chitinophagaceae bacterium
AAATAGACACACAGAGTAAAGCCAATGCAATATTTTATACAAACTTAACCTTTTGAGGGATATATGCAGAAATTAAATTTGAATGTGGTTCGCATAATATTTTCTTTCAACCTTTTTTCCTTTCACAATATTTTCTTTTTTATGTTGTGTATTCTTGCACCTGTATTTTTTGCGATCGCTCAAAACGAGGGAACGTTGGCTGCAAATTCATCATTAGAAAATAATGAAAATGTTGCCGAAGCGGTAACGATCAATAATCAATCGATATTCGATCAACGGGAATTATTCGGTTCTGTTTTTGGCGTACGCAATGTATCAACTCCTATCGGAATAGAATTTGGAGGCACTATTAAAAATGATCTCTGGAAGAATCTTTCCGGCGGAAATGATCAACGCTCAACAGATCTTTTTAATATCGATATTACAGCCTCTGCAGATTTACAGGAAGCGTTTGGCTGGAACGGCGCTTCTGTATTTGTTCATTTTTTTGGGAATAACGGAAATAGCGTCAGCAATAGTGTCGGCGATGCACAAATGATCAGTAATATCGAAGCGTATTCAACCGGAAAATTATACCAATGCTGGCTCCAACAGAAATTATTTGACAACCATCTTTCGCTGCTTATCGGATTATTTGATTTGAACAGTGAATTTTACGTAACACAAACTTCGGGGTTATTCCTTAACGGTTCTCACGGAGTTGGAGTAGATCTTGGTCAAACGGGGTACAATGGTCCTTCAATTTTCCCTAATGCTGCGCTGGCATTTCGTATTGCGTATTCACCTATTGAAAACACGTATTCACAATTTGCACTTTTTGATGGAATGCCGGGAGATCCGCAAGATCCGTCCAAATTCGGAATATCATTATCGGCTGAAGACGGATATTTTGCTGTTGCAGAGTTTGGGTTTGAGAAAGAGAATGGAAACAAGGCCGGTGTTGGTGTGTGGAATTATTCCGGTACGTTCAACGATCTATGTTCACAGATCGATCCTTCTCTCGATATTCAACGGAGAGATAATTACGGCGGTTATGTTCTGATCGATCAAATGTTGTATCAGAATGTTCTTTCTACAACCGAGGGACTTCGCGGATTTGCACGATTCGGTATTGCGAACGGACATGTGAATATTTTCGATTATCATATCGGCGGCGGTGTTGTGTATACCGGACTTATCCCTTCCCGCGAAGAAGATGAACTCGGATACGCAGTGGCATCAGCTCATGCAAGTAACGATTATCAATCATACTATCACTCACTTCTTTTGGCCAGCGTATCAACAGAAACATCACACGAACTTACCTATAAAATGAAATTTGCTGAATGGCTCTTTGTGCAATATGATGTTCAATATGTTGTGCATCCTTCAGCAGATCCATCAATTTCAAATGCGTTCGTGGGAGGAATTCGATTGGAAGTGAATTTGTAAAGGCTCAGTTTGTTTTATTAACTGGTGTTACGCTCTACGAGTCGTTCAACGAATCTACGATTCGTAGAATCGTAGATAGAGAACACTGAATATTCTTCGTATCTCATCCCTAAAGGGACTCTCAATTTTTTGAAATCGTAATGAACTAAAAATATTAAGCGCCTACGGCGCTTTTAAAAACCGATAAAATCATGAACTAATTCACTTGGTCCAATGTCCCTGCAGGTCGACGACGAAATATTCTTTTATTAGGGTATCTCTCTAAACTATTTGATCGTTTCTTAAAAATTATAAAACCTTGCGAAGGTTCAGCAAAATTCTTTCATAACCTTCGCAAGGTTGCTTGCACAGATTACATTTTGATGTTTTTAGAGATGCCCATTAATAACGATGTGCGTAACGTCAGTTATTAACTAACGCAAAGAGATATTTGACTATTTTTATTAATTTCACACTTTATGGTGCCGACCAGCCTACGGCTCGTAGAGAGGTCGGCAATACACTTTTCATACTGGCTGAGTCCTTTCTCAAAGGGACCACGTTGTGGCGGACAATACCGTTTTTTTGTTCTGCGTAACGTTGGTTATTATGTATTGAACCGGTTAAAAACATCGTTGACCTGTTTGTCAATAAGATCAATGATATTCGGAAGCACATCAATTGATAATCCAATAGTTGTCCACGCTTTTTCATTGATCGGAGGGACAAATAATTCACCGCTGTTTCCTAAACTCATTGCATGAACAAGTGCATCGGCAATATGAATCACCGATGTTTCTATCTCAAACTGTTTTGCCTTTGTTGGGTTGTGGTGAAAAAGAATAATTTCTTCAAAACTCTTGGGTAATTTCCAAAGTTGAATAAGTGCGCTTCCTACTTTTGCATGGTCAAAACCAAGAACCTCACGTTCCACCTTATAGAGTGGAGTAGCAGTTGCGGCAGCAAGTGAAAATATCTTCTCGGCAGACTCAGGAATTTTGCTGACAATAATCAATCGTCCAATATCGTGTAACATACCCGCCACAAAATATCGTTCAATATTCGGTTCCTTAAAGTAACTGGCAATAATTCTGGAAGCGACTCCGCACGCAATGCTGTGTTTCCAGAACGAATCCATCGTAATAAATTGTACCGGTATATTTTTGAATGTATTAATGATGGTTGTTGCCAATGCAAGATCGCGCAGCTGTTGAGTGCCGACAACAATTACGGCACGGGAAATGGTATCAATATGCCGTGGAAAACTGTAGAATGCGCTGTTGACGATCTTTAGCAATCGAACAGATAGACTGGAATCTTGAGAGATAATAGAACTGATATGTCCGGCCGATGCTCGAGAACTTCGTATTGCTTCATCAAGCTGCATATACACATATGGGACCGATGATAATTTCTCCATATCAGAAAGTAAATATCGTAAATCAGCTTTCATTAGACATTCCTTTCGAACATCGTACGGCCAGCCGGTGTGTGATATGGCGGATTAATTCAGTGATAAATGGCCCTCGGTGAATTATTGTTGCGAAAAAGTTCTTGCACTTCAATTGTTGCAAATTTTAAGATCAGCGGATCGATTGATGACGACTCTTCAACACCATCTCCTTCAATTGAAACTTCAAAAACTCCCCATGCTCGTAATGTTTTAATAATATTTTCTGTAACAACGATTCCTTTTTGGAAAAGAAGCAAACCATGTTGATCTTTTACCGGTTCTTGAAGGACCATTTTTACAGCAAGGTCGTCAATAAATATTTTAGGCATACAATTCCTCTGTTTTGAGTTTAGCAATCTGTTATTCACCAATTGTGCCAGCATTTCTAAACTCATTGCGGAGTGAATAGGTAATTTACAAAGAATCTACACCGTGAAATTTTAGCAGTTGGCTAATATTCCTCACCAATTTTTAAGAATTTCCTGCCATCATCAAAAAATTCAATGAAAACATAAGTTTTTAGCACATTATATTGGCACGTAATATGTAAAGAGAAAGATATCACTTGACATGTGAAAGGAGCGAATATGCAATCATCATCTACAGTGCAAAACAATAGATCAGTGCCGGAACGCGGAGTTGAAGTTAACGGGGATTTGATTTCGTTCCGTTCATTCTTAAATGTGGTTGAATATAAGGGAGAGCACTGTTCTTCATGCGGACATTTATGGAACGAAAAAGGGGAGCTGCATTATAAACATTGTAAGTTCTTTGTTTCTTCACATTTACACAATGCAAAAAATTATTGAGTGATTGTTGTATGAATATGGAGAATATGAAAATACTTCTAGTAGAAGATGATAATTTCCAGCGGACATTGTTACATCAAATTATTGAAAAAAAAACAAACGCTGAAATATTAGAAGCAAAAAACGGGATTGAAGGATTGCGATTAGTGAATATGCATTCTCCGGACCTGATTATTCTTGATCTTTTGATGCCTGTTATGAACGGACTTGAAATGCTTGAAAAATTACGACAAGATAAAGATACAATGAATACATCAATTCCGGTTATAATCATAACGGCGATGGGTGATAAGGAAACTATTCAAAAAGCCGTTTTTCAAGGAATTGCAGGATATATTTTGAAACCGTTTACGGCGGAACAAGTGTATGCAGTGTTGTCCAAGTATATTCCGTCTACTATTGCAGTAGCTGTTTGAATAAACGATTGGTAATAATTGACTGACCGATTTTCTTGTTTGGCATAACCTCTGTAATTGATATAAATAAAGAGCATTTATAGGCAAAAAAATAATTCATAATCGGAAATACTATTATGATCGAACCAGAAGTAAAAACCACCATTATCACACTTCTCTCCCACGAGGATGCGGCAATACGCAGGCAGGCAGCCGAAGAATTATCAACAAGTACAAGTTTGATGGTCTCAGCGGTGTTATCATTGGCATTGCAGGATAAGGATAAAGGGGTGCGCGATTCCGCAGCCCGGTCGCTTCTACAAATTCGTACGAAGAGCGTTCCGTACGCGGTTGTAGAATACCTCACTGATTCAAGCTTCATCACCAGAAATTTAGCTTCGGAACTGATGGTGAAGATCGGAAGTGATTCTATTGTTCCTCTTCTCGATTATACAAATCATGAAAATCAGGATGTACGAAAATTAGCCATCGACACAATTGGATTGATCAAAGATAAATCTGCGGTGCCAGCGTTGCTATCGTTGCTCCACGATAAGGATGCAAATGTTGTAGTGGCAGTTGTCGAAGCGCTGGGTAATATCCGCGATGAATATTCAATACCATATCTCACTATGGCGTATGTTTGTTATCCATACGCACGAGTTGTTATTGCAGAAGCAATCGGTAAGATCGGTTCATCAAGTGCGGAAGAATTTTTAGTCGTTCTACTGGAGGAACTACAAGAGCCGGAAGGAGAGGAATTGCTGGTGGTATTCTCATTGATCGAAGCATTGGCAAATGTTGGTAATGAGCGTGCGCTGGGTGTTATCGTGCCGATGATCAAAAAAACAACCGGTCCGTTACAGCACATTCTTCTCTTTGCGTTTGTGCAGATCGCAACCAGAAACAATATCTCTTTGGGCACATACATCATCTTTAAATCATATTTACTCAGTGCACTTCTTAGCACCGATACGAAGGTCGTTATTGCTGCTGTTCAATCGTTGGTACAAATGATGGATGATGCGGTTGAAGAAAATTTGCTTTCCGTCCTCGGAAAAAATGAAGAGGTTGATTCGATCATTCTTGGAAATCTTCAGAACATTGGGAAAGCATTCGTTTTGCTGGCTGAACGATATGAAACTGCTGCATTTGATCAAAAGAAAAATATCATGGGCTTTATTATGCCCCGGCTGCGGGAAATTTCTGAGAGTAACGACAGAGAAATGCTGCGAGTACGGGCTTCGTTGTTCGATGCATTGGCGATTGATTGGACCGATTCTGATGAAGAGATGCGCTTGTTAATGGTTGATGCATTGTTTTACCTGGATGAAGAGCGAGCATTTGCCTACTTCTCTCACCTAATAGAAGGGTTAGAATCGTGGATGCGCGTTACGATGTTGGAAACAATTGCCGGCGGAAATCATGGCAGGATCAACGACTTATTATTGAAATTCGCAAACGATGAGGATGAAGATGTACGAGGATTTGTGCAAACTGTTTTGAATTCACGCGGTCTGATGATCGAAGATTCTGAAACTTCGGGTTCAATTTAATTTCTGAGCAAATTTATGAATGTAGCTTCCACAACGGTTCCATCAATCATATCAAAAGTACCGGTGATGTCTGAAGTGACGTTTAAGACACTGCGTGAATTCATCTATACGCTGACCGGGATTTATTTTCAGGATAATAAAAAATACCTGCTTGAAAGCCGGATTTCGAAACGCTTGCTGGCGTTGCACCTGGCACAGTATGAAGATTATCTACAATTCATAAAGTTTGGCGTCCGAAAAGATGATGAGAAGAAATTTTTGTATGATGCCATTACGATCAATGAAACATATTTCTTTCGGAACGAGCCTCAGTTTGAAGTGTTTGAGAAGACCCTTGTGCCGGAACTGATGAAATTAAAAGCCTCCAATCCACGGCCAAAGATTCGCGTGTGGAGTTCTGCCAGTTCTTCGGGTGAAGAGGCCCACACGTTGGCGATGATCTTTATGGAAAAAATAAGACCTAAATATCCAACGTTAGAATTTGAAGTTGTCGGAACCGATATCAGTCCGTCGATATTGGATATTGCAAAAAAAGGAGTGTACCGCGAATATTCTGTCCGGAATATGCCAAAGCTCTATCTGGATAAATATTTTCATACTGAGGATGGGCGATTTATTGTGAATGATAATGTTAGAAAACTTTGCCGGTTCGATCATATGAATTTGTTCGATCAGCAGCGTATGCGTGGAATGTCAAGTTTCGATATCGTATTCTGCTGTAATGTGTTGATCTATTTTGATGCGAAATCGAAGATACAGGTTGTATCGCAATTGTACGACAGTCTTAACAGAGGAGGATTTTTATTTATCGGATATGCTGAGTCGTTGCACGGAATATCCTCTGCATTTAAAATCATGAATTTTCCAAAAGCAATAGCATATAAAAAGGAGTAACGGCAGTGGAACGCACAATTTTAGTTGTTGATGATTCGGCAACAGTTCGAAAATTTGTCTCTGTATCGCTCTCTATGCAGGGTTTCCGTGTTGTTACTGCAGAAGATGGCATGGATGCTCTAGAAAAATTACCTCGCGAACATGTGGACCTTATTATTACCGATCTTAATATGCCGAATATGGACGGAATGGAATTGGCTCGAACGCTCCGAAGTAATCCGCTCTATCAGGAATTGCCGATCATTATCCTTACGTCGTTGGTAGAAAAATCGTTAAAAACAGAGAGTGAAAAACTTGGGATCAATTCTTTTTTGAACAAACCGTTCAGTCTTGAAAAAGTACAATATGAAGTTGCAAAATATTTAAGTTGGGCAGAATAATATAAGGAGTACGTTATGGCTATAAAATTTCTTGTTGTAGACGATTCGCTGACCATGCGCCGGATTGTTGTGAATGCTTTGAAGGCGATCGGGTATGATTCCTTTATTGAAGCGGCAGATGGAAAGGAAGCATTCAGCAAACTGCAAAGTGAAGGAGCTGATTTTGTGATCAGTGACTGGAACATGCCGGAGATGAACGGTTTAGATCTTGTGAAATCCATTCGATCATCAAGCACATTAGGCGATACACCGGTGCTGATGGTAACAACACGCGGAAATAAAGATGACGTTATCGAAGCGATGCAGGCTCGTGTGAATAACTATATTGTTAAACCATTCACGCCTCAGGCACTGAAAGAAAAACTCGATCAGGTGCTTAAATCAACATCGTTGGTAAAATAGTTAACCATTTAGAATTTGGGAGCTCATATGAACAATTCAGATCTGTTGGTAGAAATCATCGAAAAACCGGTAACCCACGGGGTTGGGATGAATCATTTGTTGAAAGTATTAAAAGATCTAATGCCGATGATGGATGAGATAAAAGATACTGTTGAAAATACATCCAGCAATATACCGAAAGCATCAAAACAGCTTTCCACCGTATCGCAAGCAACAGAAAATGCTACGATAGAAATTCTGGATGTGGTGGATGATATGGGACGAAGAATTGAAAACGTTGAAAAGGGATTAAAAGAGATCGAAAACGTTCTTGCACAAAATGAAGTGATTGTTAAACGCATTGTCATTTCGATTGATTCTTTCAACGATGAACAGAAAAAATTATTTCCCAATATACAAAAAGATATTACACAATTATCGGAACAATCATTGAAAAGTGAAGCGATCAGCGGATTGTGTCAAGAACTTGCCGATGTCCGAGGATTATCCATGAACATTGCAATGGCGCTCCAGGTACAAGATATCACTTCGCAGCAGATCGAAGGTGTTCGGCATATGATCGAATCTGTACGAACACAGCTTGCGAATGCCGTTGGGCGTTTTGACGGGAAAGAACTTGAGGAGCCAATGGTTGATACAAAAAAATCATTTGATAGTGATGCTAAATATTCTAAAGACGAATCGCGTCAGGATGATGCTGATTCCATAATTGCACAGTTTACAAACAAACAGTAAAAAAAAGACAGGCGGATTTCATGGCTAATCAAGCATTTGCGGAACTTGAAGGAGAGATGGCTGAGTTGTTGGATAGTTTCATTGTTGAATCAAATGAGATATTCGAAAAACTTGGACCGGATCTTCTTTCACTTGAGACCAATCCGGAGGATGCGGAACTCCACAATAGAATATTTCGTGCAGTTCATACCATCAAAGGAACATCATCTTTTTTGGGTATTGAACAAGTAACGGAACTTGCGCATAACTTTGAAGACGTTCTCAATAAGATCAGGCGAAAAGAATTACAAGTATCGCAGGAACGAATGGATGTGATGTTTCGTGCATACGATAATCTGAAAGAATTACTTTCCCGCGTTGAACAACGAAACGGCGAATCAATGGATCTTGCCGAGATTATCGGACAACTTCAGCTGATAGCTGCAAATAAACCATTAAATCTTTCTGCAACACATAATAGCGCTCCCGTAAAAGAAACCGCTGCCGTACAAGTAGCGGTGCCTGTTGAAGTAGTTGCAACTGAAACAGAAACTATTGCAGTCGATCTAGACCTGGATGAGAGTGATGTGGTATTAATTGAGGATTCTTTAAAAGAGAATGTGATTCCGGTTGAAAAAACTATTCAAGTAGAAGTTCATGCGCAGGCGGCACAGTCAACTCAATCAACACAGGCGCAACAATCAAAATCCAGTGTCGATACAACAATCCGTGTTGAAGTTGCACGGTTGGATGAATTGATGAATCTTGTTGGCGAACTCGTTCTGGGACGTAATCGTCTTTCACAGATCAATTTCCGGATGAACGAAGCATTCGAAGGAAATCCGATCACGCGAGATCTTGCAGATACTAGCTCTCAGGTAGATTTAATCACTACGGAATTGCAGATGGCGGTGATGAAAACGCGAATGGTGCCGATCGCAAAAGTGTTCAATAAACTGCCCCGGCTCGTTCGTGATCTTACGCGCGAATTAGCTCGAGAGATCGATCTTCAAATTTATGGAGAAGAGACCGAATTAGATAAATCCATTATTGAAGCCATCAACGATCCACTCGTCCACATCCTGCGTAATTCTGCAGACCACGGCATAGAATCTCCGGAAGATCGTGTTAAAGCAGGCAAATCTCCAAAAGGGACTGTGATCGTGAAAGCAGAGAATGAAGGGAACCACATTGTTATTTCAATCCAAGATGACGGAAAAGGAATTGATACTGAGAAGATAAAAAATAAAGCAATTGAAAAAGGATTGATCACCGCAACGCAAGCTGCTGAAATGAGCAAACGCGAAGCACTGAATATTATTTTTGCTCCCGGATTCAGTATGGCAGCGAAAGTAACAAACGTATCGGGTCGCGGCGTAGGGATGGATGTTGTGAAGACGAACATTACAAAACTAAAGGGAATTGTCGACATCGAATCCGAAATAGGTGTTGGAAGCAAGTTTATCATCAAACTTCCATTAACGCTCGCCATTATTCAAGGATTATTGGTGCAAACGTCTGCAGAAACGATTGCTATTCCGTTGAATTCCGTATTGGAAGTTGTTCGTGTTCGCAAAGAAGAGATCGAAACAATTCATGGTTACGAAGTTATCCGTTTGAGAGATACAGTATTACCGCTTGCGCGCATGGGACAGATATTCTCTGCTGATTATCAAATGAAATATTCCGAATGGCAATATATCGTTGTCGTTGGTTTGGCAGAAGAACGACTTGGGATTGCAGTGGATTCGCTTCTTGGTCAGCGTGAAGTAGTGATAAAATCTCTCGGCGATTATCTCGGTACAATTTCCGGCATTGCAGGGTCAACAATTTTAGGCGATGGGAAAGTAATCATGATCATTGATGTCGGACAGTTTATGCAAATGGCGCGAACAAAAACACAATCGCATTCATCGTTCTCAATTGAAGAAAAAGAGGAAAGCCTTGTCCAAGCAAATTAATGTCCTTATCGTCGATGATTCGGCATTCATGCGCAAATCTATTTCGCTGATGCTCGAATCCGATCCGGAAATAAAAGTTATTGCAACTGCTCGCGACGGCATGGAGGGTGTTGAAATGGTCCGGAAATTTCGTCCGGATGTTGTTACACTTGATATTGAAATGCCGAAAATGAATGGTCTTGAAGCATTGAAGATCATTATGAAAGAAATGCCTATGCCGGTGCTGATGTTCAGCTCGTTAACATCAGAAGGTGCCGAATCAACAATGGAAGCATTGAATCTGGGTGCGGTTGATTTTATTCCGAAGGATATGTCGTACATCAATGTAAATATCTCGCGAAAAAAAGAAGAGCTGATTGAAAAAATAAAAAACATTGCCCATAGCGCAACGTTACGGCTCCGTTTCAGCAGATTGAACAAACCGCAAACATCGAATGGTGTAAATCCAATCACAGGAAAACCGGGAATTACTCGAAGCGTTAAGATGCCGACCCGAAGAGACTTTCGCGCAATGGTTCTTGGCATTTCAACCGGCGGGCCGTTTGCGCTGCTACAGACGCTACCTAAAATTCCAGGAACATTTCCACTGGGAATTGCAATAGTACAGCACATGCCTCCTCGGTTTACGCGATCTCTTGCAGAACGAATCAATACAATGTCAGAACTAGATGTTCGTGAAGCTGAAGAAGGTGATGTTCTTGAACAAGGTGTTGTTCTCATTGCACCCGGCGGTAAACACATGACATTTCGAAAATCTGGAAGTGAGATCGTCGCAAAGATCACCGATGAACCTTCAACCACATTGTATCGTCCCTGTGCTGATGTTATGATGAATTCTGCTTCCGAAATAATTGGCACGCCATTGCTCGGAGTGATTATGACCGGCATGGGAAAAGATGGAATGGAAGCATTGAAGAATATTAAGAAAAAAGGTGGCTATATTGTGGCACAGAATGAACAATCATGTGTTGTATACGGAATGCCAAAAGCAGTTGTTGACGAAGGTATTGCCGATGCAATAGTTCCGCTGGATGAAATCCCATCATTACTGTATCAAGTTGCAACCGGAAAGGCTTATGAATCAGTCCAACCAGTCCTCCGATAATACATTTGTTGAATTAGGTTCGGCTCCAATGCCAAAACAAACGGCAGCGCGATCGGACAGTAATATTTTTAAAAATATACAAGCGAACTCAATTAAATTCAATTCATTTTCGGCCCAGTCAACCAACGAATGTGAACCGGTAGTGAATATCCAAAAAGATGGAGATAAAATTGAAAGTATTGAGTTTGTTTGTTCTTGTGGCAAGACAAAATTGCTTACATTTGATTATGACGTAGAATAATCGTCATCTGGCTAATATTCACCAACCATTCTTTTTCCCTTCATAAATATACCCCGTTTTCGTTAAAATTATAGCCTTAGACTTTGGCACTTGTATTGTAGTAAGAACTACAGTAATAACTAAGGTGCCTCATGAAAAAAACATTCTCGTTCGGACTTCTCACCATCGGTTTAGTGATGTTGGTAGGCATGCTACGAACAAAACATACCGACGAAAAAGAAAAATCTTTCGGTAAAAAATTATTCATCTTCGATTCTATCAATGACAATCCAATTGGAATTTAATGTTAGGAGAATTCACGCATGAATCTTTTTGAAAATACCCGCATTCCAATCCTTTCCAAAGCACTCGATGCCTATGCAATGCGCCATCAGGTGATCTCCTCAAACATTGCAAATATTGGCACACCGGGATATAAAGCTCAATCCGTACAGTTCGAAAATGCTTTATCTTCTGCAATGTCCAACAGTGTAGTGGTAGGACAAACAACGAATGAACGACATATGGGAATTGGAATTCAATCCACCTCACCTGATGGTTCAATATCAATTGTAGAGAATACGCCCGGTAGATTAAGTGACGACGATATGAAGAGCGGTATCAATGATGTTGATGTCGATTCAGAAATGGCTGAACTCGCCAAAAACCAGATTCGATTCAAATATGCGTCGCGGTTGATCGGCGACTCATTCCGTGGAATTCAAAAAAGTATCCGAGGGACCATATGAACATAGAAAAGTTTTTTTCCGGTTTAAATGTCAGCGCTAATGGAATGAGCGCGCAGCGCAAACGAATGAATGCAATCGCATCCAATATTGCAAATGCGGAAACAACTCGAACAGAAGATGGCGGACCATACACACGAAAGATGGTATTGATGCATGAACAAACCAGCGGTGTATTTTCAAAGATGTTGAGCGGCGACGAATTTAATCTTGGCGTAACAAATAAATTTCATATTGGCTCATCGCAAGAGGGTGGTTCGATCAACGCGTTGGTGAACGGCGTGAGCGCAGAAGAGGCTGAAGATAAAACTCCGTTCAAAATGATCTATGATCCGAATCATCCGGATGCGGATGACAACGGTTATGTTGAAATGCCGAACGTGAATGTTGTGAACGAGATGGTTGATATGATCTCAGCAACACGTTCCTACGAAGCAAATGTTACAGCAATCAACGCTGCAAAATCAATGGCAAAAGATAGTTTGGAGATTTAATTATGTCAATTTCAATAAATACATCCATCAATAGGAATCTTCCGGTTTCTGATACACGCACGTCTTCTGTTATTAAAAATAATGGAGCACCAGCATCAGAAATTCAAACAAACCAATTTTCGGCACTCGTGGAGCAGGGAAATCAAAAGGCTGATGTTGTAACGAATGAAGAGAAACAATTTTTTGAAGGATTGTTTCCACAGGCAGCACCATCCATTCGTTCCTATTCAGGTTATGCCGTAACCGGACAACGGACACAGGTATCTCTCGGAACGATTATCGACGCGAAAGGATAACGACCATGAAAATTAGCCAGGCATTAACGCTTCTTCCAAATGTTCAGGAAAAAACATCGAACAAAGCGATTGATAAAGCGCTGCAAAATTCCAACGAGTCATTCGGAGATCTTTTAAATAAAACCATTGGTGATGTAAACTCCTTACAATCGGAAGCGGGGAAGGCGATGGAAAAAATGGTGAGCGGAGAATCTTCTGATCTGCACGAAGTGATGATCGCCGTTGAAAAAGCCCGAACAAGTTTCGATCTGCTGATGGAAATCAGAAATAAAACAATGGATATGTATCGTGAAGTAATGAGAATGTCGGTATAATTATGAATCAATTTTACGAACTGATCAATCGCCTCTCTGCGCAGCAAAAGATCATCATCAGTGTTGTGACCACAATTGCCATAACAGCCGTAATTTTACTGGTGACGGTATTTAATAAGCCTTCGTACGGCACGCTTTTCTCCAATCTAAATCCTCAGGATGCATCGAAGATCGTTCAAACACTAAAAGAAAAATCGATCCCGTTTATGCTGGATGACGACGGAAAGACAATTCTTGTTCCCAAAACGAAGCTATATGAACTTCGATTGGATATGGCATCGCAAGGATTGCCAAATTCCAGTGTCATAGGATACGAAATTTTCGACCGAACTAATCTTGGTGTCTCCGATTTTGTTCAAAAGATCAATTATCGCCGTGCGTTAGAAGGTGAACTTTCTCGAACCATTTTGAATTTGAACGAAGTTGAAGGAGTACGGGTGCATATCGTTACACCGGAACGATCGTTGTTCAAAGAAGATGAAAAATCGACAACGGCTTCGGTCGTCTTAAAATTAAAGAGCGGCAAACCACTTCGTAAAGAGGCTGCACAAGGTATTGCACATTTGATTGCCAGCAGTGTTGAAGGACTCGAATCTTCGGATGTAACAATTCTCGATACCCGAGGGAATACGCTCACCGAGAATAATAAAGCAGATGGCCTTGCAGGAATGACTTCCACACAATATGAGTTACAACAAAAAGTGGAAAATTATTTAGCGCAAAAAGCGCAACGACTGTTGGATGGCGCCCTCGGCGCTGGCAACTCAATGGTTCAAGTGAATGCAGAATTGGATTTTCGACGCGTTGAAAAAAATCTTGAACAATATGATCCTGAAAATTCCACCATTCGTAGTGAACAGATCACCGAAGAAAAATCTGTTCTACGCGACTCACTTCCACCTTCAACCCGAACCAGTGGTATTACAAATTATGAGATCAATAAATCCATTGAACATATCGTAGAGAATGTAGGAAATGTTAAACGGCTTTCAGTTGCAGCAATGGTTAACGATAAGTTGCTGTCAAAACAAGTGAATGGAGTGCCGGTTACCGAGTTTAAATCTCGCGATGTGCAAGAAATGAATCAGCTCACACAAATTGTGAAAAGATCGGTCGGATTCGATTCATCAAGAAATGACGATATCTCGGTTGTCAATATTCCTTTTAATGACGTTGTTAATGAAAACATGTTAACGCAGAAGGAGGATGGTCAACAATGGGATGGAATTGCAGTAAAAGTATTTCTTGTTATGGCGATGATCGCAGCTGTGATGATCATTCGTTCATTACTGAACAGAATGAAATTCAAAGTGGGTGATTCCGATGTTGCTTTTGGAACATATATTTCCGGAGAATTACCGGGTTCATCCCGCGCATCTCATAATATCAGACTCCCCTCTGCTGAGTCTGAAATACCAATTGCGGTAATTATGAAAGCACAGCGTCGAACTCAAATCTCAGAATTTGCAAAGAGCAAACCTGATGAAGCATCACGATTATTAAAAGTATGGCTTGCTGACGAAACGCAGATCTAATAATTTATGAAAGCTGAAATTACTGCCAAAAATATTACTAATCGACAAAAAGCGGCGATCCTGATGATGTCGTTCGATGGGGAAACTGCAACACGATTAATGCGCGGTCTGTCGCAAGACGAGGTGGAAAACCTTACTGTTGAAATATCAAATATGCGCGGTGCGCATTCCCATACGCTAGATGATGTGAATGAAGAGTTTCATAATTTGATAAAAGCCCAGGATTATATGATTCAGGGCGGAATAGACCAAGCAACAAAATTGCTGGAAAGTTCGTTGGGCTCACTTAAAGCAAAAGATATTTTAGATAAAGTAAAAGTGTTGACCAATACTTCCGGATTTGGAATTCTTAAGAAAGCTGACAGCCAGCAATTAGCAAACTTTCTGCAAAAAGAGCATCCGCAAACTATCGCATTGGTACTCTCCAATCTTACCATGGAACAAACGTCAAAAGTGCTGGGTGAATTGCACGATGATCTGCGCAACGAGGTTGTAATCCGAATGGCAACGCTCGGCAAAGTATCGCCAACAGTCGTTTCTGAAATTGAGGAAGTCCTTACCAGCGTTGCCGAAGCAGAGATCAGTCAAAACATGAGCACGCTCGGTGGAACAAAATCCGTTGCAAATGTATTGAACAAAATTAATTCGCTCAATGCAAAAGCGATTCTGGAGTATATCGATCAGCGCGACAGCAATCTTGCGCTGGAA
Source organism: uncultured Chitinophagaceae bacterium (assembly GCA_964355925.1). GTDB lineage: Bacteria > Bacteroidota > Ignavibacteria > UBA10030 > UBA8401 > UBA8401. The sequence goes on from CAYHFN010000053.1 coordinate 15,393, forward strand.
ATTAAACGCTTGATGTTCTTGTTCGAAGATCTGATCTATGTTGACGATCGAAGTATTCAGCGTATTCTGAGAGAAGTAGACAAAAAGGATCTTGCGTTATCATTAAAAGTTGCCGATGAGAAATTAAAAGAAAAGATTCTAAAGAACATGTCCGAACGTGCTCAAGATATGTTGAAAGAAGAGTTACAGTTTATGGGCCCGGTACGACTGAAAGAAGTAGAATCTGCTCAAACAAGGATCGTCATAATTGTGAAACAGTTGGAAGAAAATGGTGAGTTGGTCATTTCCGGTCGCGGAGGAGTTGAAGATGTCGTCGTCTGATGTCATAAAAATATCAAATGCGTTCCGGTCAATTCGTATTCAAGGGCTCGATTCCTCGAATCTTCTTCAAGAAAATGGAACGCATTTGATCGATAAGTATTCTTCTCGACCAATGACTCCATTGGTAGATGAAAAAGCAGTGCATAACGCATTTCAACAAGGAATTGAAGAGGGACATCGTCGTGCAACAGAATTAATGAAAGCAGAATATGTGGATCGTGTTGAGGAAGAGCGAAATCAGATCCGCTCACTTTTTCAAACAATAGAGCAACGATTGACCGGACTTACTCCAGCAGTAGAAAAAGCATTGCTGACATTTACTCTTGGAGTAGCAGAGCATATTATTCGTCAGGAAGTTAAAATGAGTCCTGAGATAGTTTTAAATGTTATTAAGGATGGCATTAAGAATATTCTTGGTGTAGAAACGATCAAGATCCGAGTTCATCCGAGCAATATCCAATTGGTGCAAGAACAAAAACATTCAATTCAATCGGTCTCATCATCACTGCGGGAAATTATTTTTGAGGCAGATGAACATGTTGAACAGGGCGGATGTATCATTGAAAGTGATCTTGGTAATGTTGATGCAAGAATCATCACTCAGATTGAACAAGTAAATTCTATCATTAATCAACAGCAGCAATAACCACGGAGGGTCTATGGCAATATTACGCAAAGCAGAAGTAGATGTTGAATGTGTTGAGAAGGGAAATTTTTGGTCAGAATATCTTTCCTATTCCCTTACCTCTTTTCGTATGAGCAGAATGGAAATATCAAAAGTGATCGTTTCGTTCGATGTATTGATCGCAATGATCCACTACGCATCATATCAACATACAATGTCGCAGCAAAGCAATTTATATCAATCGACCGGCGAGCGTGCTGAGATAGAAATGATTCCTTCAACGGAACGGTATTTTTATTATACATCGAACGATAAATTAGAGGTAATCGTTGATTTTTTTGCACAACCTGAAACAATAGAATTTGCATAATGTTCAAAACCGTTGACCATATTTCCCGCCATGCCGAACAATTCTCCAAAAATGTTGATTGGTACTTGCATCGCATACAGAATACTGATCTGTTAAAGGTGAATGGTAGAGTTACAAAAGTTATTGGTTTGGTGATTGAATCCAACGGTCCTCACGCAGCAATTGGTGAAGTGTGTACGATAAAAGCCGAGGACGGCAGCGAGATATGTTTGGCAGAAGTTGTTGGTTTTCGTGAGAATAAAGTTCTTTCAATGGTGCTTGGAGAAGTTTCAAGGATCAGTCCCGGATGCGAGATCGTATCATCGGGACATACATTGCTTGCTCATCTTGGCGATGCTTTACTTGGTCGCGTGATCGATGCTCTTGGAAATCCGATCGATGGAAAAGGTCCGATTCTTTCTGTTGAAGATCGTTCAATTTATAATACCCCTCCAAATCCATTGGATCGAAAACGGATCAAAGAACCACTTGCAACCGGAATACGTTCGATCGACTCATTATTAACGATCGGAAAAGGGCAGCGAGTCGGAATTTTTGCTGGCAGCGGAGTTGGTAAAAGTGTAACGCTCGGAATGATCGCCAGAAATACCAATGCCGATGTAAATGTTATTTGCCTTGTCGGAGAACGCGGCAGAGAAGTAGGTGAATTCATCGATCGTGAATTGGGTGAAGAAGGATTGAAACGATCTGTTCTTATTGTTGCGACAAGCGATAAAGCTGCGCTTATTCGTATCAAGGCAGTATTTCTTGCAACAACTATTGCAGAATATTTCCGAGACAAGAGTTTAGATGTAATGCTGATGATGGATTCCATCACCCGACTAGCAATGGCGCAGCGCGAAGTCGGATTAGCGATCGGTGAACCGCCAACAACAAAAGGATATACTCCATCGGTCTTTGCAATGCTCCCAAAAGTTTTGGAACGAGCAGGAACATCAAAAAAAGGAAGTATCACCGGTTTGTATACAGTACTTGTAGAAGGTGACGACCTTAACGATCCGATCGCAGACACTGTACGATCGATTCTTGATGGACACATCGTATTGTCGCGTCGCCTTGCATCTGCAGGTCATTACCCTGCGGTTGATGTTCTTGGCAGTATAAGTCGTGTGATGCCTGCTGTGACAACTGATGCACATCGGAGTGAAGCCCATAAATTTTTGGACACATTGGCAACATATCATGAGGCAGAAGATCTTATTAACATCGGTGCATATGCAAAAGGGAGCAACCCAAAGATCGATGATTCGATCCTTCGAATCAATACATATAAATCGTTCTTGAAACAGAAACAGGACGAATCATCAACGTATCGGCAAAGTGTCGATCAAATGATGACGATTGTCGGGAATTCATATTCGGTAAAATAAATATATGGAAGCAGGAAAAGCTGCACGGTTTGATACGATCGTTACCGTTCGTGAAAATCAAAAGAAACAAACTACTCGAGAACTGTATCAGATATCTCTTGAGAAAGTCGTTCAAATGGCGCGGTTGAATCATCTGCACACCGAACAACAGAATGCGTTCGATGGCTCGTTCAAAGATCAACGAACAAAAGCAAATGATATGCAGGTTTTCAGCGCGTTCGTAAAGAAACTTTCCTCGGAGATCACCAAGCAAACATCAACAGTGAAAAAGATCGAAACGAAAGAAGAGACTAAGCGGGAAGAACTCTTCGAGCGAGTAAAAGCAAAAACGATCGTTGAAAAACTCCAGAGTAAATATCGTGAAGAATTTCGGAAAGAAATTGATCATAAAGAACAGCTCTTAACGGATTCATTGAACCAACGAATAGAAATTAAACAAACGTGAAAACAAATATCGTAATCGTCTTAGGTGCGGTGGTAAGCGGCCTTATCATAATTCAGATAATGTTTCTGCTGTTTGCTAACAAACCCGAGATTTTTATTGCTGCAAATAGTTCGTTAGCGGTTGACTCTCTTCACTATGCTGTATCTCATGATAGTTTGGCTGAATCGAGCTTTGAAAATCACGGTGACTCTTTAATTGTTGAGAAACCGGTAATGGTACAATCGGCAGCGCATGACAAAAAAAATGAAGCCAACGAAAACAAAATAAATATTGATCTTAAAGAAAAAAAAGAAGCAGAAAAAATCGTAATGCCGGTTGCTGCAGTGGAATCGGTTAACGTGAAAACACAAGCACAAATGTTGGAAGCAATGGGTGCAGATGGTGCTGCAAAAGTAATGAGTACAATGAACGACAAGGAAGTCAAAGCAATATTGCCAAAATTGAAAAAACGGACAGCGGCAAAAATTCTCGTCTCGTTTGATCCAAATAGGGCGGCTCGCCTTTTGAGGTAGGTATGATTAATTTTAACTTTCTTGGTTTAGGTTCAATTTCTTCTGCACAACAAAAAGGAAAGACAAATGGGGTGATTGGCGCTGACTCCGAAAATGGGTCGGTGGCGGTGGATGGCGAATCGCAAATAAGTGATGCCGCTTTCCCAAACGTATTGATGCAAATGTTATTAGGACTGCAAGTACCGGTGATTGTTCCGGTTAAGTCGGAACAACAATTGATCCCCTCGGAGACGAGCGCCGAAGGTGGAATTCTTACCTCAGTTAAACCACTGTTCGTTGGTGAACAAGGAATGCCTCTTCAAGAACAATCACTTGCCGGTGAAATGAAAAAACAATCGGCAATTCAAAAAGCATCGACACAAATATTGACTTCCGGCGAATTAAAAATTGTATCAAATCAATCTGAAAATATTGAGATGCCAAAACTTCTTTTGGGAGAAATGAAAGCTGATTCTGAATATCCAAACCCACAGAAACAAGCTGAAATCACAGAGTCGAGCCCAATAGCGTTAGATCTGAAAATTAATTTGGCAGAGTTGGCAATTCTTCCAAATACAATTCAACCAACTATCTCAACACAAAACGGAGAGAATAAAAACGCTATTTCCGGAGAAGTAACGGCATCTGCTCAAGTGTTAGGAGTGAATATTCCAAAACTCATGAAACAAACAGATGGTGAAGTTGCAGCAAAGGAAGCAAAACCTTCGGATCTTTCGCGAAATAATCTATCCGGTAAAATGGATAATGTATTTATGAAAGAGATTGTACAGCCTTCTGTGAATACTCCCGTCCAAATTTCAAACAATAAAAAAGAAATGGCAAATAATGAACATCAGTATATAGAAATAGCGAGTGCTGATAAAATAAAAATGGAAAATAAAATCGTTGGTATGGATCCGGACATTAACGGCGGCACTCCATCTTTAGCTTTAAAGGATCCATTGATCAACAACGAAAATCGGGTTCAAAATTCTGATTTTGAAGTTAAACAGAAAACCATCAACACACCTATTGCAGAACAGGAATTTACATCAATCACGAGCAATGACATTCTAAAGAAAGGTATACTCTCTGCGGTTGTTACACACAGTGTAAAAACGGTAAAAAATAGTATTAACGAACCAGCGGTGATTGAAAAGCCAAAAAATAATACCGAGAAACAATCATCTTCTGAATCGAACGTTGAAATTGAGCCATTGGTAACTGTTGTTAAGAATGAGACACAACACACTGGAAACAGCTCGTTTACAACGAAAGAAAACTTGGAACGTCAATCTTCATCTGAAAAAAATATAACACCCGTTGATGGACGACAGGGGCAACAGGGATTCACTTCTATTGTTGATGAAAAAAATAATATGAACGTATCAAAAACTCGTCAGACAGAGATCTCTTCATTTTTACGTCAACAAGATTCGGTGAATAATATTGTTGAACAGTTGGCTAAAAATGTAAAGGTCTCCATCGATGGAAACAATTCACAGATTAAAATTTCTCTAAAACCAGAAGCACTTGGTGAAGTGATGTTAAAAGTAACGATTGAACAGGGAAAAGTTTCCACACAAATGGAAGTGCAACAACCGCAAATAAAAGCTGTTATTGAAGCAAATTTGCAGGTATTACGTGATTCTTTGTCGAGTAAAGGCTTGGTTGTTGATAAGATCGATATCTCAACGGCACAATATTCTCTCAACGAAAAATCTTCGCACCAAGGACAGCAGCGTTCGAACTTGAAAAATTATTCTGGCAAGGAAATTGATGATGAAGTAAGTGAGCAAACAAAACTGTTCGGTTACAATACAGTCGACTACATTGCGTAAAGGTTTGAGACCATGGACATCACACAGATAAAAACAGCTTCAACCAGTGCGAACAGGGCTCCATCAAGCACGCTTGGCAAACAAGATTTTCTCAACCTGTTGGTAATGCAGATGAGACATCAAGATCCGTTGGATCCGATGAAGGGAACCGAATTTGCAGCTCAGCTTGCACAGTTCAGTTCGTTGGAACAATTGACAAATTTGAATGATGCAACCGTTCAGGGAATCAATGCAAACGTTGTGTTAACTCAGTCTATCAATAACGCACTTTCTACGACATTTATCGGAAAAAATGTACGTGCTGCAACGGATACGTTTCGGTATAATGGCGAGGGCGATGTGAAGATTGGATATAACCTTGGTTCGGCAGCGGAGAAAACAGTAGTGAAGATATACGACGAGAATGATAACCTTGTGAAAGTTATCGATGGTGATACAAGTATTGGCGAGAATACGTTAAAGTGGGATGGGACCAATGAAAAGGGAGAGATTGTTGCAACCGGAAAATATCACTTTAATGTAGAAGCAAAAGATGGAAATGGAAAGATAATCGACGCATCAAAATATATTTACGGAACTGTTAAAGGTGTTCGGTTTAAGAGTGACGGTACAGTATTTATCATCGATGGAATTGAAGTTGCGCTATCGAGTATTCTTGAGATCACGGGGGGATAAATTATGTCTGAAACGATTATCAATGGCGTGCGAGTACCATTTGTTCCTGTCGGAAATCCAAATGGTATCGGCAATCAGTTGCCGATCAATCTTCCGGAAGATCGATCCTTTAAACAGGTCTTTGATAAAGAATTACAAAGTGTCAAGTTTTCAAAACATGCTCAGCAGCGTTTGGATTCACGCAATATTACGCTGAATGACCAGGACAAATCAAAAATTGAAAATGCTGTATCAATGGCGGAGAAAAAAGGTTCACAAGATTCTCTGGTCTTATTGCGGGATATGGCATTTATCGTAAACATTAAAAATAGAACTGTTGTCACTGCAATGCATAAAGAATCGATGAGTCAAAATGTTTTTACGAATATCGATAGTGCAGTCGTAGCAGATTAAAAAAGAAATTGTTTCAATTAAATCACTCGGGCTGGCCCTTTATTCTTCCGATTGAAGAGTAAAGAAGCCCCTCCGTCAAGTTGACTGACCGATACTTGGCGATGATCAATACACACCTATAAACGGAGGGTACTACTATGGGATTCCTACGGTCACTTTCTGCAGGCGTTACCGGGCTGCGTAATAACACACTCATGATGGACGTTATCGGTAATAACGTCGCCAACATTAACACCATTGGTTTCAAAGGAAGCAGGATCACTTTCAGCGACATGTTCTCGCAGACATTGCGCGGTGCTTCTGCCCCCACATCCACAAACGGCGGCACCAATCCAATGCAGATTGGTCTTGGTGCAACGGTTAATTCACTTGATACAATATTTACTCAAGGTGGATTTGAAACAACAGGTGTTCCAACAGATTTAGCGATCGCCGGAAATGGTTTGTTTGTTGTGAACAAAAACGGAAAACAATTCTATACGCGCGTTGGCGCATTCGGTATTGATCCGAACGGCAGTCTGGCTCTTGGCAATGGTGCTATTCTTCAAGGAAAACTTGCCAATGCAACAGGAGTAATTCCTACTGGATCCACATTGGTGGATATGAAGATTGATCTTGATAGAAAATCTCCAGCCAAAGCAACAACACTTGCACGCTTTACTGGAAATTTAGATGCGAGAGCGGCTGTAGGAGAATCAACCAAAGCCTCAATTGATGTTTTTGATTCTCAGGGTAATCCAATTACTGTTGAGATGACATTTACAAAAACAGCGCTAAACCAATGGAATTGGGCTGCAAATTCTGCTCTCCCTGGAAATATCATTGCTGGTGGAACGGGAACGATTGAATTTAATCCATCAGATGGTTCTTTAAAACAGTTTACTTACGATGGTGGTGCAACAAACTTTCAAATGCAAACCGGACTTGGAACATCAGATCTAGCAATCAATCTCAATATTGGTAACCCAGATCAACAAAGTGGTGTCACTCAAAACAATGCAACTATGTTGGTTCAGAAGAAAGATCAAGATGGTTATAAAGCGGGTGTCATAACATCGTGGGATATTGATAAGAACGGATTTGTCAATGCAAAGTTTGACAATCAACAACTTATCGTTCTTGGACAGATCATGCTTGCTGAATTCAAAAACCCGGCGGGTCTTTCAAAAAATGGTGATAGCATGTATGATATTTCCGGTAACTCCGGCGCTCCAGTTTTTGTAACAACCGGTGGAACTTCAACACTAAATGTTGGCGCTTTGGAATCATCGAATGTCGATCTTCCCGAAGAATTCACAAAAATGATCGTTGCACAAAGAGGTTTCCAATCGAATGCACGTGTTATTACAACAAGTGATGAAATATTAAATGAAGTTGTTAATTTGAAACGTTAAGATTGAATAACGGGCAGTCCTAAAAAAGCTGTCCGGTTTTTATACATCAGATTCGATTCTGATTACCTAATTATACAATTAAATATTTTTTAATAAACACATCAAAATAAGGAGATTTATTTATGGCATTCTCAACAGGCGGTAGAATCAATACAAACGTTAATGCACAACAAGCGTATAGTGCATTGAATTCATTAAGCCGTGAACACGGAATTCATCAACTTCGGTTAGCAACCGGTAAACGCATCAACTCAGCATCCGATGATCCATCAGGATATGTGATCTCCAAAAAAATGGAAGGTCGCAT
>CAYHFN010000054.1:0-23526 GCA_964355925.1 uncultured Chitinophagaceae bacterium
CTTGGCTTCGCGCTCGTTACTACTTGATGTCATTAGTAGCGACTGGTTAGCCAGCGTTATTTATTTATTTTTGAAAATTAACCAGTGAACTTTTAATTACAACATTGTAATTACCATTGTTATCAGAAAACAATGAGATACCAGCATTGCTTGAGTCTTTAATCAATCCCACCCCTTTTGCAAACCACATTGAATAAGTTTTGTTGTCTCTAATAACAATTGTCATTCTTACAGCATCGTATGTAACCCCCATAACTGTCACAGATTCCCGGATTCCTTCATTTGCAGAATATGTGTGTCTGAATAATGGAAACGGATCTGCTACAGGTGGATTATCCGTAAGACTGTATACAATATTCCCGCTGTCTTTGAGACCCATAATCCCATACCACTGTGGATTTCCGGCTAAACGAATTTTAAGGGCAAGAAATACTCCATTTCGAAATGTTGCGGTATCTATTTTTACATCAAAATTATTATATGTTTTTCCACTATCGCTATAAGTGTTACTATTGTATGTCCACTGATAAGCAGGAGCAATTGGAAAATAATCATTTGCAGTGTTATTGCCTGTATCCACTGTGGTTGAATTTTCTTTACAGGTTGAAAAAAACAAACTTAATACAAGAATTGTTCTGATGTGTATTATTCTCACTGTATCCTCCGATTATGTGATGGTTGCTACTAATTAACGCTGGCTAACTAGTTAGTAGACTGTGTGGAACAGTAATGTACTCAGTATCATCACAAACACAGTTCCAAACAGCCTATCATATGATGCCTAAATCAATAGTGAAATTCCAAATTCAGTTAAAACATTAACCGCAATGCTGATCCAGGCAAATAGTTTATTATTTATTTCGCATTAAGGTAAGCAATGATGCATGCAACATCAATATAATATCCTTGCATTTCGATGCACTTGCAGAATACTACAGACAGATTTGTCTGTAATTAAAATTAGATCAATTGAGCGAGATCTGAATTTTATTTACCGTGCTATGACGTTGTTCAGGCTGAAGGTGTGAATAGATTTGTGTTACCGTAATACTGCTATGCCCAAGGAACTTCTGAATCTCGTAAATGGAAGCACCCTGTCCTACCAAATTTGAAGCGAAAGAATGTCTGAGAGAATGGAAATGTAACTTCTGATTCAATTCGGTAAGTTTAACATACTGCTTAAATCGTTTCGAGATAAAATCCTTTGTGTATTGCGTACCACGACTGTTAAAAATATATGCAGATTCAAAACATAGTTTATCTTTTTTCTTCAATAGAAGATTGAATAGTAGGTCATTAAGTGGAATTATTCTATTTCGTTTTGTCTTGGTAGTAAAACTCTCACCATTCTGAACAAACACTGTCCTATTCACAAAATCTATATCTTTCCATTGTAATGATCTGAGTTCACCGGATCGCATACCAGTGAGGAATGCCGCAATACAAAGATCTTTGAAGTCGGGATCAGCTATTACCTTAAGTAATTTTTGAAACTCCCCAACGGTCATATACAATGGAGTTATCTCTCGTGTTTTTGGTTTCTTCACTTTACGGAATGGATTTTCCATAATAAGATTCCAACTCTTCGCTTTCTCAAATGCCGATGCCAGAGATATATAGCAGCGCCTTGCAGTCCATTCACTTGTCGTTTCTTTTTTAATAGCAAGAAACCGTTCAATCTCACGAATGCCAATAGATTGCATTGGAAGATTTCCAATGACCCTTTCAAATTCCCTGAAAGCACTTTGATATACTTCTGCGGTGTTGGGAGTATGAACGGATTTGGAATAGATATAATAATCATCACGAAAATCATTAAAGAATTTTCGTTGAATGATTAGTTTTCGATGATGCTCTTCTGAATTAAAATTACGGAGAAAATCCAGAGCATCTGTTTTTGTTTTAACTTTTGTGGAAACTTGTTTATCGATACCGAGGGTATCTTTGTATTGAAGGTAGTAAACGGAGTTTTTTTTGAAGAGGTAAACTTTTGAAGATTCCATAAGAAAATCTTTCGATTTTTCTTACGATACTTCTTACACTGTTATATATTTTGCGAATTTGCTGCCAGAAGTCCTTCCGGACGCTAGTTTTCAAGACTAGTGCAATAGCCGTTCTGCCAACTCACCTTGTGAAAATTCAATAAATTCGATACTTTTTTTCTGCAACGTCTCAAGTGTTCAGTCGTTTACTGATCACTTAACAGATCAGTATTAATATTTAAATATTTTGTTTACTTGCTGTTTTATAAGATACAAATCATTCAAAAAAATTCCAAAGAAAATATTTCCTAAAACAAACCATTCTTTTCCTTTCCATTTTTTTTCTAAAAAAATATTGTTGAATGTGTTTCAAGAATGTATTAAAACTGCACCCCACCTGTCTTTAGGGTTTTATTAAAACAATCGAATGGAAGTTCAGAGAAGTGCCACCACCATTTCTTGGATTCCCAACAGTTAAGATACTGATCAAATCTCCAACAGTTGAGCGACTCGTTAAGGCAGAGCATTGAATGAGTTTGATAATCAAGAATATTATTATCATACCTCGATTCAACATTGTCTGGTAAATAATGATAAATCGTCCAAGAATATTCAGCCGGCATTACATTTCGCGTAATTATTATAATTCGAATTGATGTTCCGGGTTGATAGTTTTTATGTCTTGCTAAAATACCAAAACTAATTGTGTCTTTGGGTGATATTTTACTGTCAAATCTTGAAAATGACTCCGAGTTGGGATATTTATGATTTTCGATATCCGATAGATTATCAGCCCAAGCAATAATCAAAGGACCAATATATGTTCCCGTGCCGATATTTGTCAATTTAACAGTAAATGAATACGAAGGGTTTGGGTTTCGATCATCGGCAATAATAATATTACTTATACTACCATTGATAGTTACTAGAGATAAATCTTGAAATGAACCGGGGGGATTATCGTCACGTTTTAGATCCTTAAGTATTGTGTATCCGCATGATATAAAAAATAGGGATAGCACGATGGATAATATATATTTTATTTGTTTCACTATATTTGTTATGCTCTGCATAATGTACTGTAGCTAATCCCGAAGGGAGCATTGTGATGACATGTGCGTTGTATGAATTACGGTGATGGTACTTTTGCTACAAAAGCAAAACATATAAATTCTTTTTCCCCATTTTGATCAAATCTTGTTAAGTTGCACAACACTCTTTCATTCTCATCTTCAGTATCATCGCTAAGACAACCAACACAAAGTGACGGCTTCGGAATGAGGTCGGGATTTATTTCGTTTCCATCATCGTCAAAATATGGCATACGTTGAAAGTGTTGATGTAGTTATTGGTTGATCTTGTTATTACCCAAAGCTAAACTTGGTCGGAATTTTTGGAGAATTGACTTTTTCCTTTTTATAGTGGTTAGGCGCCGCCAATCTTTGACAACTTAATAATTCCTATCGCAACGAAAAAAGCTACTGCTGCAAACACCGCACCTATTGTAAGCATCGGTGGACCCCAAACAACTGATGACATGCCAGCAGTTAATGTCAGTGAAATAATCCAAGCGGTGCGGATTGGGCGGCGCCACTTCTGCCAATAAAAGCATGTAACTACGTTTAGCAGACACAGAATTCCGCATATAATTTGAATCGTGGTTTCCACTTTCTGGCCAATTGTGAGTGATCGTGGTAATTGACTGAACCCTCCCTTGAGCAAAATATATGCTACCACAAGTAGTAAAAGCATTGTGCTTATTAGTATGAACCGTCGAACTATTGGACGAATATTCATGTATTATTTTTTTAGGCACCTAACGGACCGGAGTTATTCTGTTTTCCACGATCCAGACACAAAATCACCTTTCCATTGCAAGAATGTAATAAAGACTGACTTCAACATCAATGCAATACCCTTGCAATTCAATACATTTGCAGAAAACTTAAGACAGATTTATCTGTAATTGAAATCGATTCAAATGAGCGTGATCTGAATTTTACTGACTGTGCTATGACGTATTCAGGCTGAAGGAATTGATTTGTATTACCGTAATATTGCTAGATCCAATTGCAGAAAGAATATAGCAATCGATTTTGGCATATTTTGGCATCCCATTAAATTAAACAGAAAATCTACAATTCTTCATTTTACAAAATCAATTTTTAAAAACCCTCTCTTTCCTATAGATTCTTACTTAATATATTTGGCATAATAATAGCTTTATCATAGATATAACAAATAAGGACTAAAATGATCACTGCAAGTGTCTCTCTTTCGCCGGTCGTTGTTGCATTATCAGTTGCTGAGAACCAAGTGCAGCATCGGATCACAACAAAAATTCTAACGAACCAAATAAAAAATGATGCAGTGTTAGCATCGAAAATTGTAACAAAAGTTAGATCAGTGAATAAAGAATCCGGAGCTAATTCAAAAGCAGGCAGGTCAATTGATTTCAGGGCTTAAGAACTAATTAAAATTCTGATCAAGTAAAACGAAAAATTTATTAAGGAATATTTTATGGCACAAGCTCTTTTACAATATGGATTCAATCAAAAGAAGAAACTCTTTTCAAAACCGGAATTAAAAGAGATATTAACACTTGTGTATCATAAACCAGAACCGGAAAGTATCAACTTTTTTGAGAATTCACCTAATCCTTTTAATCCGGTAACAACTGTACAGTTTTCAATAAAGACAAAGGAATATGTTTCTGTTAAGGTCATCAATCCTCTTGGACGCGAAATGTGTACCCTTTTCAGCGAAGTTGCACTCCCTAACAAAGTATACGATGTGATTTTTGATGGTATTCGTTTACCTTCGGCAGTATATTTCTGCCTTCTTCAGACGCGCACTGAACGAAAGATTATTAGAATGGCTCTTTTAAAATAAAGTTTACAAACGGGTAAGAAAATTGATATATTCAGACAAGAATATATCAATACTATGCACCCACACGAATCGTTCGAAATACTCAGAGTCTTCTCCGCAACAGTTCTTGCAATCATTGGTATGACATCAATGATCGCCGGAACGATCATTGGAATCTACCTCAGACCATCCCAAAGAACAAATGCAATCATTATGGCGTTCGGCACCGGAGCATTGATTCAAGCTCTTGCCATTGAACTTGCATTTAAAGGAGCCCAGCGATTGACAACACTCCTTCAGTATTCCGGCCTCGAAGCGTGGAGTCTGGTTGCAGTCGGTTTCATCGTTGGTGGAGTAGGATATTATCTGGGAAATAAATCACTTGATAAAAAAGGTGCCGCGATGAGACATCCGGCATTGGCAAAATTTTATTTGTTAAAAAAGAAACGTGAAGAATCGTATGATCTTTTAAAAAAACTTTCCAATGTGGACCTGCTTCGCTCTCTTCCTCCTGAAGATATGGAAAGTATTTTGGATTTTGTTACACCGATTGAAATACAAGCGAGCGAAACAATTTTCCATCGCGGCGATTCTGCGGACGGATTATATCTTATCACCGACGGACAAGTAAATATTCTTGCAGACAGTGATTCAAGCGATCATGTTATAGCATCGCTTGGTCCGGGTAATTCTTTCGGCGAGATAGCATTGCTTACCGGAGAAAAGCGCTCTGCAACGGCAGTGGCAATCACTCACACAACATTATTAAAGATCGACAAAGAACATTTTGATGCGTTAATGGTTGTTTCCACTCCATTAAAAAAATCAATCGAGCAATTAAATTCGCAACGGATCTTGAGCAATGTTCAAAAAATGAAACGCCAGCTTGATAAAGAACACTGGCAAAAGATTGCAGTTGCAAATATTCGACGATTGAGCAAGATGGAAGAATTGAACTTGATGCAAAAGCATTCAACGGGCGGAGCTCCTTTTGCATTATTTCTCGGAGCATTGATGGATACGATACCAGAATCGATCATTATTGGAGCCAGTTTTGTTAGTTTTAGCACCTATCAATACACATTTCTAGCAGCAGTATTTCTTTCCAATCTGCCGGAAGCAATGGCGAGCTCGCACGCAATGATCGAGTCTGGATTCAGTTCAAAGAGAATTTTTATTCTGTGGGGATCGCTGATTATTGCAGGTGCAGTTGCCGCCGCATTAGGGAATATTTTTCTTCTGGGTGCTCAACCAACGATAATAACATTTGTGGAAGCATTAGCGGGAGGGGGTATTCTTGCCATGGTCGCATCGGTGATGATGCCTGAAGCGTACGAAGATGGCGGAGCTGAGGTAGGTCTTGCAACGATCGCCGGTTTTCTTGCAGCATTTTTCTTTACATTGTTGTAAATATTTTACGAATCATTTCCCTTTCCATTGTGGTTTTCTTTTTTCAATAAACGCTTTAAGTGCTTCACGCCTGTCTTCAGTCGGTATCAGCGGTTGATAAAATGTCTTTTCATTCTCAAATCCATCCAGCAGCCATTCATCGTATGAACTATCGATCGCTTTTTTTGCCTGCCGCAGTGCCAATGGTGCATTGGAAGCGATCTGCTGAACTATTTTTTCAAATTCTTTTTCGAATTTTTCCGACGGAACAACAAAATCAACCACGCCGTCCTCTTTTGCATCCAGAGCAGAAAAATGTTTTGCCGTTAATATCCACTTCTTTGCAATTGCAGATGATGTGCGTTGGGCGAGCCGCTGCGTTCCTCCGGCTGCAGGAATGATTCCCAGACTGGTTTCGGGCAAACCAAGTATTGCAGATTCACTTGCAACAAGTATATCACCTGCAAGAGCAAACTCCAATCCGCCCCCTAATGCCGGCGCATGAATTCCCATAATAACCGGCTGTGGTAATTCACACCACGAAGCAGCAACCATTTGAATTCCTTTGACAAAATTCATTACCTGTTCTTGCGGAACACCGGAGCGCTCTTTCAGATCAGCACCAGCACAAAATGTTTTCCCGTTTGCCGTAACTACAACAATCCATACTTCTTCGTTGGATTTGAGTTGAGCTGCCAGATCAACGAGTTCTTCAACAAGTTCACGATTTAATGCATTAACCGGCGGACGATTTAAAGTCACTCGAGCAATGTGATTTTCAATTTTTAGTATTATGTGTTGATAATTCATAGTTACCTTCTAGCAACAAGTGTCAATAATGTATACACTGCAACGTGTTCATTATTTTGATTAAATACAATAACATCCCACTCTACAATTCCTTGGTTCTCCCCTTCTTTCGGCCGAGTAGATTTCACCGTCAGCCGAACTTGAATTGTATCATCGGGATACACAGGTTTGATAAATCGTAAACCTTCAAGTCCGTAATTTGCCATGACTGGAACAAAGCCCGGCTCGACAAACAATCCCGCCGCAGCTGAAAGAATAAAATATCCATGAGCAACTCTACGATCAAAGATTGATTTCCGTGCAAGTTCATCATCCATATGAGCATAGAAATGGTCACCGCTTAGATCTGCAAACTTCTCAATATCCTCAAGAGTAATGGTTCTGATCTTTGTAAGCAGAGAATCACCGATCTGAAGATCATTAAAATATTTTTTAAAAGGATGAACTCCGTCACTGTGTGTTTCGGCACCAGCTGTATATTCACTGTAAATTTTTCCAAGAGTTGTGGGTGAGCCTTGCAGAGCCGTTCGCTGCATATAATGAAGAACACTTCGAATACCGCCAAGTTCTTCTCCGCCCCCTGCACGTCCGGGACCGCCGTGAACCATTTGAGGCATCGGAGAGCCATGACCTGTTGATTCTTTTGCGCTGTATCGGTTCACCATCATTATTCTGCCATGATATGGTGCGATGCCAAGCGCAAATTTTTTTGAGAGATCGTCATTATTTGAAAAGAAAGAGCCGACAAGTGAACCACGTCCACGCCGGACAAGTTCAATCGCATCGTCCATCGTTGCGTAGCCCATCACAGTACTTACCGGACCAAATGCTTCAACGTCGTGCGGTTCAGTTGCAGAAAAAGGATTTGCGCAATGCAGTAATGTTGGACGAAAGAATGCGCCATTCTCAATTGAATGACCATTCCTTTTATATTCTACCAAAGATTCAAATACTTTTTCACTTGAATGAGAAAGTTCTTTAACTCGTGCCGATACTTCCTCAACTTGATCTTTTCCGACAAGCGGACCCATCTTGACTTCTTCCAAAATAGGGTCGCCAATAACAACTCCAGATAAACGCTTTTGCAAAGCAGAAATAACATCCTGAACAAGATTATTTGGAACGATTACCCTGCGAATAGCAGTACAACGCTGTCCGGCTTTGGTAACAAGTTCTCTGGAAACTTCTTTTATAAAGAGAGAAAATTCTTCAGAGTCAGGAGTTGCATCACTGCCAAGCACACAGCAGTTGAGCGAATCTGCTTCCATCGTAAATCGAACTGAATTCTCATTGATGTTCTTATGCTGGCGAAGTTTTATTCCGGTAGAATGTGAGCCGGTGAATGTAACAACATCCTGCAAAGTAAAATGATCGAATATATCACCAACACTGCCGCAAATAATTTGGAGTGACCCTTCCGGTAGAATTTTCGAAGCGAGGATCTCTTCGACCACTTTTTGAGCAACATAACTTGTTGATGTTGCAGGTTTAATGATGCACGGCATTCCTGCGAGAAACGCAGGTGCAAATTTTTCAAGCATACCCCACGTCGGGAAATTGAATGCGTTGATATGAACCGCAACACCCTCTAGCGGAACACAAATATGCCTCCCAACAAATGTTCCCCCTTTGGAAAGCATTTCCGTTCCGCCATCAATATAAACGGTTTGATTAGGAAGTTCTTTGCGCCCTTTACTGGCAAAGGCAAAAAGTGTTCCAATTCCTCCATCGATATCAAACCAAGAATCCGTTCTTGTTGCTCCGGTGAAGTATGAAAGTTTATAGAAGATCTCTTTTCGTACGGTGAGAAACTTTGCCAGTTCTTTTAACATCAACGCACGTTGATGGAATGTGAATTTACGAATATTCACTCCTCCTACGGTTCGACCAAACTCAAGCATTTGTTTGAAGTCGAGACCGGAACTGTCTGCATCAAAAATATGCTCACCGGTAACTGCGCTCAACAGTTGCGTCGGCTTTCCGTTTCCTTCAATCCATTGACCGTATGCGTATGATTTAATTTTCATAAATTTTTAATATGGAGTCCACTTTTGAAGTAGACTCCATATTCACTTGTTATACACGTTCAATAATCGCCGCCATACCTTGCCCAACACCTATGCACATTGTACAGAGCGCGTATCGTCCGCCGTTTGATTGCAATTCGTACGCAGCCGTTGCAATCAATCGCGCGCCGGACATTCCTAACGGATGACCAAGCGCAATCGCACCTCCGTTCGGATTCACACGAGGATCGTTATCTGCAATTCCAAGTCCGCGCATTGTTGCAAGACATTGTGCGGCAAATGCTTCATTCATCTCGATCACAGAGATATCAGAAATATTCAATCCAGCTTTTGTCAAAACTCTTTGCGTTGCCGGAAGCGGACCAATTCCCATGATTCTTGGTTCAACGCCAACAACTGCAGAAGTAATGAATTTTGCGAGTGGTTTTAGATTATACTTTTTAACGGCTTCTTCTGATGCAAGGATCAACGCACATGCGCCATCGTTCAATCCGGAAGAATTACCCGCAGTGACACTCCCTTTTCCATCCGTACGAAATGCCGGTTTAAGTTTCGCAAGTTTTTCGAGCGTCGTATCCAATTTTGGAAATTCATCATCACCGATGATGGTAATTTCTTTTTTTGTCGGAACTTCGATCGTAATGATTTCTTTAAAAAATCTCTGGCTCGTGATCGCTTTCTTTGCTTTTTGCTGTGACCACAATGCAAATGTATCCTGATCTTCTCGAGAAATATTGAACTGTTCAGCAACATTTTCTGCTGTGTTCCCCATTGAATCAACACCGTACATCTCTTTCATTTTAGGATTAATAAATCTCCATCCTAATGCGGAATCGACCATCTCCGGTGTTCGTGAGAATGCTTCGGTCGGTTTTGCCATCACATACGGAGCACGGGACATACTTTCCACTCCTCCGGCGATATATAGATGTCCGTCATCCACTCGTATTTTGTTTGCAGCATTTGCTACGGCACTCATTCCCGAAGCGCATAAACGATTAACAGTTTCGGCAGGAACAGAGACCGGAAGTCCCGCAAGCAAGGATGACATTCTCGCAACATTTCGATTGTCCTCTCCTGCCTGATTTGCACAACCAAGGATCACTTCATCATATACTGCCGGATTAATCCCAGAATTTCGTTCTATCAATCTTTTTATGACAACTGCGGCAAGATCATCCGGGCGTATGGATGATAATGCTCCGCCATATTTTCCAATAGGGGTTCGTAATGCATCAATAATATAAACTGGTTTCATAATAACTCGGATTTGTGACAATTCGTTTTAGAATGGTTTAAAATACTCAAATGGTTGCCGACACGAATGACAAAAATAATATGCTTTACAGGATGTTGAACCAAATTCACTCTTCAATTGTGTTTTGTTTGAATTGCAATGCGGGCATTCAATAACGGGAATCTCGATCTGAAGCAACGGAGAGTGTGAAACAATATGTGGAGGAGCAATTCCATAACTTTTTAGTTTTGCTTTTGCGTTATCAGATATCCAATCAGTTGTCCATGCCGGAGCATAAATAGTTTTGACAATAATCGATGAGAATCCATTCTTTTCCAAAATAGAGCGGATATCATCTTCTATCATTTTC
This sequence comes from uncultured Chitinophagaceae bacterium, assembly GCA_964355925.1. Taxonomy (GTDB): domain Bacteria; phylum Bacteroidota; class Ignavibacteria; order UBA10030; family UBA8401; genus UBA8401. The sequence goes on from CAYHFN010000054.1 coordinate 10,687, forward strand.
ATTGCAGGACAACCGGAATATGTCGGCGTGATTGTAATAATAACTTCATCACCATTTAATTGCACATCTCGAACAATTCCCAATTCTACTATACTAATGGCCGGGACTTCAGGATCTTTAATTATAGTTAGAAGTTCACGAATTGATTCGACCGTATGTGATTTAATTTCTACCATTGTATCTCAGGGAATGAACGGGCAACGATCTGCATTTCCGCCAATAAATGCCCCAGATGCTCAGAGTGTTTTCCTTCTCGTCCACCTTTATGAACAACGTTTCCGGACTCCGGAATATTCAGTGTCGCTTTCTCAAACACTTCACCTACAATTTTCAACCAATCCTCTTTCAACGTAGATGAGCGAACGGCAATTCCCTGTTCAGAAAGAGTATTTTCAAGTTCATCGGAAAGGAACATTTCATCCGTGTATTTCCACAACGTATTCAAGGCGCGTTGAGCGCGGCGGTGACTCTCTTCTGTTCCATCGCCAAGACGCAATACCCATTGACTGCTATGGCGAACATGATAACGGATTTCTTTGATCGCTTTTTGCGAAATCCCGCTCAACGGCTCAAATGTACTTTTCTGTAATTTGTCAAACAGTAAAACGCCAAACGAATCATATAAAAACTGACGAACGATCGTCTGTGCAAAATCACCATTCGGTTGTTCTACCAATAAAAGATTTTTGTATTCAATCGCTTCGCGAAAATACACGAGATCGTCCGGTGTTCGATTTTTCCCTTCCAAATCTGCCGCAGCACGATACAAAAAATTTGCCTGACCGATACAGTCCAAACCGATGTTTGCAAGCGCAATATCTTCCTCTAAAATCGGTGCATGAGCACACCATTCCGACAATCGATGACCAAGGATCAATCTGTCGTCGGCAAGGCGGATGATATATTCAAAAATTTTATCGTTCATGGCTTTTTCCACAATTCATCATCAAGGGTATGTTTATAGAATTGCGGATGACGGTATATTTTATCCGATGAAGGATCGAAAAATGACGGAACATCCTCCGGTGTCGTTGCGAAAATATGCTCAGATTTTACAACCCATATATTTTTTACTATTCCTCTGCGAGCGAATACATCACGAGCGTTTTGGATGGCATTCTCAGCATCAGCCGCACGAACACTACCGGCATGTTGATGTGGTGAATTATCGGATTCTTGGATGAATACTTCCCAAAGATCCCACTGGTCGGCTTTGTTTTCAGACATAGAATGTTTAATTAAATTATAGAAAGTCACTCTGAGCAAGTTCGAGCGAAGCGAGAACGCGTCGAAGAGTGATTCATCTTTTGACGCGTCACAACAAAAAATGTTGTGACTTGGTCAAGATGACTATCGCTCTTATGCTGCTGATTTGTTTTTCAATCGCTGTTTCTCTTCGTACGCTTTTGCTGCATCACGAACCCATTTCCCATTATCGTGCGCATTCCTTCGTTCTTCCAATCGTTCCTGATTGCATGGTCCGTTTCCATTAATAACAACGTTGAATTCTTCCCAATCAATCTCTCCGGTTTCCCAACTTCGCGTAGATTCATTGAATTTCAATTGTGCATCAGGAATTTTTATGCCCCAAGCAAGTGCTTGGTCAACAGTCATATCGATGAATCGCTGACGGAGTTCGTCATTACTTTTTAATTTGATCTTCCACTTCATCATATCCGCACTGTTGGGAGAATTCGAATCATGCGGACCGAACATCATGAGTGTCGGCCACCAGAACCTGGTAAAAGATTCTTGAACCATTGCCTTCCCCTCTTTACCTGAAGCAATAAGAGCAGCAATAATTTCCATCCCTTGTTTTTTGTGAAAGTTTTCTTCTTTGCATATACGTAGCAGCGCACGTGAGTAGGGCCCGTAAGAGCATTTCGCCATCGTGGTTTGATTGATGATCGCTGCACCATCAACCAACCATCCGATCATTCCCATATCTGCCCATGAAAGGGTTGGATAATTAAATATAGAGGAATATTTTGCTTTGCCTTCGTGGAGTTGGTCGAACATATCCTCGCGGGAAATTCCAAGAGTTTCAGCGGAACTGTACAGATAGTGACCATGACCCGCTTCATCCTGCACTTTTGCGATCAGGGCAAGTTTGCGGCGAAGTGAGGGTGCTCGTGTGATCCAATTTCCTTCGGGGAGCATTCCAATAATTTCGGAATGTGCATGCTGCGAGATAAGACGGATCAGTTGTTTACGGTATTTTTCCGGCATCCAATCATTTGGTTCGATCGTTTCGCCGTTGGCAATGCGCTGATTGAATTGTTCTTCCAGATGTACGATGCTTTCGCTTTTTCCAATCACTGATACCTCTTTAGAATTGTGGTTCTGCTGAGATGAAACTGAAAGAATATACAAAGCCAAAATCGTTTTACAAAAACAATTATTTCCGTTCAGCTGAATAGAACTTATTCACCCATTTCGTGCGTTTCGGTATTGTGTTCAATGCTGAACAAGAACTTCGCCTTTGGATTATTATCAATTGCACGCTGTAATGCATATTTTGATTCAGAGATGAACACTAAATTGCCATGTTTATCGTAGAACATTGAATAAGGATGGATCGTTCTGAGCCATTCAATATCGGCTTCTTTTTCATATTGAACCCATGATGCTTTGTTCAACGCGAGCGGACGGAACAAACAAGGGGCTCCATATTCATTCTCTAAACGATACTGGATAACATCAAATTGAAGATCGCCAACCGTACCAACAACTTTCCTGTTTCCTTGATTCTGCAGGAACACTTGCGCAAGTCCCTCATCGGTCAATTGAAGAATACCTTTTTCCAATTGTTTGGACTTGAATGGATCGGTCAGTTGCAATTCTTTGAAGATTTCCGGCGAAAATGTTGGTATGCCTTTATACATCATCTGTTCGCCTTCAGTGAGTGTATCTCCAATCTTGAAATTCCCGGAATCATACAGACCGATCACATCGCCGGGATAAGCAAAGTCAACAACGCTTTTATCCTGCGCCATAAATGAAGTCGGGTTTGCGAATTTTAGTTCACGTTTCAACCGAACGTGATAATAAAATTTATTCCGTTCAAATGTTCCCGAAACGATCCGAAGGAATGCAATTCTATCACGATGACGAGGATCTAAGTTCGCATGAAGTTTGAAAACAAATCCGGAGAACTTTTCAGTGGTCGGATCAATAAATCCCTTTGTTGTTTCACGCCCTTGAGGTTTTGGAGCGATCTTCACGAATGTTTCAAGCAGTTCCTTCACGCCAAAATTGTTCAACGCACTTCCAAAAAACACAGCAGCAGAATTACCGGCAAGATAATCCTGAACATCAAATTTCGGATACACGCCTCTAATGAGATCGATATCATGTTTCAAAAGTACGGCTTGTTTTCCAAATTGATCGTGCAGTTTCGGGTCATCAACACCGCTGAATGAAACGATATCTTCTTCGATCCGTTGTTTATTTGGCGTGAAAAAATTGAATGTATTCTCATGAATATTGAAGACACCGCGAAAATTTCCGCCGATACCCATCGGCCACGACAACGGGCGGACATGAATATTCAATTTTTCTTCGATCTCATCCAGCAGCTCGATCGGATCTCGTCCTTCACGATCCAATTTATTAATGAACACGATCACCGGTGTATTTCGCATCCGGCACACATTCATCAACTTTTCTGTTTGCTCCTCTACCCCTTTTACGCAATCGATTACAAGAATAACACTGTCAACCGCAGTCAGTGTGCGATACGTATCTTCAGCAAAATCTTTATGACCGGGAGTATCGAGAAGATTTATTGTATAATTATTGTAGGAGAAAGTCATGACGGAAGTTGAGACAGATATTCCGCGCTGCTTTTCGATTTCCATAAAATCGGACGTGGCCGTTTTTTTTATCTTATTCGATTTTACAGCACCAGCAATTTGGATTGCACCGCCATACAACAGAAGCTTTTCTGTGAGCGTAGTTTTACCTGCGTCAGGGTGACTGATAATAGCAAATGTCTTTCGATTTTGAATTTGCTTCAAAATGTTCATAATATTTTTAGTAAATTATATTCGAGAAAAATAGGAGTTACGGATCGCATTAATGATCTAATGCGATAAAACGACTGAGGTAGTTATGTGTGGATTTGAACTTGCATATATCAATATACAAAAAATGAAAGCAAAAAAGAAATTACATTTTTCATTATATGGGTATCACTGTGTATAGGGCATCTCTAAAAACATCAAAATATAATCTCTGCAAGCAACCTTGCGAAGGTTATGAAAGAATTTTGCTGAACCTTCGCAAGGTTTTATACTTTTAAGTCACGATCAAATAGATTTTATATATGCCTATAAATTTGTTTTATTATTTTTTCTGCAATCTCTTCGATCTGTTCTTCTCTGGAAATATCAAACCATGTGATCCGTTCTTCTTTCCTAAACCATGTCATCTGTCGTTTTGCATATCGGCGTGTATTTTGCTTCATCAGTTCGATCATTCGCTCTTTTGATATTTCATTGCGAAGGAACGCAAACGCTTCCTTATATCCTACAGTCTGAAGTGATTGGAATCGATCGTCAAATCCTATCTTTGCTAATTGTTGTACTTCGTCTAAAAATCCATTTGCGATCATCCTATCAACACGATCATTAATGTGGTCATAAAGTGTATTTCGTTCCCAATTCAAGCCAAAGAAATAGGCATCATACATCATATCCACGGTATGCTGTTTGTGGAATTGAGAGATCGGGGTTCCGGTTTCATCGAATATTTCTAAGGCACGTATCACTCTGCGATATTTTGTTGCATCCATTGTTGCAGCAGATTCAGGATCGATGGATTGGAGTTCTTTGTACAGTGCATCTTTCCCCTCCCGTTCCAAACGGCGTTCCAATTGTTCACGAACTTCTCCGGATATTTTCGGTTGTTCAAAAAATCCATCGACGATTGCTTGAACGTACAGACCAGTGCCACCAACAACAATTGGAAGCAATTTTTTATTAAGAATTTTAAAAATTATTTTTCTTCCCTGTTCCTGAAAATCTCCGGCGTTGAATTTTTGATCCGGCTCGAGCAGATCGATGAAATGATGAGGTACGTGATGAAGTTCTTCGGTGCTCGGCTTTGCAGTTCCAATGGTGAGATGTTTATAGATCTGACGCGAATCAGCAGAAATGATTTCTACCGGAATTCTTTTTGCAATAGACAATGCCAACGCAGTCTTTCCTGAAGCTGTTGGGCCAACCAAAACAAGTATTTTGGGAAAAGTAGACACGAGAATTAAAAATCTGCAGGTAAGCCATACACTTTTACCTGTTTGTTTTGCATTCCAAAAACACCAAATCCATTGTTAATATTTGTAAAGTCTGGTTCGTCCAATCGAAGTGAAGCTCCACCGGCAAAATTGTTGGCAACGCTGTAATATGTATAAAGATTGTTATCAAACTGCACCAGCGTTATGAGTGCAGCTTTGAACTTTACCGTAAGGCCTAAATGTTCTTTTTTAATTTCCACTACTGTCGCAATATATGCATCTGTGGTAAAGGGTATCGTTTCATATGCTCCATTAATGTTCGATGAAGCATCTCGAAATGAAATTTTTGAAAATACTTTTTTTGTTATATCGCCAAGTTCGTTCTTCGTTATCTCAATAGGAACTTCTCGGGTTCGTATCACTCCGTCGTTGTTAACTTCATATTGAAAAACGATCATCGGTAGAAATGCCCGGACATTTGCACCAAGAGCCACCCGTATTGGAATAGTTTTTTCAGTCGCCGGTTTTGTCAGTGCGTTGATGTTTCCTGGCAAAATATCTCCATACGAAATGCTTGAGATAGTCGTGGCTGATGTATCAAAACCGTGAGCAGCAACAGTCAATTTGTATTTTGTTTTCTCTACCGGAGGGAAAGAATAATTTACATAGGCATGAACCGAACGAGTTCCGGTGCTACCGTTATTGACAATGATGGTTGTATCGTGAAATAGATATGTTGTTTGACCATCATACACAGATACTGATGCATTGTAAACTTCTCGATTCGGTGATGGTTGCAACGGATCATAATCATTTGGGTTGAATGTACCATAGACTCGGATAATTTGAGTCGCGGTATTTGCATCAAGTACGGCATACACAACCAATTGTTGCCGATACGGTCCATTCGGAGAAAATTCTGAATTACAACCTGACAACATCATTACAATAATGAGAATATTTTTTTTCATATTAAAATTCCATTTTCACAAATGCACTTGGCAAAAACGGCAGCATCGTGATCGATTGCAGTGTCTTTCGATCATAATAAAGGATGTTTTTGCTGTTATACACGTTCACAAAACTAAGACCGACATTCCCGTTGATCCCAGAAAATTGGTATTTATATGTCAGCGTAATGTCTAATCGATGATACGTTGGAAGTCGTGCAGCATTTTTTCCCCCAAGAATCGTATATGGTTTTCCTTCATCCTTGATATATGAATCTCTTCCGAGGTCAGGAATGGTCAGACGATCATAAAATCCGATTGTTTGACTATACGGATATCCACTGGCGATCTCCCACCGTATTCCAAGATCGAGATCATCAGTAAGTCGTGCAAGATTTAGAATATTTAGAGTATGCCTGCGATCATATCGAGGAGCATATTTAAAATCATTGATCGTCACCGACGTCCAACCCAATGTATACGCAACATACAGATCGAGGAAAGAATATTTATATCGGAACAACGTTTCAAACCCGTAGGAACTTCCTTTTCCATTGATGTAATCCGGTTCCGTAATGAATTTCTTCTCTCTGTTATAGACCACCAAGGAAGTATAATCCTTAAAATATGTTTGAACATCAACGGAGAGCTCTGAATAAATATCACCGCTGATACCGAGGATATAGTGCGTTGCAGCTTCAGGCTCAAGTTTTTCCGGAATGAATATCCATGCTTCGAACAATGATATCACATCATCTTCATTGGTCAACGTGATCAGATTTTGAGAAAACGTTCCGTACGAAAATTTTATACGCCATTCCGAATCAAATGCATAGCTCATGTTCAGTCTGGGTTGGAGCGATGTATTCAATTTTCGTTTGTTAAACAATGAAATAATGTCTGAATGAATACCAACATCGGCTTTCCAATGTTCAGCGATGTATTGGTACCGAAACCATGCCCATGTTTCAATTGACGCATCGTCCACAATCACTTTGACATTCGATGCATTGACGAACGAATATGTATAGCGCGGAACATTCACGTCAAATCCAACAAAATATAGGTCACGCGATTCCGTGTACATTGTCAGCTCACCGCGAATTCCTCCATCGCTGATCTTTGATTCAGCAGGACGAACGAGTGCTGATTGTTTTGAGTCCCGAACAATACTATAATTGCTTCCATATACAACTGCATCAACATATACTCGATTTTCGATAAGGTCCGAGATCGTCAATGCATAGGACTGACTTCTCCACCGATGGTCCGCTTCATTGATATTCGGAGAGATGATATCGTCTGCACTGAGAAATGTTTGAAAACTATATCTGCCATATTCACTTCCACCGATGTTTGCTTTAGCAAATATATCATAGAATGAAATAGGAGCAGGGTTTCGTAAGAATTTTTTGAATGTGTCGTTGAAGAGCGATTTTCTTCCGCTGATGATCCAGCTGTTATTATTTGGAAGTGGTCCCTCCAAATGAACTTTTCCGGAAATAAAATTTGCTGCAACACCGCCATGAACTCCGGTTGTGCTTCCGTTACGAGATGTAATATTTATAACGGAAGATAACCGACCGCCATATCCCGCAGGAAATGCTCCGGTATATACTTCCGTCGTTTTTATGATATCTGGATCAAAGATACTGAAGATACCAAATGCGTGAAAAGGATTGTAGATTTTCATTCCGTCAAAATAGATCAGATTTTGATCTCCGGCTCCACCGCGGACGTAGAATTTTGAACTGACATCTGCCGATGAAACAACTCCGGGAATGATCTGAATGGAACGGAACAGATCTTCCTGCGCAGCGGATGGAACTTTTTGCAGTTCTTTTTGGTCAAAAACATGTACGCTTGTATTGATCTCTTGCAATTCTTTTTTTCTGCCGCCGGTAACAACAACTTCCTCAACTTCAACAGGTTTTGAACCAAGAGCAAAATTAACGGTCAAAGGTTCTTTGCCACGAACGTTCACCGATTTGGTAACAGCTTGATACCCAAGAGTGGCAGCGATGATCTGATACGTTCCGTACGGAAGATTTGCAATAAGATAGAATCCATTATTGTTGGTCACTGCACCGCGGTTCGTTCCGATGACCGTTACAGCGGCATAGGGAATCTTTTCTCCGGATGCACTGTCCGTAACAACACCGCGAACATCATTTTTTTGCGCAAAAGATAATTGTAGAATTATTATAGTGATGGTAATAAAAAATATTTTCCCTCGCATCAATTCCAACCATTCTTTCCGATCAGAGGAACAAATTTAAATCCGTCAACGATCTCTGTTTGCAACTTCCCTCCAACCTTTGTTCCGACAATCAATTGTTGCGCTTCACGATTCCCAACAGGGATTGCCAGTCGCCCCCCTTCGTTCAATTGATTGACCAATGCATCCGGTATCGATGGCGCGCCGGCCGTAACGATGATCGCATCATACGGTGCATGTTCAGACCAACCAACAGTGCCATCGCCTCCTTTTGCTGCAACACGAAGTTGTTGCGCATCAAAAAGTTTTCGAGCATTATTCAACAAACTCAAATGACGTTCAATCGTGAACACTCTGCATCCTATCATAGCAAGTACCGCAGCTTGATATCCTGAACCCGTTCCTATTTCAAGAATTTTCATGTCTTTCTTTGGACGGAGCGCCTGAGACATAAATGCTACAGTAAACGGCTGTGAAATTGTCTGTTCACTTCCGATCGGCAGCGCATTGTCTTCATATGCACGATTGATGAACATCTGATCGACGAATAAATGTCTCTCAACTTTCAGCATTGCCGTAAGAACATTTTCGTCTGTGATACCTTTGCTTCGCAGTAATTCTACTAGTTCTTTCCGTTCTGTATCAAATCTTCCCATACTAATATCGTTTCAATAATACTTTGATGAAATTGACCGTCGTTTGAAGATGAGTCATATTACTTTTTTCGCCGGCATAAATTGTTTTGATCGGAATTGATCCGAATGATGCGCCAAGTGATGCCGCCTTAATTAAAAATTCAGTTTCTGCTTCAAATCCTGTTGAACTTAACGTGATCTGTTCAATGATGTTGCGTGTGATGAAACGAAATCCTGATTGACTGTCCGAAATTGACTTTCCGGTTCGTATTCGCACTAATCCAGTTGTGATGGTGTTGGATAGGACGCGATGGATAGGCATTCCTTGTTTATTCTGTAATCGATTTCCAATGATCACATCACACTTTGTTCGTTCATACATCTCAATGAATCGTGGAATATCCTCCGGTCGATGCTGAAGGTCGGCATCCATTGTAATAACAGCATCAAAGATATTTTTTAAAACAGCATCGAATCCAGTTTGTAACGCAGCGCCTTTGCCAACATTCGATGCATGAGAGATCACCTGCACACCATATTTTTCTCCGATCTGCTCCGTCGAATCGTGCGAACCATCATTCACAAGAAAAATATTTTCTTTCGGAAGAACTACTATCGTTCGTTCAAATAATGCTGGGAGAGAATCTGCAGCGTTGTATGCGGGAATAATTACGGCAACATTCATTATTGAGGACGAATAGCCTCCTTCACATTCTTAAATGACCTCTGCACAGAAACCACAAGTCGTTCACGTAATTCTATTCTCAGATCCTTTACTGATATTTTATAGAACAACTCACCGTTATCGGCTATCGAAATCGCTCCCGTTTCTTCCGAAATGATGACCGCAACAGCATCAGTCTGTTCAGTGATGCCCAATCCCGCGCGGTGGCGTGTTCCTAATACTAAATCACCAAAACGTGTATTTGATGATAATGGAAGTGTACATCGAGCAGCTTCAATCGTTCTGTCGTTCACAATCACAGCACCGTCATGCAGTGGTGAACGAGGATTGAAAATTGAAAGAAGCAGTGATCTGCTGATCTGAGCACCAAGGATTATCCCTGTTTCAACAAAAGATTTCATTCCCGTTCCCCGCGCAATAATTATCAAAGCACCTTGTTTCTTTTTTGACAGCTCAAGCGCAGTTGCTGTAATCTCTTCTATCGACTCGCTGACATTTATTCTCAAAAATAATCTTACCAAACGATTCCGTGCAATTGTAGAAAGTAATCGTCGTAATTCCGGTTGGAAGATAATTACCATCGCTATTACCCACACATCAGTCAACGTGCGAAGAACCCAACCCATCGCTTTTAGATTGAGTAATTGTGCTACGACAGAAAGAACAATAATAACAACCAGGCCAACTAAAATCTGAGCAGCAATCGTTCCACGCATACCGCGGTATAATCGGTATACGATAAATGTTACCAACAGTATGTCGATAACATCAATGACGGTAACTGATAAAAATCCAATATTGAATAGTTCCATATTTATTTAAAGCATACGTAATAGATCTTAAACCACACTTTTGAGAAAAGTAAAAATAGCAAATCAATTTATCTGTCTTGGCAAAATATCCCGCTAAAAGCGCGCAGGGATGACAGTATCCTTATATATTCAGTATTGCATCTGAAACTACTGCAACACGTTTCATTTCTTTAACATCATGCACACGGATAATATTCGCACCATTCATAATCGAAATTGCAACTGATGCTGCCGTTCCCTCGATACGTTCATCAACAGAAGTATTTAATATCGTTCCGATGAATCCTTTTCGCGATGTACCAATCAAGATCGGATGCCCGAGTTCTTGAAATTCTTTGAGATGTTTCAGCAATTTCAGATTATGCTCAAGATTTTTTCCAAATCCAATTCCCGGGTCAATAATAATATTGCTGACCCCTGCGAGTTTTGCTTTTTCAATTGAATTGCGCAGTTCATCTTTTACTTCGGTAACTACATCGTTATATACCGGATGTTGCTGCATTGTTTCCGGTGTCCCTTGAATATGCATTACAATAAGGACTGCGTTTTGCTTTGCTGTAACTGCTGCAATTCGTTCATCAAATTTCAATCCGCTGATGTCATTAACAATTGATGCTCCTGCCTTCAGCGCTTCTTCTGCAACAATAGATTTTGTCGTATCAATTGAAATAATGATATCGGTAGATTTTGCAATCCGTTCAATAACGGGAATAACTCGGTTCAATTCTTCATCGGCAGAAACGTTTTGTCTGTTGCCGTACACTCCGTTCGGACGTGTCGATTCCCCGCCAACATCAATAATATCTGCACCTTGTTCGATCATTTCCATAACGCGAGTTACGGCAGTTTCAACGGAAAAATACATCCCTCCATCTGAAAAGGAATCAGGCGTAACATTCAATATTCCCATCACATACGTCCGTTTGGAAAAATCGATTGTTCTCTTTCCGATCTTCATTGACCCAATATGCGCCGAAACAGAATCCATTTATTAAAATATCGAAACTGTGACGCAGATGCAAAAGAAAATCTGAACAAGTCACTATCTAAAACAAAAAAACCTCAATTAAATAAGGCTTCAAAATAGATCTAAAAAGAAATATCGATTCTTGATGAGGAAACAAATATTCTATTGATAAGAAAGCAAACCTTTCTCTTTGTAAGAAAGAAGCTAAATCTCTTGGCTTTCAATTAGCCCCCTCGGGGCTCGTCGCTTCTTGATGTCATGAGTAGCGACTAGTTCGTCAGCAAGAGTACATACCACTTGCACGTTTGCCGTTAAAGTAGTATCTTGTTGAGTGATAATCAATTTCTTAGACCAATCCTGCGAAGACATTTTTAATGGTTTAGACACCAAACAAGCTAGACGAATACCGTCTATCATTTGGAAAATCGCTGTTAGAAAACTCGACTTATTGAATGCAGCACATGATTTGATGGACCTACGCATACCACCGTCAAATCGATTAGAAGCACTCAAGAGCAATTACAAAGGGAAACATTCTATTCGAATTAATGGTCAATATAGGATTGTCTTTGAATGGTCTGAAGGTAATGCCAAAGATGTTCAACTTATTGATTATCATTAAAGGAAAGCAAAATATGATACCGAAAAATAGAAAACCGACTCATCCTGGCGAAATTCTCTTAGAAGAGTTTTTACGTCCAATGGAACTAAGTCAATTAGAATTGGCTCGCCGAATGGGTGTGCCCGTGCAGAGAGTGAACACACTTATCAACGGCAAACGTGACATGACTGCTGAGACAGCAATCTTACTATCACGCGTCTTAAAAACTTCTTCCGAATTCTGGATGAATCTGCAAGTGGCATGCGATCTTTACATCGCTAAACAACACCTCGAAAACGCTGCTTAATTTTTCTTCGCCTTTCACTTCTTTGTGGCTAACGGACTGGAGTTAATGCCGACACGAAGTGTTCCTTGGGAAAGGCATCCTCGAAGAGTCCTTCGGACCTTCGTGAGTTGCGTTGCAACTTGTGCCGAAGGCATCCCTTTGGGACCCGCCGTCTTTTTGGCGGGCGTTCCAGTGGGCTGTTTGCATCCCGCCGCTTTTTGGCGGGACGCGTTAGCGGAAAACGTTTTTAAATTTAAAATGTGCTTTCGTATCGTTAGTTGTGCGCCAAAGGCGCATCAGCCTCTGGCTGATATTTAGAATTCTCAACACTCATAACTTTTGCGCGCCTGCCTGCCGGTCCCGAAGGGACACCATTGGTTCAGGCAGGTCGGCGGTTGCAGAGTTTATTCTGAACGAGTCCGCACCAGCGGACGAGTCGAAGGATCCGCT
>CAYHFN010000055.1:0-19032 GCA_964355925.1 uncultured Chitinophagaceae bacterium
GTGCCCGAGACTGGGGGCGAGCAATCTGCGAATTTAATCGTGGTTAAGGATATGAAATACTGATGCGAAATCGTAATCGTAAAATAATCGTAATTCCTTAAGTGGTTGCTGCTGCTTGGGTTGTTGTGGTTTCTTACGATTATTTTGAAATTATTGCGGTCGAATTATACAAATGTATTTATAGAAAACACGAAGCAAATCACAATGGTCTCTAAAAAGTAGACGAAATGTGTCATTTGAAAAATCCCGACAACTTGTTTACACAGAAAGTCACTCTATTTATCTGAGCACTGTGGATTTTCGACCTCGTTTTTAGGCAACCACTTTTCGAAGCTATCAAGGCTTGGCCAAAAAAAGTAAAGAAAATAAAATTTAACTTGACACGCTCAAATCCAATAACTATATTACAAACGTTTGCGGGAACGATTGCGGTAACGTTTGAAGTAATCTTATTAAATATTGAGAAATCGCTTGTTTTAACGTTTGAAAATGAAACATTCAACAATTATCGATATTGCCAAAGAACTAGGAATTTCTGCCTCTACGGTATCAAGAGCGCTGAGTAATCATCCTGATATCCGTAAGGATACAAAAGACCGGGTCAACAAGATTGCCAAGGAGTTGAACTATACACCCAATCCCATCGCCCGAAGCCTTAAAAACAGTACAACAAAGACCATCGGTGTACAGGTACCCGAGATAAAACATGATTTCTTTTCTTCTGCTATTAGCGGGATAGAAGATGCAGCGTATAAGGCCGGATATACGATTCTCGTCAGTCAATCCAATGAAAGTAATGAACGGGAAATAATGAACACGCGAATGCTTATTCAGCATCGGGTAGCGGGAATTTTAGTTTCCATTTCTCAAACAACGCAAAACTGTAACCATTTTAAGGAAGTCTTGACACGTAACATACCACTCGTATTCTTTGATCGTGTGAGTGAGGAAATTAATGCGAGCAAAGTCATTATTGATGATTATAAAATCGCATTTGAAGCGGTCAGTTATCTGATTACCAAGGGTTATAAACGCATTGCGCATTTCGGAGGTCCGAAACAGTTGAATATCTGCTCAAAACGGCATGATGGATACATGGATGCTTTAAAAAAAGCAGGCCTTCCTATAATTTCAGGTTTTGTCAGAGTGGGAGGTTTACACGAACTGGATGGCTATGAAATGATGGATGCCGTAATGAATGGCTCAAATCTGCCGGATGCTATTTTTGCCGTTAACGATCCCGTGGCCATCGGAGCTTTTCAGCGCATAGGGGAATCTTCACTCAGGATCCCTGAAGACATCGCGCTGATGGGCTTCTCGAACAATAAAATAACAAGTCTAGTCAATCCTCCGATATCAACAGTTAATCAGCCTTCGTATGAAATGGGTATGAAAGCCGCTGAGATGCTGATCGGGCAGATTGAAGGAAAGGACAAGACGATTCGTACGGTCATTCTAGAGGCTAGTTTGATCAAGCGTGGTTCAACCTGATTTTTTTTATAGTTACCTGCAAACGTTTGCAGAAATAAATATTTTAAAAATAAAAAAGGATAGAATGAATGGAAGCTATTGGTCTAACAATCATCGATTGGATCGTTATTGCAGTCTATTTCGGGTTTATCCTCGGAATAGGCCTCTACTTGCGCAAATTTACGACAAGTCATGAAGATTTTTTCCTGGCTGGAAGAAAAAATTCCTCATGGGTTGCCGGTCTTGCGTTTCTCTCTGCAAATCTGGGAGCCCTCGAACTCCTGGGGATGACCGGAAACACGTTCAAGTACGGAATGTATGTCGCACACTTTTATTGGATTGGTGCTGTTCCGGCGATGCTGTTCCTCGGCATTTATATGATGCCGTTTTATTACAGCAGCAAGATCAATTCTATACCGGGATATCTCAAACTTCGGTTCGATGAAAAGACACGTGTCCTTAACGGTATTTCGTTTGCAATAATGACCGTGCTCGTATCCGGAATTAATCTCTACGCTATGGCACTAGTACTTCACACTTTTTTGGGATGGAACTGGGATGTGAGTATGTGGGCATCTGCAATTACTGTCGCTGCCTATGTAACACTCAGCGGTTTGATGTCGGCAATCTTTACAGAGATTATTCAATTCTTTTTGATCTGGTTTGGATTATTTCTGGTTACGATTTTAGGAATCATTGAGATCGGAAGTATGAATGAAATCTTAGCTCGCATTAATGAATTTAGCCCTCACGTATCATTCACAACACTTTGGTCCACATCCTCAGATCCAAACCTCAACGGGATGTTCATTCATTGGGGAGGGATTGTCCTTGGACTCGGATTCGTTCTATCATTCGGATATTGGACCACAGATTTTCTTGTCGTGCAGCGGGCATTTTCGGCAGAAGATTTGCGTTCGGCACGAATGACTCCGATTCTTGCCTCTTTCTTCAAGATGGCATTACCATTCCTTGTCATAGTCGCTGGACTCATTGCGATAGCGCTTTCCATGGATCCGAAAAGTGGTTTCAAATTACTTACCGATGGCGGACAAATAAACTACGACTCAGCTCTTCCATTGCTTATCGCCCGGTATTATCCACCGGGTTTGGTAGGATTGGGAGTAACGGCGCTGCTCGCAGGTTTCATGGCTGGTCAGGCAGGGAATATTAGTGCTTTTAATACTGTGTGGACGTATGACATTTACAGAGCTGTATTGAATAAAAAAGCATCGGATGACCATTTGTTATGGATGGGTCGTGTTTCTACTATTGTGGGTGTTGTGCTATCACTTGTTACGGCGTACTGGGCAAAGAGTTTTCCCAGTATCATGGATTATATGCAGGCGATCTTTTCGTGGGTCAACGCACCGCTTTTTGCCACTATGCTTCTTGGTATGTTTGTCGTATGGATTACTCCTAACGGGGCATTTTGGGGGTTGATAGCGGGAATGTTGTCTTCCTTCCTCATGTATCTTGGCGTCAAGTTCCAATGGTTTGCAGAGAGTCTCATTACACTCTCTAGTGTCCAAAGCGATATGGCAGCAAATTTCTGGCGTGCATGGTGGGCGTGGTTGATCTGTGCGGTTGTAACCATCGTCATTAGTCTCTTTACTGCAAAGAAACCGAAAGAAGAATTAGTGGGGCTTGTCAAGGGCTTAACGAAGGAAAATATTGATCATTCGATTCCGCTTATGAAGCGCCCGGAGTTCTATGCGCTCATTTCTTTGACAGTCGTCATTATATTGAATATCTGGTTCTGGTAATCGAAAGGAGATTTTAACATGTCTGAACAGAAAATGATTCCTATTTGGTATTTTGTTGGCCTGATTTTATTGATCATGGGGGGACTTATCCTTTTCAGTGGAATCTATAACCTCATCTCGCCTCCAGTTGTGAAAACAATCTTATCGGAAACACATCCGGATATTTGGTGGGGTGCAATTATGGTTCTCTTTGGCGGGGGAATGTTTCTTGTTGCACGAAAGCAGATTTCATGAGAAACCGATGAATTCAATCGAACAAATAGAAACGAAATTCCTGGAGCTGTTTCAAGAACAGCCCCTTCTGGTGCGCTCGCCTGGAAGAGTCAATATCATCGGAGAGCATACAGATTATAACCAGGGATTTGTTCTTCCGGCAGCAATCGAGAAGTCGATGTATATTGCCATATCTTCGCGGACTGATACACACTGTAAAATCATTGCATATGATCTTCAGGATGAATTCGAGTTTGATATCACAGCATTATCGCGTTCGGAGAAAGGATGGCCCAACTATCTCATGGGGGTTGTTGATCAGTTGATGAAAGCGGGATATGGACTCCGCGGATTCCATTGTGTTTTTGGAGGTGAGATACCCGTCGGTGCAGGGATGTCCTCTTCGGCCGCAATTGAAGCGGGTCTTGCCTACGGATTGAATGTGTTGTTTAACCTGGGGATTGCGAAAAAGGAATTGGTACGGATTGCACAAAGAGCTGAAAACGAATTTGTGGGGTTACAGTGTGGAATCATGGATATGTATGCCAATATTTTCGGCACGGTCGGACACGTGTTGAAATTGGACTGTCGATCGGTAGATCACCAATACTATCCTCTCGATCATACATTATCAATTGTTTTACTTGATACGCGTGTGAGCCATTCGCTCGCGTCATCTGAATATAACAAACGACGTGCAGAATGCACCGAGGGAGTCCGGTTGCTTCAGAAGAAGTATCCTTTGGTACATTCCCTAAGGGACGCTACACTCGGCATGTTCAATGAATTGCAAGCGGAAATTCCATCGGTGGTGTACAAAAGATGCAGCTATGTGGTGGAGGAGAATGAACGTGTTGAAGAGGCATGTAGAATGCTTGAACGAAGTGATTATACAAAATTAGGTGAGCTCCTCTATTCATCTCATGAAGGTCTGAGTAAGAAATATGAAGTGAGTTGTCCGGAATTGGATTACCTCGTGTCAACAGCAAGGAAACTGCCGGAAATTTATGGAGCTCGAATGATGGGAGGAGGATTTGGCGGGTGTACAATCAATTTGGTCAAACCGGAGTATGTCGATACGGTAACATCTGTTCTGAAAGAGGAATATTATAAAAAATTTGATAGAAATCCATTTGCTTATGTCACATCGACGGGTTCGGGAACACATATTATAGAGGTGAAAAGCAATGCTGCCGTCTAATAGCACCATACAACCCCACCGCCGGAGGAATATTCTCACTGGAGAATGGGTTCTTGTCTCTCCGCAGCGAACTATGCGGCCATGGTTGGGAGAGCAAACTGCACCGTTGATCAAGAAACTGAAATCGTATGAGCCTGAATGCTATTTGTGTCCAGGGAATCTGCGTGCAAACGGGGATCGAAACCCGCATTATCACGGTCCATTTACATTTACCAACGATTTTTCTGCATTGCTTCCGAAACCTAAATCGTCCTCGCGGTATGCAGAAGGTCTTCTACAGGCAATACCAGAACAGGGTATGTGTCGTGTCGTAAATTATTCTCACAGACACGATCTTACACTCTCGGATCTCAGTAGAAGACAAATCGAACAAGTCCTCACTGTCTTGCAGGACGAAATGAGGATGTTATCCGCCCAGCCAGGCATCCGTCATATACAAATATTTGAAAATAAGGGACTGATCATGGGGAACAGTAATCCGCACCCGCATTGTCAAATCTGGGCGCAGGAACATGTTCCGGGTGAACCGAAGAAAGAAGGAAAGTCACAGCTTAATTATTACAGGAAATATAAGCGTGGCCTCCTTTTTGATTATGTAAAGCAGGAAATTAAGTTGAAGGAGCGGTTGGTATATCAGAATGCATCATTCGTAACTCTGGTTCCCTTTTGGGCCGTTTGGCCGTTCGAGACATTGATCATTCCTAAAAGAAAAGTAGGAGATATCCTCCGGATTACAAAAGCGGAAAAGAGAGATTTTGCGGACGCTCTAAAAGTGATCACGGGAATATACGACCGCGTATTTCAAATCCCCTTTCCTTATTCATCGGGAATTCATCAGGCACCGGTGGACGGGAAAAGGCATCCAGAGTGGCATATGCATATGCATTTTTATCCGCCGCTACTGAGATCGTCATCGGTGAAGAAATTTATGGTCGGTTACGAAATGTTTGCGGAACCTCAGAGGGATGTTACCGCAGAGTCTGCCGCCGAAATACTTCGCAGACTGGTAACTAAGCCGTGAACGAAGTGAAAAAAATGTGGAATTGAATGTTGGAAAGCACAAATAAAATGCTAATGGAAATTAGAAAGATGATGGAAATCCCAGAATGAGGTACTACTCTGGAAGAGATGTAATTTTCTTTTTGCTGGCGCTCATACTTGCGGGCAGCGGTCAAAATACGAAGGAACAAAAAGAGATGTGGCAAAACACTTTTGGTAATGTAGGAGGCAAAAAGGTATTCCTTTTTACTCTCAAGAACGCTTCAGGCATGGAGACGGTCATTACCAATTATGGAGGGATTATAGTCTCCCTCAAAATACCCGACCGACAGGGAGTGATTGATGATGTCACGTTGGGTTTTGATTCTCTACAGTCGTATGTAGACAAGCATCCTTATTTCGGCGCCCTTGTGGGGAGATATGCAAACCGGATCAACAAGGGAACATTTTCATTGAATGGCAAGACCCATCAGCTTAGTGTAAATAACGGAAGGAATTCACTGCACGGCGGAGTGAGTGGTTTCGATAAGGCAGTATGGGATGTTATCGAAAACGAGTGCATCCCCGGTAGGAAACTGGTCCTCTTCTACCTCAGTAAGGATGGAGAAGAGGGATATCCGGGTAATCTTTCTGTAAAGGTGACATTTACGATTTCCGATTCCAATGCATTGGATATTTTCTATTCTGCGTCTACGGACCAGACCACTGTTCTGAATCTTACATCGCACCCGTATTTCAATCTTGCGGGAGCGGGGAAAGGGGATATTCTTGGGCATGAGCTGATGATCAATGCTGACCGATTCACCCCATTGAATGAGTATAATGTTCCAACGGGCGAGATAAAACGCGTGGAAAATACCCCGTTCGACTTCCGGCATCCGAAAGCGATCGGCGAGAGGATTGGACAGAATGATCCTCAGCTGGTATATGGAAAAGGATACGATCACAATTGGGTTCTGAACAAAAAAGATAAAGAGTTTAGTTTCGCGGCTAGAGTTACTGATCAGAAAACAGGACGCATCTTGGAGGTCTGGACTACGGAACCCGGAGTCCAGTTCTACAGCGGAAACTATCTCGACGGAAGATATATCGGGAAGGGAATGTGCAGCTACAACCATCGAAGCGGTTTCTGTCTGGAGACCCAACATTTTCCAGACTCCCCGAATCAGCCTGCATTTCCATCGACGGTGCTGGTACCGGGGAAACAATTTGAATCTCATACGCGATTTTTGTTTTCGTACACTAAATGAACTGCTCCTGCGACAGATTATTGATGGAAACTGCAGACATGAAGAGAGACTTTTTGCTGTAGTGAAATTTTTCAAAGAAAAGAAGAAGTACATAAAAATAGTTTTTCATATTAATCATAGGTACAAAAATGAAAGATTTCTCCTTTAGTCCTCGGCGAAAATTTTTAAAAGAAGTGGGTTGTGTATCTTCATTGTTATTATTTCCTAATTTTGGATTTTCACTTCTTCCAAATCGAAAAAAACCAAATATCATATTTGTATTAGCAGATGATCTCGGGTATGGCGAAATAGGATGCTATGGTCAAAAAGATATTCTCACACCAAATATCGATCGAATGGCGAGCGAAGGCATTCGCTTTACCAATCATTATTCCGGTAGTACATTGTGCGCTCCCTCCAGATGCTCATTATTGACCGGACTTCACCAAGGACATGCATATGTTCGTGGAAATGCGATTGATGAATCCGGACAGGTACCGCTTCCCGCTAATTCAAATACTGTTGCGAAATATTTAAAATCTGCTGGGTACCGAACTGGTCTTATCGGTAAATGGGGCCTTGGCGGACTTGATACTGAGGGAGAGCCAAATAAGCAGGGATTTGATTATTTCTACGGATACCTGGATCAGCGGCATGCGCACAACTATTATCCCGAGTTCCTTTATCGGAACAGTGAAGTAATACCTGTTGAAGGCAATGTAGTAGGTAATGGAAAAAAAGATGGAACCGGAAAAGCTATAAAAAAAGTTAATTATTCTCATGATCTGTTTATCAAGGAATCCATAGAGTTCATTGAACAAAGTAAAGATACATCATTTTTTCTCTATTTAGCTTTGACCATACCCCATGCAAATAATGAGGCTGGCCTTGAGGGAATGGAAGTTCCGGATCTTGGTGAATATGCTCAAAAGAATTGGCCGGAACCGGAAAAAAATAAAGCTGCGATGATATCTCGTATGGATGGAGATATGGGAAAATTAATGGCCAAGCTTAAAGATCTTGGTATTGCTGAAAATACGCTTCTCATATTCACTAGTGATAATGGACCTCATAAGGAAGCTGGTACCGATCCAAACTTCTTTAACAGCTCCGGAGGGCTGCGTGGAATTAAGCGTGATTTATATGATGGCGGTATCCGTATGCCCACTATTATGTGGTGGCCCGGTACAATTAAAGCAGGAACAACAAGTGCACATGTTTCAGCGCATTGGGATTTTTTGCCAACGGCATGTGAATTAGCAGGAATCGATTCAAAAATTGAAACAGATGGAATTTCATATGCACCTCTTTTAATGGGTAAAAAACAAACCGAACATGAATATCTCTACTGGGAATTCATGCATCCCGCGAAAGGATTTTATCAGGCAGTGCGAATTGGGAAATGGAAAGCCGTCAGATACGGAGTACATTCTCCAATTGAGCTCTATGATCTGGAACAGGATCGAAGTGAAAAAACGGATAGAGCAAAAGAATATCCTAGCCTTATTGAACGGGTGAAGACCATTTTGCACGATGCTCACACTGAGCCGTCTTTCGAAAAATGGAAAATGAATTCAACAAGTGTGAAATAATAATTAATTATACGAGGATAGCAATGACTTCAGCAAAGATATTTATACTGACGTGCTCATTGTTTTTTTTGAGTGGAAGAATCTACGGATCGACAGTGACTGGCACTGTCAAAGATGCAAAAACAGGGGATCCGCTGCCCGGAGCACATGTGGTTCTACATACAGAAACCCGAACTGGCGCTGCGGCAGATATACGAGGTAATTTCCGTCTCACAGGAATCCCTCAAGGTACTTACAAACTTTCCATTTCCTACGTTGGTTATGAGAAAAAGACAATTGAGATAGCCTTGAGCATTGATGAAGTACTAGAGTTAAACGTTGAACTGGAACAGAAAGTACTAGAAGGTGAAGAAGTTGTTGTGCAGGCACAATCACAAGGTCAAACTGCGGCAATTAACCAACAAGTCAGTGCCAACAGTGTTACAAATGTCATTTCTGCCCAGCGGATTCAAGAAGTACCTGAAGCAAATGCGGCTGAAGCAGTCGGACGAATGCCCGGTGTTTCACTGAAAGGCTCTAGTTTGGTTGTTCGTGGACTCTCCCCAAATTATAACAAAATTCAGATCGATGGTGTTGATATGGCTTCAACAAGTTTTTCCGACAGAAGCTCCAGTCTTGGGATGATTTCGCAATACATGCTGGAAGGAGTAGAAATGACAAAGACTGCAATGCCTGATCAGGATGCGGATGTTGTTGGAGCTCGAGTCAATTTAATTATCAAAGAAGCTCCTCAGCAATCTAAATTTAATCTTCTGTATCAAAATGGGTACCATTCTCTCAGCAAATCATTAGATAATCAGAAATTTGTTTTTCAGGGAAGCAGTAGGTTTTTTGATAACGAATTTGGTGCTTTTGGGAATGTATCTTTTGAAACTGCGAATAATCAAGAAAACCATCTGACAGCTAATTATCAAAATATTACTACAGGATTACGGCTTGCAAACATGAGTTTGGTTGATGATATAAACAAAATGAAAGGACGCATAGGAGCTACAGTGGTGCTGGATTATAAAACACCAATTACTAAAATCAAAATGAGCAGTTTCTATAGTTCGTCTGCTGACAAATTAACAACAAGAAGTGAAAACATAAGCAATAACGGGAATATAGGACATAATTCATCGTTTGAAGAAAAAAATCAGACAGTAATCACAAATGCCCTTCGTGTAAATCAACTCGTGAGCGATTTTGAGATTGAAGGCGGAATGAGCTACGCATTCTCAAAAAATGAGATCCCCGAAATTCTGTCTATTAACAGTACGGATAAAAATGGGATGGACTATGCTTCAGTGGACTGGCAGGGTGCACCCATTAATATACCTAAATATGCAAATTTCAATCCTGAACGGGCGTTCATTAACAATATCAGATATAATAGTGAACGAACAGAATCACGGAAAGCAACGTTAGATCTGAATGTAACTAATCGCCTTGATCTTGCTCAGTGGCTGGAATTAAAGTTAAAAATTGGAACAAAATACATGCATCAAAGCAAGAACCATGACATTGAAAGTAAGAAAGCGGATATGTCCGGATATTTCAAAACCTCATTGGCCCAACTTGCCATAGATATCGACTGGCTCGATGATGACTGGAAAAAATTAGCTTCAACAGGAGGCACTTTTGGATTCAAATGGTTTATGGATCCGAATTATAGCAATGATAATTTTTTGCTGGGAGATTATAAGCTGCAGAATATGGTTAGTGAAGAACGACTACGAGCTGTTCATGTATGGATGGTGAATACAAAGCTCCTGGCGTATTACAAACTTTGGAAGGATAGCTACAATTCAGACTACACTGGCAATGAAGATTATATCGCAGCATATGTTATGCCGGAATTTATTGTTGGTGGATCATTGACTATCATTCCAGGTTTCCGTTATGAAAAAAACATGACCAACTATACCGGGTACAGGTTACCACAGGTTGATGATGATGATGTGTGGGCTGATAATTCATGGTTTTCCAAAGAAAGTTCGACAAAGAAACTACAAAACGAATATTTCCTTCCTATGATCCATTTGATTTATAGACCATTGGAATGGTTTGATACGAGGATAAGTTTTACGCATTCGTTATCTCGACCGTCATATCGCGACATCATTCCATCCTGGGATATCGGGGACCAGACCGTCAAATGGAACAATCCTTATTTAAAGCCTGAATTATCGAAAAATTGGGATGTACTGTTTTCCTTTCATGGCAGCGGACTTGGCTTAGCAACTATTGGCGGTTTCCATAAAACGATACAAAATAAGATCTTTACGCATGGTGAGACCATGATACTGCAGAAGGATCTTGCGCAGGGGGTATTCGATGGACTCGAGAACGGCGTGGCAAATGTGGCCGGGTATTTAATAAACTATGAAATGAACAATCCAAGACCGGCACACGTCTACGGTATGGAATTCGAATGGCAATCGAATTTATGGTTTCTACCAGGTCTGCTCAATGGGCTTGTAATAAATGTGAACTATACCCGAATATATTCTGATGCAGAATATCCAGCTGTAAAAAGAACACTCGATTTTAATACTTTAAAATATTCGTATGCAGATACTTTCTACACTGATCGTTTGCTAGATCAAACGAATCATATTTTCAATCTGATGGTAGGCTATGACTACAGGGAATTCTCTATTCGTGGCTCAATGAAATATACAGACAATTTGTTTGCCTCTACGAATGAAGAGCCGTTGTTAAGGAAAAATACCGATTCTCGCACCGGGTATGATGTATCCATCAAACAGGGATTACCCATTGAAGGCCTGAGCATCATGTGCAACATTATGAACATCGGTCAATCACGGTATTTGGAATTAATGCAGGGGAATGGGTTCCCATCACTAGAACGGTATGGCGGTACAACAATATCGGCAGGCGTACGGTATACTTTTTAACAGCTTCATTTCAGAAAGAAAATTTTTAGAAAAGTTCAGCAGTAAGTAATAATAATTAACACTATTAAACTAACATTAAAGGAGGCTTTCGTCATGAAAAAAACAATTTCAATGCTCATGCTGTTGTTTTGCGCTTGGGAAATCACATTAGCACAGGCTCCCCCCTCAGAAGGAATCATAGAAAATGGGGATACCTTAACAATCCAGGCTACCTATAATGGAAATCCACTCAATGCTCTGAATCTATGGATTCTCTGGGATATCAACGGCAGTATTAATAATCCACCAAAACACAAGATATATAAACTCTTGTGGAACAAAACGTATCCGATTACATCTGTTGTGTTGTTCAAAGGTCGTTTAACACTTGTTGCAATAAAACCGAGTCTTGGCAACAAACCTCCTCAAGTGGGACCAGCAGAAGGCTCGAGCGGGACCGGTCCAGGCAATGTCCTGTTTCAGGTTACAGGTCCAATTACGTTCAAGAATATTGCCTTCACGAACCTTTCCTTCACTTCCAATTCGAATAGTACATCGCAGACCATTGCCCAAACCCAGGGGGATAGTTTAACGAACTATATTGACGGCTGTTACTATGAAAACATTAACCGATTCGCACTACAGACAGGTTCAGGTTTATGGAATAGAATTTATGTTACAAACAGCTTCTTTAGAAACGGTGGTGACGAATCCGGTAATGATGGACGCGGTCACTTTTACAACTCGAACGGGCAACCACTCGACACTGTTGTTTTTCGAAACAATACCTACATCAACACACCAGGTTTGTTTATCAATATATCCAAAGATATGGTTCGATATTTCGAGCTCAGTAATAACACTTGCATTAATACAATAAAAAGAACGGTAAATATTGCGAACTATATCAATGCACGTATCAAAAACAACATCTTTTACAATACAATTGCTCAAGGACAATTGAAATCTGATATTGCTGGTTCCATCAGTGGAGCCAGAGATCTCCAGCCAGTCGGTATTGTTGATGCTGATACATTGCTCGGTAATACAATTTCTGATGCAACATGGTACACTAAGGAAAAAGACAGAGTATTCGAAGTCGCGAATAACTGGTTTGGTTGGACAGATAACGTTATTAATTACATCAATATTGATACTGCTTCAGTTCAGACACCTTGGATGAATACCAGAACGGTGGGTATGTTCGGGAACAAAACAGCATGGCCAAAATTCACTGAGACCAAAACATATTCCCGGACAGCAAACGGCCTTCCGGACTTTGTTACGCCAATTGTTGGCACTGACAGTATGATTGCTTTCATCAATAATGTCATCAGATTGAAAGGTAAGTCACCTCTACGTTGGTATTGGGAACCTGTCGGTGTTGCGGTCCCCAATAATACAATTGAATGGCCGCCGATCGAAGATTTACGAATTAAAAATGCTGCCCTTGTTGGAGACAATGGAAAGCCTGTTGGTGATTTGAATTGGTATGAGCAATATGCTGAACGGTGGGATATGAAGGGCTGGGGCCGATCCACTTCTGTTGAAAAGGATGATCATTTCATTCCGGGAGTATTCTCGTTAGAACAAAATTTCCCAAATCCATTCAACCCAGAGACAGAGATAAAATATAGCACGAACAAAACAGGTAACATTGCGCTTACTATTTTTAATGTTTTGGGAGAAGAGATAATAGCATTGGTTAGCCAGGTTCAAAATGCTGGTGCGTATAAAGTTCGATGGAACGGGAGAAATAGTGCTGGACAGGCACTCTCAAGTGGAATTTATTTTTATCAATTAAGAATGGATTCACAGGTAAGTACGAAAAAAATGATGTTGTTAAAATAACGATGACGTGAAAATATAAAAGCGGGGGATCTTAATGATTCCCCGCTTTAATATACAGACTCAATTGTGTTGTCAATGCAGTCACGGAGTTGGGTCGTGTATAGTGATGAAACAAGAAAACCTGCTTTAAGAGTTATCTGGTAATGAATATGCCTAGGATGGACAATGAAATACTGTAAAACCGTATTGCTCGTTTTAATATGTGTACTACCGGTTGTGATGAATGCACAAAAAAGCCACGAGGGGAGGACAGGATATCCACTTGGTGTATTGCCGCGGGAAGCGTGCGGTATTTGGTGCTGGTATTCAACGGGCGGTTCACCGAATAAATGGACCGGAAAAATCACCCCTGACGAAACGTATCCAAAAATGCGCGGAGTACCGGTTGTGGTAGGCTGGAAAGATATTGAACCGCAAGATGGTGTCTATCACTGGGAGCTGGTTGATGATATAATTAAAAAAGCCGTATCAAATAATAAATATGTGTTTACATTGCTATGGCTGATACCAGTGCATCCCCACTGGCTGTTTGAGAACGGAGTCCCTAAAGTAGAAATCAATACTTTCAAAGCAGACACAAACTTTGCCGTTCTACCCTACCCGATGCATACAAAGTATAAATACTATTCTGAGAGAATAATAAAAAAATTTGCTGAACATATCCGAAGTTTACCGCCGGAACTTTTTAATCGAGTGTTATTTCATCAAGCCGTTGAAGGATCTACGGGAGATGGCGAAGCCTATAAAGGGAAGCCAAAAGATCCTCAGTATAATATTACCGAGAAAGAATGGGAAGAGTATCAGGTGTACATCCGCAAGTTTACGGTAGATGCTTTTCAAGGTAAGGCAAATGGAAAACCGCCAGTGTCATTATTAATCCACACCGAAGATGTTTTATGGGGTGCAAAAGAATGTGAAGGATTAGTTGTGAAACAGGGAGTGCCGTCACACTTCTACGGTTCCAACGGTTCCAAATCAAAACTGAAACCGTACGAACAATATAATACTGATGACAATGTCCTCAAACGCCCGATATTTAGCCGCGGAGAAGGGGAAACAATGTGGCGGCCGTCTAAAGAATGGCTCAAAAAAAATAATGTAGAATATATTTATAACAGCTCCGTTCCTGTCAATCATTGGTTTCAGAAGGATTCGTTACAAAATTTATACTGGAGTGCATTGAATTGTCTGCATTGTGGATTGGATATATGGAACATTCCAGAACATGTACTTGAAAATCCACGATGGTACTTGGCGTTGGATATATTTGATAAATATGCTGGAGAGAAATATCCTCAACGTTCGCCGGTTGCGTTCTGTGCCTTAAGAGATGAATTGAATGCAGATGATAGTAAACGATTTCCCGAAGAAAAATATGGTCCGGCAATAAAGAAAAACAAGGATAGGGTTTTAAAGATCTGTGCAGAATATGCAGACCATGGTGCTGTGGTCGAAGATCTGGATGCTGCATTGGCTGGCGGGTTGGAAAGCAGAAGGAGGAAAGGGTATAACGATGTTGCATGGGATAGAATCGATGATGATTATTGTCGTTACTTATATCCGATCGACAAATTGGAAACAAGCGTTGGATGGTGGCATGTCGGACCGAAAAGTCAGCCATATGGACGATTTGCCCGAGGTTTCGAGCATAAAACAGGAAAAGACACACTTTTTTTTAAGTTGCATGACCGATTTTTTGAAAAATACCCTGCCGGAAAACTGACGATACGAATAGTATGGTTGGATAACAATTCCGGCACCTGGAAGCTGGAATATGATTCAGGAAAAGAAATGAAAACAGCCATGTCAGTTCAGGGAAACAACACCGGAATATGGCAGGAAAAAACGGTGACGATAACAGATGCGGTAATGAATCATCATGGATCAAGGGGATCGGATATCATATTGGTGAACACTGATGACAAAGATGATGTCTTTCATATTATAGAAATCAATCGTGAAATAACTAAAAAGTAGAGAAGAATGTCTATGTCTATTAAATCTCCTGCCGGATACTTTAATATGCTTGTGATCGTATTTTTGGTGATCTCTGATGCATATTCACAAAGTGCTCTTTCTATCAAAGCATATGGAGTATGGGATAGAACGAACGGCCAATTTAATGACCCGAGCAGTCAAAACTACAATTATTTGCTGGGCGTTTCTTCAGAAGCATCATGGACCGATATCCAACCCGATGATAGCAGTCATTTTAATTGGCAGGGGTTGCAGGATGCATTAGATAGGGCGATTAGCAGGAATCAGTTTTTATATATCGGAATAGATTTCGGACCCAATGCTCCTTCGTGGATATATGATGGAGGTGTGCCGAAAGTATATACAGACGATGCCGCACATGAATGGCCGTATTATCCTTATTACCTGAATCCAAACTATCTGCGGTTCTACTATCGCTTTATCCGTGAGATGGGAAATTTCTTGCGCTCTCAGCCGGACACTAAATTGAATCACGTCGCATTCGTTCAGGTGAAAACAGGATGTACAGGCGATGAAGTTGCATATAAAGGAAACCCTCTTGATCCTCAATATAACCTATCAAAAACTAGTAAAGCCTGGCGTGATTTCAGAATTGCAGTTTTTGATTCCTTCAAAGTAGCGTGTGCCCTAGGAAACAATTCAATCCCCTTAATGTTCAATTTTGTCGATCCGGTCAGTACTCCCATCGAATGGAGTTGGGTGATGGCAAATATTGGAAAAGGATTTGGAGTGAAGGAGGAGGGTGCTCTCGTCAGAGGTCATCATTTAAGTCATGAAAGGGAAAGTGTTGACCAATGGAATCCGTATTTAGTTAATCCGCAGGGGCTTGCACTGTTTAGCAGATCTGAAATGGATCAGACATGGACGAGACCTTTGTACCAGATTAATATAGAGTTAGGATTCTATTGGGGTGCCATTAATGGATTGAATGAGGGGCTTTCCGTGTGGGATATTTCCCAAACTGCGCTGACGGAAGCTGGTGCGAATGCATCAATTCAGCAGACATTTCGGTTCTTCAATAAATATGCAAATCAAATTTATCCCTCAAGTTCTACTCGGGCGTTTATTGCCTTGCATGAAGGATTGAATTCTGCAGATTTAAACAAATTCCCTGTAAGTAAATACGGCAATGCCGGCATTAATAATGGGATACGTTACAATTTAATCTGTAATGACTCGGTGTATGCAAGTCGTGGTGCAAAAATGGATGACGTAGCAGCCGCACAGCAAGGACAAGTGTACCAAAGGAGGTCTCAAACTGGTTACAATGATGCCGGGTGGGAAATCTGGCCTACGAATTATTCAAGATTCATAACACAGGTGAATCCTGATAGTGAATCAATCGGATTATTTCGCATTGGAGGAACGATCAACAGCACATCCCACAAGTATTCAAGATTTGCCCGTTCCTTTGAGCATCGCACCGGCAGAAACGCTATGTACTTCAAACTGCACGATGATTTCTTTAAATCGTCAGCAGATACTGTAACGATCACAGTTCACTACTATGATAATCTCCCGGATTCCAAATGGGAAATACAATATGATGCAGGAATAGGAAACTTTAAGACTGCAATTTCAGAAAGCTGTACAGGAAGTAAAACATGGAAAACCAGAACAATTGTTGTAACAGATGCTGTCATGCTTCATAATGGTCCTAAGGGATCTGATTTTGCTCTTGTCAACACTGATAGCGTTGATGATATATTCCATATGATTGAAATTGAAAAGGGTGCTCATCCTTTGACAACCACTGTTCGTGAAGAACGCAATGGTACTGTGAGCTCGTATTCATTGAATCAAAATTACCCGAATCCTTTCAACCCTTCCACGGTTATTGAATACAATTTACCAGAAGCAGGATTTGTCACGGTAAGGGTTTTCAATCTGCTAGGACAGGAAATTACCACTTTGGTGAATGAATACAAGCGGAGTGGTAATTATCAAGTAACGTTTGATACACAGCATCTTACGTTGCCTTCTGGGATGTATATATATTCATATTCATGCGGGAACTATTCTCGAGCAAGAAAAATGCTGCTTCTGAAATAAGAATTTGCGAACAGAACTTTTTGTCGTCGACCTGGATTAATGATGTCATAAGAAACACAACCGTTCAGAGGATAGCCGGTTGAAATAACGTGACCTGTTCCATCCATTTGTCAATGACGATTTTAACGTAGTAGTCAAGGAGATAGGAACAAGCAACTGTCAGGCAGAATTCAAACCATTCAAAAGACCTAGGGAATTGTGTATTTATGTGTCAGGTGGCATTCGAACAAAAACAATTGATGGAGACTCAATGAAATTAGTGTATGTCCTTCTTTTAATGTATCTGTTTCTTGTTACGTGCCCAAGTGTGGCTAATGAAAAAATACGAAAGAAATCAAAACCGAATATCATCGTTTTGTATGCTGATGATTTAGGTTACGGTGATCTCAGTTGCTATGGTGCAATTGGAGTACAGACTCCGAATATTGATAAACTGGCAAAAGAAGGAATTCGATTCACTGACTCACACTGTTCAGCAGCGACCTGTACTCCTTCACGATATTCACTTCTCACCGGAAGTTATGCGTTCAGAAGCAATGCTGAGATATTACCTGGAACTGCCCCATTAATAATTCGACCCGAAAGACCAACTCTGCCGGGTATGCTCAAGAAAAATGGTTACAAAACGGCTATTGTAGGGAAATGGCATTTAGGTTTAGGGAATGGTGTTATTAACTGGAATGAAGAGATCAAGCCTGGACCTCTTGAAGTCGGATTCGATTATTCATTTATTCTGCCAGCGACTGCCGATAGAGTGCCGTGCGTATTTGTTGAGAATCATAGAGTAGTCAATCTGGAAAATGACGATCCAATCTTTGTTGATTACGATAAGAAAGTAGGTAATCTTCCAACAGGTCTTTCCAATAAGGAAATGCTTAAGATGGAAGCTGACACGCAGCACAGCGCAACGATCATTAATGGAATTAGCAGAATCGGATTCATGGATGGTGGTAAAAAAGCCTGGTGGGTAGATGAGACATTTGCAGAGATATTCACTGCCAAAGCTGCCAATTTTATTGAGAGTAACAAGAACAATCCATTTTTCCTCTACCTCGCTCTGAATGATATTCATGTCCCAAGGGTGCCCAACGAACAATTTGTTGGAAAAAGCAGCATGGGACCCAGAGGTGATGCCATCGTTCAATTGGATTGGTGCGTGGAGCAAGTCATGAAAAAGTTAAAAGAACTGGGATTGGAAAAAAATACCCTTGTTATCCTATCCAGTGACAATGGACCAATTCTCGATGATGGATATGCTGATCAGGCAGAAGAGAAAGCAGGTAGCCACAATCCATCTGGGCCGTTTAGAGGTGGGAAGTACAGTATTTACGAAGCTGGAACTCGCATGCCGACAATTGTCTCCTGGCCAGGTACAGTAAAAAGTTCAGTGTCGGATGCCCTATGGTCGCAAGTTGATCTCTATGCTTCAATGGCTGCATTAATCGGTCACCAACTTGATGCAAAGGAAGCACCGGATAGTAGAAATGTGTCGGATGCAATTTTGGGGAGATCAAATGTTGGTCGGCAAATAATGCTTGAAGAAGCATTTACACTTGGTGTAAGGGATGGCAACTGGAAGTACATAGCACCTTTTTCCGGAAAGATCCCTGGTTGGATGAAAAACAAAAATGTAGAGACAGGATTAGGAGAAGAGCAGCTCTATGATTTAGGAAACGATATCAATGAGCGCAGTAATCTGATCAAAACGAATAAAGATCAGGGCGACAAGCTCAGAAAAGAGCTAAGCAAGATTCTAAGAAGTGAAATGACGAGGTAATT
>CAYHFN010000055.1:19132-22606 GCA_964355925.1 uncultured Chitinophagaceae bacterium
CACGCTGGAAATAAGGGTGTCTTTTATTACGATGTGACGATCACGAATAAAAGCGATACAACCGTAACACTAAAAGCGATAA
This sequence comes from uncultured Chitinophagaceae bacterium, assembly GCA_964355925.1. Classification (GTDB taxonomy): domain Bacteria; phylum Bacteroidota; class Ignavibacteria; order UBA10030; family UBA8401; genus UBA8401. The sequence goes on from CAYHFN010000055.1 coordinate 19,215, forward strand.
ACCTTGACATATCGTGCCTCTTCAATGGCTTTCAGGCAAATGAAATTCTGGCTGGCGGATCTGACATGGGGCGGACGCCTCTTCAACGCTATTACCCTGGCGACAAGAACATTCAAAGTGGAATGTTCCTCTTGGCAAAGAAAAGCGATTCTGAATTTATGCTCACCGGAATCATATCGTGGAGGATTTTTCTTCCTAAACTGAAGTTTGAAAATAACGGAATGTATGTTCGCGCAGATGCTGATGGTAAACTCGTATCACCGGGCACTGATGTTGCTTTTGAAAGGATCGTAACGATCAGTGGGAGTAGCTGGCAGTCACTTCTCGATCAATATGCACTCGAAATAGCCAAGGAAAACAAAATCACAAAAATAAAAGATGTTCACTTCAAGGGTTGGTCAACCTGGGATTATTATGCGAGATCATTCAATCAGGAAGACATCTTTAACAATATTGAAAAGCTTACTCAATTGGATACGACAGCAAATCTTATACAAATTGATGGCGGATGGTGGACCGAACGAGGTGATTATTTAAGTGTGCGGTCAGATTTGAAAGGCGGAATGAGAGGCATAGCAAAATATATTTCTGAGCGCGGCTATACCCCCGGCATTCATCTCGATGGATTCAGAGCTGACCTGGCTTCCGAAATTTACAAACAGCATCCCGAATATTTTCTTAAAGACCAAAATGATTCAGTGATTGTAACTTATAATGCAAAACATGATCGTGACATGAACTATATTTACTTCGACTATTCGCACCCTGGTGCGAGAAAGTATATGAAAGATGTGTTAACGACGATCAAGCAAGAGTGGGGTTTCAAATATTATAAAATTGATTTTATGCGTTATGGATTGAAGGAGGATATCCTTAAAGAATGTCCGGATGTCACTGAAATCAAAGCCCACATACCGGGAATGACACACGTTGAACGATTTAGAGCTGGAATATCTGCCATGAAAGAAGCGTTTAGCGATGATGTCTATTTTGTCGGCTGTTCGGCTGTCTTCGGACCTGCAATTGGTTATGTCGATGGCATGCGCACTGGAGGAGACATTAGTCCGCGTTTTGAATTCTATAGAACTCGTACGTTGCAGAACGGTGGGAATTACTATCTGCATAAGAAAGTGTTCAATTGTGACCCGGATTATTTGGTAGTTCGAAACAAGAATGATGAAGATGAGAAGGTCCAAAAAGGACAACACAAATATGGAGGAAATGTAACGATCAATGAAGCAAAAATGTGGACGGACTACGTATCAATGTTTGGCAATGCTAAACTTTCAAGTGATAATCTGCAAACCCTTAGAAATGAGCGTAAGGATTTGATTAAGTACTCCTTTTCATTAAAAGAGTGCGATGAATATTTCCCAGTGGATCTTTGGCAACATGCCAAGAATAAAGAAGATGCTTTCTCTCTAATTATTGGCCGCGAAGGTGATAGTACATATGTGGTTGTGTTTAATTGGAGTGATACACCGGCAGAACGGACTATTTCGGGATTTGCTTCACGAGGAAACCAGTTCCTATTACAATATCCTGGAGGAAAGAAATTATCAATTCCAAAAGGTCAAATTATCCTGCCGATGGACGGGCGCAGTTCTCAAATATTCAAGTACGTTGGAAATAAAAGCTATACATCATTAAAATCTGATTTAAAAATAAAATAAGAGGCTCCTCAATGATTCGCCGAGAATTTCTAGAAAAGAGCAGTACCGCACTCATCTCACTTGGATTACCGAGTGTACTGCATAGTGAATTCAATAAGGAAAGACCAAATATACTTTGGATAATTACGGAAGATACGTCCCGTCATTTCGGATTCAATGGTGAAAAAGCAGTGACGACATTGCATGTGGACAAGCTGGCTGCAGAAGGAGTTGTATTTACGAATGCATATGTCACTTGTCCCGTTTGCTCCCCGAGCAGATCTTCGCTGATCACAGGAATGTATCAAACAACGATCGGTGCACATAATCACCGAAGCAGCAGCACTCCTCAATCAGCAATTCAGTTGCCGAAACATGTACGAACTCTGCCGGAATTGTTTAAAGAAGCGGGTTACTTTACATGCAATAGTGGTTTTAATTTAAATTGGAAAAATCCGGGCAAGACGGACTATAATTTTTCTTTTGATGAGAGCAAACTGTATGATGGCACCGATTGGACAAACAGAAAACCCAATCAGCCGTTTTTCGCTCAAATACAACTCAACGGTGGCAAAAGTCGGGAATCGAAATTTGAATCCGATGCAACCGTCGATATGTCAAAAACGAAAATCCCGCCGTATTACCCTGACGATACAGTGATCATCGATGATTGGAAAGACTACCTTAAGACAGTGATGAAAACCGATGATGAAGTCGGTAAAGTGGTGGAACGCCTAAAAAAAGAAGGCAATCTCAGCAACACGATTATCTTTTTTATTACTGATCATGGAATAAGTCATGTCCGGGGGAAGCAGTTCTTATATGATGAAGGGGCAAGAATACCTTTTGTCATTTGGGGTCCGGAATATGTAAAAAAGGGAGTTCGTGAAGAGTTGATCGCGCACATGGATATGGCTGCCACATCGCTCTATTTTGCCGGGATCAAAATACCAAGCTATATGGAATCCAGACCTCTCTTTGGATCTATGGCTCATCCGCGCGAATATGTTATTTCGGCACGAGACCGGTGTGATGAAACGGTGGATCGTATCCGAAGCGTCCGGAAAGGGAATTACAAGTACATTCACAACTATCATCCGAAGCGTCCCTATTTGCAGCCCTGCGTATACAAGGATTACAAGCCGATTGTAAAACGTATGCGGGCACTGTATAGCGAAGGAAAGTTAAATAGTGCTCAATCACTGATAATGGCTCAAGTTCGCCCTGAAGAAGAGTTATATGATTTGATAAATGATCCATATGAATTGCACAATTTAGCAACGGAGCCAGCATTTAAAGAAAAACTCGAAGAACTGCGTACCATAGTAGACAAATGGATTGCCGATACGAATGACCAAGGTCAGTATCAGGAATCTTGGGATCGGTACTTAAAGAATATGGAAGACGCGAATTCGACTCTGATTGGAAGAGGACCTAAAAATCAGAAAAAAGCAGAAGATAGGAATTCGAACATAGAATTGATGAAAAAATGGCGTGATGAAGGGATATAAATATTTGCACGATAAAGAAATATTGTTCTACAGGATAAAAATATTTACTTCCTAAGTAATTTCACCTCGTAAAGAGAAAATATTTAAAATCATTTAGTCATCACCATCGGAGTTATAGATTGAAAATATTGGTCACAGGCGGTACTGGTTATATAGGCAGTCATACTGTTTTAGAATTGGTAAAACGTAATCATCAGGTTGTGGTCGTCGATAATCTTTCTAATAGTAG
>CAYHFN010000056.1:0-21174 GCA_964355925.1 uncultured Chitinophagaceae bacterium
CCAATAATATTTTCTTGTTATAGGTGTTTGTTGTTTGTATTTGTTTGTTCCGTACACCGTTGCTTATCCTGGCGATCAATTCATCTTCTGAGAACGGTTTTATCATGTAATCGTTTGCGCCCGCAGTGAGCGCGGTTACGATATCGTCCGTCATAATCTTACCCGATATCATAATGATATAGAGAGAGTCGTTGTTCAATTCTCCCCGAATCTTTTTTATAACATCCAATCCCGATATGATCGGCATCACCCAATCTACCAAGAGAACATCAGGGTTGAATGTTTTGAGTTGTGCAATCCCTTCTTGCGGATTCAATGTCGTTATCACATCATAATTCCTGTCATTTAATGCAAATTTCATCTGTCCCAAATAACATTCATCATCTTCTATTACCATTACTTTATTTTTCATAATTTTTACTTTCCAGAGAACTCTGAAAAATTATAATTAAACCAAGAAAAGTCACACTGAGCGAAGTCGAAGTGTGATTATATAAGCAGAATTATGGTTCGACTGCGCTCACCATGACTGACTGACGAATTTTTCAGAGGACTCTTTCTATTCAGTAGGGCCTATCCTGCACACCAGTATCAGATGGGATCGATTACATTATACAGCCAGAGTATCTTGCTCTATTTTTTGATTGTAAGAGCAAGTTTTCTATCAGAACGAACAACATAGGGACTGACCCGCCTATAATCGGATAATTATTAACTTCTTCTAATTAAAAATAATTATTCAATTTTAAGACTGTTCAATATCTTATGCAATCCTTGCCGTGTAATACCGGCACGTTTTGCGGCATTTGAAATATTTCCATCACATTCCTTCAGCAGGTTTTTGAAATATTTTTGTTTGAATAACGTATCAGCCTCTTTATACATCATCATCGATCCATTTTTCACTTCAAAATCACTTCCCGACTGAACTGCATTGGAGAATGAACTATTTCTCAGCGGGAAAAGATCTTTTGTCAGTTTGATATCGCGAGTGTATGTTAGCGCATTCTTAACCGCATTTTCCAACTCGCGAACATTACCCGGCCACGAATATTCCTCAAGGTGTTTTTTTACATCTTGCGGTATTTCAAATTCTATAGTAGAATTTGGCGCAGTAAATAACTGCAAAAAATACCGGACCATCGGCATAATATCCATAATACGTTGCCGCAGGGGCGGGACTTGCAGCATAACGCCAGAAATACGGTAATAAAAATCCTCTCTCATTTTTCCACGCAGCACAACATCTTTCAAATCCTCATTTGTCGCCATGATAATTCGAAGATCTACTTTGATTTCCGGTTTGCGTGGATCGTGACCGACGCGTGTGAAACTTTTGTATTGCATAAAATGCAAAAGCTTCAACTGTATCGATTCGGTCAACGAAGACACTTCGGGAATATAAATAGTGCCCCCGTTTGCTGCTTCAAACTTTCCGATCTTCATCACGTCCGCACCTGAAAATGCTCCTTTCTCATGACCGAATAATTCGGATTCAATCAACTGTTCATTGAGACTGCGCAATGAAATAGGAATGAACGGTTTATCTCTATTTTGACTTCTTCGATGGATCTCGTATGCAATTCTATCTTTTCCTGCACCCGTTTCACCGCTGATAAGGAGATCAAAGTTCACATTTGCCAGCCGCTGGATCTCTTCCTGTACAATCTTCATCTTGTCCGATTCGGCAATAAAATTGTTCTGCTTATCCTTAAACGTATCCTGAAGCACGTTTACCCGCAATTCAAGGTCCCGATGCTCCAAAGCTTTTGTGATCTTTGCGGTAAGATATTCTACCGTAAAATCCTTTTGGATAAAATCGTATGCTCCATATTTTATCGTTTCCACAACATTGGAAAGATCACCATAATCTGTAACGATAATAACGGGGATATATTTGTCCATCTCTTTTTTTATGATCTTTAATACGTCCAATCCGGAAATATCCGGCATATCAAGATCGAGAAGTATGATGTCGATATGATCGATCTTCAATATTTCTAAGGCACGTTTTCCATTGTTCGCCTTCACGATGAAATATCTCCCCTCCAATAACGATTCGACATCATTCGTAAAAGAAATGTTGTCGTCTACAAGCAATATTTTCTTTTTCATGGTATTAGAACGCTGATTATGAACGTTGTTCCAGTTGGGTTATTTTGATTGAATGTTAGTTCGCCGCCGTATTCCTTAATAATATTTTTTGCGTAATATAAACCGAAACCTCGTCCGGTATTCTTGGACGATGTGCCAAACACAAATATTTCATCCCGTAATTGGTCAGAGATTCCGGGACCATTATCGGAGATTATGATCTTCAAATATTCACCACTGTTCGAAGTTGAAATCATGATCGCTGGTTTCGTGCTCTCCGAGCGATATGATTCCATCGCTTCGATCGCATTTTTTACAATAATAAGTATGATCTCATACAATTCGGACCTTCGTATGATACCCAATGATAATTCATGAGACGGGATGAATTGAATATCATAATCAACTGTTTTGGAACTGATAGAATTGAGAACATCATAAACCGTCTGATGAACATCTGTTACATATTGCTGTTTTATATTCTTATTCAATTTCAGGATGACCGATTTCAATTGGGTCAGATTATGATAAAAGAGTGTAATGGATTCGTTGTTTAATGCTTCGGTTCTCCTCTTTCGTTTTCCGTCCGGAGAGTTGATCTGTATTAGATAGTCGTAGTTGAATTTGTTTAGCTTCAACATATTCTCCGCCAATTTATGGAAGGAGTTATCATGCAATTCTTTTATGGATATTTCCGAAAGAAGTTGGGCATACATTGCGAGCGTATTCAATTCCGGATAGACGCGCAATAAATATTCATTAATAACAATGGAGATCCTTTTAACGACATTATCTTCTGCTGTTGGATCTCCTTCCGCCGAACTCAGGGAGGAGAAATGGTTTATGTTTCGGGAAAACAGCAACAGTCTGTTGATGATCATCAACAGACTTTCACCGTGACGGAACATCCTTAATTTGAGAAATATTTTATGATATAGATCGTTCGGTCTCAGTGCATTATGATCTTGCAGCGACGCACCCGATGTTGTTTTCGCAAAAACAGACACGGCAACAACTGTATTTGTTATATTGCAAATTGGGTTCCAGCGGATAGAAAACGTAACATCTTCGCCGTCAATGGAGATTGTTTCTACAGAAACTAAACTTTTGTTCAACGAAATAACTTGCTGGATATTTTGGGAAAATATATCTTTCCCATCCAATTCAGACGGTTTTTTCCCTACGCTCGATCGCGGCAGCGGCGAATATTTTGAGGAGGGTTTATAATAGATCACTCTTCCATCTGTGTCATGGATCCATACAACATCATCGATCGCATCAGTTAATTGTTTGAAGATATCATATCGTTCCAGCAGCAATTCCTCACCTTGTTTTTCGCGGGTAATGTCACGGATGAATAAGATGATACATGATTTTTCCTGGATAGTAATGGTTTCGCACTGTACGATACCATACCGCACCTCTTCGTTTTTGGTGACATAATCAATTTCAGCTTTAAAAAAATGGTCCCTTTCCGAACGGTGATTGAGCTCTATCTCTTCAAATAACTGAGGCTGTAATATTCTCGCAGTAAACATCGATCTTCCGAAAAGATCCTCTTTTGAATATCCTGTATTGATACAGAAAGAATCATTGACATCAATACACCACCCATGCTCACGTTCATAGATACACATCATGGATGGACTTGAAAAAAATACTGTTGAAAATTTCCTCTCCGACAACTGTAGTGCTTCGTCCTGTAATTTTTTATCCGTCACATCGCGAACAACGCACAGGACTTCATCTTTCAGTCTGAACGGCATAAAACGCAATTCGTAATACTGTGAACCGCGGTAAAAAAAGATAGTGATATCCATACTCATCACTTGTCTGCTCACCATGACCCGCTCTATCGATTTTTGGATATCATTATGGTAGTGTGCCGGGATAAACGAAAAGATATTGGTGCTGTTAAATTGCAGAGTTTGTATTTGCTCCAGAATGACCGGATTCACGTACTGTTCTATGATCGCACCATTTTTTGAAATCCTAAAGAACATGTCCGGCACGCTTTCGAACACTGCACGCATTTGATCCATCGTATTATGGAGTTGCTGTTCCAGTTCATACCGTTTCATTCGTGCGGCGAGCGATACGATCAGTTCTTGTTCCGAGAACGGCTTTTGGATAACATCGTCTGCCCCCAGATGCATTCCTTTTCGCTGAATATCCTTGTCGGACATGCTTGTCATCATGACAATAGGGATCTCATGAAACTCATCATGTGAACGCAAAAATTCTATGACGCTGAACCCATCACCACGGTCCATAACAATATCACACAGTACAATTTCAGGAGGTTCCTGCTTGATCATTGTTACTGCGCTATACCCATCGTGTGCAATATGTACGTCATATATCTCACCCAAAATCATGGAGACCATAACACACACACTATCATCATCGTCAACAACCAGTAGGTTTCTCTTTTTCATGGATGCAGTATGGAATGAATGACCTTAAGAAGTGTATCAATCGGAAAAGGTTTTGTAATAAATTGACTTTCGGGTAATCCCAATTCTTTCATTACTTTAACGTTCGCATGAATACCGCTCATAATGACAATTCCGGGAATATTGTCCATGGTTTGTATGGCCCGTACGGTTGATGGACCATCCAAATGAGGCATCATCACATCGAGCACAATAATTTTGATGGTGTCTTTATTGGCGGCATAGATCCCGAGCCCCTCGGCGCCATTGGACGCTGTCAGAATGTTATAATTATAATCTTCCAAAGTTGCTTTAGTGATATCTCGAATGACGACTTCATCATCCATTAAAAGAATTGTCTCTCCATTGCCTTTTGGAAAATCACCGCTATCCTCCATCACTTTTTCGATGTTACCCGACGATGCCGCCGGCAAGTATATTGTAAAAGTTGTCCCTTTACCAGGTTCGGAGGTCAAATCTATGAATCCTTTATGAGCTTTGATTATTGTTGCAACATTAAACAACCCCAAACCCGTACCTTTACCGACCCCTTTCGTTGTAAAGAATGGATCGTATATTTTACTGATAATACTCTCTGGGATTCCGGTGCCGGTATCCGAAATACTGATGCGGCAATATGGACCAACATTAGCATTAATATTCTGCATAAACGAATTTTTATCAAAGACCACATTCTCTGCTCTAATTTCCAACTTCCCCCCCGTGGGCATTGCATCCCGTGCATTCACACAAAGATTCAGCAGCACTTGATGCATTTGTGTAGGATTCGCCATAACCGGAAAGAGTTCTTTAGAGGGAAAAAATTCAAAAATAATGGACTTCGGGAATGTTTCCCGAATGAGTTTTTCTATTTCACGGACAAGATGTTTCATCTGAACGATGAGAATATCATTTTGATTGTTCCTGGAGAATCCCAATATTTGCTTAATCAGATCCGCTCCTCGGCGAACATTCGCTTGCAATAGTTTATTCATATTTCTTGATTTATCATCGGTCAGCAACCGGTCAAAATGTGACAGCGCAATAAGGATTGGCCCAAGAATGTTGTTCATGTCATGAGCAATTCCGCTCGCCAATGTTCCGATACTTTCCAATCGTTGACTGTGTGTTGCCTGTTCTTGAAGCTGACGACTCTTTGAAATATCGGTAATCACATATAAGATTGATTTCTCACCTGTTAAACTCTCGGTAACGACCGTAGCACTCAAGTGAACCCAAATATTCATCCCAGATTTTATCTGATGCTCATGGTCATCTTCCCATTTAAGAGCTGATAGTATTCCATTGACATTGTTTTTTTTCGACGTGTTAGCGTTATAAAATTGATTCGTGAATTTTTTATTGATCAATTCATCCGCTTTCCAGCCATACATCAACTGAACACTGTCGTTCACATACACAATTTCATCATCCACCGTTGTTACAATAATTGCATCGCTTGCCTGATCCAGGAAAAATGACATGTCTTTAATACGACCTTCGGCAACATTTAATTTAGTTGAGACAGTCCGTTCATTTTCTTTGAGCTGTTCCTCTGCTAATTTCTGATTGGTGATATCTTCAAAGATATAGAAACGTCCGAAATACTGTCCCTGTTTTCCTCGTATCTGCGTTGAATAGCGCCGGATTGTTACACTATTCAAGAATTGAATCTCATCTTCAACAACAACTGTATTGTTCACATCCTGCAATGGTTTGCACGATTCCCCGAACGCAACCGGATCGACAAGGATTGGAATACAATATGGAATGATGTCATTGTTCTTCATCCCTTCCGCCTTCATCCGTTCTTCCAAATCCGTGATCCCCCAAATCTCGCAGAACCGATGATTGAAATACAGAATGCGGTCATCGCGATTATCAACCACTAAAAATCCCAATGGGGATGAATTTGCCATCAACTGAAGAAGAGATATGTTCCATTCCAATTCCGCATCGTTCTTTTTCCTTGTTGTAATATCTTGCCTAATGGCAATATAATTATCGATAACTCCGAAAGAATTTTTGATCGGCGAGATGATAACGGATTCATTGTACAATTCCCCATTCTTCTTTTTGTTAACGAGCTCACCTTCCCATACTTTTCCGGCAAGGATGGTTTTCCATAACGATTGAATCGTTTCCTTCGGAGTCAACCCGGATTTCATTGTAGCCATATTTTTTCCAAGCAATTCTCCTACATCATACCCTGTTATTTTCCAGAAGTGCGCATTGGCATATAGAATGACCGCATTCAGATCTGTAATGACAATCGATGTAAAGCTCTGTTCAATTGCAATGGACATTCTTTTGATCTGCAAATCAGTTTCCACTCGTTCTGAGATATCAATAAGGGTACCGATCATCCGAAGAGGATTGTTATCTTGATCCCGTTCGACAACCTTCCCTCTATCCAAAACCCACATATAGGTTCCGTCTTTTCGCTTCATTCTGTGCTCGGAAATGTACAGATCGGCTTTGCCCTTCAAATTATTTTGGATCTTTTCCTTCACCTTCTCTAATTCGTCGGGATGAACACGCTTTTCCAATTCGTCCAAATCGATGCCTATTTCGTCCACATCATTGCCTAACATCTGTTTCCATCGCGGCGAAAAAAACACAGTATTTGTTTTCAGATCCCAATCCCACAAGGCATCATTGCTTGCTTCAAACGCATATTGCAGCCGTTGTTCACTCTGATGCAAACTTGTCGCGATCCTTTTCCGATCAGTGATATCACGAATGAATGACAATGCTTCATTATTAGAAAGAGGTACAATTCTGTCCTCGTAGTGATGTAATTCCCCGCCGATCGGTAATGAGTATTCAAACTGTTTCATTTCCTTCGATTGAAATGAATTTTCCATAACTTCCATCGCTTGTTTAGCAACGTCCATTGGAAGTATTTCGTGTATATTCTTCCCTATGAATAATTCCGGATCCACATACAACGCTTCTTTGTTCGGTACTTTACAATTCAAAAAGACTCCTGTGCGATTTATCCGGAACATCAAATCAGGAACAGCATCGACAATTGCTTTGTTCTCTTCTTCGCTTTTTCGCAAATGCTCTTCGGCGAATATCCGATCCGTAATATCACGGATTGTTACAATGACACCTTCCGGAGCACCATTCACATCATACATTGCAGAGCAACAAATTTCGGATGGAAATACAGTTCCGTTCTTCTTCAAAAATTCCGTTTGAATATATTTCACGTTTCGTTTTTCGTAGATATCAGCGATGATCGATTTCCATACATCACCATCCTTGACGGAAAAAAGGTCAGCGGCGTGCATATGCATCATTTCATCACTCGTTGAATATCCGAACAAGTGGATGCATTCCTGATTTGCAAACGCGATCACTTCGTTTATATTAAAAAAGACAATCGCATCGGGGGAAGATTCAATCAACGCACGATTACGTTCTTCTGTTTGATGCAATATCCGTTCGGTTCGTTTCCGTTCTGAAATATCACGTGTGACGCCGAAGATCACATCACGATTGTTCCATTTTCCGAGCACGATATTGGTTTCAACGTCAATTCTTGTTCCATTCTTCGCAATCAACGGGACAGAACAATATTCCGTCGTCCCCGCCAGCATTTCTCCGACTATTCGCGTTGCTTCATCTCTTCTTTCCGGAACATGCAATTGGATGACATGCATTTCACGAAGTTCCTGCACCGTATACCCCAAACGGCGCAAAACAACGTTATTCACTTCCAGGATATATCCTTTCTCATCGAGAACAAACAGAAAATCGTTGATGGTGTTAAAGAGCGCATCAACATTCTTCCGGTGTTGCCAGATCAAATCTTCATTGTTTTGCGAATAGACTGCTTTCCCTATCTCTTCAGCTATCGAGGTCAATATTCGCTTATCGTCTTCCGAGAACGGATGTGCACGCTTGGTTGCAATATTGATGCAGCCGCCAATCTCCATCCCGATATAAAATGGAATTGAGGCAAGAGCACGAAATCCATACTTTTTTCCAGCCTCCATTTCGAAATAGTTCGGAATGCCGCTCACCAACACCGTTCGGTATGGCTCAACATCAACCGGCAGTACAGTTACCTGTTGAATGAACTCGTCGGGGAGGAACAACGATGTTACTAATTCAGCCTTTGATCTATCCTGACTGATCTGGTACACACCTCCGCCGTCAAAACCAAACAGGTTCAATGTCAATTCAAGATATTGCTGCAAAAGATTTGCCGTTGAAGAAAATTTTTCATGTGCTCCAGAAAACTTAGCAGAGATATCGATACGTTTCGACATCAACCGGTATTTATATTCATTTTCTTTCTGATCGGTGATATCAATGCAGGACCCAATAAATCCATCGTATTCACCATCGGGAGAGTTTTTCGGTACTGCGTTTACCAATATCCAGCGATACACATCGTCTTTTCGTAAAAATTTAAACTGTATCGAACATGGTTTGCGAGTACTGAACGCCTCGACCAAGGCAGACGATACCGCTTCCTTGTCATTGGGGTGGACTTGCGCATACCAGTTCTCACGGCATTCCTCTTCAAATGTTCTTCCGGTAAATTCCAGCCACCGGCTGTTAAAAAAATTGTAATTCCCATCGGCACCAGTCATCCACAAAAGTACCGGCACATTATCTGCAACAGTTTGAATTACTTGTTTGTTAGCTGCGATTTTTGCCTCGGTGTTAATTCTCTCCATGGCGTTTATGACGGAGTCACCCAGCAATCGCAAGAGATCCATCACTTCATTTGTAAACAGCCGTTTACTCTTCACGGCATCAAACCCGATAAATCCGATCAATTTGGAAGAGTATATCAACGGAACTACGGCAACCGATTTAATGTCTTGCGATTCCAATATCTCTCGTTCGCCTTTGGCTTCCGGCGGCAAATCTGAGACATCCGAAATTGCGATATTTTCAAATCTGTTTAATTTTTTCATCCACCATGGAAATATTTCCGTAGGAAGATCTTTCAAGTTCTCAATTTGTGGTTCAATCCCTTTATTGCACCATTCATATACATTATCCATCGTCGTCCCGCCATGCTTCAAAATAAAGATATAACTTCTGTCCACCTGCATGAGCAATCCGATTTGGCCAAGAGCATTGCTTATTTCTGTATCGATACTACCCGCCGTAAGTAGAATGAACCCCTTCGAAATCTTCGAAATTTGGCTGTGCAATTTATTTTGGAACAGTGACATAGTTCTTAAACGATGATCGTCGGTAATGTTCCGAAAAATAACCATCGTCTGATCTAGACTTCTCACCGGTGTGATCCGTGATTGCATGATCAGCATCGTTCCATCGATGACGGTTTCGATTGTAAGTTTTTCTGTCGTGTTGTTTTTATTGGCAGCTGTAATCCGTTCTTGTATTTTTGATCCAAGCGACAAGGGGAATATCTTTTCTGCAGATGCTCCTATGAGGTTTGAAAGATCCGGTTTCACATCATTCGTTTGCTCTGCAAAGTAATGCAAGAGACGACCTTGATTATCAAGCCAGCAAATAATCTCGGGTGTAGAAACAAATGCTTTGAAAAAAATATTATCGGAGGTAAAAATGGGTTTTCTAGTTTTGAAATGATATTCGGACATTATGATCCTTTGTTGATGTTTGCTTATGTTACAGTTAATGGAACAATATTCACGCCAAAGAATACAATGGGAATATCTGTTTTTCCTGTCATTTTTTAATGACTACTGTAACTTATTGTTGCAGGATGTCAACAACTGTTTACATGTCTACACATGGATTATTTCACCATTTGTAAAAGAATTTGTTTGGAATAAATGATTCAAACCATTCTACAACAGCAGTGTTTGACCGAACCAAATGTAACTGTGTGATTTTGAAATATTTTGGTGGTCTTTCTGGAGGTAATACGAAAAAGGTAAGTTGCAGAGAAATTATGCCAATGCTAGAGCGGATGATGTATGCTGGATCTCTTTTGTGAGATACTCAAAAATATTTTCTTTCCCAATGAATTCGTCAGAACCTGCTTCTATTGCCTTTTCGCCGTAGATAGAATCGTTAAAAAAAGATGTCATCACAACTTTTCCGGAAAATTTTTTATGACGCAGTTCTTTCACGACATCAAAAGCATGAATACCAACGATGGAATAGTCAATAAAAACAATATCCGGTTGGAATGATGAACAAAGGTTCACTATTTGTTCCCCCGTCCGGCAAAACGAACATTCCACGTCGGCGAATGTTTCGTTCATCATTGATTGTATCTTGCTCAGATACCATTCGTTTCCATCACCAATGACCACTGAAAATTGTTTATGTCCGTTCATATTCAGAGAAGAAAAGCTTCACATGTAGATATTGATTTCTAAGAAAAATGGTTGTTCCGTTTCTTGTCTTGTTCTGAAAGCAAAGGGATGATGATGGAGACCGTGGTTCCTTCACCCTTCACCGCATGAAACGTTATGATTCCGGAATGGAGTTCAACAATAAGCTTTGCTAAGGACAGCCCAAGACCAATCCCGCGCTGTTGATACTTCTCTTTTTCGAACTGCATAAACGGACCGATCTGCGATAACTGTTCGTCATTTATTCCGTCTCCGTAATCTTGTACCGTAATTCGTAATACCGGTGTCTCCTCTTTCACATCCACAATTACGATACTATCAAGCGGAGAAAATTTGAACGCATTGTCCACCACTATTTCGATGATCTTTTCAAGATATTCTCTTGAGATACAAACCTGCGCTGTGAAATTGTTTTGGATCTTTAAGCAATGGTCTCGCAGGTACTTTTGAGCAATATGTCTGCATGTATTTTCTATTACCAGTCCGGCATCATAAATAAAATTTTTCTTTGAAAGATTACTCACAATGTTCTTGTGCGTCAATAGATGCGTGTAGGTTGAGATATTCTCAAAAATAGCTTGCAACTGACTTGCTCCTTTGGAAATTGATTGACCAATTTTTTTCACTTTGCGCTGGTCAACCTCACCCGTCAATTCAGTGAGGATATATGAATATCCGGCAATAATATGAAGCGGATTAAAGAGCTCTGAAGGGAATACTCTGTGAATGCTTTCACGAAGAGTGTCGAGACGTTGTTCCGCATATTTCTGGATTCGTTCCCTTTTTTCAGACTGCGCACCAATTACATTCAATAGATCAGAGATGGAAAATGGTTTTTCTAAAATATCATCTGCGCCAAGCCACATTGCCCTGCGAACAACGAACGTATCCACCAGACCCGACATTAATACAACCGGGATCATCGAGAACCTGCTATTAAAATGGATCTCTTCCAGTAGATCAAATCCACTTTTTACATCCATATGGATATCGCATAGAATGAGATCGATCCGTTTATCATCATATTCACTCAATGGATTCTTCCCATTGCTGCAATATACATTGTAGTTGAGATGTTGCAACTCAGCTTCTAGCGACATCAAATACAGTTCATCATCATCAATAATTAGGATATTGTTGATTGTCCGGTTCTCTTGGTTCAACGGCATTTTAGGCTCTTCCGTTAACATTAGGGGTGCCTCATTGAATTTCGTCATTGGGAAATTATACATATGTATTAATTTTATGGTTTACAAATTTTATGGTTTCATATTTTTTGTGGACCGGAATTTCAGAATGCATTCTTGAAAAATGTGCATAGCCTAATAACGAAGATATCTTCTGAATTACCTCTTCTTTATGCATATATTTTACATACTCAAAATGCTCTTCCTCATTAATATTTTCCGGCGGTTCATCCAACAATATGATGAACTTCAGATCCGGGTGGTCCCGATGGAGCATATAATTTTTATTCAAGATCTTTTTTATATTTTCTTTCCCTTCAAATACAATCATCGACATTTTCTTATTGCATAACGTTGGAGCTGACTCTATCAATTGATCGGCAGTCATATCTACAGCTGACATTCCGAGAAATTTAAATAACGAATTTAGCTGATATTTCAGGTCGACATCCTGACACACAATAACAACATTATCAGCGTATTCATTGTGGTTAAATAATTGAGTACCCATATTTGTACCTTTCCGTTTGAAAGCCAATGAGTCTATTAAAAGAGAGAAATCATTGTCAATTGTTCACTAGACACGAGAGTTATTATTTTCTGAATATAATTCATCATTCGTGAATTTTATTGAATCATCACTGTCTTTAATGAATCCAAAAAAACGTGAAAAAAAGAATAAAATAATGAAGTATGCGATTATCAATAATGTTATTACCATCGTTTTACTAACTCCTATTGTCGTGTATTACTTTTATATTCAAACCTTGTGCCACGTAAAAATCCTAATATTTGATCTATTTTGAGGTTTTCTATTTTTTTATCAAAAAACATGTCAACATTAGTTTCATATTGTTAACTATTGTTACCTGCACAATTCTTTCGAAACAAAGTTTGAGCTTATGGAAATCAGATATTTGGAATTATTGGAACTCGAATTGCTCTTCAACCTTCATGTGGAATGGTCTATATAGTTTATTGGCATTTTCCACGTCCAATTCAATAAATTTTTGAATCGTACCGCATAAAAATAATTGATCACGTTCATCGGCTATACGTTCCAATGCCATAAAATCTTTGATATGTATGTGTTGATTGTGTGACTGTTGCACGAGAGCGAGGATTGTAAAAGAGGAATAACTTTTGATCATATTGAATACTACGTTCCATGAATTTATGATCCCCAAATTAAACACGAGATAACCATCCACCTCCAATTTGGATTCAAGGATCATGAGGTCAAGTTTCAACGACTGATCGAATGAGAAGATCACGACAACCGAATTACGCCGCTTTACCATCTGTATTTGACTACCGAACATAACGAGTGCGTTAACAATGGTTTTATTTGCAATCATGAATTCCCTTTCATCAACTTTTTCTATCAGAAGAAGGCGTTCAATTTTCATGATAATTGGAAAAATAAAACTACGTACGATTTGAGTATATGAAATATTTTCAACATTCAGATCGTGAAAAATGGTTACGATTTCATGTTTTTGGCCTTTTAAGGTTAACGACAAAATAACAGAATGCAAGAAATTCCCGTTGTTC
The DNA here is from genome assembly GCA_964355925.1 of uncultured Chitinophagaceae bacterium. Lineage (GTDB taxonomy): Bacteria > Bacteroidota > Ignavibacteria > UBA10030 > UBA8401 > UBA8401. Next base: position 13,591 of record CAYHFN010000056.1, read on the forward strand.
TCAAATGCAAGCTGCTTTAAGGTAAACGAATCTTTCTTAATTGACATTTCTCTCTGCAATCTTTCAACCTGATAATTGTTCTTCATAGCAAACTCCAAAATATTATCGGTGCTGAATTTACGATGATGTCCAGGAGTACGTTCACATTGAATTTTCCCTTCGTCAGTCCATCGTTTAACGGTGGTCTTGTTTACATTCAACATTTTTGCCACTTCATCGGTGGAGTATATTGTTTTCTGCATTACTCTTTCCTTGCTTTACCGAACGGACATTAGAAATAGCATAGTTATAGATGTGTAAAACACCCTTGTGTTGCAAAAGCTCACCTATGACATACTATGGGTATTATTTTCAAGATAGCTCAACACAAACATTTCTTATGGACATTGAAAATCAATTTGATGATTGGGGTAAAAAAATCCAATGGTAGTATTTTTTTGCAAATAGAATCGGAAGTGATAATAAATATGATACAGAACCATAATATATAATAGATGGTATTGGTTCACTAAAAAGGATAAACAGGCTGCAATAAAATATAATTGGAATGATCATTTTTTCTGCAAGATGTTTGAACAAATCCTCACTGGTTTTGCCAACATTGCCTGATGTACTGATGTCTCGCTTGAACCACGATACGGTGAAGAGCGTTGAGAGGACAACAACAACATACAACGGATAACACCATGGCGATGACAGCAGGTCAAAAGAAATATCTGATTGAGAAATTAGGAATGGAGCGGAATAAATCATTCCAAATACTATGTGATCTGATGTTCTATCGTAGAGATTATTCAAATATTTACTTCTCCATATTTTTTTGAGTTCCATAATTTCTCTCCATATTCTGAGTATTGGTATGATACAATTCACCCTCATCAGGTCATCTTCTATCCGTCAACTGCCGTCACATTCTTTTTGAGACCCGCATATAATTTCTTACTAACTTGGTAACCCTTCTCCGAACTTTTTGTTCATCATCCTCTGAAACAGCTTTGAGCGTATCGATTTGTTCATTCAATATTGATTTTGCTTTTGACGGAAGCACCGAAAGAAATTTATCGGTGATATGATCCGGGGCATTTTTCAACGCAACCGCCATTTCTTCCCCCGGCACATCTTTCATGATCTGCCGCAATACCCTATCATCAATTTCATTGAGCTTAAGAAATGAAAAGCGCTGGGATGTTATCTGTTTATACAGATCCATATTCGTCACCTTAATGGAATCATTGATAGCATTCTCTTCATGCTCATCAATGTTGTCAAAGATGTCCATTAACAGATCTGTTCCTTGTACCTGTATGTTGTTGAGCGTCGGTATTTTTGATGCTTTTTCTGCCATTTCCCGTGCAACCGCAATGAATATATCGGTCGTTAATCGGTGAAGATTCGCCAATTCGATGGCGACATCTCCCTGTTGAACAGACGAAAGACTTCGTAGTAAATTTGCCGATAGTCCGGATTCAAGCTGCGAAAGTACCATCGCAACGATCCCGGGGGATTCATTCTTGATCAACAAATATAATTGCGACTCAGAGAGTTTTGACAAGAATGAAAATGGATTTTGCTCCTCTTCCGATGCAACCGTACATTGTTTTATCTGGATCTGATTGTAAAAGAACGAGAGGGCATCATATATCTCTTCCGATGTCCTGGACGAATTGTCAAATCCCATTTGATTTAATATTGAATGTTCTTGTTTCGTGATGTTCTCTTTTATCACTGAGAGCAAACTCGGACCGAATTGTGAAAGGACTATCTGCAGTTTCTGCTTGTGATCAGCATTGTTCATTATTTCTTTCACCACCGAAGCGATGATATACGGTCTTCCTACCGCAGATAATATCAAGCTGTTTTTCATTCGTTCAATATCTGTAAGTCGATGAGAGTTGCCCGCGTGCTCAGGAAGAACATTTACTATTTTATGTTCAATCTCCTTTCCCGATTTATGCTGGATCTCTTCAAGCCGACCATTATATTTCTCCATCTCCTGTCTGAAGATCATTGCATTGATTTTATTCCTGCGCATCAAGAACACGATCACCGCAACAGACAATACCAGTAAAAGCATACCAATGAATTCGAAGGGGGACATTAGTTGGGCTTTGCTTACATTCAGATCGTTGGGTACTTTATTCAACATCGAATCGATTATTTTTTTTCCCGTGTCTTCGTCTGCGTTTGCAACCACAGGGAACACCATTTCCATAATATTTACTTTGTCTCCTCGTGTGTGACTGAGTTTTCCGGCGACGAATGCTATATTCTCGAGTAAGGATGTAAGGTCCTTATTTCCTTTTACCTCATATTTATCAAGCAAAAGAGTCAATTCAATACGCTCAACTGAAATGACTGCTGCGCCATTGTCCTTATCTGATTCAAACCCTTTCACACCAGGCAGGACCAAATCCTTAGCCTCTGTTTCATCAATCGCAGGTTGTTCTTCAATGACAAGCGCATCACACGAAATCAAAAATTTTAAATCAGGATAATACCGGCGTATTTCCGTGCCAATTCTGTTTTCAACATCCGATTCGATGAATTTTTTTTGTTTGTTGAGCTCAACGATACCACCGAACGCAATACTGAATATTCCGACAGCAAACATTAAACGTATCATTGTTTTCATATATTTTTCAATTGAGTTGAGCAGAGTATTTTCGCAACAGAATGTCGAACGGACCTCTTCACCACTATGATGATTTTCCCGAAAAATAGTAGATCCTTATTACTGCTCTGCGATTGAACAAGCGTGCATGTTCTGTATATGTATGTGTTAGTGAATCCATTTCAGTATGGTCGGGCCGCGTATCTGCAAAACCAACAGCAGACAAACGGTGTGACCCGAACATTGCTGAATCCTGCAGGAATCGAAGAATTTCAACAGACCGGGCTACTGATAATTCCCAGTTATTTTTAAATTCCTTTCCGTTCACTATCGGTTGATCGTCCGTGTGTCCTTCAATCGAAAGAAAAGCATTTCGCGATTCCACAAATTTCCGCAAGTTTGGGGAGAGTTTTTTAATGGCGATATAACCATCCCGTCGCAATACTGCCTTTCCCAAAGGAAATAGAAGGTTTGTTAAAAACCTGATCTCAACACCATCACTAGTAATGACAACACTTACTTGTTTGTTAAGCATGGAATCTGCTTTTATCGATTCCTTGAGTTGTTGTGCAATGGTCGCAAGATTTTCCTGTTTTTTTTTCCCCGTACCAGCATCGTCGGCAAAAACATCGAACTTCGCCTGATCCGGTTTTGAGATTGCTAACAGCAGCGTAAACGCTGCGATCATGGCCGTCAACAAATCGATATAACTGACTTGCCAATGTCCATGACCATCTTTTTTAGAATGGCGTTGACCAAGATATTTCACACGCTTTTTTGTATCTCGTTTAAAATTTTCATTTTCATACTCGTCATGGATCGGTTTGTAGGAATATAATTCATCAGTTTCTCTTCCATAAATTGAGTCCGTTTTTTCTCATGAATCATTACAATACCATCAATGATCATTCCCTTCAGAATAATATTCTCGGTGTTTATTTTATTGATCTTTTCTGCAATCGGTTGGAAAATGAAATTAGAATACAACAGGCCGTATAACGTTGTTGTAAAAGCAATGGACATAGAATTGATGATACCATTGAATCCAGTCGCAGCATCTATTTTCTGAGAAAACATCTGGATCAATCCAACCGTTGTACCCAGCATACCGTATCCGGGCGAATAATTAGCTGCCGAACTCCATAAATCATCATCTATTTCCTCCCGCATCATTTCGGTCTGCAGACGCAATTCGAGTATCTCTTTGATATCTTCGACTTTGTAACCATTCACAAGCATTAATAAGCCATCTTTTAAGAATGGATAGGAAATGCCATTTGCGTATTCTTCCAATGTCTCAACATCTCTTGTTTGTGTATATTCTGAAACAGTTCTCAATACTCCAATATGATATGCATAATCAATTTTGTTGCGGAAGAACACATGATAGAGAGCATGATGGGAGCGGATAAATTCCCTGAAATTATGACTGATAAGAATCGATGAAAGTACTCCAAGCGATACGAAGAGAAATCCGGGAAGATGGATATACCTCCCCACGGTGTCAGAAAAATAGAGCGATTGAAATGCTTTCACCGCATGTTCATCAGCTCCGAACACCAACAAAATATATGCGGCGATGACGAATAAAATATATCCAATGAATGTAGAATTCACTTACAGTGTACCTCTTAATAGATGTGTAATAGCAGTGCTCTAATATTGTTCAGTGTTGGATCCAATTCCAACGCACGTTCCCAGCTTTGTTTTGCATCGTCGGTTCTACGCAACACATACATAATCGATCCTTTTACAGAATGTGCAAGAGCAATATTTGGAGCAATGTCAATGCTTTTATTTATTTCAACAAGCGCATTGGAATACCGTTTTGCTGAGAAATGCTTTTGCGCATTATTCAAGAAGATCATCGCTTTGTTATACATTACGTCATCCGTTGTGTACTGTTTTGTCTTTGTTTCATCTTCATGGACGCTGGGATTAACATCACCTTCTGTTCTTTTGGGAGAAGCGGACGGCACAATTGTTGATACCTCTCTGTCGGATAGCCTTCTTTTTACTGAATCCGTATGAAAAACCGGCATATGAGCACCGGTGTAACTCATTTCAAAATCAATGTCTTTGTCGTATAGATCCATCAGAAGATCGATACTAATCACCGGCGACTGGATTGTGATCGATGTTATCACTGACGGATCAGAAATGCCATTGAGACGGCCATTGTTGGTCCTCCGTGACATATTCATATTCGGTGATAACGAGGATGAGTCGTCATTCTTAGCGGATTGATGAACGTTTTGTGATTCGTTCTGGGCACCCTCATTTGCTTTTATGGAATCCTGAGCATGCAGCAATTCAATTGATGCGACGATGACCCAACCAATGAATGATATCGAGATATTTTTCATAGATAGAAATACAAACTTCCACCAGCTATAAAACCGGATGGGTATGCCGTTCCAATCATATTTTCACCTGTTAAGAAATAGGTATCAAATGAAACTCCAACAATACGACTCATTCGAAGAGACAGGCTCAAATGGTACACCGGTGTAAACTGTTTAATATCCATCTGATAATAATATCCACCGGCAATATTCAAGGTGACAATTCTTCTTCCTATATTTTGAGATGAAAGGATTTCAAAACCAAATCCGGGAATAGCAATAACACCAAGTGATGTACACCGCGGATTATAGAATATTCTTGTATCAATAAAGAAGTTCACCGGATCAATGATGGTCGCCACATCATTAAAACGATATCCAACAGTAACGAATGAAAATTTTTTATCGTCGACGAAATTGGATCCATTCTTTACTTTTGTTGATAGAAATGAAATAGCAATATCGTTTTCTTCAAGACCTGTACTTTTCTTCAACGAATATTCCGATATAAGCTTATCCGTTTCTGTCGGGATATGCATTTCAGTCACTGTTCTTTGTATCTCATGATTCCAAATCGTTGCCGCATTCAGATCATTTAATTCAAGGAACATCATCACTCTATTTTCCGTAATTAAAACCTCGGAGGATAAAATTGCCTGGATATTATGTGTCACGGCATATTTTCTCAATTGTTCTTCCGAATAAACATTCTTAATCTGTAACGAAGAATCGCTCGCTTTGATATATAACGGCCGTAAATCATGTCCCGAGAAAACGGATACCCGTTTCGATCGTGATAAACTTAATTTCACTTTATTCTCAAAATATGAGTTCAGGAATTGAATGTCGCTATTTCCTAATTCTTCTTTCAACATCCACTTCACATGAACTTTGTATAATACAATATTCGATATCCCCATTGGGATGTCGACAACTGAATTGGATATCTGTTGACATATCGAATCCATCACAATAATATATCGGTCAAATATTTTTTCTATGTATAGCTGATCTTTCTTTTCTCCTTTTTCACCAATTCCCGCCATCAAGCACGCAGAGAAATGCAGCAGTAGTAATAGTATAAGGGTGTTATGTTTCATCAAAAAAAAATGCTTCCTAAATATTGTTTTCCACTCGACACAACAATTTTCTCTGAGAGATTCTAATTTATAGACTCAGTATTCTGTGGAAACAAATTACACAATCATTGTGCCATCATTTATTGCCTGATTTTTTGTTAAAAATGGGTAAATATCCCTACCCAGTACAGAATGAGCACTCTACTGTCAACATTCGTTTCCTTTTTTGGAAATGTTCATTGACAATGGCAGAATCAAATATGTAACTCATAAATAGCTTTCAACCTTTGGAAAGAATTTTCCATTTACGTTGAAATTATGGTTGGAGAGAAAAAAGCTTCATGATAAAAAAATGCCATCCCGTTAATGAGACGGGATGGCGGGGGTTTTAAACAAATAAAAAAACTGATCCCGTTGTTTATGACTACGTTAGTCAAAGAAGCACGGCACGGTTTTCTGGTCGTATTTCCTAATGATCACTTTAAGTAATTCAGCTCTCCTGAAATGATATCATTTGAAGAATCACTGTAAAACAATAAGGTTGATTGCAATTGATGTGCCAAAACAATAGTGCTTAAGAATAGAAAAATACGGCACTTTTATTTGTCATATTCCTTCGTAACAACTATGGTTTACCATTTGTAAACTTTCATCCTTTTATAAACGTACAAATCGGAAATGGTGTTGGGTTTTTATTTTTTTCAATATCATTGGGGGTCAACTATTTTTTCGGAAAGATATCCACGATATTTTTTGAGATAACTTATTTTTGTTAAATGAAATATATATGACGCTGGTTAACTAAATGGTCTCTTATTATTTGCGCATAATGTAACTTTTATAAATCAGATGACTAATGAAGCAATTGAATATTTCTGATCTCCACTTGACCCTTATATTCTAATCGTGATAAATATACTCCTTCGATAAGGTTGGAAGTATTGAACTGCATCTGATTAATTGTTCCTGCCTCCGCTATCCCATTAAAAACTGTCGCTACTTTCTGGCCAAATATGTTGAATATCTGCAACTTTGCGCGATCGTTGCTTGGAACAGTGAATGCCATTGTTGTTATTGCACCAAACCGGTTAGAATAAATCGGCAACGATATAAATTCTTTGGGTGCTTTAGTAATTGTTATTTCCAACTGATGCGAGTAAGAATATTCTCCGTAACAGTCTATCAATTTCAAGCGATACAAATATTTACCAATTAATAGATTATTGTAGGACAGTGAATATGACTTTGGTGAATTGGTTGTACCGTTCGCTTCAACAGATCCTATTTTTTCCCAATTTTCCATTAGCAATTGTTTACTATTTATTGTCCTTTCAACTTCAAACCCACAGATATTTTCTTCTATAGCGGTTTTCCAATGCAGAAATATTAAAAAACCATTTGTGCTTACTGTAAACGTAGATAACTCAACCGGACGCTCCGCCATGATAATTGTAGCCGATGCATCCGTTCGCACAATGTCAGCAGCAACTAAAAGATTCCCCGGAAGGATAAATGAGAATAAATATCGAAACAGAATTAATTTTTTCAT
>CAYHFN010000056.1:21274-22533 GCA_964355925.1 uncultured Chitinophagaceae bacterium
TAGATTTGGGTCGCATATTTGGACGGACCGCGCCGCAACTTTATTCTTTCGCTTTATTCCGCATTCTCTCGGCTTGTACGGGATAGTGTTTCTCAACACACTTAGGACAAATACCATGGGAAAACTGAGCTTTGGTATGCTGGGCCACATAAGACTCGACCTGTTCCCAATATCCTTTATCATCCCTTACCTTTTTACAGTGCGCACAGATCGGGATAATGCCGGACAATGTTTTCACTTCTTCAATTGCATTTCGTAATTCAGCGATCAAACGCTCACGGTCTATTTCTATTTGCTTGCGTTCTGTTATATCACGAATAATTCCGGTAAAATATTTTCCGGAACCAGTTTCCCATGTCGCCAACGACAGTTCGATTGGAAATTCAAACCCATTTTTATGTAATCCGATTAATTCGATTGTTTTTCCCATACCATGATATTCGCCACCCTGTTCTATTCGCTTCATACCGTTGATATGCTGTTCAACAAAACGTTGTGGTATTATTGTGGTCAGTTCATTACCGGTAATTTCTTTTTCGGTTTAACCAAAAGTTTTTTCTGCTCCACGATTCCAGTCCACTATGATACCTTTGCTGGAAGAGGTAATAATAGCGGCGGTAGTTGATTGAGCAACTGAACGAAAACGTTCTTCGCTCTCCCTCAGCGCTTCCATTGTCAGTTGACGTTCGGCAAGAAGAACCTTCTGTGGTCTAAATATAAATAAATAGAGTGCGGGGAAAATTAGAAATGAATGTAGAAATGCGTCAAGCAATATAGTGCGCCACAATGGCTGCGGCGGGATAACAAAAAGAATCAACATAACAACGCTCTCACTAATGACGATTGAACCTAGGAAGTTCAGGGAAAATCGAGAGAGAGAATCAATATCAATAATTGTAAAATAATTTGGGATTTTCATAGTGTTAGTATTAATGCAACGCCTGCTGTGTTAGAGCAGGCTTGAGTTTTTTTTTGAAACGATCACTTCATCAACATCAATTTTCGTATCTGCATTTTCCCAGACGAAGTATGCTTAGCGAAATAAATTCCGCTGAAAAGTTTCGCACCGTCGAACCACTAAAACACTCTATCAATATTACTCGCGAATGAATCACCGCATACAATTTCGGGTACGTACCATGCAGACAGCAAACAGACAAATCCAGCGGCGAAATAATGCGTGTTCGTCATCGGTTTCCTATATATTTGCTGATATTATTCTTGCACTAATCGTGCCTCGAATAAACGGCTATTGCAAA
>CAYHFN010000057.1:0-13657 GCA_964355925.1 uncultured Chitinophagaceae bacterium
GCTCTTGTGCAGAAGAAAATTGTGAGGATGTCAAGAAAAAACAGAGTTGAAAAGCAAGACAGTGTGCAAAATAGTCTCTTCGTTTTTGACGATTCTGCATTAGAAAAAAGTGTGAAATGAAAAATGCACAGTAAGAAATCTGACGGACTATGGTTTCCCGGTTAGGTCCAGCATTTTTACATTGGAATTTTTTAGATACGGTTTGAATTGAGGATCTTCCAGTGAACAAAGTTTTTTAACAATATCGGCGACACGGTTTCCGTTTGCTAACGTTGTTTCAATATCCTGAACCAATTCCTCTGAGCGCGGTGTTCCAAGTTTTTTTTTCATCACTTGCAGTGTCAACATCATAATACCCAGCGGGTTGTTAATTTCGTGGCCGATGGTGACGGCAAGTTCTGTGATCGCTTTTTCGTGCTGATACATTGAGAGTTCCTGTTGAAGTGCAGTGATGCGAAGTCCGACATTGATGCGAGCAACAAGTTCTTTATCATTGAACGGTTTTGTCATGAAATCGTCTGCGCCGAGCTCCATTCCTTCAATTTTATCTTCAGCACTATCACGTGCAGTCAGCAGAATAAAATAGGTATACTTCAGTTCCGGATGTTTTTTGATCTGTTTGCAGAATTCGGTGCCGTCCATTTCCGGCATCATCCAATCCGAAACGATCAAATGAGGACGGAGTTTTTCTGCGGCTTCAAGTCCACGTTGTCCGTCTTCGGCAACATGAACTTCGAAACCCAATGCGGTAAGACGCTTTTGGAGGAACGAGCGAATGTAGACGTCGTCATCGACAACAAGAATTTTAATCACCATATACTATTCTTCATTTTTGGGCAATAACGGCTGAACAAATATAACCTTTTCCTTGTCAAGTGCAACAGTACCGGCCGGCGCCCCCTTTGGCTTATGAACGAATTTTCGTTCGGTCATCGCAACCGGTACATGTTTTGCATTTTTCATTTTACTGTAATATGCTGCAATGGAAGCTGCTTGTTCTATTGCTTTCTTAGACGGCGTCCCCTGAGCGCCGCCAAGTTTCAATACAACATGCGAACCGCTTGAACCTCGTGCATGGAACCACAGATCGTTCGGTTTTGCAAATTTGAACGTTAGCAGATCGTTGTTAACGCTGTTCTTGCCCGCATAGACGGCGAAACCGCCCTCGACAGTAAATATCTTGAATGGTGGAAGTTCTTCCTGTTCTTTTTCAGTCATATACCCAAGCTCTTTAACAATTCCCCCATACGAGTGTAAGTAATTTTTCCAAGAAACGCTCTCATTGATACCGTTAGACTTTTCTAATAAGTCTTGAAGTGTGGATTCTCTTTTTTTAAGAATTGTCAATCTCAATTGTGTCTCTTCTTTAGCTGTCTTTGATTTTTTTGCTTTGTCATAGTATCGTTCCGCATTCTTTTGTGGTGAAAGGGAAACATCCAGTGCTATTAAAACGATCGTATTATCGGTATATGAATTTTCCAGAGAAACGGATTTCAATCCTTTTGTAACAAGCGAAAGATTTGCCGTCAACAGATTAGCGAACAACTGATACTGTTCCGCACGCGAAGATTCCGAAAGTTCTGTCTCAACGGCGCGAACAGTACGCAACGTTTTTTCCAATTCTTTCGTCAGCCATCCAACAATCTCTCGTTTCTTTTGTATGAAAGAAGATGTCGACCGTTCAAAGCTGATGAATTTTTGAATGCCAATGAAAATATCATCGTACTGTTCCACTCGATACGAAGAAAGATACTTAAGCGGAACTAGTGAAAAACAGACCGGCGATTGTCCGTCAAAATAAATGATGGGTGAAATATCCGTTAGTGATAATACCTCGTGAGTTTTTTGTTTTGTTGTCTCATAAAGATCAGTCGAACCGATATTGAATAATATTTCATTTGCGAGGACAGTTCCAAGTTTTGGTACAGCCCTTTTTAATCCTTTAAGCCGATCGTCATTCACAGAATATTCCGATGTGAATTTTTCCTTGTCCGGGAGTATATCGTTGATCGAAATTTGTTGTTCGATCTGTTGAAGCTTACGTTTCGTTGAAAGCAATTCTTTCTTGTTCAAGAATGCTTCAACGATCGTTCCAAATTCATCGCATACCATTACGTTCGATTTTGATGCGAACATATCAAGACAAAGCCAATGATCGCCGGAAATTTTTATGTAAATGGTTCTATCCGCAGAGCTGATATATATTGATTCGATATGTTTGTCGATCAGTTCAGGGAAGAGATCCACTGAATTTGTTCGTGCGCGGGAATTTCCGCTCCGCGCCAAAATATAATTTTCTCTTGCCGTACAGGAAATTGTGATCGTGTGCGGTTCCGGTGCGTAGAGAACAATGGAAAGGGTATTCTTGTCCTGCGAATAGATCTCGGCAATGACTGTTCTTGCGTATCGTTGATGTAATAATTTTGCAGTATGAAGCAGGGTGAAATAGTTTGAAATCATGTTTAAAGATACGAAAAGAGAAAAGGAATTGCTTTAAAACAAACGAGCCCAAACAAAGTTTGGGCTCGTTTGTTACTTATTGTCCGATTTATCGGGGCAACATTTTGTTTACTTCTTCCGCTTTTTTTCTTATCCCTTCAAATGTAATGCTCACAGTCGAGCCGGGCATAATCCACACTTCGGTTTTCTCCCCCAGTTCGGCATTAAGTTTGTCGAACATTTCTTTTATCTCTCCCTGCTTTTGTTCAATTGCTTCTTTGTCGGTGGCGGAAAGCCTTCCCTGCAATGTTGTCTTATTCTGTTCTATGGTGCTTACCAGTGCAGCGACCTGGTTTTTCATTTCTGCAGCATTCGTCTTTCCTATGTGGTGGTCATTCTCTAGCTCTCGCAGATCCCCCCGCACGTCGTTGATCTCATTAATGCTGTTGTTCAGTTCCTTCAGCAGTTCATCGTACTTTGCACGGACAGGTTTGAACTCTTCCCATCCGGGTTTGTTTGACTGGATGTTCTGCCCAACAGGCATGCTTGCCACAATTGCTTCAAACTTATTTCTGAGATCGGCAATAACAGGTCGAGATGTTTTTAATTTGTCCACAGTGGTTGTTATTTTCTGTAGGGAAGAGAACATTTGTGGGAACGGTTCTTTTGTGCTGCCGAACTGAGCAGATAGGTAATCATAACCGGCCTGCTGTTCGCTCCTGAAGGTTTCTATCGAAGTGACTAATTCATTTATTTTTCGCTCTGTGTCGTTAAAGTTATTGCGGATTTCCGTATTTCTGTAAAACGTACTACAACCTGTCAGCAAAAAAACTGATAACGACAATACAGCAATCACTGCATTACTACGGGGGATTCTTGACATATACTATCCTTTCTTGTGTATGTGATTGTAATTACGACGTAGTTAGTGATATAAAAACAAATACGATTTCTCAATTACGTATAACCGCAAAATCCAAATTTTGAACAACAATATGCTTTTTTTTACGTTATTTTGCATTAAAAAAAATCTATTTTTTATCCGTAGCAAATACTTTAACTTTGTTTTAATTCTGACGAGTTGAGGTTGGAACAGAAAGGAAGCAAAATTCCTATTTGTTTGGTTATGAAACGGTGTTGAAATAAAAGATCGGTGATGAGATCAACGTGAAAGAATCGGAATTTAAACTCCTTTTGCCCAGCATTCGTCGATGATATTGAAAAGAAATATTTGTAAACTATAGGGAGTGAGCGCGCGGGATTTTCATTCGGGATGAAACTGTCCACTGACGAACCAGGGATGATCTTATTATTTATTCTGTAATTCGTTCTTTATTACAGCTTGTAATTCTTTTATAGTTGGAAGTTGTTTTTGTAGCTTTGCGGGGATTTTTTTTCGTAAATGATACTCAGCAACAGCGATTGGTTTATGGATTCCCCTCAGGGCATATTCAACTTCTATGGAATTTTTATCGGCACATAAAATAATACCGATGGATGGATTTTCGTCCTTCAGCCGTACTGTATCATCCAAAAGATTCAAATAAAAATTCATTTTTCCCGCAAACTCAGGTTCAAATACTCCTATCTTAAGATCAATTGCAACCAAGCATTTCAATGAGCGCTGGTAAAAAAGTAGGTCGATAAAATATTCTTTTCCCTTTAGTACAAGGCGGTATTGATTTCCAATGAATGAAAATCCATTGCCTAATTCGAGAATAAACTGTTTTATTTTTTCGATCAATCGATGTTCAAGCTGGCGTTCGTGTATGGGTGTTGTAATCCCAAGAAAATCCAAATTATAGGTGCTCTTCAACATCTCATCTGCTTGTCTGGATAAATGTTTTGGCAGTGTTTTTGTGAAGTTGTGTTGTTTTGGGAGCCGTTGCTGATGTTTATATGCGTCTATTTTTATTTGATTCAATAACACATTACGACTCCAGCCTTGTTGAATTGCGGCTGTAATATAAAATATCCGCTCGCGGTTTCTTTCAGTCTTTTGCATTAACAGCAGATGATGCCCCCACGGCAATAACCCCAATACTCTGCTGTCGACCGGCAATTCTGAAACAACCTGTTTCAGTTTTAATTCTGAAACAACCTGTTTCAGAAATGCATCGGTTTTATATTCCTCATAAAACTGCTTCATAAACCACAAATTACGCGGAGAAAATCCTTCGGTAATACAAAGTTGTTTTTCTATATCCTTGGCTAATTGTTCAACAATTCCTTTGCCCCAGCCTTCGCGTGCTTGTTTTTGGGTGATAATTTTGCCGATCTGATAGAATAGTGTTACTTGTTCACGATTGACAAGAGTAGCGGTTTTTATGCGCGCTCGATGTATCGTCGTTACAATTTCTTGCAATAACGAATTATATGCTTTTGTATGTAAAAGAATATTTTTCACTCACATTATAGGCCAAATATTTCAAAAAAAATCATTTCTTAGCTTTACTAAATTCCAACGCCGCTTTCACAAAATCTCTGAATAACGGATGCGGAGTAAGCGCTCGCGATTTTAATTCGGGATGGAACTGTCCGCCGACAAACCAGGGATGATCTTTTAACTCTGCGATCTCCACCAGATTATTATCGGGGGATGTTCCGCTGAAGACCATACCATGTTCGGCAAGCGTTTTACGGAATTTATTGTTCACCTCATAGCGATGGCGGTGACGTTCGTAGATCAATTCTTTTTTATAGGCGGCATATGCTTTTGTCCCTTTTTGCACTGCGCACGGATACGCACCGAGCCGCATTGTGCCCCCCATATTTTTGATGTTGCGCTGGTCTGCCATCATATCGATGACGTTGTATTTTGTCTTTTTAAATTCAGCACTGTTTGCACCTTTCAATCCGCAGACATTCCGTGCAAATTCGATAATGGCGCATTGCATTCCAAGACAAATACCAAAGAATGGAATTTTATTTTCGCGCACAAATTGGATCGCTTTGATCTTTCCTTCAATTCCACGAATGCCAAATCCGGGTGCAACAAGTAGTCCGTTGATCCCTTGTAATAATTCATGGGCATTATTCCCATCGAGTTCTTCCGCGCGGATCCATTTTACATCGACAGCAACATCATTGTCCGCGCCGGCGTGAATGAATGATTCAGTGATACTTTTATACGCATCTTTCAGTTCAGTATATTTTCCTACAAACCCGATCGTGACTCGGTCTTTCGGTTCTTTTACGCGGTGAACGAAGCGTGTCCATTTTCGCAGATCGGCTTTGTTTGCTTTGATGTTCAATTTTTCAAGAACGATCTTGTCAAGTCCTTCTTTTTCAAAATGCAACGGAAGCTCATAGATCGTTTCCACATCGCGTCCTTCAATCACCGCTTCGGTCTCTACGTTACAGAAGAGACCGATCTTTTCACGCACTTCTCGCGACAATCGTTTTTCAGTCCGACAGATAAGTATATCAGGCTGCACTCCAATTTCAAGTAGTGTTTTCACACTGTGCTGCGTCGGTTTTGTTTTGATCTCTCCGGCAGATTTGATGTAGGGAATAAGTGTAACGTGAATACTGAGCGCATTTCGTTTTCCGATGGACAATGTGAACTGACGAATTGCTTCGAGAAAGGGAAGAGATTCAATATCGCCGACTGTGCCGCCGACTTCAGTAATGACGACATCATATTTTCCCGATGCGGCAAGTTGTCCCATACGTCGTTTAATTTCATCCGTGATGTGTGGAATAACCTGAACTGTTGCGCCGAGATAATCGCCGCGCCGTTCTTTGGTGATCACTTCGTAATAGATCTGTCCTGTTGTGGCATTGTTCATCTTGGATGTGTTCACATCAAGGAATCGTTCGTAATGCCCAAGATCGAGATCAGTCTCACCACCGTCATCCGTAACATACACTTCGCCATGTTGATACGGTGACATTGTTCCCGGATCGACATTGAGATACGGATCCATTTTCTGGATCGTCACTCGCAGTCCTCGCGATTTTAAGAGTAAGCCGAGCGAAGCGGCGGCAATTCCTTTTCCGAGCGAAGAGACAACTCCGCCGGTAACAAAAATATATTTTACGTGTGGTTGTGCCATAAGAACAGATGATTAAATGTTTAAGTATAATATTTCAGAAATATGTTTGTCATTTCGAACGAGTCCCAATGGGACGAGTGAGAAATCTTGTTTTTACTTTCAAATAAAATCGAGATTTCTCACTTCGTTCGGAATGACAATGATTAAGTAGTTAAGTGTTTTATTTTCCATCCAATTCGTCCCACAACTTTACATCCTTGGTCTCTTTTGTGAAGAAGAGCCCCACAAAAAATGTCATCAGCGCAATTCCAATAGGGTAGATCAGCCCGGCGTAATGATTTCCTGTTTGCGCAACAAGCGCAACACCGATCAACGGTACAAGTCCGCCAAAGACACCATTTCCGATGTGGTATGGCAAGGACATTGAAGTATATCGAATTTTGGTCGGGAATAATTCCACCAAATATGCTGCGATAGGTCCGTACACCATTGTCACAAAGATTACCTGTATAAAGACCAGTGCGCTCAACATAACAGCGTTCGGGTTGTTCGGATCAGCGCCGAAATAATCCATTCCTAAATAGATCGGATAATAACTTAATGCTGCGATCAAACAACCGCTCAAAATTATTTTTCTTCTCCCAATCTTATCGGACAATGCACCGAAGAAAATAAAAAATGGAGTTGCAAGAAGCAGGGCAACAGCAACAATAAAGTTTGCTGTCATAAAATGAATCTTCAAGACGGTTTGTAGATAATAGAGTGCGTAGAACTGTCCGGTGTACCATACAACTCCTTGCCCGGCAGTTGCACCGAACAATGCTTTTGCCATGATCTTCCAATTCTCTTTGCTAGAGAAAGCATCTTTCAAGGGATGCAGAGAAGTTTTTCCGGCTGCCTTCATCTTGGTAAAGAGCGGTGATTCTTTTAATCTTATTCGGATGATGTATGAAAAAACAACGAGCACAATAGAAAGTAAAAATGGAATTCTCCAACCCCATTCTTTGAATGCATCTTCACCCAACGATGAACGGACAGAAAGTATCACACCAAGAGAGACAAACAATCCGAGTGTTGCGGTTGTTTGAATGAAACTTGTATAGAATCCACGCTGATCATCGGGACTATGCTCGGCGATGTATGTTGCGGCACCGCCGTATTCGCCGCCAAGTGCAAGACCTTGTGTCAGACGTAAAACAACAAGAAAAAACGGTGCCCAAAGTCCGATGCTGTCGTATGTTGGAAGCAGACCAATCAACGTTGTTGCACCTCCCATAATGAGAAGCGTTACAAGAAATGCGTACTTTCGTCCAACAACATCACCGATCCGTCCAAAAAAAATTGCGCCGAACGGCCGTACAGCAAAACCTGTTGCAAAGATCGCAAGGGTAGAAAGTAATGCTGCTGTTGGGTTTTCTTTTGGAAAGAACAATCCCGATAAGATAGGAGCAAGGCTTCCAAAAATATAAAAGTCGTACCACTCGATCATTGTCCCGGCGGACGATGCGCCGATAACATTCCAGATCTTGTACTCTTTAAGGAAGTCTGTATTTGCCATACTATTTTTCTTTTGTATCCGCGATCTTTAGATTACGCAGGCTAAAGCCTGCGGTTACTTATTAACGTGATTACTTTTTCCAGATCATCCGAAGTATCAACAGGGAATGATTCATATTCTGTGACAGCACATTTAATTTTGTAACCATTTTCCAAAATTCGTAACTGCTCAAGTTTTTCAGCGATCTCAAGCGGTGATTGTTTCAGCATAGAATAGTGCTGCAAAAAATCACCGCGATAGACGTAAATGCCGAAATGTTTGTAGAACATTGTTCCTGCAAACCAATCTTCATCTTTTCTTGCATCACGCACATGGGGGAGGGGGGCACGGCTGAAATAGAGCGCATAATTGTTTTTATCCAGCACTACCTTAACGATATTCGGATTGAATACATCCTGATGCGTTATAGTTTTTTTAACTGCCGTTCCAACAACAGCATTTGCATCGTCAATCAATAGTTGGATCGTTTGATCAATCAATTTCGGATCGATCAACGGTTCATCACCCTGAATATTCACTACGATATCTGCAATGTAATCCTTTGCAACCATTGCTATTCTATCGCTTCCGCTTTGAATATCTGTCGGCGTCATTTGTACGTTCCCGCCAAACGATCTTACTACGGATTCAATTCTCACGTCATCCGTTGCAACAACAATATCGGTCAGCAACATTGATCGTTTCGCTTGTTCATAGACTCGTTGCACCATCGGTTTTCCACAAATATCTACTAGTGGTTTACCGGGCAGCCTGGTTGATGCATAGCGTGATGGTATGATGCCGATTATTTTCATTTTGAAAACATTTAGACTAGCCATGTTTTAGAAATCTGGCAAGTCTTGACTTTTATCCGATCACTTTCGGAACTTTGAAATATTCATCAGTCTTATCCGGTGCATTCTTCAATGCTTTTTCAGTTGAGATTGACGGCTTCACAACATCGTCGCGGAACACATTACTCAACTCAATCACCTGTGACAGCGGTTCAACATTTGTTGTATCCACGGAATTCAACTGTTCCATATATTTTAGAATGTCGTTGAATTGATGGGTGAATTTTTCTTTTTCTGTTTCAGAAAATTCCAGTTTCGCAAGTTTCGCGATATGTTCTACATCTTTTATCGTGACAGACATAATTTTTTCCTACTGCTCAATATAACACATACCGATTAACGACAGATTTGATGAGAATGAAACTCGTTTATCTTCGGCAATTGTTTTCCACGCACGCCTCATGCTCTTCGACCATGAAATATCATCAAACATAAGCCATGCCGAACGGGAAAGAAATGGAAGTAATTGTTCAAAATACGATACGGTTGCTTCTCCGTCGTGGTGACCGTCAATAAAGACAAAATCAATTGGTTGATGATCATTTAAAATATCAGGAAGAACATCGGAAAACCGCCCCGTGTATTGAATGATATTGTTCAATTCCAATGCGGCAAAGTTTTCTTTTGCAACAGAAGCATAGGATGCCGCTCCCTCAATTGTTACCAACGTTCCTGTTGCGTTCAACTTCAATCCCGCCGCACAATACATTCCAGAAATTCCGATGCATGTTCCAAGTTCAACAACAGTTGCCGGCTGAAGTTTACGCATGATCTTAAACATTAGCGTTAACCAGCGCTGTGAACGGCTATTTTGCACGCTGATCGTGCTGATCATAACATTCTTTTTTATTCCACTGGAAGAAGAGGGAACTCCGGCACCAAAATCATCAATCTCAATAATAGTATCTCTCTGTTGAAGATTCTTCCATTGAGCATTGATCCTATTCAACCAGATTTTTTCTTCGTTTGAAAATTCTTTTTCCAGCCACTCTTCGATACATGTTGCAAGAATCTTTGCGCGCTGATGATTTACCGACCGAAGATTATTCTTTGCTTTAACGATCGTCGGAATTGCAATAATCTCTTCCGATCTGATCAAAATACGGTCAATAAATTTATTCACGTTGGTTCCACAAACGAACGGGAAATGATTTCGCGTACTTTGTTCATTAATTGAATCTCTTGCTCGCGTGTAGTGATACCCTTCGTCTCGATTGGTGGATTCACAATAACCTCGATCTGCGACGGACGAATATCAAAAGAACCTTTCGGAAGAATATTGTAACTTCCATTGATAGCAATCGGAACAATCGGAATTCCCGATTTTGCTGCGAGCGAAAATGCTCCCCGTTTGAATGGAAGTAATTTTCCATCGCGCGTTCGAGTTCCTTCTGCAAATAGTAATACTTGTCCCCCTTCACCGATCGCTTTTGCTGCGCGGTCAAGAGATTTCATCGCTTCCGTTCCCTTGGATCGATCGACCATAATGTGATAGCCCCATCGAAGCGCCCAGCCCCAAAAGGGAATGTAGGATAATTCTTTTTTGAACATGATTCGGACGTGCGGAAATGTGTTCATCAATACGGGAATGTCGAACATACTTGCGTGGTTGCTGACAAGAATATAATTACCATATGGATCGACATGCTCCATTCCTTTTACTGATAATTTGATCCTGCAAACTATGAGCGCCAATTTTGTCCATGTTCTGCCTGCCCAAAAATAAATTCTGCCGGAACGATCTAAGGGTACCGAAGAAAGCGCAAGAATGGAAAAAGGAATATTGGTAGCCGAAACAAAAATCAATCTGAGAACTGTCATGAACCATCTCATACGATCTGCTCCACAGTTTGTATTCGTTTTTCAATGGATGGATGGCTGTAAAATAAAAATTCAACCAGAGGATGCGGAGTCCGATCGGCAAAATTCATTTCTGCAAGCTTATTCATTGTTGATACGAATGCAGGTTTATTCTTTGTTCGTTCAACAGCATATCGATCTGCTTCGAATTCGTGTCTACGCGAAAGAATATTTCCAAATGGTGAAGTAACAAGGGAATACACACCCAGCCATAGCGTAAGCAACGGAAGTGCTGCGATCTGACTGATTGAAGTGAACCCAAACCATGACAATGATGATGAATAGGCGAGCGATGTTAGATACAACCCAAGGAAAATGCTGATTGTTCCGACGGCGATTCCTTTCCAGATGTGACCGTGAGAATAATGTCCGAGCTCGTGTGCAAAAACAGTTTCGATTTCCTCTTCGGAAAAATTATCGATCAATGTGTCGCCGAGTAATATCCGTTTTGATTTTCCAATACCGGTGAATGCTGCATTCGCTTTTTTTGTCGTCTTGCTTAGATTGAAAGAGTAGATCCCTTCCACATACATTGATGTTGATGAAGTTAACGACAGAATTTTTTCTTTCAACGGAGAATCTTCTAATGGAATCAATTTATAAAAGAGCGGAAGAATTACAATTGGTGCGATGCGTGAGAGTCCGATAGAAACAATGAATAACGTGATCGCAACGGGAAGCCACCAATTCACGCTAAACGTTAAAAGGAAAAAATAAAAAATTAATGCCAATGGAATGAATATTGGAACGGCGATCAACATTCCTTTCACGCTTTCCCACATCCACTGCACGAATGTTTGATTTGAAAGTTTGTATCGATGTTCAAGAGTAAATCCGGAATAAAAACTGAATGGAAACGAAACAATTCCGCTGACGATCCCAAAGATCGCAGAAAAAATGATCAATACTAAATATATATTTGATGAAATAGAGAAAGCGAATTGTTCAATCAAAAGTGTGTAGCCGCCGGCAATAAGACCAATTGTTAACAGAAAGGATACCACGCCGCCGATTAGAGACACGACAAGTTTGGTCTTGTTGTATCGTTTTACATCGAGTGCGGTCTCATTCATAGACAATAGAAATATCATTCCTACGAATGTCGGGAACGATAATTTGGTAAAAAAGAACGTTGAGTAAACCGACAGTGAAGATTGTGGATTGGTGACCTGTGGTTTAATAAAAATACAAAAGGAGGAAGGAAAAAACAAATATTGTTTTTCTTAGAGGTGGTCTCAAAAACAGAATATTTTTTTAGCATTTGTCATTCCCGCGGGTTTTTGGTGGGAATCCCCGCCTGCGTCGGGCAGGCTTTATACTGGACTCCCGACAGAAGTTCCGTCTTTTGTTTCGCTTTCAGAATGCCGTGGGTGCGGAATGCAAAAGCGGCAAATCCCGCAACGAACGGAATCCTGAAAGCGGGACATTCGGGAGTGACAGATGTGTTTTTGAAATGGCTTCTATTATCATTTTGAATCTTTTTCTTCCTTCTTTCCAAATTTTGAACGCAGATCTTCCAACGAATACGAACGTTCTTTGAATGGTTCTGCTTCCGTTTTTTTCTTTGCTGGGGACGTGATGCTTTGCTGGGAACGCATTGAAAGAGCAATACGCTTCAATTGTTCGTTTACCTCAATTACACGCACTTTTACAATTTGTCCAACTTTTACTACACTTTTTGCATCTTCAACGTAACGGTCAGCGAGCTGCGAGATGTGGACAAGTCCGTCTTGATGCACACCGATATCGATGAATGCACCAAAGTTTGCAACATTTGTGACGATTCCTTCCAATTCCATTCCAGCCTTCAGATCAGAAATTTCTTTGATGCCGTCTTTGAATGTTGCGTATTTGAACTCTGCACGCGGATCTCGCCCCGGCTTTTTTAATTCTGTAACAATGTCTCGAAGCGTCGGTTCTCCGACGGTTTTTGTGATATATTTTTTGATATCGAGTTTATCGAGCGTAGAGGGAGACTTCATCACTTCGTTGAATGTCAGTTTTACATCAGTGAGTATTTTTTCGACGATTGGATAACTTTCGGGATGAACGCCGGAACCATCTAACGGATTTTTTGCATTCCGGATCCGTAAGAATCCCGCAGCTTGTTCAAATGCCTTTGGTCCGAACTTTGGTACTTTTTGTAGATCCTTTCGACTTTTGAATGCGCCCTTTTCGTTTCTATACTCAACAATACTTTTTGCAAGAGGCACATTTATTCCTGCAACGTAACTCAATAATTCTTTTGATGCCATATTCAGGTCAACACCGACAAAGTTCACGCAGCTCTGAACGGTTTCTTCTAATTTCTTCTTTAATAATTTCTGATCCACGTCGTGCTGATATTGGCCAACACCGATAGATTTCGGATCGATCTTTACTAACTCTGCTAAAGGATCTTGCAATCGTCGACCAATGGAGATTGCACCGCGAACGGTGATATCCAGATCCGGAAATTCATCAATTGCCACCTCACTTGCGGAATAAATTGAAGCTCCGGATTCATTGACAATCACTTTGGTCGGTTTTTTCTTTACTCCTTTCAACGCTTCAACAATGAACTCATCGGTCTCGCGGCTTGCGGTGCCGTTTCCGATCGCGATCAATTCGATGGAATATTTTTCGATCAATTTTTGAACGATCTTCTTTGCTTTTTCTCGTTCCGTTTCGCCGGATGTATGCGGGAAAACGGCGATGTATTCGGAGAATTTTCCAGTCTCGTCCATTACAGCAACTTTACAACCGCTGCGAAATCCGGGATCCACGCCAAGCGTCGGTTTCATTCCTGCGGGAGAAGAGAGAAGCATCTCGCGAATATTAGATTCAAATGTTTTTATGGATTCGAGATCGGCGATCTCTTTTTTCGTCAACCGTACTTCTCCAATGATCGTTGTTCGCATCAACCGCTCGAATGCATCTTTCAGCATTGCCGCATAGAAAATTCGGACCGCTTCGATATTGGATTTACT
>CAYHFN010000057.1:13757-21464 GCA_964355925.1 uncultured Chitinophagaceae bacterium
CATCTTTCAGCATTGCCGCATAGAAAATTCGGACCGCTTCGATATTGGATTTACTTTCCTGCGATTCTAAAAAATGATGAACAAACTCTTCATCAAAATGAATCGAGAATGAAACAACATTTTCCGCTTCACCGCGGCGCATTGCCAACATATTGTGTGGTTGTATATCTTTTACTTTGAATTTGTAGTCACGATACATTTCGTATTTTGTCGTGCCAAGAGGGAATTTTTTCGCATCGATCGTCGAAATAAATACACCTTCTGTCAACAGATGTTCGCGGATATGCTGACGGTATTCCGCTTTTTCCGAAACTTCTTCTGCAATGATATCCGCGGCACCGGCCAGCGCTTCCTGAATTGTTTTGACTTCCAATTTTTTTGAAAGATATTTTTCCGCTTCCTTTTCCAAATTGACCCGTTTGGCATCGGCATTATTCTTTGCTTTGATCCACTCCGCAAGCGGTTCTAAACCTTTCTCCTTTGCAATCGTAGCGCGCGTCCGTTTTTTGGGTTTATAGGGAAGATAGAGATCTTCCAGCTCTGTTTTCGAAAGACATTCTTGTATTGCTTTTTTCAATTTTGGAGTAAGTTTTTTTTGTTCGTCAATGGATTTCAGGATCGTCTCTTTGCGTTCTTCCAACTCCAGCAGATAATCGAATCTGTCAAAAAGATTACGGAGCTGAGTTTCGTCCATTTCATCTGTATTCTCTTTTCGATAACGGGCAATGAAAGGGATCGTTCCACCATCAGCGCGAAGTTCGAGAGCATTTGCAACTTGTTTTGGCTTTAGGGAAAGTTCTTGCGAAAGCAGTTTTGGAATATCAAGCATAGGAAAGGGAATAAATAATGATGAATGAATTGTTGAATTACCGTTACGTCTATAGTTACACTACCGAGAATATTGTGTTCAATGTACAAATAAAACACCGCAGAAAATTAACCGTCATTTCTGCGGTGCTGTTGCAAAGATAGGAGAGAATTGGTGAATTACAAAACGAATATTTATCAATTCAATAATATCGAAGAATAATATCGAATTGACACTCCACTCAATTTTCGCTACACTTAGGCAGTCACTTATTTTTTTATCAACTAATCATACGCTTATGGCTCAATTGACAAAAGAACATCACATCGGCAAAATAAAAAGCATGACCAGTTCCGCATTCATCGTTGCATTGGATGAAGATCTGTTTACGATGGAACGAACAGTGAAAGGAAAAGTATATCGTATCGGTCAGATCGGCTCATTTATTGTTATGCCGGTTGGAACTGTGGAGGTTGTTGGCATAATCAATCGTGCGTATCAGGCGAGCGAATTGAACCGCGAGTTGGAAGCACAAATCATCGGTTCTGTGAGTGACGGAAAATTCCAAAAAGGGGTTGCCACTTTTCCAACGCTTGGCGGTGATGTATATATGACCGATGAAGAAGGTGTTGCGACCGTATTTGCATCCTTCGCACAATATGGATTTGCCGTTGGTGATATTTCAGGTTACCCGGGTGAACGCCAATATATCGATCCGAATAAATTCTTCGGAAAGCATATTGCAGTGCTCGGCTCATCCGGCTCCGGAAAATCGACTACTGTTGCTTCCATTCTGCAGAAAATTCAGATGTTTGAAAATACACACGTCATCATTCTAGATATTCATAATGAATACTCTGCCGCATTCCGCGAGTATGGAAATCTTATCAATATTACCGAACTCGAAATGCCGTACTGGTTTATGAATTTTGAAGAGATGCGCGAGATGTTTGTTGATGAGAACGAATCATCCGTACAAAGTCAGATTATGATGTTGAAAGATCTTGTATTGAATGCAAAAAAATCACGTAATCCTGAACTGCAATCTATTATCACAGTTGATTCACCGGTCTATTATGATCTAAACGAAGTTCGCGCAAAATTCCAATTTTTTGATACAGAACGTGTTTCAACAAGCACCGGCACGCGCGAAGGACCTTTCTTCGGACAATTCTCACGCTTTCTCGTTCGTTTAGACAGCAAGATGACCGATTTGAGATATAGCTTTATGTTTCGTCCAAAAAAATTCAAAGATTCAAATGCTTTAAAAGATATTCTCAATCGTCTGCTTGGAATTGAGAATAAAAAACAGATAACGGCAATCGATCTTAGCGGTGTTCCGTTCGATATTGTTAACACGATCGTAGCATTGCTTGCTCGCACAGTATTCGATTTCAATTTTTGGAACAAGAACAAATCAGATTTTCCTATTCTAATGCTCTTTGAAGAAGCGCACAATTATCTTCCACAGATACCAACTCCGCAGAATCGTGCTGCGCGAAAGATCGTGGAACGTATTGCAAAAGAAGGAAGAAAGTACGGTGTGGCGTGTATGATCGTCAGCCAGCGTCCTTCGGAACTTTCTGAAACAATACTATCACAGTGCAATAATTTTGTCATTCTTCGTTTAACAAATCCAACTGATCAAAATTTTGTTAAAAAATTAGTTCCTGATTCCTTTGTAGGAATGTTTGATATGCTTCCATCTATGCGACAGGGTGAAGCGTTGTTTGTTGGCGATGCAACAGCTCTTCCTTCACGTGTGTTGTTAGATTTTCCGCAGCCACCGCCAAATAGTTCCGATATACTCTTCTATGATAAATGGGTTGCAACGGAACATCCAACCATTGTCGGAGAAGTCGTTGATCGTTGGTGGAAACAAGAACGCGATGCTCGTTAATTAATCTGTCGCAACAATAATAGATTTGTAACAACAAGGTCTATAATAAAGCAATTCTTGAATAATGAAAAATCGTCTTGAACTAAAAATTCTTATTCTTCTCATCCTCGTATTGATTGTTGGATTTGGATCGTATGTCATTTTTTCGATCAATCGGGAATCGAATGTGTTGCTTGAACAGCAGCGCGATAAATCACGATTGTACGGCGAAACGGTAATGGTGGGTATTCGTAACGTGATGCTTTCCGGAAAAGCACCGTATGCTGCTGAATTGGTGAAAGATGCACGGGAAAATCTCCAATCAGGAACGTTGCGGGTCTATGATAATAAAGCAAACGAGGTATTTCCGGATGAGGGACGGGGAATTATAGCAGGTGCCGGCGATGTCAATGTTCGAAAAGCAATTGATTCCCATTTAGAAGTGATGTTCACGAACAATGATTCTTCCGGACTGGAGTTTGTACGTTTGGAACCATTATTGAATGACCGTGAATGCCAACAATGTCATAGTGGAAATCATCTGGTACGCGGGGTTACTCGTCTTACGTTAAACCCGATGTTGATGTCGGCACATTCAAAGGATATGAGAACGAATACAATATCCAACATGCAGATAGAAGCAATTGAGATCATTAGTAATACACTGGCAGCGAGTTTTAGAAACATTATGCTTGCGGGTCAGGGTGAGTTGATGGATACATTGGTCTATCGTGCATCACGCCTTCCATTTATCACAAAAATAAAAGTATACGATCGTTTTGGTGCTCCTCATTTTGGCGGTGAAGACAACGCATCGGAACCAGATTCCATCACGATTGCAATTGAAGAAGAACATCCGGTACTGCGGCGGGAAAAAAGAAATTCCGTTCTCACGCGATTGGTTCCTTTCCGCAACGAAGAACGGTGTCAGGTGTGTCACGGTTCAAAAAGTCAATGGCGCGGTGTAATGGAAGTTTCATTGGATATTTCGCGAATGCCGAAGAAACACGAAGAGATCGAACGTCGATTAACAGAAATGCTTCAATCAGTCATCGGCGTAGGTTTTCGCAGTATTATGTTGGTGGGAAAAGGAAGTTATGCACGAATGTTCATTAACGATGTTCGAAAGATCGCTGCGATAAAAGATCTGCGAGTCTTTGATAAACTTGCAAATGAACGATTCGTAAATATTCAACAGGATAGCAGCAGTATGGCATTTGTTCGCGAAGCATTAAAGAAAGATTCTGTCATCGAATCAATGCAGTGGATCAATGGAGAACAATATTTTGTTCGGTATGCAACATTGAAAAATGAAAAGCGTTGTCAAGTGTGCCACGGTGATGATCATGATATCCGTGGTGTTGTTGGTGTTACATCATCTATGGCCATGATCAATGCAACCATTGAACGCAATCAATTATATTCCGTTCTTGCTGGTATTGCAACAATTCTTCTCGTATGGATTGTTCTTAGATTATTTATGAAAATTGTAGTCGTCAATCCGATCGGTTTACTGGGAAATGTTGTTCGTGAAGTTGGGAAAGGAAATTTTTCCGTTTCAACCACGATACGATCAAAGGACGAGATCGGTGAACTTAGTACGCGCATCAATGAGATGATCATTGGATTGCGTGAGCGGTTTCATCTTGAAAAATTTGTGTCAAAAGAGACAGTCGATTATGTTCAGCGTGCATCCGAAATGGGTGTAAAGCTTGGCGGCGAACGAAAAGTAGCCACAGTCTTCTTCTCCGATGTTAGGGGTTTCACCGCATTTTCAGAAAAAGTGGATCCGGAAAAAGTTGTTGCGATGCTCAATTCGATATTGAGTCGGCAAGCGTCTATTGTAAAAAAATACGGCGGAGATATTGATAAGTTTGTCGGTGACGAGCTTGTTGCGGTGTTTCAGGGAGAACAAATGGTAAAGCATGCTGTGCAGTGTTCTATTGAAATTCAAGAAATGATGAAATCGATCCCGGAATTGATCGGTGACAATATTGCGATCGGGATTGGAATTAATACCGGCGAAATGGTAATGGGTGCGGTAGGTAGCGAAGACCGAATGGATTTTACCGTTATTGGAGACGCTGTGAATCTGGGCGCGCGATTGTGTAGTATCGCCGAACGTGGTGAAATTCTGATTTCTGAAACGTCAATAAAGGAAATTAAAAACGATCCCTCATTTATTTTCTGTCAACACGATTTAGTAAATGTAAAAGGGAAAGAAAAACCAGTAAAGGTATATTCAGTGCAATCGATCAAAACAACCACTAATACTTGATCATTCAAAAGATATTTTCTCTAAAGATCAAATTTAAAAAATTGAAGTAGTTTCAAAAATATCAAATCATTGTCATTTCGATCCCGCTTTAGCGGAAGAGAAATCTCGGTTTTGTCCCTAATTATTAAAACGAGATTCCTCACTTCGTTCTACGACTCGTAGAGAATGACAATAAAATTCATTTTTGCTAGTAGGTTCATATTTTTCTTTGTTATAATAACAACGGTGTGTTATAAATGCTTCGATACCGCTTCCCTCAGCGCGATATATTTATTGTAGTATTCTATTTATTTATTTTCTCATTTTCTTACTCTCAATCTCCAAAGCATGAACTTCGCGCGGTATGGATTTCTTCTGCCGGCGGCGACTGGCCCAAATCTACCGATGTCACAGAGCAACAACGCTCGCTTGTTGAAATATTTGATAACTTGAAAAAATATAATTTCAATGCGGTCATCTTTCAAGTTCGTCCCCGTGGAAATACGTTATATAAATCTTCAATTGAACCATGGGCTGCACAACTAAGCGGAACGTTGGGAAAAGAGCCCGGTTGGGATCCGCTTGCGTTTGCTATTCAAGAAGCCCGAAAACGAGGATTAGAGTTACACGCATGGTTCAATGTTGCAAAGGTGTGGGGAGCCGATGTGCTTCCGCAACATCAGCAGCATGTTACCCGCGCACATCGCGATTGGATAAAACAATTCGAGAATGAATGGTGGGTCGACATGGGAAATCCGGAAGTGCGTGAGTACACTGAAAATCTTGTAAAAGAATTAGTGAACTCATATGATATCGATGGAATCCATTTTGACTTCGTTCGATATCCATCGGAAAAATTTGATGATTGGGGTTCGTTTCGTAAATGGAGTGATGGAATGGATCGTGCCGATTGGCGCCGGAATAACATCACTTCATTTATCCGTTCGTGTTATGAATTTATCCAACAAGAAAAACCTTGGGTGAAAGTTGGGGCTGCGCCGCTTGGAATTTACCAGTCGATCAACGGCGCTCAATCTAAGTTCAATGGGTATTCCGGTGTTTTTCAAGACTCACGAAAGTGGTTACTGGAAGGAATCCTTGATTATGTTGCACCGCAGATTTATTGGACGATTGGCGAACAGAAAAGCCCGAATGACCCGGATTTTGAAGTGTTATGCAAGGATTGGGTAAGAGAGAATTATGGACGACATGTATACATCGGGATCGGCGCGTATCGTGAAAATATTCAAGATGAAATTCGAGAACAGATCGAAATCACTCGAAGTGCATTCGCAGATGGCCAGGCTTTTTTTCGATATGAACATGCCGCATTATTGATTGATAAGATTGGAAGTGCTTATAAGTATCCTTCGTTGAACCCGCCAATGCGATGGAAAGATTCCATTCCACCGAATATACCGAAAAATATTTCAATTGATGCTAACGATAAAACCCAGATATTGATTAAATGGAGTGCACCGGAAATATCTGCAGATAAAGAAAAACCATTTCGATATGTCGTGTATCGTTCATCAGAAAAAAATATTAATATCCATAGACCGGAGAATATAGTAGCAATCCTAAATCCGGCACAATTATCATTTCGCGATGAGACATCAAACGGAAGAGAATATTTTTATACGGTCACGACGGTTGATCGTGCCGGAAACGAAAGCGGTGAAACTGTGCGACCATTAACGGAAGTTCAAACTCTCTTCTCACGATACGCAAAACCGAACACTTCAGTAGCGCTTGTTCAAAATTTTCCTAATCCGGTCGTATCAACAACATATATTGCGTTTGAACTTCCGCAGCGCAACATTGTTTCAATTACTTTGAAACATTCCATCACTCAGCAAGAAACAACAATTGTTCAAGGAATGAAAGAACCCGGAATTCATATTGTTGCATTTGATGCGAAGAAATTCCCTGCAGGACTGATTGAATATCGCTTGCAAGCAGGGAAGTATATTGTTACAAAAATAATGGAAAAGAAATAATTAATTTTTACACTTTGCAAAACAATATATCTGCTGCTATTTCTTGCCGTAAATATTTTCATTTCGTTTGCTTACGGTGAGTAATCTGAAAAACAGACAAATCACACCAATATTCCCGGCTGCAATTAAATAGAGGGCATCTCTCTACGAGTCGTAGACTAAAAACATCAAAATGTAATCTGTGCAAGTAACCACCAACGGTGTCCCCTTGGGACTTGCGAAGGTTATGAAAGAATTTTGCTGAACCTTTGCAAGGTTTTATAATTTTTAAGAAACGATCTAATAGTTTTTAGAGATACCTAGATATCGTCCTGCGTGCAATATAAATTTGACTTATAAGGGAATGAGCCCGCATTAAGTCCATCCGACACGACCTCGAAGCAAAAGCTGTTGCCTATCTTGTATAGATAGGAAGAGAAGGGCGTGAGCCTTTCTTTTAGCGTATCGAAACAGATAAAAGAGTATTAATACTTTTCAAAGTGCAGAATTTGTATAAATTCGCAGATTGTGAAAAAGTTATTTTACTTATTCAAAGATTTCTCATCCGATTTTCACTTTTTAGGGATATATGTTGTAAAGAGGAAAAATACCTGATTCACGGTATTGACTTTGCCAAGATGTTCGGGCAACTTGCCCAAAGAAAATTTAGATGAACAGTTTCAATAGCGAATGATTGGACTTGCACCTGAAGAAGCGTACCTTACCTACGATTTTACGAAAGGTAAATATTATGAAACCAAAAATATTGCTCATCACTATATTT
>CAYHFN010000058.1:0-16837 GCA_964355925.1 uncultured Chitinophagaceae bacterium
GCTCCGCGGGTAGGGCTCGAACCTACAACCCCGTGATTAACAGTCACGTGCTCTGCCATTGAGCTACCGCGGAATCAAAACAATATAAAATTGTTTAAGGTTTGGCTTACAAATATAATCAACCAATCGTAAAAAGTCAACGAAATCTTCATATTCTGAGCACAAATTTAAGAATATCCTAATTTTCCTCTGCTTGACTGCCCTTGAGCATTTAAGTATATTTCATTTAAAAGAAACGTACCTATCAATTCGTCTGTTATAGTAATCGACATTTTCTCAACTAAAGGAACTTCTCAATGGAAGGTAATTTTTCGAATCGCGTTCAAGATGTTATTCGGTTAAGTCGTGAAGAAGCGCTGCGCCTTGGGCACGACTATATTGGAACAGAACATTTGTTGCTTGGTATCATTCGTGAAGGTGAAGGAATAGCAGTAAAGATTCTCCGCAATCTTGGCTGCGATCTTTACAAATTAAAGAAAGCTGTTGAAGACACCGTTCGCACATCCGGCGGAACGCTGACGATTGGAAATATTCCGCTGACGAAACAAGCGGAAAAAGTTTTAAAGATCACCTACCTTGAAGCTAAGTTATATAAATCTGATGTGATCGGAACTGAACATCTATTATTATCTCTCCTGCGCGATGATGATAATATCGCCGCACAGATCATGCATCAGTTCGAAGTGCATTACGATAAAGTAAGAGCTGAACTTGATAACATCATCAGCGGAAAACCTTCTTCCCCTCCGGTGCAGGGACAAGCACAAACACCGGAAAAGAAACAGGAAAAATCAAAGACACCCGTATTGGATAATTTCGGACGCGATCTTACAAAACTTGCAGGAGAAGGAAAACTCGATCCTGTTATCGGACGTGAAAAAGAAATTGAACGCGTTGCTCAGGTACTTTCACGTAGAAAAAAGAATAATCCTGTTTTAATCGGTGAACCTGGCGTTGGTAAGACAGCAATTGCCGAAGGTCTAGCTCTTCGCATCATTAACAAAAAAGTTTCGCGAGTCCTTCACGACAAACGTGTGGTCACGCTCGATCTTGCCGCGTTGGTTGCCGGAACAAAATACCGAGGGCAATTTGAAGAACGAATGAAAGCGGTGATGAATGAATTGGAAAAAGCGAGAGATGTAATTCTGTTTATTGATGAACTTCATACAATTGTCGGTGCCGGCGGTGCTTCCGGTTCACTCGATGCTTCGAATATGTTTAAACCTGCTCTCTCCCGTGGCGAGTTGCAATGTATCGGAGCAACAACACTGGATGAATACAGACAATTCATTGAAAAAGACGGTGCGCTCGATCGCCGGTTCCAAAAGATCATGGTCGATCCGACAAGCGTTGATGATACCATTCAAATTCTAAGCAATATCAAAGACAAGTACGAGCAGCATCATGGCGTACGATATTCCGATAAAGCGATCGTTGCAGCGGTAAAACTCAGCGACCGTTATATAACGGAACGTAATTTACCGGATAAAGCAATCGACGTACTGGATGAAGCCGGCGCGCGGGTTCACTTGTCCAATATTGTTGTTCCGCAAGAGATTCTGACACTTGAAGAAGAGATTGAAAAAATAAAACTTTCGAAAAACAGTGTTGTAAAGAATCAAAATTTCGAGGAAGCAGCTCGGTTACGCGATCTTGAAAAGAAATTACTCAACGATCTGGAAATTGCCAAACGCGAATGGGAATTGAAATCACAATCCATGGTCTTCGAAGTTTCAGAAGATCATATTTCCGATGTTGTAGCGATGATGACCGGCATACCGGTTAACAAGATCGCCGAATCTGAGACCCAAAAATTATTGAAGATGGATTCTGCTCTTACCTCCATCATCATCGGTCAGGATGAAGCGATCCAGAAATTGACAAAAGCGATCCGCCGAACCCGTGCAGGATTGAAAGATCCGAAGCGTCCGATCGGCTCATTCATTTTCCTTGGTCCAACTGGCGTTGGAAAAACAGAACTGGCGAAAGTGCTTGCAAAATATCTGTTCGATTCTGAAGACGCGTTGATACGGGTTGATATGAGCGAATACATGGAAAAATTCTCCGTTTCGCGTCTTGTCGGAGCTCCTCCGGGATACGTTGGATATGAAGAAGGAGGACAGCTTACGGAAAAGGTCCGACGAAAACCATATTCCGTTGTGCTGCTGGATGAAATTGAAAAAGCGCATCCCGATGTGTTCAATATTCTTCTCCAAGTTCTCGACGACGGACAATTGACCGACTCACTCGGACGTAAGGTCGATTTCAAGAATACGATCTTGATCATGACTTCCAATATCGGCGCACGAGATATCAAAGCGTCAAAAGGTTTTGGGTTCGGTGAAGAAGCTGTCGGCGATAAATATAAACACATGAAGAATATGATCGATGAAGCAGTAAAACGAGTCTTCAATCCGGAATTTCTGAACCGAATCGATGACACCATAGTCTTCCATCAATTGAATAAAGAGGACATTACAAAGATCATCGACATTCAAGTAAAGGAACTATTCAAACGCATGAGTTCGATGAACATTTCCATCGAACTGACAAATCAAGCAAAAGAATTTCTTGCGGAAAAAGGATACGATCAATTATTTGGTGCACGACCGTTGAGGCGCGCATTACAAAAATATGTTGAAGATCCGGTTGCCGAAGAAATATTGAAAGGAACTTTTAGTGAAGGAAGTTTTATTAAAGTTAAATTGAATAAAAAGAAGGATGAACTTCTCTTCACTTCCGGTACACAGCCTGATGAAGGAGGCGAAGCGCCTGAAGAAATGAAACAGGAAGATGTAGCATAATAATTACAGTGTACAAAAACATAAAACCCAATCAGCAATGATTGGGTTTTATGTTTTAAATTTGTTCATCGTAATATCAACCGTATGATTCGTATGTGATCTGTTCCTTGGTCATACCAAGTTCCTTAATACTGGCTAATGCACTTTCTAAGAATCGTGGCTGGGGAAGAATACCTTTTTCTTTAGCAGCATTTCTATCATGAACAGATATCGCCGGCCCGCAAACATACACTTGTGCACTGCTCGTTTCCGGAATAAATTCATGTAAAAGTTCTGCCGAGATCCTCCCTTTACGCACTGAAGGAGTATACTGAAATGTTTCGGGTTCGCGCGTTAACGAGTGAACAACTCGCAATCGGTCAGGATTTTTTTTCTCAAGGTCAGCAAGTGCATCCCGAAAAATAATATCATCCCACGTTTTATTTGCATAGACAAATGTGTGTCGAATTTTTGGATGATTTGCTAACGCAAATTTCAGCATCGAAAAATTTGGCACACTGCCGGATCCCGCACAAACATGAACAAGATGATCTGTTTGTGATTCGATATCATCCGGAAGCGTATAAGGACCGGTAAATCCTGTTACGACAAGCCGCATTCCACGCACTGTTCGTTTTACAAGCAATGGCGACAACAACGGTGGATATTTTGTTACACCCGATGTATATCGTTCTTCTTTAATAGTAATCGCTAAATATTTTTCATGCGGCGAAGAACTCATTGAATATGCCCGTGATGGTTCTTTCCTTCCTTTAAGATCTTCAAGGAACGAAGTAAACCGTCCCAGAGATTCAAACTGATGCGGATCGATCGTAAGAAAATGGCCAGGCTTGTAGTCCAAACGATCATTACCGGTAAAGAAAACAAGTGTCGTGGTATCATGCGCTTCTTCAATCGAGTCTGCTACCATCACCTCTAATTCTTTTATTCGTTTTCGTTCTTGTGGTTCTTTGTTCATTGTGGTACTCCTTTTAAAACATGAAATTTATTTTTGCTGTCTGTAAAAAGCGATCAAATCCGTGCCAATCGGTATTCCTCCGCTCTGCCGTATCATCGTTGTGATCTGTCCGCGATGATATGTTGAATGGTTCACTAAATGCTGAAGTGACTGCCAGACTTTTTGTGTCACCGTATCACCTTTAAGGGTGTTGAAAATTACTGTTCGCACTAATTCTTCTTCGGTTAATGTTGAAAGATAAATTTTAAATCCTTCTTCAACATCGTTCCATTTCACTTTCACTGATTCGTACGTCGGGAAATTATCCTTCTTCATGAATATTCCCGGATTGGCACCATTCAACCGCTGCAGCCAAATATCTTCCGCACCGCACAGATGGACAAGTGTTCCGTGAATGCTACCGAAACTGTTCTTCAAATCAATATACAACTGCGCTTCAGGTAACGATTCAACCGCTTGTAATGTTCGGGCATTTGCCCATGAATTAAATTCAAACAACATTTGAAAATCTATTTTCGTCATGACAATATCCTTATTGTAAATTTTCCTTCACCTTCGCCAAGAACTTCAACGCTTCCAGTGGTGTGATTGCATTGATATCGATTTTTTTGATGGCATCGCGCAATTCATCATCCTTCATCTCGAACATTGTTATCTGCGGCGTGTTCTCGATCTTGGAAACTCTTCGTTTAATTTTCCGAACTTCTGATGCATCTGCGGGCTGATCGCTGTGCAGAGTTAATTGTGAATTTTCAAGATTCTCTAATATCGTTTTTGCGCGATCTGTTAATGATGCTGGGAGTCCCGCCATCATTGCAACTTGAATTCCATACGAATGATCGGCGGTTCCCGGTGTAACAGTGTGAAGGAACACAACCTTGTCGCCATACTCTTTCACATCAACTTTATAGTTTTTAATTCGCGGATAGAGAGAGGCAAGCTCGTTCAATTCGTGATAATGTGTTGCAAACAATGTCCTCGCACCGATCTGTTCGTGCAAATATTCGGTCAACGCCCACGCAATAGAAATTCCGTCGAACGTGCTTGTTCCTCTTCCCACTTCGTCCAGTAAGATCAAACTCCGCTTCGTTGCGCGGTTGACGATGTTCGCTGCTTCATGCATTTCTACAAGGAATGTACTTTCACCGCTGGTGATATTATCGCTCGCACCAACACGCGTAAAGATATTATCCACCAAACCAACCACCGCACGTTGCGCGGGAACATAACTTCCGATATGTGCAAGCAGCACGATCAATCCCGCCTGACGAAGGTAGGATGATTTACCGCTCATATTTGGTCCGGTGATTATGAGAATCTGTTGTTCTTTGATATCTAATTGAAGCGAGTTAGCAATATATCGTTCTCCAATCGGAAGCAGACGTTCTATAACAGCGTGACGACCGTTTTCGATAACAAGTTCATCGCTCTCATTTACTTCGGGAAGCGTGTATTTATTTTCTTCCGCAACCTGAGCAAGAGAAACCAAACAATCTACAATTGCAATCTGTTGTGCGTTGGATTGGATGATGCCAACAAATTGCGAAACATACGTGCGCAGTTCGTTGAACAATCGTGATTCAATTGCAAGGATCTTTTCATCGGCATTTAATACTTTGTCTTCGTACTCTTTCAATTCCGGCGTAATGTACCGTTCCGCATTCGTCATCGTCTGTTTGCGGATATAATCATTCGGAATTTTATCTTTGTGCGTATGCGTTATCTCAATAAAATATCCGAACACATTATTGAAACCGATCTTCAACGACGATATTCCGGTTCTTTCCCGCTCTTTAATCTGCAAATTTGAGATCCAGTCTTTTGCAGAGAATGATAATGATCGAAGTTCATCCAATTCTTTATTGTAACCATTTCGAATCACTCCGCCATCTTCCAGCTTTACCGGTGGATCGTCGTTCACCGCACGAGTAATTGCATCCGAAAGATCATCAAGTAATTGAAGGCGGGAATTAATTTCAGACAACGATTGGTCACCCTGAGCAAGTCCTGTGTTTTTTGCAGGACGCGTCGAAGGGTCATTCTTTGCTGCGCTTAAAATATTTTTTAATTTTGGCAAACTCTGCAAAATTCTCTTCAGCGCAAGCATCTCACGCGGATTGGCTCGGCTCGTCGCAATGCGGGCGATCAACCGTTCCATATCTCCGATCTCAGAAAGTTCATTTTGAAGCGAAGTCCGAAGCGATGACGATCCAACAAGAGTTGTAACACCGTTGGTGCGCCAATGGATCTGCTCAATTTTCTTTAACGGATTGCTCACCCATTTTTTAAGGAGCCGTCCTCCCATTGGCGTGTTGGTCTTGTCGAGAACAGAGAATAATGTTCCATCCGGTGAGCCGCCAAGGGATGAGGTGATTTCTAAGTTTCGTTTTGTAGCGGAATCCAGTACGATCGTTTCATCAACAGCATACGGAACGATCTTTTGAATGTGTGCTAGATTTGCTTTCTGCGTTTCATTCAGATAATGCATCACTGCGCCGGCAGAAAGAATCCCAATGCTCATTTGGTCAACACCAAATCCTTTGAGTGACTGCGTTTTAAAATGTTGGATCAGTTTATCAAAGCCGTAATCATATTGAAAAAGCCAATCATCAAGATTTGTGTAAATCCCTTTGTATGAATGTCGAAGCAATTCCTGCAATGATTCTTTGTCACGCTTTTGCACAAGTAATTCTGCAGGGGCAATCGATGAAAGGATTTCGGGCAATTGTCTGAAAGGAAATTCCGATGCAAAGAATTCTCCGGTGGAAATATCAACAAATGAGAAACCGATCGGATCATTTGCAGCAGCGATGGCACTTGGCAAAGCAACGCAAGCGAGATAATTATTTTGTTTTTGTTCGAGAATTTTATCGGAGAATGCTACTCCCGGAGTAACAACTTCTATGACATCGCGCTTCACAAGCCCTTTAGCAAATTTAGGATCTTCCATTTGTTCACATACTGCAACTCGAAGTCCCGCTTTCAGTAATTTCGGAAGATATGTCTCCAACGCGTGATAAGGGAATCCTGCAAGAGGCGTTTCCCCAACATCTCCTGCTTTTCCCCGTCGTGTTAGCGTAATTCCCAAAACTTTCGATGCGGTTCTGGCATCATCATCGAATGTTTCATAGAAATCCCCCATCCGAAACAGCAGGATCGTATCCGGATATTTCGCCTTCACCGAGGCATATTGTTTCATTAAGGGAGTGCTCATTTTTTATTACAATATTACAATCCCGTAAAGAACACGGGACGCAAAAAGCGCGGATTAACAAGATTGCAAAATCCCCGGAGATTTGATCGCTTCGGGGATTTCATTTTGTCTTAAAGTAGAAAAAAAATGAGGTTGAAACAAGAAGTGCTTACAATGCTTTTTAAATATATAAATGATTCTCTTTTTAATAGTTCATATCAATTTTGTATTTAGAAGGAGATATTGTCACTTCATATTCAACAACGTGAGTAATCTCAGAATTAGAGCTGGTATTTATTTTCCCTATTCTGTTCCCAATAAAATGTAGATGGAGGATTGTGTCAGAATATTGTTGGTATAGAATCGTTCTTCCAAATGATGTCTTTTCTTCAAATCCAAGATCACTCAATGTCAGCGGTCTGTTATTTTTTAGAAAAGTGTTTCCACCACCTCCGTACTCCGGTGGCAGAATGTAGTATAACTGTGCAGAATTACAAATAGCAGAAATTTTATCAACAACATCATCTCGATATTTGGAAATGACATTATCGTTTTTCATTAACTGATTCACTGGATAGGCACCTTTAGTAGATGCAATAAAATAAACAGAAACAAAAATCATCCATACAAAACAAAGTGTATATCCCATTCGGAATAATATCGAAGGGTTTTTACCTTCCGATCTAATTTCTTTCAATCGTTTTCCGATTGAAAAAAAGGCAACCGGACCAAGCACAAACGGTAAAAACAACGAAAGGAATGTTGTGCAATATGTTTGGAATCCAATCACCGGGTAAGGAGTTCCTTGAAAATCGTTAATTCCATATCCGACAATAATTCCTCCGGCAGCCACCGGTGCAATGAACTCGCTTGCCACCCATTGCCTGAACGAAGAATCAAACTGAGGTGGAATCCATACAAATACTTTAATAAGTGTAATGGTTAAAATTAAGACCGAACAGAGAAAAAATATCTTGGGAAATGAAGGATGTTTTAGAGTCTTACTAATTATTCCGTTCATATTTCACCCCACCTTTCGTTATCAAAGCCGTATATTGAATTTTTCCCATCAATCCGTTAAAGCCTTTGAAATCTGCTTTCAATCCTTTCCCGATTGAATCGATACAGATGAATTTTACTAGTGAGTCCCCAGAATATTGAATAAATGTCCAGGTTGGTCCTGTGAAATTGGGAATACCAGTATTTGGTATGAAGATGCCGTTATTGATCTTATTTTGATAAAGAGACTTGAATACTTCGACAAGAGGTTTTTGTTTCTTCTGAACAGCTTGATCGTAATATGTACGAAGTAATGGTATGGCTCGGTTATAAATTTCATCTCCTATGATAATTTGTGATCCTATCTGCGACCGAATAGAACCCAGATTCTCTCGTTGAAATAAAGTTGTTTTATAAAAAACAACCGAATATGCAACAAAGGAAACAATAAAAATAGAGTGAACAAATCCGAAAAAAAATTGTTCCTTCTTTGAAAAATATTTCTTAATGCCTACAACAAGAAGAAGCAGGAAAAAGAATATCCCTCCGGCTATTCCCGCAATGACGGACGGCCACAGATCATACGGATGATGAAAAGTAAAGAAAGGAATGCCAACGCAAGCACTTCCGATCAAGAACCATTTAATAAATTTCATATTCTCTCCATTGTAATAATCATACTCTACATCAATTATTGTTCGATGAACTTACTTGTAGCTGTCCTGTGTAGTTCATTGTCTGTCGGTATTGTGACAGAAGACTCTTTTCTTGAATATTCCCTACCACATAAATAAATAGCGACATTACAATAGCAGCACCCACAGAGTAGAGAGCAGACGGAACAGATATCGTAAACCGTCGCGACAGAATTGATTGTTGTGTCTGCTCCATTCCAAGCACTGCAAATTTTTGATCGATAATTTCCGGCGCGGCTATATACTCAATAGACTTTACGCCGTCGTGAATTTCTTTTGTTTGGATGAAAAATGTTCTGCACTCTTCGCATTCGCTCAAATGAAGAAACATCGACTGCAATTCTACAGAACGAAGTTCGGTATCTAAAAATTGACTGATCTGTTCTTTTGTTGTCTGGCAGTTCATAATTGTTCTCCTTACCGATACGGCGCGAGCATTTCATTTAATGCAACACGTGATTTAAATAATTTTGATTTTACTGCACTGACGGTAGTACCTGTTGCTGTCGCAATTTCTTCATATGAAAATCCTTCGATCTCCCGCAGCATGTATGCTTCACGATATGCCGGTTTCAACCGTAATATTGCTTCCTGAATTTTTTCCCTTATTTCACTCTGCATTGTAATACTTAACGGTGTGGAAAGATCGAACACAATTGCTTCATCATCAAACTGTTCCATTGGAACGATCTTGTTTCTACGCACCACCATCAATACTTCATTTCTCGCCACAGAGAACAACCACGATTTGAAAGCAGCTCCTTTTTGAACTGATTGAATATTTGTCACCATTTTAAGAAAAGTTTCCTGTGTTGCATCTTTTGATGCTTCTGTATCCTTCAGCATTCTCAGACAAAAGGTATAGATTGAACTTTTATAGCGAGAATATAGTAATCCTCCGGAATTAAGGTTCCCGTTTCGAAACTGCAATACTAATTCTTCGTCTGAAACTGTTATGGTGTACACTGCTTCCGATCTATTTGTCCATTTATGTGATTAAGATGCACAAGAACGGGAAAAGTTGCCACTTCATTCCATTGCCTTTCGCCTTCATTCTCTCTATATTTCCAACGATTCATTCACACTATAATAACCTATTCGGAGACTTACTATGAAACGAATTAGTCTAATCCTTGCTCTTGTTCTTTTCATCTCGCTTGCAGATGCCCAACTGAAAAAACGTGTGGCAATCTCTTCATTTGAAGATAAAACCGGCTCCGGTTACAGTCATCTTGGTTCCGGCGTTGCAGATATGCTGACAACGGCATTGGTAAAATCAGCAAAGTTCACTGTCATCGAACGTCAGGAATTGGAAAGAGTGTTAAGCGAACAAAAGCTTGGAGAGAGCGGATTAGTGACAGCGGAAACTGCCCCAAAAATTGGAAAACTTCTCGGCGTTGAACTGCTTATAGTCGGATCGGTATCAGAATTCGGTACAAAAGAAAATCAGGTTTCCGGAGGATTGTCATTCATCAGCGGCGGCATCAAACGAAAAACATCGCGCGCTGTTGTTGATGTTCGTCTTATAAATACTGTTACCGGCGAAATTGTTGCTGCTGAAAAAGAAGAAGGAGAAGAATCCTCAACTGGTATCTCTTTTGATTACGAAGGAATTGATTTCAATAATATGGATAGTTGGGATGACACTGATATTGGTAAAGCATGCCGTAAAGCGGTAGATGGTGTTGTAACACTGATCACGGAAAATATGGCAAAGATTCCGTTCAGTGGAAAAATTTTGAAAATGAACAGCGATGGTACATTATTAATGAAACCCGGTTCCGAAGGAAATGTAAAAGTTGGAATGGAATTCGATGTGTTTCGTGTCGGCGAACCGATCAAAGATCCGGATACAGGACTTGATCTTGGTGCAGAAGAGACTAAGGTTGGCCATGTAAAAGTTATTGAAGATGCATTGAAAGGAAAAGCGGCAAAAGCAAAGATCACTGAAGGAAAAGATATTCAATCAACTGATGTTTTGCGCGAACCGAATTAAATTTTTTAATGAATAATGAAAAGTGGACAATTGAAAATGATTTAAGGACAATTGTCCACTTTTTATTTTCAATTGTCAATTTCTAATAATGTCAGACATCATTCTTCGCACTAAAAATCTCGGAAAGCATTATAAGAACCGCTGGGCTGCTCAGGATATCAATCTTGAAGTTCATCGCGGCGACGTTTTCGGATTTCTCGGACCGAATGGAGCAGGAAAAAGTACGTCCATTCGGATGATCCTTTCGCTCATCAAACCAACAACAGGAACGGTAGAACTATTCGGTCACGATCTTTTTAAACACCGTGAACTTGCATTGAAAAATGTTGCAGGGATTGTCGAGAAACCTGATTTCTATTTATACCTCTCAGCGTATCGTAACATGCAGATTGCCGGCTCGCTCACACTCGGCAAAACACCAGCCGACAAAAAGATCATGGATACACTCAACATTGTCGGTCTGGCAGAACGTGCATTGGACAAAGTGAAGACTTTTTCCCACGGAATGAAACAGCGTCTCGGTATAGCACAAGCATTATTGTGCGATCCAGAGTTGATCATGCTGGATGAACCGACCAATGGTCTCGATCCGCAGGGAATGAAAGAGGTGCGTGAGCTGATCGTTCGGTTGACGACAGAACGAGGCCTCACCGTTTTTCTTTCGTCGCATTTATTGAATGAGGTCGAGCAGGTTGCAACGCGAATGGCGA
The DNA here is from genome assembly GCA_964355925.1 of uncultured Chitinophagaceae bacterium. Lineage (GTDB taxonomy): Bacteria > Bacteroidota > Ignavibacteria > UBA10030 > UBA8401 > UBA8401. The sequence goes on from CAYHFN010000058.1 coordinate 11,356, forward strand.
TCATTAACAAAGGGAAAATGTTAGTGCAAGGAAGTGTCGAAGAATTACTGAAAGCAAACGCAAACAAGGTTCTCTTCAACGTTGAACCAGTCAAAAAATCTCTTGGTGTGTTGGGAAAGCTTAAAACTGTCTCTGAAATAGTTCAAACGGATGAGGGCATCATTGCTAAGGTAAACCCAAAGAATGTCCCTTCAGTCATTAATGAATTAGTAAAAGCAAAATGCAAAGTGTTTTCTGTACAACCAAAACGCAGCTTGGAAGAATATTTCTTGGAAGTAACCAATGAAAGTTAAAAGTCAAAATTGCAAAGTATTCAATTGATCAATTTAGATAATTTTTTACTTTTGACTTCACACTTTTAACTTAATTTTATGCTCAATCTTATCTACTGGGAACTTTTCAAAACCTACTCCAAATGGAGAACGTACATCGGATTCATTGCCGTTGGTGTTCTGATCCCCATCATCATGTGGATCATGTGGATCGAAGGGGGAAAATTCATACAATATCAATTGCGAACAATGCAGACGGAATTTTTGATAACAGGGAATTTGTTCAACGGCTGGGCCGTTGCTCAGATCATTATGAACGGATTATGGGTGCATGTACCATCCCTTATTGCGCTGGTTGCCGGCGATCAGCTTTCGGGTGAAGCGACGGCGGGCACTTTCCGTTTAACACTTATTCGCCCCGTTTCCCGGACAAAAATATTGAACGCAAAATATATTGCAACGCTTATTTACACTGCTTCACTTGTCGTTGGTATTGCAGTACTTTCCATCGGTCTTGGAGTATGGATCTTTGGCACCGGCGACCTTATCGCGCTTGATAAGGAAGGAATCGTTATTCTTCCAGAAGTAAATTTATACTATCATTTCTTTTTTGCCTATACATTGGCAATCTGGTCGATGTTTGTTGTAGCATCGTTAGCGTTCTTCATTTCGTCGCTGGTGGAGAACGCAATTGGGCCGATCATCATTACGATGGTGATCATTGCGATTTTTTATATCATCACCTTTCTCCCTGTTGAGTCCGTCGAAAATATTAAACCATGGCTTTTTACAACACATATGAATGTCTGGCAGCAGGCACTACGCGATCCTTTTGACTGGGAAAGTATCAGGGATTCTGTTCTAATCTTGGGAGCATATAATGCGGCATTTTGGGGCGCGACATTGATGATTTTCAAACGTAAAGATATTTTATCATAAATTTTTCCTCATCCCGTTTGTTTCAAAAAGGACACCATGAATATATCCAAAACCATCGCTGAAATTAAATCAGGGTTCCTCCCGCCGTTCTGGGTCGCCAACGGAATGGAATTATTTGAACGCCTTGCATACTACGGGCAGCAAATCGTTTTTATGGTTTATTTACGCAATAGGCTCGGTTTTACGGAAACAGAAGCAGGTACACTCTCCGGAATTTTCGGCGGCTTGATCTACCTCTTGCCAATTCTCGGCGGAACGCTTGCCGATAAATGGGGTTTTCGCCGCTCATTTAATATTGCGTTTACAATTCTGGGTCTTGGATATTTTCTTATCGGTTCAGTTGGTATGACTGCATTTGCGGGAATATACAGCGGCATACCCCTGTACTGGTTATTATTGGCATTCCTCATTTTCACTGCCTTCGGCGGTTCGTTCATTAAACCATCGGTACTTGGAACCGTTGCAATAACATCTACGGAAAAAACAAAATCACTTGGTTTTGCAATTTACTACTGGCTTGTCAACGCCGGTGCGATGATCGGTCCGACGATCGCATATTTTGTCCGCGATAGTTTTGGAAATGAATTCGTCTATCTTGTTTCTTCGATCAGTTGTTTTGCCATGCTGATCGTCAATTTGCTGTTGTATAAAGATGTTCAAAGTGAAAAAAATGCTGTGACCGAATCGTTGGGGAAAAAACTCTCCAATCTTTTTGTTGTTCTTGGTAATTTTAAATTTATGATCTTCCTGCTGATCTATTCATTGTATTGGATCATCTTTTGGCAGGAGTTCATCATTGTTCCATATTACATCACCGATTATATCGGAAAAGAAGCACCATACGAGATCGTACAGTCGTGGGCAGGTGCAGGAGCAATCATTCTTTTTCAAATTCCAATCAATCGATTGACAAAGAATATTCCAACACGGTCAGCAATTTTGATCGGATTCGCAGTTTCATCGCTCATCTGGATCATTATTGCAATTCATCCCTCCATCCCGACAATCGCTGCCGGTATTGTTGCGTTTGCGATCGGCGAAATGATCCAAGCCCCGCGATATTATGAATATATCTCTGAAATTGCACCGAAAGGTCAACAGGGATTATATCAAGGGTATGCTTTCCTTCCAATCGCTATTGCACGATTTGTCGGCGATCCATTTGGCGGATGGATCTATCAAACATCAAAAGCGACCGGCAATCCTTCTATGATTTGGATCTCGATGATCGCTATAGGAATTACCGGAACAATTATGATGGCAATCTATAACAAAGTAATTGCACATCAAGAATCAAAACTAAAATGAGAATGTCAGAATATTTAAACAATCCTATGAACAACAACTTGTTTACCCGGACCTTTCAACTTTTTTCGGCAATAGTTATTCTATTGTTCTGCAGTTCATTGCATGCATACTCACAGGAACTGTCTGCAGAAAAGATATTGCTGAATGTTAAAGCGAATTTCGATGTTGTGAAGGATTATTCGGCGATGCTCACCGGAAAAGTGAACATGGAACGATTAAAGGTTCCACAAATGAACGTGAAGATCTATTTTAAACAGCCGAACAAATTCAAGACTGAGTCCAAAGGAACCTCCTTTATTCCAAAAAATATATTGGATCTTAACCCCGGCGATCTCCTAACAAAATTCGATCCATCCTTGATGGGAAAAGAAGAGGTCAATGGGAAAGTGTTATATAAGATCCGTCTTGTCACTAAACCGGAAAAAGGAAAACAGATCCGCGAAAGCTTTATTTGGGTGGATGAAAGCCAGTGGACGATTACAAAACTGGAAGCGTTCCCAATGGAAGGACGAAAGATCGAAGTGTTGATCGAAAGCACCGTCATTGAAGGAAAATATGTGCTGCCGTCAAAGATTACGGCAAAATTCGATTTTGATCAAAATGCGGATTCCCTTGCTGAAAAAATTTATAGCCCGAATAGGATGCCGAAGAAAGGAATGGTCGAGTTGATCTATTCTGATTATCAGATCAATAAAGGGATCAGCGATGAGTTCTTTGAAAAGAAAGAATCCCCGAAACAATAAACAAAAGCCGCTAAAAGCGGCTTTTGTTTATCTAGTTTTTATATGTAACCATCATCTGCACAAATTTAGAGAAAAGATAATCACTGTCGTGCGGACCGGGCGACGCTTCCGGATGATACTGCACACAGAAGAGCGGAAATTTTTTATGCTCGAATCCTTCCACTGTCTGGTCATTCAAATTGATATGCGTCAGTTCAATTTGTGATTGATCCATCGACTTCCAGTCCACCGCAAAGCCGTGATTCTGCGACGTTATTTCGATCTCATTGGTGCGAAGGTTCTTTACGGGATGATTCCCGCCGCGATGACCAAATTTTAATTTATATGTTTTTCCACCAAGTGCTAACCCAAGCAATTGATGTCCGAGGCAGATCCCGAAGATCGGTTTCTTACCAATTAATTTTTTGATGTTCAATATTGCATATTTTACCGCATCCGGATCGCCGGGACCATTCGAGAGAAAAATTCCATCCGGATTCATTGCCAAAACCTGTTCCGCAGTATAGCTTGCCGGAACAACAATAAGATCGCAGCCGTACGTTGCAAGACGACGAAGAATATTTTGTTTCACGCCATAATCAAATACGACCACTTTATATTTTGCATTATTGGTTTCACCATTTTTCGTGGTCAACGCATATGCAGTTTTATCTATTTCGTTCCATTGATATTCATTTTGCGTAGTTACTTTCTTCGCAAGATCAAGTCCGTTCATATCCGGCGATGATTTTGCTTTTGCGATCAAACTTTCGTCGTTCAAGTCTGTGGTGGAAATAACACCGCGCATTGCACCTTGGTTGCGCAAAATTTTCGTAAGCATACGAGTGTCGATTCCTTGTATCGCAAGAATATTATTCTTCTTCAGCCAATCACCCAGTGACGAATTTGCACGCCAGTTACTGTAAAAATCAAAATATTCTTTTACAACAAATCCGCTTACCTGCGGTTTTATGGATTCAACATCTTCCGTATTGACACCATAATTTCCAATCAGCGGATACGTCATCGTTACGATCTGCCCGGCGTACGATGGGTCTGTAAGAATTTCCTGATATCCGGTGATGCTAGTATTGAAACATACTTCACCGTATGTCTCTCCTTCTGCGCCGAAATGTTCTCCGGTAAATATTGTTCCGTTTTCTAAAGCAAGTTTTGCGATCATTGGTTTTCAACAAAGAATAAAAATGTATAGTGCTTGTACATCTTGAAAATACAAAATATTTGTTGACAACTGAAATACATTTTTGTTTATTATAGTAGTCTTAGAGGAGCGGTACACACGAGTAATCACGCCGAGAACAGAACAGTTCGTTAAGGCGCGATGAAAAGGTTTGAGGATAGTACCGCCGAAAGATGGAACGTGTTTCCGTTCCATTCTTGGGATGCAAGAATACGACTTGCAGACTGTTGTTTCGAGATATCGGAACAAAGCGCTAACGACAATCTGCAAGAATCATTTTTGCCGTTAGTTTTTCGGTGCATTTCATTCAAACGTAGAGAGTCCTTAGCGAACCCTCTGCGTTTTTTCATTTTAAACCTACGTAAGACTTGCCAAATCTCTGAGATATGGCAAGTCTTACTAGATAAAAAGGAATGAATATGAACATTGCATTGATCGGATACGGAAAAATGGGAAAAGAAATCGAATCTGTCGCGGTACAGCGCGGACATTCGATTGTTGCTGCTTTCACTTCTTCTTCACCACTTCCCACGGTATCATCAGAATTTTATAGACAGCATCAAATACATTGCTGTATTGATTTTTCTCAGGCTGCTTTCGTCTCTTCCCACGCCGAGATTTGTAGTTCTCTTAGTATTCCACTTATCGAAGGAACAACGGGCTGGCAGGATCAAAAAGAGAATGTACTTTCCTTTGTTAAAAAACATAATGGCACGTTAGTGTATGGAAATAATTTTTCCATTGGTGCGCAGATGTTCTTCCGTATTGTTAGAACTGCAGCTCAACTAATGAATGCTTTCTCAGATTATGATGTTGCCATCCATGAAACACATCATACCAAAAAGAAAGACTCACCAAGTGGAACAGCTATTACTCTTGCCAATGAAATCCTTTCGCAGATGAAAAATAAATCTGCAATCAAACAGATCAACAATGAATCCATTATCGATCCGCACGAGATAAATATAACCAGTACTAGGGTCGGCACTGTCTTTGGAAATCATTCAGTATTGTTCCATTCCCCCGCGGATGAAATTGAA